>CAYFGP010000197.1:0-9689 GCA_964342385.1 uncultured Oleiphilus sp. | reverse complement strand
TTTGTAACTAATCAACATACCCCTCTTCGCGAAGCGAATTCGAGCCTAAGCGAGAAGGCTTGCCGCGGGGTGGTTGATTTGAATAAGAAACCTTCTATTTTGTATGGAAGGTCTCTTTTTTGTATATGGCTATTAGATGCTTGTTTATTAACGATGAATTGTTCGGGATATAGAAAGTACCAGAGATTCTGAACCAGGATTATATCTACCCAGTCTACTATTTGAAATATGACCGAATTCAAGGTTAGCAGAGGTTATATTATTAATATGATAAGAACCATATATACGAGAATAAAACTCAATTTTATGGCCTAAAACTCTATCATCATCCATAAAGCCTATTTGGCTACCAAAGCCCCAGCTGAAGTCATCATTGATTGCCATCTCTTTTGTTAATCCTGCAGATATATGGATATTTCCTCCTTCCGCATAAATCATCATCAGGGTTGGACGAGCAGAGTAAAAACCCTCCATCGGTGAGAATTCATAGCTGAAATGAGCGGCCTGGATATCTTGATCATTAAGAGCTTCCCAGATGGCGATACCTGCTGAAGCCCTTGCGGAATCACGAATAGAGGTCGGTTCACTATGTGCTGATGCAGAGGCTAACAGCAGTGTAAATGCCAAGTATTTCAACGACACCTTCTCTGAAATAAAGCGGGATGCCCGTCGTCTTCTAGCTGGAGAATAGCGGAACACTTTCTTTGCGGTAAGTAATAACGATTCGATATTCATGGTATATAAAATGAGTAGATTTAACAGATCTTCTTAGCTGTAAGTGCGATTGAGGGTGATTCTAACAGAGCAGAAGTTAAGAGGGGGTTAACTTACTATTAACTAAAGGTTGAAAGATTGAAGGGCTTAAGGGACATGACAGAATGTTTTTACACGCATTTAAATAAAATATATGGCTTAGTAAAGCTAATGTGTCGGGAATAATTAAATATAAAGGTAGGTATTGAATAATTTGTGCGGCTGGTAGCGTTCAAAGTTTTGTGTCGCTGCTTAGCGGTAGGCCACGGTCTCAAGGTAACAGATTGTTTTCAGATGATCAGAGTGTCTATAGATGAGTGGCCTCTCAATCTTCAGAGTTGCTCTTGTGGGCCGGCTGTCTCTGAATCTGTCGTATGTTCTTCAGTGGGTAGTTTCTTAGGAGCGATAGATTTTAAAGGTCTGGAGTATCTTTGAATGACATTTACCTGATTTGCCACAGCCTGGAGCATAACTTTTTAATTTTAGTGAGATTTTTCTTAACTCTGAGCTGAGAAACTTGCTACAGTAGCAGTGAAGTCACTGAATGGTTCAAGTGACGTATTTGCCCAGATAAAACACCTCGCTGCTTTTCCGTCAGGAATCAGTAGAGACGGAAACGGAAGTTAAAGGCGTTTTTATTTGGGACCTATTCCTTGGATCCTAAAACAAGAAAGAGGACCTATTGATGCGTTTATCGGAAGAGCAACATCAGGAAGTCAATATATTGATCCAGTTTAACCTCTCAAGTATGCAGCAGGGGGTTAAAGTTCATTCAGATGCCGATCCAGAGATGATTGAAGCGGCAAAACGCCTTTTCGCTAAAGGATTAATTACTCAGGAAGATGGTGGCTACCTAACCTCTCTGGGCCATACCGCAGCAGAACATGCCCAAGCGCTAAAAACGATTTTATCTAATTAATTTATCCGCACTTTAATCTGCGTATCCTGGGCTTAAGTAGCCGCTTGAGTCCAGGCATCAAGCACATTTCCTCTTATCAAGTTTTATCTTTAAAAATAGATTGTTAGTGGTAAAACTGGACTCATTGGTCTAAGTTAATCAAATAAATTAATTTGATGAATAATTTAGCTTTCTCGAATGAAGAGCTGCCTCTATCATCCCTTTTGGGAATGTTCACTTCAGTCTGTCAGAGCCAGATGAGGTTTAGGGCTTTAGGTGTGCTTAATAACACCCTTATCCTGTGAACTTTCTCCTTCTTTCACAGTGAAGTCATCATACTTTATCTATAGTAAAGATCGTGGTGCCTGATTTAAGCACTCACACAAAAGTTTCTTTTTAGCAGATGATTTCAATCTTCAGCCGTTGGCCGAAAGATATCGAAACACTTTTGTGTAAGTGTGTATTGACACTTTTTTGAAATAAACAAGACGCTTAAGGAATCCAAGATGCCCTGTCGACCTCGTCTATTGGCTTTAACCTGTGCGCTAGTAGCAAGCCTGTTTTTATCAGGCTGTAAACCGGAGCAGGAAACTGTGGAACGAGAGCCTGTTATCAGGCCGGTTAAACTCAGTACTATTGGTAGCCTGAGTGTTGCTATGCGTTATTTCCCGGCGGAGTTTGTCGCCAGTGAGGAAACCGATCTGACTTTCCGGGTGGCAGGGCAGTTGGAAACTTTGCCTGTAGTACCTGGGCAAGAGGTCAAGGAAGGGCAACTGTTAGCAGCCTTGGATGATAAAGACTTTAAGTTGAATATCAGTCAGCGCCAAACCGCATATGATCTGGCTAAACTGCAGCAGCGACGCATCAGTGCAATGGTCAAACAGAGAGCTGCAACCCAGTCTCAGTTGGATGAGATCAATAATACGGTAAAGCAGGCTGCCACTGCTTTACAGCAGGCTAAAAACCAACTTTCTTACAGCAAAATTTATGCGCCATTCAGTGGTGTGATTGCTAAGGTTTACGCGGACAACTTTGAATTTGTTAACGCGGCGGCCCCGATTGTGAAGTTGGAAGATGCCGAGTCCATTGATGTGCAGTTCCAGGTGCCGGAAGATTTTATTGTTCGCATTCAGAATAATGATCGCACCTACCAGCCTAACATCACAGTGGACAGTATGCCGGGTGAGATTTTTACCGCGACGTATAAAGACCACTCAACTAACCCTGACCCGAATACTAAGAGTTACACAGTGACTCTGACGATGCCTCGCCCTGATCCAGATGCGGATAATTTGTTACTGCTGCCCGGTATGACTGCAGAAGTACAGGTGAATGCCAATGTGCTGTTGGGTGAGCCTCAATATTGGTTAGTCCCGGTGGAGGCCGTGTTTACGCCAGAGGATCAATCTCTGGAAGAGAAGACACGAGCAGTCTGGATCTATAACCCAGAAACTCATCTGTTAAGTAAGCGTGAAGTCACTGTGGGTGAGCTCCAGTCCTCTCAAATTCAGGTGATTGATGGCCTGAAAGAGGGTGAGCAGATTGTCACTGCAGGTGTACATGCGATGCGCGAAGGCATGGAAGTACGTCCCTGGGTAAAAGAGCGAGGCCTATAAGTGAGTATCGCTAAGTATTTTATCGAGAAAAAAGTCTCCAGCTGGATGTTCACCCTGATACTCCTGGTGGGTGGGGCGATCTCCTTTACCAAGCTCGGACAGTTGGAAGATCCTGAATTTACCATTAAAGATGCCTTGATCATCACCTATTATCCTGGTGCTACACCGGAGCAGGTTGAGGAAGAGGTCACTTATCCTATTGAGCAGGCGATTCAGAATCTGCCTTACGTGGATAAGTTGGTCTCAACCACCAAAGCGGGTTATTCCAAGGTTCAGCTAACGGTTAAAGATACCTATCGGGGTAAGGATCTGAATCAGATCTGGGATGAATTGCGTAAGAAAATGCGTGATTTAAAACCTCAGCTGCCGCAAGGTACCTCATCACCGGCAGTAGTCGATGACTTTGGTGATGTTTACGGTGTACTGCTGGCAGTAACGGGGCAGGGTTATCACTACAGTGATCTGAAGTCCTACGTGGATTTTCTGCGTCGTGAGTTGGTGTTGGTGCCGGGTGTTAGCAAAGTAGCCATTGCCGGTGAGCAGCAGGAGCAGATCTTTATCGAGATCTCCCGTGCTAAGTTAACAGCGTTGGGTATTACCACAGGTCAACTGGATCAACTGCTGAGTAATCAGAATGCGGTATCCAATGCGGGCCGTATTAAGGTGGGTTCTGAGTATATCCGTATTCATCCAACCGGAGAATTTCAGGATATCAGTGAACTGGAAAACCTTCTGCTGACCAGTCCTGTTTCCGGCAATAGTATCTATCTGCGTGATGTGGCGGAAGTACGCCGTGGTTATCAAGATCCAACTGAACAACGAGTGGATTTTAATGATGAAACTGCACTGCTGTTAGGCGTCTCTTTTTCTACCGGTGTTAACGTGGTTAAAGTCGGTAAAGAACTGGAACAGCGTATCGCTGATCTGGAATACCAGCAGCCGGTAGGTATCGAACTGAATCCTATCTACTTCCAATCCCATGAAGTGGATAAATCCGTTCAGTCTTTCCTGTTGAATCTGGCTGAAGCGGTGGGGATCGTAATTGTTGTTCTACTGTTGTTTATGGGCCTGCGCTCTGGGGTTCTGATTGGCCTGATTTTGCTGTTAACCATTCTGGGTACCTTTATTGTCATGCAGTACCTGGGCATTAACCTGCAACGTATCTCTCTGGGTGGTTTGATTATCGCTCTGGGTATGTTGGTGGATAATGCCATTGTGGTGACAGAAGGGGTCTTGATCGGCCTTAAGCGTGGCTACAGTAAGCTTGAAGCTGCTGAAAATGTGGTCAAACAAACCAAATGGCCGCTATTGGGCGCAACCATTATTGCGATTGTGGCTTTTGCACCGATTGGCCTGTCACCAGATTCCGTGGGTGAGTTTGTTGGTTCCCTGTTTCAGGTACTGCTGATCTCCTTGTTGTTAAGCTGGTTTACCGCAATCTCTTTGACGCCTTTTTTCTGTGATCTGTTCTTTAAACAGGAGATTAAAGAAGAGCATGAGATTGAAGATCCATACAAGGGCGTGCTGTTTACGGTTTATAAAGCGTTGTTGTCAGCTGCACTGCGTTTCCGTTGGATTACCGTACTGCTGCTGATCGGTTCTCTGTACGGTGCTGGTTACTACTTCCAGTTTGTGAAGCAGGCGTTTTTCCCACCATCCACGACACCGCTGTTCTTTGTCAATATGGAACTGCCAGAAGGTAGTCATATCGATGATACCTATCAACGGGTGGAAGATGTTCAGGCCTTTATCCTAAAAGATGAGCGTGTCATGTATGCGGCATCGACTACAGGTGAAGGTATGCCACGCTTTATGCTGACCTATAACGCGACGCAGCCGTCCAGCAGTTATAGCCAGATCGTGGTACGCGCGAATGATGGTAATGATATTCCTGAACTGATTGAAAAGGTTCACGGTTACCTGTCGGCAAACCATAGCGATCTTGAATTTAAACTGGAACGTCTGATGTTAGGCCCCGCGGCGGGTTCTAAGATCGAAGCGCGTTTTATCGGTCCTGATCCAGAAGTATTGCGTCAGTTGTCCGCGAAAGCAAAAGCGATCTATGCAGCCGATGGTGGTATCGAAGGCATCAAAGATAACTGGCGTCAGCGAGTTAAAGTACTGCGTCCACAGTTTGATGAATCTCATGCCCGTCGTTTAGGTATCAGCAAGAAAGATATCGACCGTGTGCTGCTGATGAACTTCAGTGGAGCTCAGGTAGGTGTTTATCGTGAAGGCAGTAAGCTGATTCCGATTATCATGCAGCCACCAGAACAGGAGCGTCTGTCTATCGAGCAGGTACGTGATCTGCAGGTCTACAGCCAGGCAACACAAAGCTATGTACCATTAAGTGGCCTGGTAACCGGCTTTGAACTGGTGTGGGAAGATCCGATTATCGAGCGTCGTAACCGCAAGCGTTCTATTACCGTGATGGGTGATCCGCTGATCCTGGAAAATGAAACCACTGATGCGGTATTTAAACGTATCCGTCCTCAGATCGAAGGGATTGAATTACCTCGTGGTTACGAACTGGAGTGGGGCGGTGAGTTTGAAAGCGCCCGTGATGCACAGGAAAACATCTTCAGCTCCCTGCCAATGGGCTACCTGTTTATGTTTATCATCACAGTTCTGCTGTTTAACTCCTTTAAATCCTCGCTGGTAATCTGGCTGTGTGTGCCATTAGCATTGATCGGTGTATCGTCTGGTCTGCTGCTAATGGATGCCGCTTTTGGCTTTATGGCACTGCTGGGCTTCCTGAGTCTATCGGGGATGATCGTGAAAAACGGTATCGTGCTATTGGATCAGATCAACTACGAGTTGTCCCAGGGCCGGGAACCGTATGATGCGGTATTCCACTCGGCAGTGAGTCGTGTGCGTCCGGTATGTATGGCTGCGATTACCACGATTCTTGGTATGGTACCGCTACTGTTTGATGCCTTCTTTGAAGGGATGGCAGTAGTGATCTCGTTTGGATTGGGCTTCGCCACTATCCTGACCCTGATTGCGGTACCTGTGTTCTACGTGATCTTCTTCCGTATTCCATATAAGAAAGAACCGGATATGGATGTGGTATAAGTTAAAGTGAAGTAGAGCAAAACATATAGTTGATGGGTAACTAGCGAAGAGGCCATAGCGAAAGTTATGGCCTCTTTTTTTGACTATTAAAAAATAAAGAGATCAGCTGAATCGAGGATATTATCGTTTGGAACTACCGTTCTCTTGGCCTGGTCGGTATTTGTTAAGAGAGTTGGAGTTGGGAGAGGAAGCCAGATAAAAAAAGACCCAGTTGATCGCGAGGAATCAACCGGGTACAAACAATCCAGTCAGCAGGGTGTCGACAGTGACTGGCCGAGCAAAAGGCACAACCCCAAGGGGTGTGAACATAGAGGTCAATGGATCGAGGAGATATTGTCCGCTGTATCTCCTCAAGCCATGGATGTAGTTTAGAGAGATCCTCTGTTGTGAAAAACCTCATCAAATCGCAGTAAAGTTTTACGGTGAACAAACATTACAAATAGTGGGTTTTCCTGCTACTGGTCATATAAAAATTAAAAAATATCGCTCATAGGTTTTAAGGTAAATGAATACCCTGTAAGGGGTATGCCTGGATAATTTCAGGCGCATGTTAAGGCTGGTTAGTTCAGTTGATTGGCTTAATGTTTGATAGGGTAGATACAAGCTTGAAAAAGATTTAAGCCGCCATCTCTAACACAGATTTTCTGATAGTCGCTATCAGCTGGTCGATCTGTTGTTCGGTGATAATCAGTGGTGGTGACATCGCCAGGCTGTTACCCATGGTGCGTACCATAATGCCGTTGTTATAGCAGCGTTTGATCAACTCCAGACCGGGTGCTACGGAGCCCAATGCCTCAGGAGCAAACTGTACTGCGCCTAATAAACCGAAGTTACGGATATCTACCACTTGTGGCAGATCTCTCAGGCTATGCAGAGCACTTTGCCAATACTCGGTGATATCACCGCTGGCACGGGTTAACAGGCCTTCCTGCTCATAGATATCAAGAGTGGCTAAACCGGCAGCACAGGCGATAGGATGACCGGAGTAGGTATAACCGTGATAAAATTCAATGGCACCTTCTGGAGCAGCATCCATCACTGTGTTATGAATCTTATCGGAGACAAATACCGCACCCATTGGTACTACACCATTGGTGATGCCCTTAGCTGAGGTGATCATATCCGGTGTAACGCCAAATACATTTGCGGCAAAAGCATCGCCAACACGACCCCAGCCGGTAATTACTTCATCAAAGATCAGCAGAATATCGTGTTGATCACATAGCTCTCTTAAGCGCTGCAGATAACCCTCCGGTGGCAGAATAACACCGCCGGCACCACTGATCGGCTCAACAATTACCGCCGCGATATTCTCCGCGCCATGGGCTTGAATCAGTTGCTCCAGGGCGTCAGCTTTTTCAACGCCATGTTGAGGCAAACCCTGGCTAAAAGCGTTGTTTTCCAGGTCCAGCGTATGCGGTAGGTGATCGGTTGGTAACAGAGAACCAAAACCGGTGCGGTTTGGTGCTAAACCACCGACGGAAATACCGCCAAAATTTACGCCGTGATAGGCCATATCCCGGCCGATAAACTTCTGCTTTTGTGGATTACCTCTAGCAACCTGATAAGCCAGCGCGATCTTGAGGGCACTCTCTACCGCTTCGGAGCCTGAGTTGGTGAAAAATACTCGGTTTAGATCACCTGGAGTGTGTTGGACCAGGCGATTAGCAAACTCAAAGGCGATATCGTAGCCAAAGTTAAAAGGTGAGCTGTAATCCAGAGTGCTGGCTTGCTGGGCTATCGCATCGGCGATCTGCTGTCGTGAGTGACCGGCGTTTACACACCATAACCCGGCGGTACCGTCCAGAATCTCACGGTCATCATCGGTATAGCAGTACATACCCTGAGTTTTTTTGATGATGCGTGGGTCGGCTTTAAAGTCCCTATTGGCGGTAAAGGGCATCCAAAAGGCATCCATATGGCCTTTTTCCATATTCGATTTTGGGCTATTAGCCGAGAGGGTTTCTGATCTCTTTGTCATTTTGGTTGTCGCTTATTATTAGAGTTTATGTTTGCACTACATCTATTTGGTGCTGTTTTTTGTCTGCAATTTTGAAACTGTATTGCATTATTGAAGCTATGACTGAAATAGAGCCATTCCAGGCGTTTGTGAAAATGTGCGGTTCGATGTTCGCTTGGTCTTTCGCAGCATTTTCCCCCGGTCAAACAGGCTCAGGTGCTAAGTTACGAAAAAACCATACTTTATTCATCCAGTATCAATAAAATAGCTGTTAATAATGAAAGGCCCTCTGCTAGACTCATCACTGAAAGTGAGGCCCATAACCTATTATTATTAAAAAATTATTCTTGAGTGACAGGCATCTATGAGCACAAAAAATTACTCTCTGGGTCAGGTGGGTGATTACGAAATTAAGCAGCTAAAAGTCTTTAAGACCGTAGTGGATTGCGGTGGCTTTTCAGCGGCAGAAACGGCACTGAATATTGGCCGTTCCACCATTAGTCTGCATATCTCCAATCTGGAATCCCGGTTAAATCTGGTGCTGTGTAAGCGTGGCCGGGCGGGTTTCTCTCTGACGGAAGAGGGAGCCATCATCTATGAGATGACAGTGCAGTTGTTAGAGTCCTTGGATGCGTTCCGTGTGACGGTGAACAATCTGAATAGCAGCCTGACCGGTGAGCTGAAGATCGTACTCTCCGACGCTATTAGTCTGGATGAGCGTTGTGCCTTTCCAGAGTTAGTCAGTGCTTTCTACGAGCAAGCTCCGGGCGTGCAGATCTCTTCTGATGTGGCTTCCATGGCTGAGATTGAACGCATGGTGCTGAACGATATGGTAGATGTGGGCTTTATCCCCTGTCACCGTAAGTTGGAAGGTTTGGATTACTTTGATATCTATACCGATATCTGTCGCTTGTATATCAGCACTAAACACCCCGCGGCTCAACTGCCAGAGGAAGAGATTACCGATGAGGTGATCAGCGAGATCCCATTGGTGCATGCGGGTCTAAAACCCCATGAAGCGGTAGAGGAGCAGATGTCAGGCCTGAAACTGGCCGGTAAGGCTTATTTCTACGAGGGGCGTTTGGCAATGATTCTATCCGGTTTGTATATGGGCTTTTTGCCAGAAGCATACGCAGAGCAATACGTGGAATCTGGACAGATTCGTGCGGTAGTGCCTGAGCTACGTAACTACCTCTTGCCAATGGCAGCGGTAAGCAAAAAGACAGCACAACCAAACAAAGCCCGTGAGCTGTTTTTAGAGGTGTTAAGAGGACATTTCGCTGAGGATTAAGACCTCACATCATTCTTGGATTGTGCTCAGAGAGCGATTCGGAGTGAGGCTCGTGTAGATACCATCTCTCCAAATCGCCTTCAACAGCCTTTTTAT
>CAYFGP010000196.1:0-9804 GCA_964342385.1 uncultured Oleiphilus sp. | reverse complement strand
TTCGTTTTTCCGCGCTGTTCAGTTAAGTCTTTTTGAATTTATTTTTCATTGTGCAGCAGTTACTGTGTGAACTGCAGCGATTGATATGAGGTTATCACCCGGTAATGAAAGCTTTGTTCTCTCAGGTTGGCTTAGTTTGTACCACTCTGGCGTATATCTCCTGGGGGCTGACGCCTCTGTTTTATCAGTTTCTGTATGAAGATATTCAGGCCACAGAGATCTTTGCCATGCGGGTAATCTGGTCATTACCGGTATTTGCTCTATTGTTTGTGTTGACCCGACGAGAATTTAAAGTATTTCAGCTGCTAAAAGATCGACGTAGTTTTCTCTGGTTACTGCTGTCGACCCTATGTATCTCTACCAGCTGGTATCTAAACACCTGGGGCGTGACACATGGCCAGGTGTTGATGGTGAGCCTGGCTTTTTTCCTGATCCCCATTATCAGCATCTTAGTGGGTGTGTTTTACCTGGGCGAAAAGCTCAATGGCTTACAGAAGTTAGCGATAGGCTTTTGTCTGACTGGTTTTGCTTATGCCTGTCTGAATCTGAACCAATTTCCCTGGTTAACGGTGGGGATCGCGCTGGCATTTGCCGGTTACGCCTTAATCAAAAAGCAGATCCGTATCGATACTCTGAACGGCCTGACCATTGAAGCACTGTTTGTACTGCCTATTGCGGTGGGCTATCTGCTGCTATTGGGTGATGAAGGACGTTTTATGCAAGCACAGTGGGATGAGCGTTGGTTGCTGATGATGGTCGCACCGGTTGTACTTTTGCCTCTCGGACTATTTTCCATGGGTGTGCCGAGATTGGAGAGCCTGACGGTTGTGGCGGTGCTGCAATATATCGAACCGACGTTGTATTTCCTGATTGGGGCTTTTGTTTTTGGTGAGACAGTCGATGCCGAGCGTATGGTCACCTTTACCTTGATTTGGATCGGTTTCTTACTGTTCTGCCTGAATAGCCTGCGTTATCACAGACGGCATAGTGGACGGGATACTCCTAGATTTGTTACTGAGAGTTAAGCTTTATTGGGTCTTTAGGGTTTTCATTCTGGCAATTCAGTTGCTATCTGAATTGCCAGGAAGTGTTTCTACTCTCAGGCTTCTTCTAGATAACTATCATATTCGAAGCGCGATACCTGTTGTTTGAACACCACCACCTCATGGCGTTTAAGGCTGATCAGTTGTTTATGCAATGCAGGGTGGAAGATGGAACGTGCGATCTCACCGCTTTCGAACAGATCAATAGCATGGCTCCACTCGGTTGGAACACTGGCCTCTGAACGATCATAATTCCAGCCTTCAATAGGAGCCGGCGGGAGCTGTTGGTTCTTTATGCCGTGTAGTGCTGCACCTAAATGAGCGGCTAATACCAAGTAGGGGTTGGCATCTGCACCTGCGGCTCGCTGTTCAATTCGCCGTGCTGAAGTTGGGCCACCAGGAATGCGAATGGCTGCTGTTCGGTTCTCATAACCCCAGTTAATATTGGTGGGAGCCAGTGAGTGTGCCCTGAAGCGCCGATATGAGTTGTAGTGTGGGGCAAAAATTAGGGTGAGCTGTGGTAATGCTGCCAATAAACCCGCGACAGCATGCTTTAACTTGTCAGAGCCTTCTTCACTACCGTTATCAAAGATATTGTTCCCTTCTCGATCAATGACGCTGAAATGGACATGCATACTGCTACCAGCCCGGTCACCATAAGGTTTAGCCATAAATGTTGCACCATAACCAAACTTCCGTGCCACACCCTTAATGATGCGTTTGAACAGTACGGTATTATCTGCGGCTGTTAAAGGGTCGGCGATATGATTCAGGTTGATCTCATATTGACCGGCTCCGCCTTCAGATATTGCGGTATCTGCTGAAATTCCTTGTGCTTTGCTGGCCGCATAGATCTCATTGAACAGCTCTTCCATCTGATCCATTTCATCGATGGATAGCAGACCTGCTGTATTGAATTGTCGTTGTTTATTGAGGGCAAAAGGTGCAACGGGCTTACCGTCTTCAAGGCTGTATAGATAAAACTCTAGTTCAGTGGCAACAACAGGAGTTAGGCCTAGTTCCGCATAGCTATTCTGTACACTGGCCAAGGCACCCCGTGGATCACCGGAAAAGGGGTTACCCTCTTCGTCTGTCATCCAAAGTGTTAGAAAAGCATGGGGTGTCGATGTCCAATTAACAGGCAGAAATCCTCTGCCGGTATGTTGGCAAACACCATCGCTGTCACCGGTTAAATCAGCATATTGATTATCTTCAACATCCTCCCCCCAGATATCGCTGGAGAGCATTGAGGGAGGCATACGCATACTGCCGCTAAGAATTTTTTTAGCTTGTGTTACAGGCAGTCTCTTCCCTCTTAATACACCGTTCAGGTCAGTTACCGCTGCAGTAATATGTTTTATTTGCGGGTTTTCAGTTAACCAATCCAGGCCCAGCTTTAAATCAGTATGTGTTGAATCAGAAGGCATGAGGCCATCTCCAGAAGATCTAGTCCAGGATATGACTACTAAGCTCATTCCTGTCTATGAAAGTATTAACTTTATAATACGAGTGATTATTCGATTTTTGTATGGAGAGGCATGAAATTAACTGATGCTATCTGTATGCTAATAGCATCAAGTAGCATAAAAATGCTAATACAGTGTTAATAGAGAGGGGCATATGTCACAGTCATTTCTGTCTGAAAATCTACGTTTGCTGTGCAGCTATGGTCACTCAATCTCTAATATTTGCCAACGTGCGGGGATCAATCGTCAACAGTTCAGCAAATACCTTAATGGGCATTCAGAACCTTCTCTGGCCAGCTTGCGTAAGATTTGTGATTTTTTTGGCGTGGAAGAGCATGAAATCCTTTTAGATCCCGAGCGGTTTCGGGAGATTATTCGTGTCAGACCGCCGAGGTTTAATCAGAAAAAGGATCGCTTTCAGCGCACTGTTGATAATCTAACCGATAACAGCAGTACTGTAGCGGGCTTTTTTGAGCGGCACGAGGGCTATTACTTCACTTACATTATTCCAGACCCGACACAGGATTATTGTATTCGCTCTCTGGCTCGTATTTATCAGGATAATGGCCGCTGGTTGTCAAAGACCGTTGAACGGCATTTGGATGAGGTCTACATGTTACCAGCTCGATTGAAGTACTCAGGTATTGTCAGTGAGGGCTGTAATCGGATTGTGATTTATGAAAGAGAGCAGGGGCAGGGACGAAGTCTGAATACAACGTATCTGTATCCATCTGAACATGAAGAACCGCGCTATCTACCAGGGTTATTGGTTGGCTTTTCTTCAGATGGCTCACAGCAAATTAACTGCATCAGGACGGTGTGGGAATATCTTGGTAAGCAACCCAATCTGCGTAAGGCATTGAAAAAATGCGGTGTGCTTGATCGAAAAGCACAAAAACTGCCCACTTTTGTAGAACAAGGGATCAGTAATGATATGAGTGATAGGGAGATACCTTTCTCCCCTCGCTTTTAATGATGACGCTGTTCAGCCGCGATAACCGCTCTTTGTTACTCAGTTTCTGTCGATTTTGATGATAGTTCGATACTGCTGAGCTTAATTACAATCCCTAACAGCCTGCTCGGTATTATTAGCCCATTCCAGTGCCTGTAACATCAGCTGTGGCGTTTCCTGTGGATCATACAGAGGGTGATGTTGTAGTAACTCCCAGTCGGCATGCTCCCATAACCGAATCAGGTTCAGCAGGCTGGCGGCTGGGCCTCTGTCTTCCAGTAATGCCTCTTCCATCTCTTTTGATAGCGACATCTCTGCAATCAAGGTATCCAAGGGGTGATCCAATGCGACATCCAACAGGGATAAAAAGCCCAGAGTAAAGTAACGATCAGCTGGTGCTAAACCTTGCTGCTTGGCAATCAGTTCGCAGGCTTTGGCACGGGTCAGCAGCAGAGGTAAAACGGCATAGGCTTTATGGCTGTTACGGGACCAGACTAGAATAGAGACCAGAGTACGTAGGGTTTCCATGCCCATATAGACAATGGCCTGATGCAGGCTATCAATGCGATTGGGCAGCCTGTAAACCGGTGAGTTAATAAATTTAATTAAACGGTAAGACAGTGATGGCTCCTGAGTAATCATATTCTCAATCTGATCAACACTGCTTCTATCGTCCAGCAGCATAGTCAGTAAACGGGTCATCACCATGCGGTTATTGCTATGGCTGGTTTGTTCCAGCGTTTCCGGGCGAGAAAGAAAGTAGCCCTGGTAAAGATCAAAGCCCAATGTTTTAAGCTGATTAAAATCGGCCCAGCTTTCAATCTTTTCTGCCACGGTCGTTACAGAATATTGACTTAAGAACTCTTGCACCAACTCCAGAATAGGGAAGGATTGATTCTGGGTTTCCACAATAACGATATCTACATCGGGCAGCAAAACACGACGGGGATCGTTGTGGTGGTAGTCATCCAGTGCGATCTGGAAACCTTTCTGACGAATGGTGCGTAAAGACTCAACCAGTTGATCATTCAGCTGAATATTACGCGGGATCTGTAGCACGATACGGTTCTTAATACGCGCGACAGGTAATAGCTCGTTGTTTTTGATCCAATGACCGCTCAGGTTGATATAGATTTGTTGATTAGGTGCGATCTTATCTAACCCATAGTCCAGTAATGCCTGGCCGGTAACCCGTGCCGTGGCTTCGTGCGGGTCAATAATCTCCGCATGATTGGCTTGGTGAGAGGCTCGATATAACAGCTCGTACGCCTTGACTTGTAGGTGTTGGTCACAGATAGCCTGACGGGCGATACAGAACTGGTCTTTTACATCCATATAACTCTCTCATTTTTAAGCGGGCTGACTGTGGACTACTTTATCACATCGGTCTGCTTTAGCTGTTATAAAAGTGATTCTAAAAACCAAGTTTTAACCTGTAGACCTGGATCGTTGGGGTCGTATTTTTAGTGGCTACCCACATAGATCAGCAGCAAGCAGATATAGGAAAAGAGCAGGGTTAGACATCTCATGCAGCGCTTGAACAGCGTCTGTAGGCGTCGGCATTTCTGCACAATGATCGGGTCGGGATGGTTCTCAAAACGATTCAGAGCAATATAGTTAAATAGGCTGAGCTGTTTATTGTCATTGGCTGGGCCGGAAAAGAAGTGCTCGCCATCAATACGTTCATACCAGTCCGGGTCTTGTTGGCGAATGCGAAACAACAAGGTCTTTAATACTGACTTAAAACGCAGGCTGTTCAGCAACGTCAGTAGAAAAATGGCGACTAAAGCGCTAATGGCGAAGAGTGTCATGGTGCTTCCCCCGCGTAATCACGCTGAGGAAAGCAAAGCCTGTCCTCAGACTATTCGTTGTGCTGGAACTGTTTAATCTGTTCCAACTGATCGGCCAGATGATCATGCAGTTGATCCAATTGCTGGCGGATACTTTCAGGATAGTCATAACTTTGGCAACGAGCCGTAAAAGCGAGCAGTTGGCGTTCTTGTTCTGCCCGTTCCTGTAACAGGATATGTTGTTCATCCATCACCAGGCTTTTGATCTTGCTCCAGATATGATGAAAGTCTTCCCGGTCGGTATCCGCTGCTCTTGGGCGAAGGTTCAGTTGCTGATGCGCATCCTGCTCCAGCTGTTCGACCAGTCGGCTTCTATGGTTCATTGCACCATTAAACTCCTGTGCAATCTCAGAATGGTGCAGACGCTGCAGGTTGTCCTGATAGTCATCCAGTGATTCATGCAACGCTTCAATCAATTCAGATAAAGCAGCTTGGGCTTCATTTAGCAGCATATCGGTTCCTCTGAAGGGCAGCCTAGTGCCCACATTATGGCCCGAAAAATGGGGATCGGCTATGCCTGATTTAAATGTTGAATTTCTGGTATAGCTTTTGCTTTTTCAATAGTAAGTGATGTGAAACAAGATTGAATTCTAATGATCATCTCTCTGTCATCTAGTGCTTCTATGCTATCCGGCCTCAAAACCGGACTGATGACGTCGGGTTGTTAAATTTTGAGCTTTTCCAATGGGATAAGTTCAGCGCGTTAAACAGGAGGGAGAGCAGGTGTCTTTACAAGCATCGTCTGTAAACGAATTCTCAGTGGATATGGAAGAAAGAGCCGTATCAAAAGGGTACCCCAGCTATAACCTGTTTGTGCTGATGTTACCGGCATTTTTTATTTTACCTTTGGCGTTGTTCTCGCTACAGGAGTGGTGGCTGGTCTGGTCTGAGCAAGGCTCTATAGGCATACCGATTGCGGAGATGCAGTCGGGTTTAGGGGAGTCCGTTTTAGTGCAATCGGGCCAAACCCTGGCAACTTACGGTTGGACTGCTTTTGTTCAGGGGATCTGCTGGCTGGCATTTGTCGTGATGGGCGGCTTGGGCTTCCTGTTGCAGCGTAGCCCATTAATTGGGGGAGCGTATCTGGTGCTATTGATCAGCTTAGTTTTACAGTGGCAGTTGCCACCGATTTTGGCCGGTTAATCAAGTCGTTAGCATTTTGGATACTTGCACTCGTGTTACACCCGAATTGTTACTTTTTCAGATCTGCTGTGTTTGAAGGTAACTCAGGTAGCAGCGATGCAAAAGTGACTCGTTAAGTAAGCACTTTGTCAATGCGCCAAAAGTAAAGCCCGGTCGATGGTGAGATCTACCGGACTTAAATTTATTATCGATACTGAAATAGTGATTCATACTGGAACAGTCATTTCAGTATGACGTAGCAGTTAAAGAGATGATTTAAGTGGCTTATGACACATTGGTATTCATCAGCATACCGATCGCATTAGCCAGTGCCTCACTGCGATCCGGGTTGCGGAATTGGGCGATAATCAAAGTACGCAAGCCGGGGACAAAGATCAGATCGCGTACAATCTTGATAAAGGCTTCTTCACCGGCTGGGCAGGTCGCCAGCTTTTCCAGATACAGTTTCAGCAGCTCTGGATCTTCCAATGCTTCCCAGGCGCGGGCTGCGATTACTGTCAGCACTTCCGTATTCTGCCCATGGGGGCCTTCAAGCGCAGCCTTGATCAGTTGAGCGCGCATCGCTGGAGCCTGAGTATTACCGATAGCACGAATACTGGCCGATAGTGTGATGCTATCGCTGTCTTCTTCATCTGCCAATGGCAGAGCCCGCTGTAAAATAGCACTGGTCAGCTTGTGATCCAGCGTTTCATTCTCCAGGCAACGGCATAGAGCACTATAAGGAATATCCGGGAACTGATGGATATTTTGTGCCAGTGGTTGTGCATTATCCTGTTTTTCTAAACGAGCGGTAAAGTCAGCAATACCTTGTAGGCCCACATCTTCCCAATCATCAATTTCGCGCTGACCGGTGAAGTATTCTTCTGCCTGATCATGATATTGCGAAGCCGGCTGGCCCAGAGCCAGTTTGGCTTTGGCGTTGAAAATAGCCAGGCGTTCCTGATCTGGCGTAAAGGCTAGGGGGTTATCCTTCATCAGGTTGGGGGCTTGCTCAGCACCTTCACTGTTTTCCTGTTGGGATTGTGCGCTTTGGCCAATGGTTTCCAGTAGGCGTTTTAGAAAATCATCCCGAGCGGCTTGAATGATAAAACCCTGCTCGTCCAGCGGGAACTGCAGGAACCAGATAAAGTGTTTTTCCGGTGCCTGTGGGTACCAGAATAAAATGCCCAGCTTAGCGTGATACATATAAGGCTGCGCGTAGGGGATTTCACACTGCTCAAATTTTGAAAAAGTTTGTGGTGACACCACAGAAACTCTGCGTCCCATATCAAAGACGCGGATATTAGCGCCGGTTTTGTTTAAAAAGTCGGTCAGAGTGATGATGTCAGACATGAGTCTTCCCGTAGTTCCCATCTGGTAAATAAAGAAGCGAGTGAGATTAGCGGTTTTACCGCTATTTCTCTAGTGCCTGTTTGGAGGATTCTCGTCGTTTTTTGTAGCTGGTTGTTTTTTGAACAGTGCTGTCAGAAGTGGATGAATCATAGGGTTTGGATACTTGTCCAAATATTATCCACAATGCTTTGCAGTGTTACTGTGCATACTTGGTGATGTTCACGGTTTAGTTGGCTGGATAAGGGATAAGGCAGTGCTTAATCATATTGGTGTGAATTAAATACTGTAAAAACAAGCAGTTTTGTATGTTTTTATATACAGTTCTTTAGTGGCTATCTGAGCATTATGGTTTTAAGCGTGTGCTTTTTCACAGCACTCAATTTTGGGAGTTCACAAAAAAGTCCCATTAAAGTCCCAACTTATTCAAGAGTTATCCACAGACTTTTTCCTTTTCAAAATTTCTGGTTATCACGTAGTCTTATACACAGTAAGCTGTTGTGAATAAATTGGGGCAAAACCGTGGTTGAGACTGATCTGCAGAGTTCTGTTCGACATATACGTATTATTCTGCACGGAAAGGAAGCGCAAAACGTTGCTATACGAGATGCCGTCAGATTGCTACGTACAGAGCAGTGTAAAATTGATGTCCGGGTGACCTGGGAAGAGGGTGATGCTCGACGTTTAGCCCGTGAAGCCCGTCAATTAGGCATTGATACCGTAGTAGCTGCGGGTGGTGACGGTACGCTTAATGAAGTGGTGAATGGTTTAATGGCTGCAGATGATCCGTTGCAGATGCCTTCATTAGGTGTCATTCCTCTAGGCACTGCTAATGATTTTGCCCATGCTTGCCGAATTCCTCTGGCTCCTTTAGAAGCTTTGCTATTGATCGCTGAATTGCCTGCAGTTCCCGTAGATATTGCTAAAGCGGATGAGCGTTATTTTATCAATATGGCGACGGGTGGCTTTGGTACTCAAATTACCACCTCTACCCCGGAAGAGTTGAAGAAAGCCCTGGGTGGTGTGGCCTATTTCCTGACAGGAATGACCCAGTTCACCAGTATTTCAGCGGTAGAAGGCAAGGTAAAAGCACCTGACTTTTCTTGGCAAGGGGAGTTTATGGTGTTGGGGGTCGGCAATGGCCGACAGGCTGGTGGTGGCCATGAGTTATGCCCTGATGCCTGTCTGGATGATGGTTTGCTGGATCTGAGTATTTTACCTCAGGATGATCAGCGTTCTTTAGCTGAAACCATGCAGTATTTAATGCTGGATGGTGGTGCGGCGTTACAGCATGCGATGATTACCCGACGAGTACCCTGGTTGGAGATTCATGCTGAGCAGATGCTGAATATTAATCTGGATGGTGAGCCGATTTCAGGACAAAGTGTGCGTTTTGAGGTCTGTCCATCGGCTTTATGTATGCACTTACCCCGACATTCTCCGTTATTGCAGAAAAATGCCGGATTGGTAGAGAGACTATAAGTTGTTTGCCGTCACTTATGGACTTTAGGCCGGCTTAGAGTTATCGGCAGTAATCTTACTGTTGATAAAGTGAATCGCTTCGTCCAGGGCATCATTCACCTGCTGGCGCATTAACATTTGATCTTCACCGGATAGGAAAAAACCCATATCCACCTCAAAGCGAATGTACTGGGTGGGCAGGTTATTCAGGGCGATACAGGCAATATCTTCCACATAACCTTGCTCATAGCCTGACATAAAGCCTTTCTCTGCCAGTGCTTCCAGAACCAGTTTTTCATAATAGTTTTGTACGTTCTGAAATAACATTGCGGTCTCTCTCCAAAGGACGCTAGCGCTTAATCCAAGATTGCCACTTATCCAAAGTGTAATTCATAACCTTGATTTTATCTCAGCGGTCAAAATAAAAAAAAGTTTTTAATCGTTTGATCGATTGCAGCTGGGGCACTCAGTTCTGCCCTGAGTGCCGGAAAATCCGCCATTCTTTGCTCTAGCCCGGATATTTCATAAACAAGCAGTAGCCTGTCACTTTTAGGTTCATT
>CAYFGP010000195.1:0-9989 GCA_964342385.1 uncultured Oleiphilus sp. | reverse complement strand
TTAATCAAACAGACTGAAACCTGTTCATTGGACAACTATCTTGAAAACTACCGCTAACAGCCTAGCCAATGGCAAAAGAGCAAAATGGATTGACTGAAAGGGAGTGCGCTATGGGGGCAATAAAATATGAACAGCCCATAGTGGGTTTTCAGAGAAGTGCTGTTAGCGATCAGAAAACTGCCAGCAATTATGACCCTTTAACCGGATTGTTATGTCGCTCTGCATTTGAGATCAATCGACTGGCTAAGGGTTTTGAGCAAGATTTGGTGGCGGCTTTTATTATCGATTTTGATCGTTTTGCTGATGTGAATGAAAAGTATGGTCGTGCAGTAGGTGATTTTATTCTGGCTATACAAGCAGAACGTTTGCAGAAAAGTGAAGTAGCTCATAAAAGAATCCTCTATCGCTATGAAGGGGATCGTTTTTTAGAGCTGATCTTCTCTGACAACATCGTAAACGAGATAACCCTGATGCAGATGGCTAGAGAGCTGCAACAGGAACTGCGTCAACCGGTGAAGATGAAACAAAGTGATGTCATAACCACGTGTTGTATCGGTATGGCGCTAAAAGATGAGTCCAAGAATGCGGCCCAGCTGGCAACAGAAGCTCTGTTAGCCGTTGAAGATGCTAAGCAGAGAGGGACAGGCAATATTTATCTCAGTGAGCTATCCATAGCAGGCTGATAACACGAATGCAGGCCTAACGGCTGTTGCTCTTAGGGGACATAGGATGTCCCCTTTTTTTCTCTCTTTTTTATGCTTTTTCCGCTTTTGCTAATCCAATCTTTGATATCCGCATATCACGCTTAATCTGTTTTTCTTTTACTCTTCATCTCAAGCTTAGAATCTTTTGTGCTTTGGCTACTACCGGCCAATCAACCATCTTGCCATCTAATTCAAATACCGCCTCTCCAGCCCTTTGTGCACTCTGCCAACCAGTCAAAATACGTTGTGCCCAATCGATTAAAGGCTGATCCGGCTGATAGATCTGATTCACCAGAGTCACTTGGTTGGGGTGGATGCAAAATGCGGCGCTAAAGCCCAGCTCAAAACCCTGCTCAAGCTGCTGTTGATACAGTTCCAGGTCGCGAAACTCTGCCATAGAGCCCACCAGACCTATAGGTTGAATATTGGCTGAACGTGCAGCCATTACCAGTTGTTGGCACGGGCCGTATAGAGTGTTGGGCGTGTTTTGTATCCCCATTGCCAGCGCAAAATCCTCGGTACCCATGCCCAAACCGACTAAACGTGGACTGGCGTGGGCAATCTCTCGGGCGTTATATAGGCCATCAACACTTTCGATAAAGCCGATAATGTCGGTATGACCTATAGGTAACCCTTTTTGTTGCTCGATTTCCGTTAGGGCTTCATCAATAAAACGCAGACGGGCTGCATTATCGGTTTTGGGCACGATAATGGCGGACACCTGTTGATCAACAATCTGCTCCAGGTCTTTGAGCAGTAGCGTCCAGGGCCTATTCACCCGTACCCAAACCTTTTGTTGAGCCAGATATTGCTGACACAGTGGTAGTAATTGCTCTCTGGCTTGAGCCTTTAATTCTGCTGGTACGGCATCTTCCAGATCCAGAGCAATAACATCCGCGCCGCGCTGGCTGGCCTTGGCGATAAAGTTTTCCTTATGGGCCGGGATATACAGAATACTTTTTGGCTGTTGAGGCTGAATGTTTTGTTGGGGCTGTACGGTCATAACAGGTATCTCTATTTGATTCTTTCTTTCGCTTATTGCCATCAAGCTGTCTTGTTTCTGTCATCCGATTGTAAATTCGCACTTGCAGCATAGAACAGGAATCTAAATGACATTTTGTGGCTTAGCATTTGAACAAAGGATTTAAGCATGGTCGATAAGCATTGGGATGCAGATGAAGATAAACGCAGTAGTCCAAAAAAGCATCCGGCTCTGACGGATATTTTGCATAAGATTGCGAAAAAAGATCCAGAAGATGCCTTAATTACAGACCGATTGCTCAGTAAAAAAAAGAAAGATAAAAACAAGCCAAAAACTGAGTTTTCTTTTTCCGGCCTTCCCCAAGGGGTTGATGGTACTCACCATGTAGCAAAAGGCTACCGGGCTGACATTCTGGTGCGCTGGGGCGATCCAGTGACCTATGATGCGCCGGATTTTGACCCTGAAAATCAAACTCCTTACGCTCAGGCGCGTCAGTTTGGTTACAACAATGATTTTGTTGGTTTTCTGCCGCTGCCAATCGGCACCCATAACCCGGATCGTGGTCTGTTGACGGTGAACCATGAGTACACCTCGCGTAAGCTGATGTTCCCGGAGCATAGCCGCAAGAAGGGTAAAAAAGCCGATTACGAAAAACATCTGTGCGAGATCGAGATGGCTGCTCATGGCCTGTCCGTTGTTGAGATCGAAAAAGACCGCAAAGGGCGCTGGAATCTGGTGCGTTTCAGCCCCTATAACCGTCGAGTGACACCATTGGCTTCCACCGTTGATATCTCAGGTCCTGCAGCAGGTCATGATCGTATGCGTACCAGCTATGATCCTAAAGGTCGTCATGTACTGGGCACACTCAATAACTGTGCCGGTGGTATCACTCCTTGGGGTACAATTCTAACCGCAGAAGAGAACTTTAACGGTTACTTCTGGGGCGCAAAAAAAGATCACCCGGAAAAAGCTAAACTGAAGCGCTACGGTGTGCCGGGCAAATGGTTTGATTGGGGCAAGTTCCACGAGCGCTTTAATATCGAAAAAGAACCTAATGAGCCCAACCGATACGGCTGGTTGGTAGAGCTGGACCCTTATGATCCCCATGCCCGTCCGATCAAGCGTACCGCCCTGGGTCGTTTTAAGCATGAAGGTTCAGCGGTTTTGTTAAACGTAGATGATCGCGTGGTGGTTTACTCTGCCGATGACCAAACCGGTGAATATATCTATAAGTTTGTCTCTGATAAGCGTTTTGATATTAGCAATCGTCGTGCGAACTTTGATCTGCTGGATCATGGCACCTTGTATGTCGCTAAGTTTGAAGAAACCGGCTGTGTCCATTGGTTACCCTTAGTACAAGGTGAAGGTCCGCTGACCAAGAAAAATGGTTTTGACAGCCAGGCGGATGTCCTGATTGATGCTCGTATCGCTGCTGATTTACTGGGTGCTACTCCGTTGGATCGCCCGGAAGATGTGATTATCAATCAGAAAAACGGCGCGGTGTATGTCATGTTACTGGGGGATAGCGCCCATGAGGATGACGACACTATGAATGGCCGAATTCTGGAGCTGCGAGCGGATGATAATGATCACTCACTGGTTGAAGGGCATTGGAATATCCTACTGCATACCGATGGTATCAACCCTGATGATAGCGCCGAGGTGGATAAAAAAGGTCTGCAGGATGATTGGTTTATAGCCCCGGATAATGGCGCGGTCGATAGCAGTGGTCGTTTATGGGTTACAACAGATCAGGGTGATAACTGGGGGCAAAGTGGCTCTGCCGATGGTATCTGGGCGGTAGAAACCCGGGGTAAACGTCGTGGTTCCGCGCGTATGTTCTTCCGTGTCCCAGTCGGAGCTGAGATGGCCAGTCCTGCTTTTACACCAGATGACAAAACCATGTTTATCGCGGTTCAGCATCCGGGTTCAGATGGCGCTAAGGAGTATCCAGAGTTTGCCAGGGAATCTACTTTTTCTGATCCAGTGACCCGCTGGCCGGACTTTGATCCCAAAATGCCACCGAGACCTTCTGTTGTTGTGATCAGTAAAAAAGATGGTGGTGTGGTTGGCAGCTAATGGCTACCCACTACCCACTAACTCTGGGACTGTCAGCTTTGTAACGCCTGTTTACCTGATACCTGTTTATAGTGCGGTGTGCCCGTTATTGTTTGATACTCGATATGTAGCTGTTGCTACATATCGAGTGCTTTCTCAATGGGGTCAAGGAAGGCTATAAAGTCTTCCTCAATGGTATCCAGGCTATCGCTTAAACGGTGATTATCAGCCAGTAGATGGATTTGACTATCCGTTTCCTGGCTGACTTGATTACTGTTTACCCAGGGAATTGTGTTATCGAACAAACCGTGAATAATAAAACGGTGTTGGGCATTTAACTTGGGCCACTGTAACGGATATTTTTCCATACCAAAGGCCGGAGCCATCAAAAACAGTCCTGCCGCCGGGAATTTCTGGCTGGCGCGGGTTGCCACATAGCCCCCCATACTGGAGCCAACCAGCACCAGCTCCTGTTGAGGCACCTTCATTTCTCTCAGGTACTCATTTAGCATCGCTACCCGAGCTTCTGGATTATCCGGGTTATCAACTGACAGATAATTCAGGGCGGAGTATTCATGGCCCCGTTCATTGGCGATACGGGAGAACAGCTGCCCTTTATTGCCCCAGGGGCCACTTTCCTTGCCGTGGACAAAACAGATATGCAGGGACATGCCTTTTCTCCTTGATATGGGTTATTTATATCTACTTCTACTATAGAAGGTGTTTAACTTTTAAGCGTGCTTAACTGCCAGAGAGGGCGATGATTTCTAAGCTATTGTCCCAGCTGTGTCAGCTCTTCAATATAACCTCGGGGTTTATCCCGGCGATCACCAATAATGCGTGCGGGATTACCGGCCACTATGGCAAACTCCGGCACATCCTTAGTCACCATACTATTCATACCGATCACAGCATGATTGCCAATCGTTACGCCATCTCGCACACCAGCCCCAGCCCCTATCCAGACATCTTTACCAATAACAATACCTTTTGAACTATTGGTTTGCTGATAGATCGGCTGCTCAGGAGACATACCATGGTCAAAGGCATAAAGCTTACATTGATTGGCAATACGAGTACGGCTACCGATCTTGATTCCGGCCTTACCACCATCCATCGAGCAACTGTGATTGATGGCAACTTCATCACCCATCTCAATGGGACCATGCAAAAAGCTATGAGCGGCAACAAAACACTGATCACCAAAGGTAATATCCCGACCCGGTTCGGCAAAAATAGCGGCATCCGGTGAGATAAAACAGCGTTCACCCAAGGTCACGGTTTCAAAATCGCATAATGCATCCTGAATCTGTTGCTGCCAGGGGCCAGCCCATTTCAGGTGTTTTGCCTTTAAACGATAGAACAACCAAGGCATCCAGCTTAAACGACGTTTATGCTGTTCCGTGTATTTATTGATAGGGTTTTGGACGCTGTTATCTGTGCTTTCATTCATGGAGGGAATTGTGCCAATACGTCAGTAAATCAGCAAGTTATTGTCGCTCTCAGAACTTTCTATCCCTTAGATGCTAAGGCATTATTTGATCTGTTGATTTTGATCCTTGGCACTTTTTGTAAAGACGTTCCAAGGAGAGTGATAAAAGGGGAGAGTGCCACGTTATGGCGATCACATTAACAACCGTCAAAGGTGAGCAGTTACAGCGTTATATTACTGACCTGGCCCGTTTGCGTATTCAGGTCTTTCGTGATTATCCCTATCTCTACGATGGTGATGAAGCCTACGAGCAGGAATATCTGCACACCTATATCGCTTCTGGGCAGGCCATGGCCGTGTTGGCACTGGATGATAGTTTACCCGTTGAACACCAGGTGATCGGCGCTTCTACCGGTGTGCCTATGAGCCATGAAGATGAAGCGTTTAAAGCGCCTTTTATTGAAGCCGGTATCAACCCGGAAACTCTGTTTTATTGTGGTGAATCGGTACTGCTGCCTGAGTACCGTGGCCAGGGTATCTATAAAGGCTTTTTTGCCGGACGGGAAAACTACGTCCGTGAATTCGGTGGCTTTAAGGAGATCTGCTTCTGTGGCGTACAAAGACCTGATGATCATCCGTTAAAACCCGAGGGCTATCAGCCGCTAGATGAGGTGTGGCGACACTTTGGTTATCAACCTCGTCCTGACCTGATAACTGATTATCCCTGGAAAGATATCGATCAGCCTGAATCGACCGATCACCCTATGATGTTCTGGATAAAAACACTGTGAATACGTTCTCTCAAACAAACGAGTCTCAAAAAGAAAAAGCCAATAGCCAAAGCCAACAGGTCAAAGTAGCGAGCGCTGCCTATGAGGTGAGCTTTATTGAAAACTGGCAGGCTTATGAAAATAAGATCCGTAATTGGGTCAGTGAAGCGGTTGAGAAAGATGCTGAGCTACTGGTGTTTCCAGAGTACTTCTCCATGGAACTGGCATCGATGTTCGGTGAACCGGTTTATTCCTCTCTATCGGAACAGTTGATCGCGATACAGCAGATTCTATCTGATTTTAAGCAACTGTTTTCTTCCCTGGCGCAACAGCACGATATCTATATTCAAGCCGGGACGATTCCTGTTTTGATAGAAAAGGGACACGACGAGGGTGAGAAGGCATCCCCGCACAAGGGTAAGGCTAAATACGTTAATCGCGCTTATCTATTTTATCCCGATGGCCAAGTGAAATGGCAGGATAAATTGCAGATGACCCGCTTTGAGAATGAGCAGTGGTTTATCAGTGCCGGTGAAACACTCAAAGTATTTGAAACCCGTTTTGGTCGCCTGGGTATCAATATCTGTTACGACTCAGAGTTTCCCATGTTTGCCCGTCAGCAGGTCGAAGCAGGTGCTGATCTGATTTTGGTCCCCAGCTGTACTGATACCCTAGCCGGTTATCATCGGGTGCAGATAGGCTGTCGAGCCAGAGCCCTGGAAAACCAGTGTTTTGTCATTCAATCGCCATTGGTGGGTGACGCGTTATGGTCGCCCGCTATTGATGAAAATCGTGGCGCTGCAGGTGTGTTTGCACCGGTAGATTATGGTTTCCCCTCTGACGGTATCGTAGAGCAGTTGCCACTCAATCAAGCCGGTTGGTGTTATGCTGAATTAGATTTGACTGAGCTATCCTGTGTCAGACAACAAGGTCAGGTATTTAACTATCGGGATTGGCCAGGACAGATGCGCATTGATCATTGTGAAGTGGAGTAACTCGTTTAGGCGTTAGCCAAAGCCTACAGCAATAGGTACTTATACCAATGTGGCTCTGCGAAAAGTTTTGTGTTTTCTGCTATTGCTCAAAAGGGTATTAAACGCTTCAGTTTAGCTGACAATTGCCGATGAACTTTTTATGACATCGGCAATTTTTTGCTCTGGATCAGTTTTTAGCCACTACAGTGGTTAAAAAACACTTGCTATGACTCAGGAATTAGTTGATATTTGTGCGTTGCACAAAGTTTTTGATTGGCATTCGACCCGAACCTGAACTGGCAAACGGCTTCCAAAGAGAAGCGAGGAGAGCACAGCATGCAGACTTCATTTTATGTTATCGAAGATCTATGCAAGGGACAGTTTGCGATCATGCCTAGTCCGTCAGGCTATGACAAACTCGATAATGAGATCGAACAGATTCGTGATATGGGCTTTGATACCGTGGTATCTCTGCTCACTCCTGAAGAACAGCAACAATTTGGCCTTGAACAGGAAGCTCAGTGTTGTCGTGATAAAGGCTTGGCCTTTCTGAATTTTCCTATTGTTGATGAGATCGCCGAATCCGATACCGAGATGGTAGTCTTTTTGAGCCAGCTGTTAGAGCTGCAGCAAACTCAACACCGAATGCTATTTCACTGCCATTCCAGTGCCGGTCGTTCCTCTGCAGTGTTAACCCTGCTGGCAGATCGTTTAGGTATCTGTCCTGATAAAACCTTCGATTCTATCTCCTCCTCTCTGGGGTTTCAGGTGCCGGAAACACCACTGCAGAAACAGTGGGTGCGCTCATTAAGTGTCACCGAAGAAGACATGCACTCAATCCTGCCGATGGGCAACTTGTAATTTATCTTTGCTGTTTGAAGCTCAGATTCACTAAAGCTCAAAAGCAAAAGGAGCCGTTAAGCCCCTTTTGTTATCTTGTATTGCGCTATGCCGTGCTGAGTCCATACAGCGATGGACTCACGGTAGATTACAGTGCTGCGATTAGAATCTTGCGAACAATAATCGCTTGCTCACTAGCGAGCACGGTTATGCGCTGCGTATCTTGTTGAATCAGTATGGCCAGATACAGCCAATCTCCCGTGTTGTGGACTATATCCATAATAATATGGAGCGCACGATTCAGATTCATGAGCTGGCCAGCATCGCCAATATGAGTAAAACCGCTTTCTTTAATGCTTTTAAGAAACTGATGCATGTACCGCCGATGCAGTACATCAAATCCACTAAACTGCAGAAGGCTCAAACGCTGTTACTGCAGGGAATGCGAGCCAATGAAGCCAGTTATCAGGTCGGTTATAACAGCTTTTCTCAGTTCAGCCGTGAATATAAACGCTTTTTTGGTTTTCCGCCTTCTGAAACCCGTAGTGCTTAAGTGAGGTAGATTAGGAGTCCTTTTATGCCTATTCGATTAGCGACAGAGTTAGACTTAGATATTTTAGCTGCTTGGTTCCAAAGTGAGCACGAGGCTAAAACCTGGGGCGGTCCGGGGATTCGCTATCCCATTCTTTCGCAGCAACTAAAAGATGATATTCAGTGGCATAACAGTCGTTGTTATGTTTTGACTCATCAAACAGAGCAGGTTGTAGGTTTTGCCCAGGTGTCTAAGCGTTATGGTTATCAGCACTTGGGGCGTATTGGGATTTCTCCAGCGATGAGAGGCCAAAGCCTGGGTTATCAGTTTTTAATGGAGTTGCTGGATACGGTTGAAGCGGCCAATGGTTTTTCCCTGTTTGTTTATGCTGATAACGTTCCCGCAAGAAAGCTTTATGAAAAACTGGGTTTTGTCGTGTCGGAATACCCTCGTGAGCAGGCTGAGATTGAGGGCTGTCTCTTTATGGTGAGATAGTTTTTCTATCCGTTTTTTCTTGGCATTTTATCTTATATGGCTTTTCCTCCTACCATTCATTTTCTGAATGGCTTCGAACAAATAAGTAGGGCCTGTTTAGCACAAAGAAGTGTATGCTTGCCATTTTGCAGGATCTGCTAATGGAGCGGTATCCGATCAGTTGGGAGAGATTGGGTGGCATTTCTTGATGTGTTGTTTAATCTTATTTTGCCAGTGTTTGCGATTCTGGTTTTGGGTTTTGTATTAGGTCGACAAAAGAAAGCGACAGTGGAGCAGGCCCGTACCATCAATTGGGCTGCGACCACTATTTTTCTGCCTATTTTGGCTTTTGACCTGATGGCTTCAGCTCCGATTGAGAGCTTTAGTTTTGCTCCTTTAGCCGTTTATCTTGCTGTTCAGAGCTTGGTGGCCGGATTTGCATTTTGGTTGGCGCTACGACTGGAGCTAGATAAAGCAGAAGCGGTGTTGGCGGCTATCGGTACAGTGTTTGTAAATAATGCTTTTTTCGTTTTGCCTATCTCTCAGTTTTTTTACGGTAGTGAACATATTCAACCCGTTATCGCCATTATTACTCTGGATACCATCGTTCTTTTTATACTGGCGTTAATGTCTTTGGAATATTTTCAGTATGATCAAGCTTCCTCTAAGCCATCTTCTTCTGAAGCATCCTCTTCAGAGCCATCCTATTTCTCTAAGTCGTCCGTTTTCTATCAGGTGTGCAAAACGGTCGCTAAGCTACCTTTAGTACAGGCGATTGCTTTAGGATTAGTGATCAACCTGCTGGGCTTCACACTACCCCATTCCCTACAGACCTTTGTTGATTTTAATGGCGCAGCGGCAGCACCATTGGCTCTATTAGCATTAGGCATAATGTTGTCTCAGACGCCGATCCGACCAGATAAAGCGGTATGGCTTTTTACGGGGTTTAAGATTCTGTTATTCCCCGTGATGTTATGGCTGGCGTTACAGCTGTTTGTGTCAGGGCATTCCGATAATGATCAGTTTATGTTGATCTCAGCAGGGCCTGTGACCACGGCGATGTTTTCATTTGGGATGCTATACGCTGTACCAACGGTACGTATTGCTCAGATTCTGGTACTGACAACAGGACTAAGCCTGTTTTCATTGGCACTGTTTGCTTAAGTAGGCTTGATGTGGCTATAGTTTCCCGGACACACAGGCGCAGGTAAAATCACCTGCCA
>CAYFGP010000194.1:0-9992 GCA_964342385.1 uncultured Oleiphilus sp. | reverse complement strand
CATATCAATGATTTGGGCGGAACTTGCCTTCTTTTATGAAATATCCGGGCTAAAATGTGGTGACGTACTTATCGTGTATAAAACAGTTGCAGTAAATAAGTCGTCATCTTGTAGTGTGGCTAACCAGGTGCTTTAGATAGTAGTAAAAATATTAGAAACGATAGCTTACAGAACCAAAGACACTACGGCCTTCGGTCGCGTAGTTACGCTTACTGACATAATCTTTGTCAGTCAGGTTTTTTACGGTCATTTTTAAGCTTAGATCACGATTGACCTGATACTGACCGTCCAGATCAAGCAAAGTATAGCCGCTCAACTTATCGGTATTAGCGCTGTCAGCGTAACGCTCACCGATGTAAGTAGCACTGGCACCCAGAGTAAACTGCTCAATCTGCTGAGCCACACGCAGAGTCGCTTTGTTTTTCGCGCGATAGATCAGCTGCTTGCCTCTGTTTTCACCCTGAGCATTTTCAGCATCCAGCCATTCGATGTTGGCTTGAATCTGAGTGTTCTCATGCTGGAATTGGGCTGATAGCTCTGCGCCTTTAATTTCAACGCTCTCTACGTTGCTAGGCATCCACTTGCCGTTGTCGTCCGGTGCCCAGATGATCATATCATCCACATCGGTTTGATAAACATTCAGAGCGGTATAGAGCGCAGGAGTGATCTGATAGCTCAGGCCCAGGCTATTGGTGTCAGAGGTCTCGGGATCAACATCCGGGTTGCCTGCGGTAAAACCAGTATCTGGGGCATACAGATCATTAAACGTAGGTGCGGTAAAAGCACTGGCGCGACCTGCAGTCAGTTGCAGACCCTCGATCAGTTCTACACCGACTTCCACACCAAAGGTATCAAAGCTACCGAAGGCTTCGTTATCGTCGATACGGCCTGAAACAGAAGAAGTGAAACGGGATTGTTGCCACTGCCAGAGACCAAACAGCGCCTTGTTATCACGCTGGTCTTCCTGGTAGTCACTTACGCCGCTACCGGAAATTTTGTCTTGTTTATAGTCGATACCGGCAACCAGGGTGTGGTTATCGTTAACGCTATAGTCGCTTTGCAGGCTGAAGTGATAGTTTTTAGTGACAAACTTATCGGCTTTAACGCCTTCCACTTCCTGCTGGCTGCTGTCTTTGTGATGGCTCAGCTGAGTACGCAGGTTCAGATCATCACTCAGCTCAGCCTGTGCGCCCACATGAGTGGTGGTGTTTTCAAACAGAGACACACAGTCATTGGTTTTTGACCAGTCTGGCTTAGAGCACTGATCGTAGTCGTTTTCGCCTTCATTGTGCTGGACACCGGCAAACAGTTTCACCTGATCCAGTTGGTGCTCTGCACTCAGTTTTAAGGCATTGTTGGTGTAACCATCATCATCTTCGCCGTCTTCACCTTCTTTATCCCAAACATCAAAACCATCGGTTTTAAAGTGGCTGACAGAAGCGCTGATACGAGTATCTTCGTTAGCCCAACCACCGTTTACACCCAGTTGACGGGCGTTATCGCTACCGGCACCGGCTTCAACTTCTGCGTAGTTTTGGTTGTTCTTGGCTTTTTTGGTGAAGACCTGAACGACACCTGCAATGGCGTTTGAACCATACAGGCTGGAACGGGCACCACGGACGACTTCAATACGCTCAATCTGATCCAGAGGGAAATGTTCCAGGCTAGCAGTACCCAGAGTTGCACTACCGACCTGTACGCCATCTACCAATACCAGCATACGTTTCTGATCCAGACCACGCATATAGAGGTTAGAGGTTTGACCATAACCACCACTATTTACAATCTGGATACCTGCGGCTTGTTGCAGAGCCTGAGCGACACTCTTAGGTTGGCTCTGTTTTAGCTGCTGCTGTGTAATCACTGTGACAGGTGCCAGGGATTGAGTCACATTCTGCTCAAAGCGGCTGGCAGTGATCACAATCGTCATAGGATCAGCATTGGCCTGAACAACAGGAGACGCGACGGTTGCAGTAATGGCGGTAGCCAGAATGGCTTTTTTCATGGGGATAATTTCCTCAGCGCAAATCACAAGCGTTGAGGGAGGGCAGGCGCAATTGGCAGGATTGGTTCAATCCAACGCATTTACACCGGTGTCGCCCTCCGCAACACCGAAAATAATCAAGGTCTTCCGGTTGGTAATCGGGCTCACAGTCATACAGGTTTTATGACCATTACCGTTGCGGGGGCAGCACAGGGTTTACACCTGTTTCCCCAACCGGGAAGTTTAGCCGGCATCATATAGTGAAATCCCCGTCAGTCAAGGGATGGGGATTCAAGTGTGAGTGAATTCGATTCATGGCACTTGAGGAATAGGATTCATAGAACGAGAGGGCAGTGGTACAATCCCCGCCTTCAACTTAGACCGACTCTTTTTCAACTGGCGACCTTCAGCAGGATCGCACCATCTTGGGATGATATATGCTCAGCTATCGACACGCGTTTCATGCCGGTAATCACGCCGATGTGATTAAACACCTAACTCAGGCATTGATCTTAGAAGCGTTGGGCAAAAAGGCAAAACCTTACTGCTATATCGATACCCATGCCGGTGGTGTTTTGTATGATCTGGGTAGTGAAGAAGCGCAGAAAACCGGTGAAGCGGAGCAAGGGATCTGTCAGGTAATTGATCACCCATTGTTGCCGCAAAGTTACCGCCAGGTAATCGTCGATTATAACCCTGAGGGAATACTGGATCTTTACCCCGGTTCACCAGCAGTCGCACAAGCCTTCCAGCGAGAGCAGGACCATCTGGTACTGATGGAACTGCACAACAACGAAGTGGCCAATGTCAAACGTGAGACCCGTCACTGGAACAATACCGCCGTTCACCACAGAGACGGTTTTGAAGGCCTGCCGGGTATTCTGCCACCCACACCGCGCCGTGGTCTGGTACTGATCGACCCTTCCTACGAGATCAAAACCGATTACACTAAAACTGCAAAAACCGTGAAACAAGCCCATAAGCGCTGGGCAACCGGTATCTATGCCGTTTGGTATCCGATTCTGGTCGACGATAAAAGCCGTGTCCTATTGGATGAACTGGAACAGAGCGGTATCCGTCGTATCCTGGTTGCCGAGATATCCCGCGAAGCCGATGCAGATGAAACCTTCGGCATGATCGGTAGCGGCATGTTGCTGGTAAATCCTCCATACCAACTGGATGAACAACTGCAAGAGATCCTGCCAGAACTGGCTCAGGCCATGCTGGGACCGGATGCCAAAGCCAATGTACGCTGGCTGGTAGGCGAGTAACCGCTGGCTGAAATAAAGTACATATACGTTGAGCAAGGATGCTTAACGATCAGGAATCGATTTATCTCTTCGTTTTAAAGCAGTCTTTTGAAATTACGGGTATATTAGAACCTTATATCCTGAACCAATTGAATGAGATAGGAGATCTCAACAGTGAAAAGACTGCTTACCCTAACCTTCACACTACTATTCTCATCCGGCATCTTTGCCGAAACTGCCTGGATCGACGTAAGAACAGAAGCCGAATACAACGCAGGCCACGTCGACGGCGCAATCCAAATCCCCTATCAGCATATTGGATCTAAGATTGGTGCCCTGTTTCAGGATAAAGATCAGGAAATTATCCTGTATTGCCGAAGTGGCAGAAGAGCGGATATTGCACTCAATACTCTGAGAGAGCTGGGTTACACCAATGTTAAAAATGTGGGTAGCCTTGGAAATGCAAAGAGATTGTATTCCTCTCAGGATTAGGAATATGTAGGGTAGTCAATTCTTAGCCATTGATTAATAAAGGCTGTTTCTTGGATACTGAGATGTACACCTTGCCAATTCAGCGGCATAGAGCTGTGCCATGTTGGTAAGTCCCTACTTTTTCGATTCCTATTGGTTATGATGAACACTGGACACTCGATTATAAGTGTAGAATTAGAAATGAGAAATCATCTCGATACAATTGTTCAAATAAAATAACAATTGCCTAAACTTACAAGCTCGCTTGTAGCTAAGTCTATATGGTAGGTCTCAAATATTAAAAATAGAGGGATTACAGGGATATGGATTGGTTTGAAGTTATTCCATCTTCAATGTCTGCGGTTGCTTCTGTTGCGGCAGCTGTAGCCGCTATTGCATCTTGGCGTGTAAGCCGGCAAGCTGCATCTGTTGCAGAGTCCACGGCGTTAGCTACTCATCATAGTTCTGCTTCGTTGATATATGTTGAAGAAGTTAAAAAACTAAACCAAATTTGTCATGATTTTGATAACGCAACTAACACTGTTGTGAATACTTGGCCGAAGGTATTTGAGCCGTTTGATAATAAAGAGCGTGGTGGTGTTGATCCAAGGCCAATAAGGCATGTCTTGTATAATGGAAGTAGATTGCTGGCTGATCACGCATTAGGTGATGCCAGGTTTCGTGGTGCAGGAAGTAATACAATATTATTACCTATTAGAAACGGGATGACAGGTATAAATGAATCGGAATACACTAAATTATTGAAAAAGGCAGATGAAACTATTTCTTCTTTTGAAGAAACTTTTGGTAGGCCATTTAAATCACAGTCTATTGCTGATTCACTTGCATTTCGATGGGTTTATTATCAATTGGCAAAGAGGGTTGATGTCAAAGATTGGCAGTATGCTTGGACAGATGCATGGCTCGAAGGCAGTTGCTTAACTCACTATCAGTACGAATATCAAAGAATTAAGCCAGAGTTCATAGCCTCTAGAGATCGGTTGAGGAATGAAAAAGAAAAATTAATGCATACGGCATTTCCTATTACTAGAAGTAAAAGCCTATCAAATAATTATGATCAAATATTGACTGCTTTGGATTTTCTTATTGAAGACTGTGACCCAGAGTTGATAGAGGTATATAAGGACTGGGGGTTTAGTGAAGACTTGTGTTTGTTAGTCGTATGCTCAATGGGGATTAGCTTCTTTGCGGCAAAGCAGTTAGATGTTATTCAAAGAGCAAGCCAGTACTAGTAATGGCTTGCTCAGAAGTTTTGTACGTATCTAATTTAGTTTAAGTATAAATTCACCGTAAGCACCTAATCTGAACAAAAAAAGCCCGGAATCACTTCCGGGCTTTTGTGTTTACCGCAGTAAAATCTGATTGATACTTAGCTTACAGAGAAGCCAGAGCGTCGTTCAGAGTTTTACTTGGACGCATCACTTTATCAACTTTAGCCATATCTGGGTTGTAGTAACCGCCCAGATCTGCTGGTTGGCCTTGTGCGTCAGCCAGTTCCTGAACGATTTGAGCTTCGTTCTCGGTCAGTGCTTTGGCCAGAGGCGCGAAGCGTGCAGCCAGATCAGCGTTTTCAGTCTGCTCTGCCAGGTACTGTGCCCAGTACATTGCCAGGTAGAAGTGGCTACCACGGTTGTCCAGCTCGCCCACTTTACGGGAAGGAGACTTGTTGTTCTCCAGCAGCTGGCCAGTTGCAGCGTCTAGCGCTTTAGCCATCAGTTCAGCTTGTGGGTTGTCGTTTTTGATACCCAGCTCTTCCAGAGATACGGCCAGTGCCAGGAACTCACCCAGAGAATCCCAACGCAGGTGATTCTCTTCCTGAACCTGTTGTACGTGCTTAGGTGCAGAACCACCAGCACCCGTCTCGTACATGCCACCGCCGTTCAGCATTGGAACGATAGACAGCATCTTAGCAGACGTACCCAGCTCCATGATTGGGAATAGGTCAGTCAGGTAGTCACGCAGTACGTTACCGGATACAGAGATGGTGTCTTTACCACGGATCATACGCTCCATAGAGGTACGGATCGCACGGCTGTAGCCCATGATGCGCAGATCCAGGCCATCAGTGTCGTGTTCCTGCAGGTATTTCTCAACCTTGATACGCAGCTGACGGTCGTGAGCACGCTCAGCGTCCAGCCAGAAGATCGCAGGAGTGTCAGACTGACGAGAACGAGTTACAGCCAGTTTAACCCAGTCACGAACTGCAGCGTCTTTAGTCTGACATGCACGCCAGATGTCACCTTTCTCAACTTCGTGCTGCATCAGTACAGTACCGTCGGCTTTAACAACGCGCATAGTACCGTCTTGAGTCATTTCGAAAGTCTTGTCGTGAGAACCGTATTCTTCGGCTTTCATCGCCATCAGACCAACGTTAGGTACAGAACCCATAGTGGTTGGGTCGAATGCACCGTTGGTACGACAGAAGCTGATCATTTCCTGGTAGATACGAGCGTAAGTAGACTCAGGCATTACTGCTTTAGTGTCTTTGATCTTACCGTCGCGGCCCCACATCTTACCGGAAGTACGGATCATCGCTGGCATAGAAGCATCAACGATTACGTCACTTGGGATGTGCAGGTTGGTGATACCTTTAACGGAATCTACCATTGCCATTTCTGGACGGTGCTCGTAGCAAGCGTGGATCGCTTCTTCGATCTCTTCCTGCTTGGACTGAGGCAGTGTTTTGATCTTCTCGTAAACACTGTTCATACCGTTGTTCGGGTTAACGCCCAGCTCTTCGAACAGATCAGCGTACTTGTCGAATACTTCACGGTAGAATACACGTACAGCGTGACCGAATACGATTGGGTGAGAAACCTTCATCATGGTCGCTTTAACGTGCAGAGACCACATTACGCCGTCTGCTTTACACTCTTGCAGGGTGCGCTCGAAGAAGCTGTCCAGCGCTTTAGCGCTCATGAACATGCTGTCGAATACTTCGCCTTCCAGCAGAGCAACAGTCTTTTTAACTTCAACGTTGCCGTCTTTGCTTACGAACTCCAGACGAACGTCGCCCGCTTCTTCCATAGTGATAGATTGCTCACTGGAGAAGAAATCGCCATCGCGCATGTAGTCAGCGTGAGAACGGGAAGCCTTGCTCCACTCACCCATAGAGTGAGGGAATTTACGTGCGAATGCTTTAACCGCTGGAGGCGCACGACGGTCAGAGTTACCTTGACGCAGTACAGGGTTTACAGCACTACCCAGGGTTTTAGCATAACGGGACTGAATGTCTTTCTCTTCTTCAGTCGTTGCTTCATCTGGGTAGTTAGGAATGTCGTAACCCTGAGATTGCAGCTCAGCGATAGCTGCTTTTAATTGAGGGATAGAAGCAGAGATATTTGGCAGTTTGATCAGGTTACAAGATGGGTCTTTTGTCAGTTCGCCCAGTTCTGCCAGGGTGTCACTTACTTGTTGCTCTTCAGTCAGTTTTTCCGGGAAGCCAGCCAGGATACGTGCCGCAACAGAGATATCACTGGTTTCTACTTTAATACCCGCCGCTGAAGTAAACGCACGAACGATAGGCAGGAAAGAGCCAGTCGCCAGAAACGGTGCTTCGTCAGTCAGGGTATAAACGATTTTTTGCTCAGAATTTGGAGTTGGAGTTGTCATTTTTATCCCTATAGTTATGGCTTGATGGCCAAAATACCTAACAAAAGATGACTTGTGATCATCTTTGACTAAAGGAGTTATGCTGTCTGCTGGGGCAAGATTATACTGAAAACCGGTCAGTTTTCACATGTTACAGCGTTACACTAAAGGCTAGTGTAGATGCATTTTTGCTAAATAGGCGGGTCAAAAGCAGACAGACCAAGGGATTGAGGGGCTTTTCTAAATTTATTTTCCTGTGTAAAAAAAAGAAAAAAGTGCAGCAAATGACTGTTTCTAACTGTTTTTTCTGAGTGTCCTTCCCGGTTTTGTCGGAAAGGACACAAAAATTTGGCTTAGGGCTTAACCTCAAAAATAGGGTTTAGCGTCAATATAGCGCTTAGCGTTTATATAGAGCTTAACGCCCGTCATCGCTTATTCGTTAATCAGTGTTAGGCAAGCAGCGTTGATATCATCGTTGAAGTAAGCCATGCCCAGTTTGTTCAGATAATCCATGCGATCCGCTTTCATCAGATCGATCTCGGGCACTTCCAGATCTTTGGCCTGATACATACCGGCCAGGAATGCCAGGAAGCTTTCGCCTTCTTTGACCATTAACAGGCTGGCGGCACCCACATCCGGTTTGACCTGAGCGTTCACTTCTTCAGGTAGTTTTACTTCAAAGATTACCGGCAGCTCGTCACCTTCAATACGGACACTGCGATTTCTGACGGCTTGCTGTGCCCAATAGAAAGCCAGCTCTTTACTTTGCGTCAGGAAAACAGGCTCTGTGGTTTCCGTGTAGTCATTGCCGATGGTCGCCATGGTTTTTTTCGCGGCTTCATTCAGTGCCAGGTCACCGGAGCGGATTAGACCCTGTTGTTTGATTGACTCAACCAGCGCTGATGATGTGCCGTGATACCAGACATTACTGGCCGTAAAGCCTTGTTCGGTTAACAGATCTTGAGCATCTTTTAGAAAAGCAGGTGTATCAATCATAGTTAAAACCACTTAAATCAAATTACAGTACATACCCAAACAAGCTACTCAAAAAAAGTAGAGGAGCTTAACTCTATCTCGCGCTCTACTGCATAGTTACTCAGTAGAGGAATACATCATCGTTGTCGAATGATGGAAGAGCTATGTGTTTCGGTGTTTTGAAAGCCGTCACTCTAACGTATTGTGCCTTCAACGTAAAAATTCTTGGGCAACGTAAAGCCTTTGGTTTCGAAGGCTCTGAAAACAATCCTCTTCTACTAAAAAAGGCGGCACCTTCAGGAAGGGGCCGCCTTTTGGGCTTAGGCTAGGCCCTGGCTAAGCAGGGCGCTATCCTTAGCGAGTCTTGCTTAGCTGAACTGGTTAGAAGTGTTCTTCGCACCACCAGCTTTCAGAGCGTTCTCACCCGCAAAGTATTCTTTGTGGTCGTCGCCGATGTCAGAACCAGACATATTCTGGTGCTTAACACATGCGATAGTCTGACGGATCTCTTTACGCTGAACACCTTCAACGTAACCCAGCATCGCTTTCTCACCGAAGTACTCTTTAGCCAAGTTATCAACAGACAGTGCAGTTGTGTGATAAGTCGGCAGAGTGATCAGGTGGTGGAATACGTTCGCTTCGCGAGCAGTATCCGCTTGGAAAGTCTGAACACGAGCGTCAGCTGCATCAGACAGTTCAGAACCGTCGTAGTCAGCAGACATCAGGTTATCACGATCGTAACCAGAAACGTCTTTACCTTCAGCAGCCCATGCATCGTAAGTCTGTTGACGGAAGTTCAGAGTCCAGTTGAAAGATGGAGAGTTGTTGTACACCAGTTTCGCATCTGGGTGTACTTTACGTACGTCGTCCATCATACCTTTAATTTCGTGAACTGTAGGTACTGCAGTTTCGATCCACAGCAGATCAGCACCAGCATTGATCGCTTCAATACAGTCGAATACACAACGCTCATGGCCAGTACCTGCACGGAACTGGTACAGACCAGAAGGCAGACGCTTAGGACGAACCAGCTTACCGTTACGGCTGATCAGTACATCACCTTCAGCAGTATCTTCTGGAGCTACTTCTTCAACATCCAGGTAAGAGTTGTATACGTCACCCTGATCGCCTGGCTCTTTAACTACAGCGATCTCTTTAGTCAGGCCAGCACCTTCAGAGTCGGTACGTGCAACGATAACACCGTCATCTACACCCAGCTCCAGGAAAGCGTAACGCAGAGCGCGCAGTTTAGCGTGGAAGTCAGCGTGTGGAACCGTTACTTTACCGTCCTGGTGACCACATTGCTTCTCGTCAGCAACCTGGTTTTCGATCTGCAGACAGCAAGCACCGGCTTCGATCATCTGCTTAGCCATCAGGTAAGTCGCTTCAGCGTTACCGAAACCAGCATCGATATCTGCAACAATCGGTACCACGTGAGTTTCGTGGTTGTCGATTTGTGCCTGGATTTCAGCTTCTTGAGCTGCATCACCCGCTTCACGTGCTTTATCCAGTGCACGGAACAGACCGCCCAGTTCACGAGCGTCAGCTTGACGCAGGAAGGTGTACAGTTCGTTTACCAGAGAAGCTACAGACGTTTTCTCGTGCATAGACTGATCTGGCAGAGGACCGAAGTCAGAGCGCAGAGCAGCTACCATCCAACCAGACAGGTACAGGTAACGACGTTCGGTAGAACCGAAGTG
>CAYFGP010000193.1:0-10048 GCA_964342385.1 uncultured Oleiphilus sp. | reverse complement strand
TGGCAGCGAATAGAGGATAACTCTTTTTGGCTATTTGATCATCCGGGACCTGACATATACGGAGTTATTCACTTAAAAGGGCTTAGGTTTATGACCTCATTTAATCCATCCGTAAAGAAGTGGTTGTTAGCACTACCTGTGCTGCTATTAAGTATTTATGCTGTGGTGCAGTGGCTGACTCCGACAGAAATAGTAGGGAATGGCAGTAACAAAGGCTTGGATCCGGAAAAAGTCATTCATCTGCGCTTTGGCCATAATCTGGCAGAAGATACGGCATTGCATGCCGCTGCTCAGCGGTTTGTTGAACAGGTTGAACAAAAATCCAATGGCCGGATACAGATCGAGATTTTTCCAGCTCAATTATTGGGTAATGATCATCAAATGGTTGAGATGGCCCGTAAAGGGGAGTTAGATCTGTTACTCACTCCCACGGCTAAGCTCAGTGTTCCTGTACCTTCCATGCAATATGCCGATCTGCCTTTTTTCTTTCCCAGTCGAGAAGATCTGTATCAGATGCTGGATGGTGAGCCCGGCCAGATGTTGTTAAAAGACCTGCAATCCATCGGTTTAATTGGCGCCACCTTCTGGGAAAACGGCTTTAAACATTTCACATCTAACTTTGCCTTGCATCAACCCAAAGACTTTCAAAACAAAAAGATTCGGGTGATGAAAAGCCGTATGTTGATGGATCAGTTTACTGCTTTTGGGGCTAAACCGCTGGCCATTGAATTTTATGAAACTCGTGAGGCTTTACTGGATGGAGTCATTGATGGACAGGAAAACCCTCTAGTATCAATTGTCAGTATGGGCTTTTATCAGGTGCAATCCCATCTAACACTGAGTAACCACGGTTATTTGGGTTATGCCTTCTCGATCAGTGAAAAAATCTTTGCACAGTTGCCTCGGGATATTGGCCTATTGCTGCTGGAAACAGCTCGGGAAGTAACCCCCTGGGAAAGAGCTGAGGTTCAAAAGCGAGAACAGACGTTACTCAACACAATCAAACAAGCTGGAATACAAGTACACGAGCTGACCGAAACAGAGCGCCAGGCATTTGCCGCGAAAACGGCCCATATTGTCCGTCAGTATGAAGAGGCGATTGGCACCGATGTTATCTCCAAAACAGAAGCTTTATTGTTACAGAAATACGGCCCTCCACCCGAACAACAAGCACAGGTGGTGATTGGCTTAAATGCGGATCTATCCAGCGTAGGTAAAGGTGCAGGTCTAGCCATTAAACGCGGTGCAGCGCTTGCTATTAATCGGCTTAATGAGCAAGGAGGGATCCAAGGAAAACCGGTACGTTTATTGGCAATGGATCACCGAATCAACTCATCACAGGGTGAGAAAAATGTTGAAGAACTGGCTCAGAGACAAGACTTAGTCGCTATCATCGGAGGTAAGCATAGTGCTGTCATCGCCAGCGAGGTGCCTGTGATTAATCGGCTTAAAGTACCCTATTTAGTACCCTGGGCAGCAGCAGCTAAAGTGACCGAAAATGGCTATGATGACAACTATGTTTTTCGGATTTCGGCGAATGATCGTCTGGCATCAAAATTTATTGCTCAACAAACATTAAAGATTGCTAAAAGACCTGCATTACTAGTAGAAAACTCGATTTGGGGGCGTAATAACCTTGAGCAGATGGAAACGTACCTACGTGACACAGGATCCCCTGCGGTAAAAGCGATTGTATATAACCGTGGCCAGGCGAGCTTCCATCAGGAACTTGAAGATATTCAATCCGCTGGCGCTGATGCCTTAATTCTGGTGGCGAATTCGAAAGAAGGCTCTCTGATTGTGCAGGCGATGGCAGCGGAGAGCCAACCATTACCCATAGTGTCTCATTGGGGACTCTTGGGAGGGCATTTTTTCCAGAACAACCAGCAGGCGATTAGCGCATTAGACTTACGCTTCTTCCAAACCTTCTCATTCCGAAAGCATAAGAGTCCTCAGTCTGATCAGTTAAAACAAGCTTATCTAGCACGTTATTTAAAAGACAGTGTTGATGATATCGATTCCCCCTCAGCAGTAGCACAAGCCTATGATCTGGTAATGCTACTCGCCCAGGCGATAGAGTATAGTGGTTCTACAGAACGTCAGGTAATTAAGCAAACTCTTGAGCAACTACCAAACTATCAAGGCGTGGTGAAATATTATGCCCCGGCTTTTACAGCGACACGACATGATGCTCTAAACAGTAAGGATTTCTATATGGCTCGTTTTAGTGAGCAAGGTAAAATTATTCCTATAACACCTTAAAGATTACCAGCAAGCTTTAATGTGCATAGCCACGATATAGCATGAGATCTATATGGATAAAGAGCGTTCTCAAAAAACCAGTATCAAACAAAAAGTCATTATGCAGGTGGCCGGACAGGTAGTGTTCGCGCTGCTATTGACGATGATATTGGCCATTATTCTGGTTGAGCAGCAGATGAGTCAGCAGACAGAGGCTCTGTTGAACAATAAGGCTGATGCTTTGCAGCAACGCATTGAACAGCGTATTCGTTATCTCACCGACAATACGACTCTGTTGACTAAGAATGAGTTAATGGTCAATGCACTGACTGACAGTGAGGGACGGAAAAACTATCTGCCTCCGTTGGTAAATAACTTTGTTAAGGGGAAAGATGTTCTCTATATCAATGTAGTGGACTACGATGGCCAACCCATCTATCAAAGCCAGGACACTCTGCCTCAGTACAATGAATCCTCCTTGTTGAGGAATGCGCTGGCTTTGGGGCAATTAGCTGTATCTATCGATCAGCAGGACAAGCATCTGATAGTGATCAGTCCCATAGAGTACTACTCCACGACACAAGGCGCCGTGATTGTTGTATTTGATCTAGAAGAAGTGATCTTCCGGAATCGACCTCCAGGGCTCACCACCTATGTGCGCCTCTATCAGCATAACCAGGAGATCTTTGTTCAGAACTTCGATACAGCAGAAGAGTATCGCAACTATCGTCTCCCGGTAGTAGAAGAATTGTCTTTATTCAGTCAGTTGGGATTAGAGCTGGAAATCGGCTTGCCCCGTTCTGAGTACCAGGCACCGATGGATTCTATTCTGGTAAAACTCTTACTGCTGTGTTTGTGTTTTGTTCTGGTCAGTGTCTTCTTTGCTGCCAGGACCGCCAATAAAATAACCCAACCTATTCTGGAACTGTCTCGTCGTGTCAAAGCAGCCAGTGAGGGCGATGAGGTTTTATGCAGCCCGTTAGGCAGCAATGATGAACTCGAAGAACTGGCGCAAGCCTTTGATGAGCGTACCTTTAAACTTCAATACCAGACGAAGCACGATTCCTTAACTGATCTACCCAATCGAATTCTATTCCTGGATCGTTTACAACAGGCCTTAAAAGCCAACCAGCGTCATCAGCAAAAACTGGTGGTGCTGTTTCTGGATCTGGACCGTTTTAAAGAGATCAACGATTCTTTTGGTCATGAAACCGGCGACGAATTACTGAGGATCGTCTCTGAACGCATGACCACTACGTTACGGGATAGGGATTCTGTCGCTCGTTTAAGCAGTGATGAATTTACCCTGTTGCTAGAGCAGGTCCCTGATGACGATGCGGTGATCCGAGTATTACAGAAGGTCATGCAGCTTTTCCAAGAACCCTTTATTCTGGATCAGCATAAGCTGTTTATTACCTGTAGTATCGGTGTTGCGATTTCCCCACAAAATGGGGAGAGTGCGGAAGCCTTACTGAAAAATGCCCACTCAGCCATGTATAAAGCCAAAGCAGCTGGGCGTAATACCTATCAGTTCTACACTCAGGATATGACTGATCGCGCCTATGAACGCATGACCCTGGAAACAGATCTACGGCAGGCGATTGAGAAAAACGAGCTTGAGGTTTTCTATCAACCTCAAGTGAACATGTCCACGGGACAGATCCTGGGTATGGAAGCCTTGATTCGCTGGCGGCGACCTGATGGCCTGGTGCCTCCGTTCAAGTTTATTCCCTTAGCTGAAGAGACCGGTATCATCGTTGAACTGGATCGCTGGGTCATGGCGGAGGCTTGGCGTCAATTTGAACAATGGCAACAAGATGGGCTCAATCCAGGCGTCCTGTCTCTTAATCTATCCATGATACAGCTGAATCATGATGACTTTATCACTGCGGTGAAGCAGCAGCTGCAATTACGTGATCTACCCTCCAATCAATTGATGTTTGAGATGACTGAAACCCAAATGATGCAAAATCCGGATCGGGTGGTCAGTATGCTGGAACAATTAAGGGCATTGGGGGTGAAATTAGCCATTGATGACTTTGGTACGGGCCATTCTTCTCTGTCGTATATTAAACGTCTGCCGGTGGATAAGATTAAAATCGATCAATCGTTTGTCCGGGATATTCCAGAAGATAATGATGATATGGAACTGACCCGTGCCATCATTGCAATGTCCCATAGTTTACGCTTGGAAGTCATTGCAGAAGGGGTCGAAACAATACAACAGGCTGCGTTTTTACAGAAGCATGATTGTAGTGAGGCACAGGGATACCTGTACTATAAACCCATGCCGGCCCATGAAGTCACTGTGGTTCTACATAAAAAATTGCGACAAAAAGCGGTGTAGTCAGAACTTATTAGGCATAGGCCATTGAGTAACGATTAAATAACAAAGCATAAGGCAAGAATTGTACGGATTAGAAAGCTGGGTACGATGAGAAAAAGGTAAAGAAAAGGCCAATCCTCCATGATCAGCCAGAAATACTTCCCGTCACGTTTAGCGGTGTATATGGACCGCTAAAAAACCGCGAGCAAGCCAGTATGGATGTAAGGTTCGAAACCTGACAAAGCATACTTTATGCGAAACTCCCTTACGTGAGTACTAGGGAAAACCATAGTTTTTCCTAGGTGCATTTCCTAACCCTTTTCTATCAGAGAGGCTGGTGACGACCTTCGCTATAAAGAGCAGTACATCTACTTTATTTTGCTGCATTCATACTTTCGGCAAAGCGATTAAAGAACTCATCTGAGCGATACAGATCACCAGAGAAATTCTGTACCCGCTTAATTCGACCATCCTCAATCTGGTAAATCAGCACCCAGTTCAGATCAATATTAGTATCCGCCTTGGTACTCCAGCCTCGGTGGGCATCAATCACATAGGTATCATTGGCTGCCAGTATCATCACCTCGGCATTAAAACCGGCCTTACCCAGTTGGGTAAAAAAGGCGATAAACTCATCAGCCCCACGTTTAGTACCTGCCAAAGCGTGACGACCCGGAATATGCCATTCAATATCTTCAGCGACAAAGCTTTTCAGCGCAGCCATATCGCCCTTACCGTAGGCTTGGAAGAAACCCTGTACCACTTTTAATGCCGCACTGTTTTCAGAACCTTTAGCGACAGGATTGGCTGGTTTGGGCCAGAGTGCAGCTTGGTTGATCTCAATGGCGTCTTTGGCTGCTTGATAGTTATCAGTACTGGAATGACTGGCGCAAGCACTAAGGGCCAGCGCTGCCGTTAGTACAATTGCTTTTGCTGACAGGGCTTTTGTGATCAGGCGTTTTTGAGTATGAGTGTTCATCGTACAACCTCATGGTTTCGATCTATCGAGAACTAAATCTTGGAGGGGAGAAGACGACGGGTATCAGATAGTGTAATCCCCGTCACCTATTCTATTGTTTTGCGTTTCTGTTGAACGTTAAGCCTGCAAAGACTTAATTACTGATTACAGGAACCACTTGGTAGTCGTACAAAGTAATCTGCCCTTGAGAATCAACTTCTAGTTGCCAGGTCTCATTAACCAGCATATTGATTGACTCACCATTAAAATCGGAGTTATCAAAGGTCTCGGCGATCAGACGGATACGCAGTTCAGCCTGATAACCACTGTCTATAGGCTTCACTTCAATCTGCTCCACCTGATGATCACAACCGGGTTTAAAGGTTTTACGTGCCTGGACATACCAATCTTTAAAGCCCTGATGACCGCTAAAACTACCCTCTGGCATCACCCAGTTCACCTGCTCAGACAGATACTGAATAAAGAAATCAGGGCTTTCCGGCAACTGATCAAATTCCGCAAACCACTTGGCGACAAACTGTTTGATACGGCTGGTATCGGATTCAGTTACTTCCTTGATCTGGGCGATCAGGCGCTGAGCATGCTCTTTCGCACGCCCCTGCACATCTTCCAACGTGTTATACACACCAGGGATATACACCATACGATTGGTATAAACTGGCGGTTGATAATCCATACCGGCTAGGTAAGCGGTTTGCTGCAGTGGGTGAATTAACTGCTCAATGGTGAAATGGTTGTATCCCAGAGGGTCATAGGACTCTTCCGGGCCACCGACAGTGAAAGATAAAAACAGAGGTTTTCCCTTTAACTTGTCGCCTTTCGCACCGTAAGCGAAGTTATAAGCAAAAACATCGTCCAGCCACTTTTTCAATAGTGCCGGGGTGGAATACCAGTAAAACGGAAATTGCAGCACTACAGCATCAGCGGCGATCAATGCCTGCTGCTCCGCTGCAACATCAATCTGATAATCTGGGTACAGGCTATCCAGGCGACGGATCTCAACGTTACCCAGTTCGCTGTGCAGCTGTTCTAAAATAACGGTGTTGGTAGAGGATTGCTCCAGGTTTGGGTGACCGGAAATAACCAGAATATTGCTCATAATAACTCCAGACATTTTCAGCAAGGTTCGATGCTCGGACAGAACGCTTGTATTAACGGGTTAGCGACTCGAAAAGTTGGTCGCCCTCAAGAAGAGTGTTTGCAGTTTAGTGAGCTTTATTGATAAATTTTAGACCGATAAATACTTACTTATTGTTAGGTAAAAGCTAACAATAGGGTATTCGCATTGATGCGGCCTTGGCGTTATCTAACAAGCTTTTGAAATCTAAGCACTATCTTTTCTCTGCCTTTGATCTGCCTTTGTAATAGAACTGAAATAGATCTGCAGGCTTTGGAAAGTTCCGATGCCTACTGGGGTAGAGGAGATAGAGGGTAAGGACAGAGGGTAAACATTAGAGATTGAGAACACCAAAAGTTAAATATTGCTTAGACACCGGTCATAAGATCAAAGGCAGGATGAGGGAAAATTTTGAAAGGCAGTACCTTTAATCAACTGAGTATCTTCCAAACTATTGTGCAGGAAGGCAGTATCCGTGGTGCCGCCCGTAAACTGGAGATGTCACCACCGTCGGTCAGCCAAGCACTTAAACAGCTGGAACAGCAGCTGGGTTTGCCCCTGTTTAACCGTAGTACCCGGCGTATTGAACTGACTGAAGCGGGACAACAACTGTATGAGCGCACTGTCGAAGCACTATCCACCTTGGATTATGCCCTGGAAAGTGTGCAGGATCTGAGCGGTAGCCCATCCGGTCGTGTAGCGATCACCCTGCCACGCTTTGTCTTTCAGTTTTTTCTGCGTCCAATCTATGCCGAATTCTGCCAGCGTTACCCGGATATTCAGTTGGAGATCTCGGTTTCAGATCAATCGGTGGATATCCTGAAAGAAGGCTTTGATATGGGCATCCGTTTTGGTGATCGGGTTGAACCGGGCATGGTCGCGCGCCAGATTACCGCCTCAATGAAGGAAACCCTGTTTGCCTCCGATCAGTATCTGGCTCAGTACGGTACACCGCAAACACCAGAGGATCTGCAGCAACATAAACTGGTGCAATATCGCTTTATTAAATCCAACCAGCTTGCGCCTCTATTGATGCAAAATCAGGGGGAAGAACTGTCAGTACAGATGACACTGGCTTTGGTGGTCAATGATACCGATGCCATGGTGGATGCAGCAGAAAAAGGTTTAGGTATTGGCCGTATCGTCCTGCCGATGGTGAAGGAACAATTTGCTGATGGCCGATTAAAGCCCGTACTGGAGCCGTATTGGTGTGACTATCCGGGGTTGTATGTCTACTTTCTGCAAAATAGCCAAAAGGCCCGACGGGTTCGAGTACTGATCGATTTTTTGGTGGAGAAAGGCAGGTTGCTGCATGGGGCTTAACGATCCCTTGCAAGGGAGGAGTAAGAATAAGCAAAGATTGATAGAGATAGGGTTTGCAGTTGACTGCGATCACGACCAAACTCAGTGCAATGACAGACTGAGCTAGGCGAGAATAATATGGAAATACATGACACTGGCACTGATGAAAAGCTAGAAATCCAATCGTCAGAGAAAGACACAGAGCTATTGAAAACCGCAAACAGAGACTGTAGGAACCACAGCTTGTAAAGGTCAGTCTGGATGATTTATAAACAAAAGCAGCGCTTTATCCTGCGAGTAAATAAAGCGCTATTGCTCTGAGACTATTCGTTTTCAGAACTTTGAACACAACTCAGAACTTATTTGTTGCCCAGCGTTTCTGCTAACAGCTCTAATCGATCCTGTCCCCAGAACTGTTCACCATCCAGCATATAAGCCGGCGCACCCAGTACACCCAGCTCAATAGCATCCAGAGTATTGGCATCATAAACCGCTTGAGTACTTTGGAACTGTGCCTGCTGAATCACCTCATCGGCGTTAAATTTCAGTACGGTTAGCAGTTCACGTAACACATCCGCATCAGCGATATTCTTATCTTCTGCCCAGCATGCGGCTAAAACCTGATTGATAAAAGCACCAGCATCCTGACCGGATTCCTGTAACGCAATCACACAACGGTCAGCTAAAGTAGGATCGGTTGGGAAGTGTGCTGGATGCAGATTGATCGCCAATTCACGCTTTTTCGCCCAACGTTTCAGCTCTACTAAGCGATATTCCTGACGACATTTAGGACGCTCTGGCAATGGCTTTGCGCCAGACTCGCCAAATACCTGACCTAACTTAACGGGTTTAAACTGAATCTTAACCTCATGCTGCTCAGCGATCTGTAGCAGTGTCTGATGACCCAGATAGGTAAAAGGTGAAAGACTGGTGAAATAGTAATCTATTTGCTGGCTCATGGGGTTTAGCCTCGGTTTTAAGTTTTTAGCCTTGGGTTATTTTTTAGCCTATAGGGGCTAATGGGTCTGTTGATATTTTTTATGGACCCATTATGAATAACGATAATGCGGTAAAATTGTTATGCTTAAGTCCGAAAAATATGATTATTAGTCCGATTTTCTTTAATTGTTCTCCTTTTCGGTCTTTCTTCCGTAATGACCTCAAACAGCCTGGGGGTAATGCTATGTCCAAGCCAGATCGTCTCTCAGCTCTGATTGCCCGCTTTGATCTGCAGGCCGAAGTAACAACTCCCGAACAGGCTAATCTCTTACTGTTAGCGGATAGCTCTGGTGAGTTAAGCCAAATAGAATTCTGGCCCGGTTCGACAGGGAGCAAAGAGAGTGCCCAAGAGGTTTATACGGTTTTAATCGCCGCTTCGATCAATCTCGGCGGTGATGTGAATCCTTTAGCGACTTCCCTGCCTGAATGTATTGCTATCCCTCTAGAAGAGGGTTCACTAAAGAATCTGGCTTTACTGATTGTGGAAGAGGTGCAAGATCAACGTTGTGGCCGTCACAGTACATTGCAAAGGCTGTTTGAAGTGCTGGTGGTAATGCTATTAAGGCGAGCAATCCAGGCTAATACGGAAAAGATTGGTCTGCTGGCTGGATTATCCGATCAGCGGATTTGCAAAGCGATTGTCGCTATCCATGAACGACCTGAGTTTGACTGGCATATTGAAGATCTGGCCGATACCGCAGGACTTTCCCGTAGTCAGTTTATGGAATGTTTTAAAAACAGCGTTGGGCAAACCCCTGCACAATATCTTAGAGAATGGCGATTGACTCTTGCCCGTCAGGATCTGGAAAAAGGTGAACGGGTGAAAACCGTGGCGAAGCGTTATGGCTATGGTAGCCAGGAAGCCTTAAGCCGGGCTTTTAGTCAGCATTTTCACTGTAGTCCGGCTAAGGTTCGAAAAGCACGATAACCTACGATTTTCTTACTCTATTTTGGCAGAAATTTTGCCATTAGGGCGAGCGATTATCTGGATCTCATGAGGGTAGTTTTTGCCTATTAATCTGTAGATCTCCTAGACAGTGCGTAGTTCTGATTTCAATGAACTGCGCATATCCAGTCTAAACTT
>CAYFGP010000192.1:4322-10270 GCA_964342385.1 uncultured Oleiphilus sp. | reverse complement strand
TAGAGAGGCGTCAAGCTTATGCTTCCTCTATCGAGAACTTCGCACTGTCCAGATTGTTAGGGTCTCAGATATAAAGGCTCGGATATCAGCAGCGCGTGTCGTGCTTCAGAGTGCTGTGTTCAAGATCAATAGGGTCATCAAGGTCATCGCCATCAGGCTGTCGCGATGCCCTTGGGCGTAAAGCGTTTCTGCAACCAGAGCAGCGCGTAGTCAGCGATAATCGCCAGAATGCTTACCGCAATCGCACCCGCAATCAGCTGGCGTGGGTCACTCTGGGAGATACCGCGGCTAATCAACACACCCAGACCACCGGCACCGATATAAGACGCAATAGCCATCACGCCGATATTCATCACCACCGCCGTACGCACACCGGCCATAATCACAGGTACCGCCAGAGGAATTTCCACCATGCTCAGACGTTGAACCGGACTCATACCGATACCACGGGCCGCTTCGCGTAGGGCCGGGCTGACGTTATTAATGGCGGTGTAGGTGTTACGAATAATGGGCAGCTGGGAGTAAAGCAGCACGGCAATCACCGCAGGCAGATAGCCGATACCCTGACCGACCACCGACAGCAGAGGAATCATCAAACCAAACAGGGCAATGGATGGAATGGTGATAATGATAGAGGCGACATACAGCACCATATTGGCCACACGCTCGTTCTGTGTGATAGCGATGCCGATAGGGACACCGGTCACAGTGGCCAAACCCACCGCGACGGCAACCAGGGAGATATGTTCCAGGGTCAACTTGAACAGTAACTCCTGATTTTGCAAAAGAAAATCCAGTGTTTCCACGTTATGCCTCTCTGTAGATGCGTTGTTGTTATGGTCTTTGCGAGTTGCAAGAGGGTGTTGTTATGTGCAGAAACAGTACTTGGATTAACGGGGTAAATTCGGAAGAAAACCGACATTTTAGGGTATAGAGCCGACATATGAGCGACTTTATGTCGTTTTCAGTCTTTAGAACTCAAAGGAGTTTGGGCGCGGGTTAAGAGCAAGGTTAATAGCGGGCTGAATTGCGTAGCAACGGATTTGGCATAGCGACCAGAAAGCGTTTTTCGCCTCAGAGTGGGCTTAAAACAGCAGCAAAGACAAAAACGGCTTTTCAAGCATCACAATCAGCTTTTCAGCACATTATAGTGTTTTAGCTTGGTTAAACTTTGAGCCATCACGATAAAGGGGGATGGCTCTATGATGGCAAAACAAAGTGCAACCGGCTGCGGTATCAGTGCAGTCTTAATGTGGGGCCTGCTGGCGCTATTGGGCAGCTCAACCACTGGCATACCAGCCTTTCAGCTACTGTTTATCTGCTTTGTGATCTCAGCAGGCATAATGTTTTTTCAGCGCCTGCTGCAGAAGAAACCCTTGTTGGCGAAACCAGAACTTAGCCTAAGATCCTGGCTGCTTGGCATAGTAGGCTTGTTTGGCTTTCACTTCTGCTACTTTATGGCGCTGAAACTGGCTCCAGCGATGGAAGTCAGCCTGATTGTTTACCTGTGGCCATTACTGCTTACCGTATTTGTCGCACAACAGGGTGCCCGCTTAACCGCCTTTATCGGTGGCGGGATTGGCTTTGTTGGCATCGCACTGCTGATCCTATCGAAAGATAACGCAGAAGCGGCAAATAGTGACTTCTCCATAGCCGAACAAACTCTGGGTTATGTACTGGCCTTTAGCTGTGCCGGTATCTGGTCAGGTTACTCATGGTATTTGTCTAAAGTGCCGGGCAAGGTGGAAGATATCGGCTGGTTATCGCTGGCGGTGGCGGGCTTTTCTCTGCTAGCACATCTGACACTGGAACCGGTGAACTGGCAACTGTCTGCCAATGAATGGTTGGGTGCACTTTTACTAGGCCTGGGACCGGTTGGTGGCGCGTTTTATCTATGGGATATCGGAATGAAACGAGGCAACCAAACTCTACTGGCCAGCTTTAGCTTTGCCGCCCCTTTGATCACCGCAATTTCACTGGTGATAGCAGGAGTAAGCGATTGGTCTCTGGAAATTCTGATTGCCTTAGGGTTGGTAATGCTGGGCGCTGGAATTGCTAATCGGAAGGGTAAACTGCAAGAGAAGCAAGATTCCGTACAAGAGAGCGCACAAGAAAGAAAGCAAGAAAATGGGGAAGTGGAATCGGTCTGAGTGACCGGTTTTATTGTCTGGATATCAACAAGGAAGGTTAGGCTTTAAAGCACAGCGCTCAGTCATTGAATTACTTAAAATGCTTTCTCTCCATGTTCTTGATAACTGTTTGTTCAGATTGAATCTTTTTCGCCAAATTTTACGTACATAATGTTTCATAGTGTTCGGGAGAAGAAGGTATGCGGGGCAAGAGGGAAACAGGCTTTTGTCGTGTAGAAAGTGTATTGGATGATCAAAACTTGGCTGTGCCAGTGGTTCCGGCTTTGTCAGAATCTCAACAATCGGCCAATGCAGAGTCTTTCCACAAACAGGAAGATCTCTCTTATTGTGAACAGGAACCATTGGATTACCCTGCAGAAAGAGCCTTACGGAATGCGCCTATTGCATTGCTGAATAATGGCTTTAGTCAGGTACCTCAGCAGTTTTACGAGTTTGATCACTCTCTGGACAGCGTTGAACTGCTACTGAAGGAGATCACTTTTTCGGATCAATTCCCGGTTTTTACCGGTGAGGATGAATCTGGCGTTTATATTCAGGTGGGAATTATCGGCCATGAAAACTATGGCTGTTCGACGCTGATCAAAGAAAAGAAGATTGTTTATGGTCGCAAATGGCGGGTGGAGTCCAACTTACCTACCAGCGAAGTGATTCAGACAGTTTTTCTCGCGCTGAAGAAAGCCCGTGAACATGAGATCAGAGAGATGCTGACGCTCAGCCATCCTGATCTTAAGGGACAAACCCGAGTTTCAACGCCTTTTAATAATCATCATGACCTGCCTTTGATGTTACATGCGGATCTAACGGTTGCTCAGAATGATCGACTGACAGAGCAGCAACTGCGTCAGTTTTTATCCCGTTTATCCTTCGGCCAAAGAACGATTAATTTGCAGGCTTTGGAGAGGCGTCGTAACGGTCAAATACTGTGCGATATCCAGCTAGGATCTGTACCTGAATTGATTCAGAGAGAAAATGCGTTTCCTGAATATGATCAACGGGAAATCACCTTGCTGCTACCAGAATCCAGTATTAATGCCTGCCTGTTTGCATTAATGGATGAACTGCTGTCGATCAGTGATCGCTATGTCGAAGAACACTTTAAATATCGTGGTTTTGCCCGCTTTAGCCGCAGCCATAGCATTGAAAAGATAGGCGCTTTTTCGGTAGAAACCCGATATTTCTCGCAAGATCAGATTTGCCCTCATTTTGATCAAACATTTCAGACCATGTGCGGGGAAGTGGATCAATCCCGTGTTCCAGGGCTAAATACTTCTGCTCAGAAAAGACGCTTAAAGTCGATGCTGGAACAATCAGATATTAAGGAAGGTTTTTTGCCTCATGGTGTTGAGCCATATGTTTAAATATATTTCTGGTTCCAGTGGCTTTATCCCTCTTACATTTTTTCTGCCAGACTAAACCAAAAAATGCGGCCTGTTAGCAGGCCGCAAATATAGGGAATACTCCCCATTCCCTTTTTGAGGTATTCCAGAACAAGTGCCCTGGTTTCTAGCGAAAGGCGATATCCCGTAGGAACAGTGAGATCTGAGGGAAGATCACCAGAAGTACCGTGGCAAACAGCAGTACCACAAGGAAGGGTGGTACACCGCGAATTACATCCATAAACGGACGGCGGAATACGGCCACGGCGGTAAAGATATTGCAGCCAAACGGTGGTGTTGCGGCACCAATCGCTACCTGCAGAGTGATCAATACACCCACCAGTACCGGGTCTAAACCGGCGGCTTTGACCAGTGGCGCGAAGATCGGTACCAGAATCAGAATCACCACAATGGAATCCACAAACATACAGCCAACAAAGAAGGCGATATTGATGGCGACCAGTGTCATCAGTGGACTGGCACCTTCCAGACCGACCGAGGCGATAATCTGCTGTGGAATCTGGGCGTAAGACAATACCCAGGAGAAGGCAGCACCTGCAGCGATCAGGATAAAGACCACAGAGGTAATGGCACCGGTAGATTTGGCGATATCCATCACATCACTGTAGGTAATGGATTTAAAGACAAAGGCTTCCAGCACCAGCGCATACATAACACAGATGGCTGCCGCTTCAGTCGGGCTGAAAACACCGCCATAAATACCACCGACGATAATGGTCGGGAAACCCAGTGGCCATAGGGCGCGGCGCAGGGAATCAAAACGCTCTTTCCAGCTGGCTCTTGGCTCTACCGGGATATTGTGTTTTTTGGCGTAGTAGATGCAGTACACAGTAAACAGGCCAATGATCAGAAAGCCCGGCCCCAGGCCTGCAATAAACAGCTCTGAAATCGAGGTACCTGAGATCACACCATAGATAATCATGCCAATGGACGGTGGAATCAGATAAGCCAGGTCGGCGGCGTTGATAATCAACCCCATGGTAAAGGAGTCGTTATAACCGGCCTTCAGCATACGGGGACGCATGGCACCACCGACGGCAACAACGGTAGCCTGGGTAGAGCCACAGACCGCACCAAATAAAGCACAGGCTGCGGTCACAGAAACCGCCATACCACCGCGAATATGACCCATAAAGCGCATCACCAGGTCCACCAAACGATCAGCGGAATGGCCTCGGGTGATAATATCCGCCGCCAGAATAAACATCGGAATAGCGATCAGAGCAGCAGGTTTTACACCGCCAATCATCTGCTGCACCACTAACTGCAGGTTCAGATCCGGCATAAAGACAAAGAAGGCCAGCAGTGTCGCGGCCAGCAGGGGCATCATCATAGGGAAGCCCAGGGCCAGCAGTAAAAACATAACGGCAATCATCATCAGGGTCATGATCTGATCTCCCCTGTGTTGTTAGAGTTGTGATTGTTATTCGTATCGTTGGGGTTAGGGCTGAGGCTGGCATCCTGCGGAGGCTGCTCCAGATCATGATCCTGTTGATACAGATGCATCACTTCGCTGATCTCGGGATCTTCGTACTGATCGACGGTGCTATAGGAGATATAAACATCGTCATCGCTCAGATCCAGGTTCTTCACTACGGTCAGCACATACTGAACACCGGTCAGGGCAAAGCCGACAATCACCCAGAGATAGGTCATATAGAGCGGCACTTGCAGTGCGGGGGTGACCCGACCACGGCGAGCCATTTTTTCCACGTATTCAAAGGCGTACCAGGCCAGAATAAACATGGCGACGGCGGTGACGGCGGCGATCACTATCATCAGCAGTTTTTTGCTGCGATTGGGTAGCAGATCATAAAAGGCGGACATACGGATATGGCGTCCCTTACGGGTGACATATCCGAGGCCCATAAAGGTGATGATAATAATCAGGAATTCGTTCAGTTCTTCGGTAAAGTAGATGCTTTGGGAGAAAACATAGCGCCCAAACACATTGGCGATGGTGTTGGTCGCCATAATGATGACGCCCCAACCGAGAATCCACCCTTCGGCCCGGTCGATCAGATGATCCAGTCGGGTCAGCAGGTTGGTGGGGGAAGTCTCTTGTGTACTCATTGCTGCCACCTTTTAACGGCTCGTTATTATTGTTGCTGAGAGCGCTTTGTCGTGCGCCTCTAGGTTATGGCATGGTTGTTTTGTTGCGACACCTTAGGGAGCCTTCCAGCAGGCTGTTTACTGGATATGATTCCGTAACAACCTCTTCTCCAGAAAAGTTCTTTTTCCGTAAAAGCTCTCTCTGGAAAAAACTTTCTCCGTAAAAGTCCCTTCTCTGGAAAGGCCCTTTCTCTGTAAAAAATAACCGGAAAGGCGGAGAAACCTATCGTGCTTGCTATCTGCCTGGCTGCCTAAGGTTTAACTCAGGTTAGCTGTCGCTCTCTCTTAC
>CAYFGP010000192.1:0-4222 GCA_964342385.1 uncultured Oleiphilus sp. | reverse complement strand
TCTCCTCTCTCTTACTCTCCTCTCTCTTACTCTCCTCTCTCTTACTCTCCTCTCTCTTACTCTCCTCTCTTTTACTCCCTTTACTCTTACTCTCTTTGTATTAGAGGAAGAGTATTGAAGGAAGAGATCAGCGACAGCCCGTTTGTATTGCGCGTTTAGCGTGTTGATCCTGCGGGTTGCATTGAATGGACTGTATTAACTGAATCCTTGGATCAGTTCACACCCAGTTCATCCAGCAGAGAGCTCAGCAGCTCTTCACCCCGTTTGCCCACCAGATCGGTGTAAGCGCTGCGAGTGTTGGCACTACGCTGTTGGAAGACCTGTTTCTCGTCAGCGGTCAGGCGCACCAGATTGATATCAGGCTTGGCGGCGATAATGTGCTCCAGCTTCTCTTTATTGAAGCGCTCCACCACGTTGAAGATATAACCATCCAGCTCTTTCAAGGTGTCGCGGATCAGTTTCTGACGTTGTGGCGATTGAGTTTCATACCAGTCGGTGCCTGACAGTACGGTGGTCAGGTGCTGCTGCTCTCCAGCCCAGATCAGATAATCCGTTACTTCGTAGAACTTCATCTCTTCAATGGTGGCCGCTGGGTTTACCTGGCCGTCGACCTGTTTCAGCTGCAGTGCGCCGTACACTTCACCAAACGGCAATGGCGTTGGGCTGGCACCTAGATCTTCATAGGCTTTCAGCAGAATAGGCGACACCATGACGCGCATTTTGAAGTTATCAAAATCTTCTGGGTTGCGGATCAGGCGGTTGGTACTCCAGACCTGCTCACCTTCGGAATACATGGTGTGCAGTTTCAGGCCCTTGCTTTCAAAGTCCTGACTCAGTGGACCATAAATAGTCGGGCTGGAGCTTAAGAATTCAGAGGTGGTTTTGCCATCGGATGGCAGGGTGTAAGGCAGCATAAACAGTTGGGATTCCGGTACCAGCGTACCCAGGTTACCAACTGAGACGTTGGTAAATTGAATCACGCCATCGGAGACCTGTTCCACCAGTTCAGTGGGCGTACCCAGTGAACCCAGCGGATAGATTTTTACTGTCACATCACCTTGGGTTTTGCTTTCAATGCGCTTTTTAAATTCTTGCGCATAGCTATCCATAATGGAGCCGGGAATCTCCTCAATGGCAAACTTCCACTCTTCTGCCAGAGCAGCAGAACTGCCCATCATTAAGCCAGCAGAAAGCACGGTTGGCAGTACCGTAGATCGTAAAGTGGATAGCGCGGCACCTTTCAGATGTTTTGTTATTTTTGACATGTTTTGTCCCTTCTTGCATTTGTTATTAGTTAGGGCTAATCAGGTGTGATTCGAGTATTGCAAAGGGTATTTCATAAAAAAATATAAAAGTTGCTATGTTTATATTTAAGAATATGATGTAAGTACTTGGTCGAAATTTAAACAGTGTGAAATGAACCAGATAGGTGCACAGAGCCGATTCAAGACCCTTGGTGTCGGATGTTAGGCAATTGGGATATAGCGCTTATGTGGTGCTGCCTTGAGATCTTTTACAGGGAAAACCCAGCACGTGAATGAGCGATTTTAGGACAGGGATGCACACTGCTTGTGCCATGACTGGAGCCATAACTTTTGCCATAAAAGCGATCAGAAATCGGCCTGTAAAAGCAGCAAAAAAGTGGCACTAAAAAAGATTAGAGCCAAGCGACACATCATAAAATAAGCCAAAGCAGCCGCTCAGCAGTAGATAAAAAGCAGACAAGCCGCAGATAAGAAAAACCGTAAGGGGACGTGATATGCATTCCATCAAACATATGAAAACCTTCTGCACCGTGGTGGAGTATGGCGGTTTTGTTGGCGCTCAGGCATCGCTGGGTATGAGCCAGCCGGCGATCAGTACTCATATCAAGGATTTTGAAATACGCCTGGGTTTTCGTTTGTGCTATCGCGGCCGTAGTGGTTTTCAACTGACGGAAAAGGGCGAGATCACTTACCGTAAGTGTCGCGAGATGCTGAATATGATCTCTGACTTTGATGCGGATCTGGCAGAGTTGCGTAATAAGCTGACCGGTGTACTACGGGTGGGTTTGATCGATAATACGGTGAGTAATCAGGAGTTCCCGATTCCGGCGGCGATCAACCGCTTTTACAGCCGGGATAATGATGTCTCGCTATCACTGACCATCCTATCGCCAGAAGACCTGGAGCGGGAGCTGCTCAGCGGCAATATCCACCTGGCCATCGGTATTTTTGCAAACCGTCATAGCGGCATTCGTTATCGCCATCTCTATACCGAATCCCATAAATTCTACTGCGGTAAAAACCACCCGCTGTTTGATCTGCCCGATGAGGAGATCAATCTGGAGCTGCTGCGCAAATACCCCATCTCGTCGCGAACCTATATGCAGCAGGCGGATCTGCAGTACTTCCGCAATAAGCAAAATACTGCCTCGGTATCCAATATGGAGGCGCAGGCGATCCTGATCAGCAGTGGCAGTTTTATGGGCTTTCTGCCGGTGCATTATGCTCAGCAATGGGTGGATAGAGGTGAGATGCGGGCAATTGAACATCTGGGCTTAAACTGGAGTTCTGACTTCCAGTTGGCGGTACGCTCCTCGCCGGAACCACAGAATATCGCGCGGATTTTTGTTGAGGATATTGAAGCGACGATTGCCGCATTGGAGGAGGAATCCTAGGGAGTATCGATCAGATCTCTATTTTGACCTGATGGATTAAAGGGTTATAACCTTACTTATCTTATTGTTTTTGCTTAGCTTTCTTGCTTATTACTAAAGTTTATATATCAAAAAAATGAATGTGTATATTTAGCATTTTATATTTTTGAAAGTAATGGTCTTTGCAATACTGATTTGGCTGTGCGCCGGAACAGAGAACTGCGAAAGCCTGGCACACAAGCGTTTCGATAATACTCTTGCCCTGCAAGCTTGTACCGGGCAACTAAGTAAAGGCTATATAACAATGAGTGATAATAATTACGAACGTGGTCGCTTGAACCTGCCATTTGTTGGTTTCTGTACCTTTGCCAAAAGCCGAACCTGTGAAGATTGGGACAATATTAAGGCCGATGTTGCCTTTATGGGCGCACCATTTGATTGTGGCACCCAGTGGCGCTCCGGCGCTCGTATGGGACCTCGTGCCGTACGTGAAGCCTCTACCCTGTTCTCGTTTGGTCATAGCGGTGCCTATGATCATGAAGATGATGTGATGTATCTGGAAGGTGTCGATATTGTCGATATTGGTGATGCGGATATGGTGCACACCAACACCGAAAAGAGTCACGACAATATTGAATACGGCGTGCGTAAGATTTTGGAAGCCGGTGCGCTGCCAGTAGTGGTTGGGGGAGACCATTCCGTCAATGCCCCCATTATCCGCGCCTTTGAAGAACAAGGACCACTGCATATTATCCAGATTGATGCCCACCTGGATTTTGTGGATGAGCGCCACGGTGTCCGCTTTGGCCACGGCAACCCGATCCGTCGTGCCTCTGAAAAAGAGTTTGTAACGGGCATGACCCAGCTGGGGATTCGTAATGTGTCCTCATCCAACCGCACGGATCATAAAGCGGCAGAAGATGCTGGTTCTACCGTATTGTCAGTGCGTGACGTGCGCCGTCTGGGCCCTGAAGGTGTACTGGCACTGATTCCAAAAGGTGTGAACTACTATATCACCATCGATATTGATGGCTTTGATCCATCCATCGCACCGGGTACTGGCACACCAAGCCACGGTGGTTTTACCTACTATGAAGTAATGGAAGTACTGCAAGGTGTTGCGAAACAAGGGGAAGTAGTCGGTATCGACCTATGTGAAGTAGCACCGGATTACGATATGACCGGCTCCACCAGCATCCTGGCAGCACAAGTCCTGATGAACCTGATTGGTTATGTCTTCCATGCCCGTGGTGAAAGGGAAAGACAGCAGCAGGGGTAAGTGATCAATCTGCTAGAAGATGAGTAGCCTACATAAGTGAAAACAAAAAAGCTGATCGGGAATGGTCAGCTTTTTAGGTTTTGGACACTCTTAGTTAGGCTCTGTTGACATTTCATCGCAGCCACAACATTGTGGCTGCTAACGAAAGCATTCCCAGATAATTGATTGCCGTTTTCTCATACCGGCTAAAAGCCCTTCGATAGTGTTTGATTTTACCAAACATGCACTCGACTCCATGTCGCTCTTTATATAGCCACCAATCACATGCTCTCGGCTCTTTGCGGTTATCCTTTGGAGGAATTACA
>CAYFGP010000191.1:0-10347 GCA_964342385.1 uncultured Oleiphilus sp. | reverse complement strand
GTTGGGATCTGTAAGGTTACGCCCGCTCCGCGAAGCGGCTTAGTTCAACATTTTATTCATCCGCCCGTGCAAGCTTCACAAGCTTGTAAGGTTGGTCTACCTTGCAAGGTAATCAAGGAGGATCACCATGTACCGACGAACAAAAAAGTATCAAAAGAACATAGAGCACCGAGCTAAGCAACGCGTAGTGAGAGAGCAGCAACAGAACTTAAATGATAGCGATCATTCATTTGCTGAATTACCTGAGCTACGCCGAATCATTGAGATAACCGACCTCGATTCCGGCACTCCTATTAAACATAGGATGGAACTATACCGTACGGATCGTATTGATTGCTATGATGTTTTTGTCGATAACCAATTATGGAAAAAGAAGATAGGCTAGAGTAAAGCTCTTGAAGCACTTCGTAAAGCTATGCCACGTCAAAGGGCTGAATAGTACTTATCTGGAATCCTTATAAAATGATCAAGTCACGCACACAGAAAATACGACAACATAAGTCTCAATAAACATCTTTTTATTATCAACACAACCAAAACAAGCGCACTAAATTAATACGCTTGCCTTGGTTTATCTCACAATACAACTCTTATCAATCCCGCTTATAAAGTGCTTCGATTGTGCTCTCTGCCAGTGAGTGAGCTTTTACCATATACCCGGTTAGTGCGCCTGATGGATCGGCGGGCAGTTCTAACTTTTGTGATAGTGCGTGAATGGTGAATTGGTAGCGGTGTGCACCATGGCCGTTGGGTGGGCAGGCTCCGCCAAAGCCTTTAAATCCGTAGTCGTTGCTGATTTGCTGGCTGCCTTTTGGCATCTGGTTGTTGTTGCCTGCGCCGGTTTTCAGGGTGGTAATGTTGGCTGGAATATTGATCACTTGCCAGTGCCACCAGCCGCTGCCGGTAGGTGCGTCTGGGTCGTGTACCAGCAGTGCGTAGGCTTTTGTGCCTTCTGGGGCTCCGCTCCAGGATAGCTGTGGGGATTGGTTTTTACCGGTGCAGCCGAAGCCTTGGAATTCCTGGTTTTTGCTCATAAATTCGCCGTGGGCGATGTCTTTACTGGTTAAGGTAAAGGATTCTGCCAAGACACTGGTTGACGCGAATACTGTGGTGATTGCCAGGGCGATTTTTTTGATGGAAGGGTTCATAACGGCTCCAAATCTGTTGAGTTGATAGGAGCCATGTTAAGAGGTTGGCGTGTTTTGGATTAGCACCTAACCGGTCATCTATTCGCCCGATTCGGGCATTCGGGTCTTTCTGAGTTCTGTCGGTGTGATGCCAAAGAGCTGTTTGAACTTGTCGGTAAAGCGGGATTGGGACTGGTAACCGCATTGTTCTGCGACTAAGCCGATAGGTTGCAGTGTGGTTTGTACCAGATGCAAGCCAAGGCCCAGTCGGGTGCTGTCTTTGATCTCTTGCAGGCTGGTACCTTCGGCTCTGAGCTTTCTTCGTAGTGTGGACTCACTCATGGCCAGTTGTTCGCATAGTCTATCCGCTTGCAGCTCTTCGGCGGGATCGGCGCTGAACATGGCGTGCAGTTTATGGCTCAGGCTGGTGGATGCCATGATGTGGCTGATCTGTTGATAACCCTGATGGTAAAGCAGTTGCAGGATCTCTTGTCGGCGCATGGACCAGAGCTCTTTCGGGGCGAAGGTGGACCATTCGATAAACTGCTGCAGGGTTTGCTGAAAAACCGGGTCGATATCCCCTTGCAGCGAGCTTTCCGCTCGGTGATTGCCAAGATTGTTGCCACTGCTGAGAATCTGGTTTTGGCTGAAGCAAGTAAAGTCGTCAAACTCAAACTCGATCAACATGGCGAAGTATTGGCTGTGACTGGGAATATTGCGCATCTCTACCTTGGGGCTATTGGAGAGAAAGACAAATTGTCCCGCCGGGCAGTTAATGGTGCCCTGCCCCAGCTGTTTGCAGCCATCAAAAACACATACTAATAGCGGTTTGATCATGGGTACGTTGAGAATATGTTGCTCTTGTACCGAGGTGTAGACTGAGAAAGGCAGTGTGTCGTGTTGCTGGATGGCTTTCTTCGCACTCAGGATCAGGTGTTGCATGTGGACTCGCTTATCGCTGTGCTTTTTATGCGGGCTTTGAAATAGAGTTTGTTAATACGGGATTTTAAGTACGGATTTTTAAATGCGTACTGTTATTCGCACTTTAACATCTATATCCGTAGCCTCTACACCCTTTATATCCGTACTTTGGCTTCCTGCTGAAACTGAAGCTCTTTTAGAAACAGATACAGGGGTAAACCGCAGGATACGCCAACAGTGCAGGTGCCGATCAGAGCTAAATAGCGGTTGCGTATCTGATTACGCTGCCCATCCACAACGATAAAGGCGATCAGTGCGATAGCAGATACCAACACATCGAACCAGGCCATAACACTGATTGGGTTGGCGATGGCGGCGTCGATAAATGCCCCTATATCGATGCCATTATCCACTAACCAGGGTAAAAATGCGCCATAAGGCAGGGCGATACCAAGCAGAGTCAGTACCAAATAGAGTTTAATCATTGCATCCCTTCATTATTGTTTTAGACGTGTAAGGCTAGAACTAATCAGCGCACTAGAGTATCAGCTTTAATATTCATCTCCAGTATATTTATGCAACGAGTCATTACGTAACGAAACAAATGTATTTCGATATCGCCTTCAAAAGACACCAAAAAACAGGATGTTGCCTGCTCTGGAAGCTTTTGTTTCGTTACTTAGTGATTACCACACTATTTTCAATAACCGACAAACTGGCACGTTACCTGCAAAAGAGCTCTTCAACAAGATAATAATTGCTTAGGTTTTTACCGCGATTTGTTTGTTGCAGGGCTAAAAAGAGCCAAAGTCTGGCCTATCGCCCCCAAAACGGGACGATTTACAGCATAAGACAGTGCTTGTCCTGCTAACTCTTAGTGCAACGATGCACCAAGATAGAACAAATACGAAACTGCTGAACAATGATATCGCCACAGCAGACCAGAACTCTGGTCGCTAGCCGTTCACGCTTTTGTGGCTGTTCTCACCTTTGTGTAAGTGCTTAGATATCAAGATTGGCTTAGCGGAGTAGAAACCGAGGTACCGTTTTGAACAAAGGCGTTCAGTTCACCCAATCTGGGTGTAGCTGAGCGCCTTTTTTGTTATATGAGGAAGAAGCAATGCACGAGAGCGGCAAACTTAACCTGCTTTCCTTTACGGGAAAGATGAAGATCCTACATTTCAGTTGGATCGCTTTTTTTATCACCTTTTTTGTCTGGTTTAACCATGCACCTTTGCTGGGCTCCATTGCACAATCTTTGGGACTGACTTCTGCAGAAGTTAAAACTCTGCTGATTCTTAACGTGGCGCTGACCATTCCTGCCCGAATTATTATCGGTATGTTGACCGACAAGTTTGGTCCAAGAATCACCTACGCGGCCTTGCTGTTTACGGCCAGTATTCCCTGCTTTATGTTTGCCCTGTCGGATGATTTTATGGAAGCAGCGCTGTCTCGCTTCCTGCTGGGCTTTATCGGTGCGGGCTTTGTGATCGGTATCCGTATGGTAAGTGAGTGGTTCCCGGCTAATGAGCTGGGTACTGCAGAAGGTATCTACGGTGGTTGGGGTAACTTCGGTTCTGCCGCAGCGGCCATGTTGCTGCCAACTCTGGCCATTCTGTTTGGTGGCGAAGATGGCTGGCGTTATGCGGTGGGCTTAACCGGTCTACTTAGCCTGCTGTTTAGTTTTGTCTGGTACAAAAATGTATCTGATACGCCTAAGGGTTCTACCTACTTCAAGCCTAAGAAAATTGGTGGCTTGGAAGTGACCAGCAAATCAGACTTTGTCTTCCTGCTGGTGATGAAGATCCCTATGTATGCGGCGCTGGCTCTGCTGACCTGGAAGCTGTCCCCTAACGGTGTTTCCATGCTGTCTGATGGTGTGGCAATGGGTATCTATCTGGCTCTGGCCGCGATCTTTATCTACGACTGCTACAGCGCCTATGATGTAAACCGTGAGATTTTCACTAACCCTGTACCTGAAGTGCATCAGTACAAGTTTAAGCAAGTAGCGGTACTGAATGTACTGTACTTTGCGACCTTCGGTTCTGAACTGGCAGTGGTGTCTATGCTGCCGCTGTTCTTTGCGGATGTATTTGAGCTGGATATGGTTTATGCCGGTCTGTTAGCGTCTGCCTATGCCTTTATGAACCTGATGTCGCGCCCTGGTGGTGGTTGGATCAGTGACCGTTTTGGTCGTAAGAAAACCCTGCTGATTTTAACTGCGGGTCTGGCGGTAGGTTATGCTCTGATGTCGATGATCGATAGCAGCTGGCCTCTGGTACTGGCGGTGCTGACCGCTATGGCATGCTCTTTCTTTGTACAAGCAGGTGAAGGTGCGGTATTTGCGGTAGTGCCTCTGATCAAACGTCGCTTAACCGGTCAGATTGCCGGTATGACGGGGGCTTACGGTAATGTGGGTGCGGTGTTCTATCTGACCGTACTGTCTATGGTGAGCTATGAGGTATTCTTTAGCGTAATCGCGGCCACGGCAGTACTAGGCTTTATCACCCTACTGTTCCTGGAAGAGCCTAAAGGTCATATGGCCGAGGTGAACGAGGATGGTACGGTTGAGCTGATCGAAGTGTCTTAACGGACGCATCCTTAAGCGATCTCTTTGGATTAATGGCCATATACAGCGTATGTGACTATTAATCTTTTTGTTTTTCAGCTGTTGTTAATTTTGAGTCCTTTCAGGTAAGACTATGAGTGAAAGCAAACAACTGTCAGTGCGTTTTGGTGGCCATTCCATTGCAGGTATTAAACCGGTCAATCAGGATGCTTTTGCCGCCCATCAACCCCAAGGCTCTGATCTGGAGTTTAAAGGCGTTGTTGCGGCTATTGCCGACGGTGTCAGCAGTTGTGCTCAATCTCATATTGCCAGTCAGACCAGTGTAACGGGTTTTCTGCAGGATTATTTAAGTACACCTCACAGCTGGAGTGTTAAACACTCTGTCTCACGGGTACTGACCGGGCTGAATAACTGGCTGTATCAGGAGAATGCTCAATCCCGCCGTGAAAAGGACAGTATGCTGTGTACCTTTTCTGCTTTGGTGATTAAATCCAACACCCTGTACAGCTTCCATGTCGGTGACTCCCGTATCTACCATTATTTTGATGGCCAGTTGGAGCAACTCACAGAAGACCACACCCGTCGCGAAGGCGGTAAAAACTATCTATCCCGCGCGATGGGCGGTGATAAACATCTGGAGGTCGACTTTTATCAACAAAGCCTGCAAAAAGGCAGTACGCTATTACTGACCACAGACGGCGTACATGAGTTTCTGTCTAAAAAACAGATGATCGAGGTACTGAAAAGCGGTTGTGATGATCTGGAACAAGCCGCTAAAACTCTAGTGGATTTGGCACAGGAAAAAGGCAGTGATGACAACTTAACGGCGCTTTTGCTGGCCGTAGACGACCTGCCCCATGAAACATTGGATGAAAGCCATAGTCGTTTAACTCAGCTGCCTATTCCTCCTGTTATGCAGGTGGGCAATAAAATTGATGGCTATCAGGTGCTGGATGTGATTTTCAGCGGCACCCGCAGCCATATGTATCAGGTTAAGGATCTGGAATCCGGTCAGCACTTTGTGCTTAAAGCGCCTTCGATGAACTTCAGTGAAGACACGCTTTATCTGGACGGTTTTATTCGTGAGGAATGGGTTGGGCAGAAGATCAATCACCCCAATGTGATGAAGACTTATGCGCCGGAGCGTGATAAACGCTTTATGTATTACTTGGGTGAACATATCGAAGGTATGTCACTGAGGGATTGGATTAATGACCATCCTAACCCCGGCCTGGATGAAGTACGCCGTATTGTTGCTCAGGTGATTCGGGGCCTTAGGGCCTTCCAGCGGGCGGATATGATCCACCAGGATCTTAAACCCGAGAACATCATGATTAACCGGGATGGCCAGGTCAAAATTCTGGATTTTGGTACGGTGCATATCGCTGGTATTGAAGAACTCGGCTCTCCGTTGGATAAGTCCGTACCTCAGGGTTCGGTCAACTATGTAGCACCGGAATATCTGCTCGGAGAAACCGGTAGTTTCCGTTCAGACCTCTTCTCACTGGCAGTGATTGTTTATGAGATGCTGACCGGGAAGTTGCCCTATGAAGAACGCAGTGTAAAGCAGGTACAAATCGATAATTACGGTGAACTGGAATATATACCGGCGATTCAACAACGTAGAGATTTGCCATTGTGGATGGAAGGTTGTTTAAGAAAAGCGCTGCAGCCCAATCCTATTCATCGCTATAACGCCCTATCTGAATTTATTCAGGATTTAACTGTACCGAACAAACAGCTGGAAGCGAAAGTGCGCCACCAACCCCTGATGGAGAAAAACCCAACACGGGTTTGGCAGGGGCTGGCTGCTTTATTATTGCTCACTAACCTGATACAGCTCTGGCTTAGTCAGAACTAGCCCTGCTTGAAAAGTATGGGTGTCAGAGTAGGCTGAATAAGTGTCGGAAGGTGCCTTGCGGCTTTTCCAACCTATAACATATCTTGATTGGTAGTCATCGCCTTTACATTGCGATTTTTACCCATACACGCTGCATATATACGATTGTGTCCATTAGTCTGTGGCCAGTTTCTCTTGAGCAAAATCGATAAACGCCCGTAAACGTGCAGGCATATACTTGGTTTGTGCGTATTGCATGGCGATAGCGCCGTGATAGTTACTCTTGATGGTCCAGTCGGGCAACACCTTAACTACACTACCCTCCTTCAACGCGTCCTGAATAACAAAATCGTGAAAAATGCCGACTCCCAGACCACTTTTAACGCCTGATAGGCGCATTTGAGAGTGATTGACCGCATAACGCCCTGATACCGGTACGGTAAGAAACTCATCCTCTTTCAGAAAGGTCCACAGATGATCGGTATTGGTTTCCGCCAGATAGAGGCAATCATGCTGTTCCAACTCTGAAGGGTGTTGCGGCATACCCTGTTGTTGGATATAGCTCGGGCTGGCACACAGCACCAGATAGGTTTTGCTGATCTCTTTCAGTACCTGATTTTCATGGGGTTTATCGGTCAGGCGAAAAGCAATATCGATATTGTCCCGCAGAAGATCAATATCACCATCAGCAACCCTGAGCTTAAGCTGAATCTGCGGATAGCGCTCCAGAAAGGGAATAACCAAGGGCTGCAGTACCGAATTCAGAAATGCCTCAGGTGCGGCAACGGTAATCGCGCCGGAAGGCTCGGTATGATCTGCAGTAGACAGATCCACCGCTTGTTGCGCGGCATTGACCATCACCAGACTTTGATCATAGACCCTTTGCCCAGCTTGAGTAATCACTAACGAACGTGTGGTGCGTTCAAACAGTTTGACTGATAACGCCGCTTCCAACCGGCTAATGGTTTTACTTAGTGCAGAAGGAGTGACGTTCAGTTTTTTGGCTGCGGCGGTAAAGCTGCCTTCGTTGACTACCAGAATAAAGGCAGCCAGATCCGGTAACAGTGCGATTAGTTTTTGATTGATCATAATCTGGACTCTCTATTTTCCCTTTTCACCCGCCACTTCCACCGCTTTACTTGTGATGTTTTTATTTGTGCCTGAGATTCATCAATGGTTTTCCATCCAAAGGGATAATAGTCGGCTTATGCTTTAATTAACATAAGAAAAAACAAGGAGCGAAAGATGAGCGACAAATTTTACCAGCAGATTCGAGATCAGATTCAAGACGTCAAAGAAGCCGGATTGTACAAGCCTGAGCGCGTGATCACTTCGGCTCAACAAGCTGCGGTGACTATCTCTAGCGGTGAGGAAGTGCTGAACTTTTGTGCCAATAACTATTTGGGCCTGGCCAATCACCCCGCGTTGATTGAAGCCGCAAAAACCGGCACGGATGAACACGGTTTTGGTATGGCCTCGGTGCGTTTTATTTGTGGTACTCAGGATATTCATAAGGAGCTGGAACAGAAGCTGTCGCAGTTTCTGGGTCAGGAAGACACCATTCTCTACACCTCCTGTTTTGATGCCAATGCGGGTCTGTTTGAGACACTGCTCGACAGTGAAGATGCCATTATCTCCGATGCCTTAAACCACGCCTCCATCATTGACGGTGTGCGTCTGTGTAAGGCTCAGCGTTACCGCTACGCCAATAACGATATGGCCGGGCTGGAACAGCAGCTGATTGATGCCGATACAGCCGGGGTACGTCATAAGCTGATCGTTACCGACGGTGTTTTCTCAATGGATGGCGTAGTCGCTAATCTACCAGCAATCTGTGATCTGGCGGATAAATATGATGCGCTGGTTATGGTGGATGATTCACATGCGGTGGGCTTTATGGGGCCAAACGGTGCGGGTACACCGGACTATCACGGCGTAACGGATCGCATCGATATTGTCACCGGTACTCTGGGTAAAGCGATGGGTGGTGCTTCCGGTGGTTATACCTCGGGCAAAAAAGAGGTGATCGACTGGTTACGCCAACGCTCCCGCCCCTATCTGTTCTCTAACTCGGTTGCACCTGCCATTGTCGCCGCATCGATCCGTGTGCTCGATCTATTGAAAGAGAGCGATGATCTGCGCTCGCAACTATGGGACAACGCGGCTCATTTCCGCACCCGAATGTCTGAAGCGGGCTTTACCATGGCCGGAGCGGATCACGCCATTATTCCCATTATGTTAGGCGATGCCAAAGTCGCTGCAGAGTTTGCCGAACGGGCATTGGCAAAAGGCATCTACGTCATTGGCTTTTCATTCCCTGTGGTTCCTAAAGGGCAGGCACGTATTCGCACCCAGATGTCAGCAGCACATAACCGTGAACAGCTGGATCGGGCGATTAATGCCTTTATTGAAGTGGGCACGGATATGGAGATTATCTAGCTTTCTCTCACGGCCTGAGCAAGATCGGGAGAGGGAAAGCGGATTCTAAAAACTATGAACACACATATATCAAAAACAGACAGATCAGAAATACAAATATCGAAAACACAGGCACAGGCACAGGCACAGGCACAGGCAAGAGAAACGCCAGAGATAGACTTATCTAAAACAACAACCTCAAAAATAAAGGCCTTAGCCAAACTCAGAGCCGAAGAAGGTATCTGGATGACGGAGGTTGAGCCACCTGAGCTGGGCCATAATGATCTGCTGATTAAAATCCGTAAAGCCGCCATTTGTGGTACCGATGTCCATATCTATAACTGGGATGAGTGGGCACAAAAAACCATCCCTGTACCTATGGTTACCGGTCATGAGTATGTTGGAGAAGTGGTCGGTATCGGTCAGGAAGTTCCCGGCTTTAATATAGGTGACCGTGTCTCCGGTGAAGGTCATATCACCTGCGGTCACTGCCGTAACTGTCGTGGTGGCCGTACTCACCTGTGCCGTAATACTATTGGTGTGGGAGTGAATCGTACAGGCTGTTTTTCTGAGTATCTGGTGATCCCGGCGTTTAACGCTTTTAAGATTCCCGATGAGATCTCCGATGATCTTGCAGCGATCTTTGACCCCTTCGGTAATGCAGTGCACGCTACCCTCTCCTTTGATCTGGTGGGCGAAGATGTACTGATTACTGGTGCAGGCCCTATCGGCATTATGGCCGCTGCCATTGCCAAGCATGTGGGTGCCCGTAATGTGGTGATCACTGACGTGAATGAATACCGGCTGGATCTGGCCTTTAGGATGGGCGGTACACGAGCAGTTAATGTCGCAGAAGAAAAACTGGAAGATGTGATGGATGAACTGGGCATGACCGAAGGCTTTGATGTCGGCCTGGAGATGTCTGGCGTACCCAGCGCCTTTAACACCATGCTGAATACCATGAATCACAGCGGTCGTATCGCTATGCTGGGTATTCCACCGTCAAGCATGGCGATAGATTGGAATCAGGTGATCTTTAAAGGCCTAACCATTAAAGGTATCTATGGTCGCGAAATGTTTGAAACCTGGTACAAAATGGTCAGCCTGATTCAGTCCGGTCTGGATATTAACCCGGTTATAACCCATCACTTTAATATTGATGACTTCCAACAGGGTTTTGATGTCATGCGTTCCGGCCAATCCGGTAAGGTCATCCTTGATTGGGCCGCTTAAACGCCCTTGGATTCAAGTAATAAGTGCAATTCAATAGATCCGTGGTTTCGATAATAACAGCAAACAATATTTACAAGTTGCTCGATGTATTATCTCTGCTCTCAGCACCTAGAGGTCTGACAGGACAGGGAAATTTTATTGGGCAACTGATCTTGCCAAAGTGCTTTCTTGTCTGCCTAACTTCAAAGATCAGAAAAAACGGTATTTATAGATAGAGGGCTGAAGCCAACTGAACCAAC
>CAYFGP010000190.1:0-10371 GCA_964342385.1 uncultured Oleiphilus sp. | reverse complement strand
ACCAAAAACCGAATGTGACGCAAATGGGAAAGTTGGGGGGGGGTGGGGCGGGGGAAGCTGTGGAAGCGGGAAAAGGAGCGCAGCTGGGGCTGCACTCAACAGAACTAGGATAACCATCTCTGCTTTCACTATGCTAAGTAGTGTTCTCCAGAAAGAGCCTTCTATCAATATAACGCTCAGCAGACCTGATGACTTCATTCAGCACATCATTTACAGATACTTTATACTCTATAATTTCATTCAAAGTCTTATCTCTACAAGCCTCTATATATGATATTTCTCCATGCGCAAGCTTGTTCCTTTGATTTTTCACAAACAGTAATTTTTCTTTGCTTTCACCTACAATTCTACCAATACCATATTTATTGAGAATATTATCAATCTTCCTTGCATCTAAGTTACCAGAAAACAACTTCATTTTATCACTGTAGTCACCAAAAGATGGAAATCTTAAATCATCACTAACAATACTATCAATTTTCCTTGCATTTTCTTTTGTGTTAGTCACTATATGATATCCAACAAACAACTCCTTGAGCTTCCCCTTTAATTTATTATATTCAACTACTGAGACATGATCATGAACCTCATGTAGCACACTGCTAATCATTGACTCTATAACATTATACAACATCATCACAACGGTAGACTTCAAAACACCAATCAGTTTGACATTACCGCCCTTGTTATCAAGCTGTTGCAGCTCGCAAATCAATAACTCAACTTCCTCAATTTTATGATCTAGATCCAGCTTTAAGCTCATCTGTTAACACTCAGCAAATTATCTTTAACAAAATCAATTCTTGATTTTATTTTTTTAGGAGCATGCGTATTAGAACGACCAAGTATATTATTCTTAAATGTCTTATTTTCTAGCCAAGAGTTTACATCAACATGCTCTCGGCTTAAATTAGGATTCTCACGTAATGCCAATGTAGAACCAATTGCTACAGCTTCAAAATAGACTCTTGATACCGGCTGCTGGCTTTTCTTTGAAAAGCCATAAGGAAATACATCCTTTACAAAATCAACCATTGTTTTGAATTCTTGTAACTTCTGCTTTTTCTCATAATCAGAGAAATCAGAGTTTTTATCTTTCAAATAGTCATCTAATGTTTTTCCCACCCCTGCTCTCAGCTCCTTAAAACCACTATTATACAAATCTACCAATGCAAAATACCTAAGTATAAGCTCTTCATTTTCCTGCCTTTTTGCAACAGCAGGAGATAGTACAACCAAGCTCTTAAATGCCTGATTAGCATTGCATTCATCATATATAAAGTTAGTGAATCCACCTTGATAAATCCCTCTTCTTTTCTCCATATTACGGAGATTATCACTCCCCCTATTAATTCTATCAAAAAGATCGTTTTTCACCTCATCCGTTGCATCATCAGATAAAACTATCATTCTCAATGATATATTATTGATTTTCCTTTTCCTCGATAAAGGTAAATCAGAAAATCTTAGATCATTTAAATAAGTTAGCTTTTCCAGACCTCTCAATGATAGTTCATCATTTAAAAATGCAGCTATTGTCCTTAGCCTCTGAGACCCATCCACAATCTCTAGCCGACCATCACTATCCTCAGCTAGAAAAATTGAAGGTATCGGCAACCCTAGCACCAAAGACTCAATCAACCTTGATTGACGCACATCATCCCAAACAAACTCTCTTTGATACTCTGGTACATAAATTTCATTTCTTTCTTCATCTATCCCATCAGTATATTTCTTATAAACAAGCTCAACAGTATAATCTTTAGTATCATAATCAACTGTTCTTTTTTCATCCTGAATCTGCTGCTCCAGCAGATCTTCATTACTATTATTCATCAAAAAACACCGTAGAAAAGAAAAATTTGGACCGTCATTATTTAGAAAAACACCTAACCAAGCAATATCGACAATATATGTCGCTAAAAAGAGATAAACGAGATAAACGAGGACAGCCATTATTCCATCACGAAGACAGGTTCGCCCGTGTTCTGGGAACAAACGGGGACAGCCATCATTTGAGGCAGGTTCAATCTGGGGGCAGGCTCAGCTCGGATAACCAACAATTAAGATATTTCAGGAGAATAAAACGACACTGAAGCACTGCTTCCATGCTTCAGAAGGTAGAAAAACCGCAGATTAATAATGGAAGGCGCGACTAACCTCTCTGAGCAGCCTTATACAAACAACGCTTTAAACTGATTACCAGAAGAGATCCAAGCCAAGCCTTTATCCCGTGCAAACTGTTTAAGGCGTTTGATATGCCCCATTGCTCGACTGGTTTGCAGGCCTTCTGGCTGCATTGCTTTTAGCCAAGCATTTTGATCGATATTGAGTCGTTGCAGTATGGGCGGTAGATGCCTTGGAATATACCCTCGTTTGTCTTCCCGACAACATCGGCCTGTCCAGTCAATCAGTTCCAGATAGTCTGCATAATCAAAGCAAATTGAGTGAGCACTGTCTTTTTGTTTGGCTGATAAGGGTTTTAAACAAGGTGACTCAGCGCTTGTTCTTTGTTCGGCATATTCTCTGATTCGTTGTTGAATAGAGGTAAAGTCAGAGTTTTCCGGGCAATCGGCCATGGCAGCACGTACCGGATTAAGATCGACATAGGCCATGCAGGTTAATAGCCCTTGTTCATCCAGTAGGGCCTGACTTTTAAAGCGACCTTCCCAGAATCGACCGGTACAGCGGTCTTCTTCATTGGCTTTGCGGGCGATATATTCATTCAGGCAACGCATAAACCAGCTGATATCCGCCAGTCTTTCACGCCACTTTTCAACAATCTCATATACCTTTTCCAGCTCGGCGGTAGAACCACACTCTCCTTTTTGATAACGCTGCACCAGCATGGGGGCTTTGAATAGCAGTAACCAACGCTCTATTACTTCATCAATTGACCACTCGGCGGCTTGCTCCTGATTGATATAAAGCACCAGATGATAGTGATTGGACATGATGGCGTAGGCACAGACGTCAATGGCAAACATCTGATCCAGTGCGTTGAGTCGCTCTATTATCCATTGGCGACGATGTTCGAAGGATTGGCCGGAGAATTGATCTTCACCACATAAAAATGCCCGACGCACACAACGGGCGATACAGTGGTAGTAGGGTGTATCTGCTGGGCTAATCTGTTCCTGGCGGGCACGGGTCATGACGTTTTCCTCCTTGAGTCACTTTGCTTTCCCTGATTGGAGTTAAGCGTAGGTGGGAATCATCAATCCATCAAAATTTTATAAAGGAGCCACCTGGGCTCCCCCAGCTTTCCTTACAGCGCAAAACCACCATCTATATCCAGATGGGCATTGCGTAAACCTTCAGAAGCATCCGATACAAGATAAGCAATAGCCGGAATCATATCTTCCGTTGTTAGCACCCGTCCCAAAGGCGTTCCCTTCATGTTCTCTTGCAGCTCAGCAATATCCTGTTCTGTCATACCGGCTTTATGTTGAATTTCAGTCAGTGTGATTCCTGGACGAATACTATTAATCCGTACCCCTTTATCGGCCAACTCTACATTTAACACTCCGGCATACCCTTCAATAGCCGCTTTACTCGCTGAGTATACTGATGCGGTGGCAAACGCTTTACGCACTGCCACACTGGAAACCAGCACAACACTGGCGGGGTTATTCAGTACCGGGAGTAAAGCCTGCAAGGTATAAAAAGGACCTTTTACGTTAATAGCAAAGGTTTGATCAAACAGATCCTCTGTACTCTCCTGAAATAATGCGGGATAGAATACACCGGCATTCAGTACCAATGCATCCAGTCGAATATTGTCAGTCTGTAACTTTGCAGACATCGCCTTAATCTGTGACAGATCGGCACTGTCACATAATATAGGGACCACCTGATTATGATCTTCTGCCAGCGTTTTCAGCTGTTGGCTAACAGCCTCCAGTTTTTCCTGATTGCGCCCGGTAATCAGTACCCGCTCTCCCTGAACAATAAAATGCTGTGCGCAAGCCAAGCCTATACCTGCAGTTGCACCGGTAATCAGTATCGTTTTCTGCTGAGTCATAAAAGTTCTCCTGATCGAATAAGGTCATGCTGACCATCAGATTGATGTGCAGTGGAGAACAGAGTAAAGGGACATTAAGGTTCCAATAAGATACCAAACAGCAAACACACTAGTACCGAAAAAGAACCAATAGGATTGTTATGATAGAGTTTTGTCCATGCGTTCTACCTGACCAGACTGAAATTGAGGCTGGCTGAGACAAGATCATTGACGAAGGTTTATCGAATGAAACAACTACATCAGTATCTGGCCCATATCTGCGTATTTCGTCTTGTCGTACAGCGGGGAAGTTTCCAGGGAGCTGCAGATCAGCTTGGTTTACCCCGCTCTTCTGTCAGTAAAAAAGTGATACAACTGGAAGACTATACCGGGCAGCGCCTGCTGCAACGCAGTACTCGCCAGTTACATCTCACCGATGCCGGAGCAGCACTACTGGAATCGACCCAACGGCTGGACGATATTCTGGAACAGACGGAGCAGCTGATCCTTGATCAACAGGATGAACCGACTGGACGAGTCAGAATCAGTAGCTCGACACTGATTGGCCAGCGCTATCTACTACCGAGAGTGGCTGAGTTAAATCAGGCCTACCCAGGTGTAACGATTGAACTGAGTCTGAACGATTCCATCGTGGATCTATTGGGGGAAGGCATCGACATTGCCGTTCGGATCGGTCATTTGCCTGATTCGTCTCTGGTTGCCCGAAGAATTGGGGAGAAACACTGGGGCTGGATGGCCAGTCCAGATTACCTGCAACAAGCGGGAGAACCCTCTCACCCAGAGCAGTTATTACAGCATCAGTGTCTGGTGTTCAAAAACCAAGGTGTTAACCTCAACCACTGGCCATTTATGGCAGCGGACGACACCATACACACTCTTCAGGTTGAAACGGCCATAGCCACAGATGATGCCCGAACACTGGTTGAACTCGCCTGTATGGGACAAGGCATTATTATGGCCGATCCTATGCTGGTCCGGCAGGAACTACACCAGGGGCGGCTTCAATTGTTATTTCCGGAGTGGCGTCACCCGGATAGCCAGCCGATTCACCTCGTTTGTCTAGGTAAAAGCGCCCGCAGCAAGGCTGTCGATGTTGTCTGGCAGGCGCTATGTTTATGGCTTACGGAAGACCTAAAACCTGCTTAGAACGAATCATGATATTTTCCTCCTTGAGCTACTTCCCTGAGCTGTTTTCTTAAGCAGTCTTGTTGAGCCACTTTAATTTTCCTTACTGGAATTAAGCAAAGCGGTTATTACGATCAATTATCGGGCCTGATCATTCTCATCAGCTGGATTAAGATTCAAACAACTGTTTAATCCTGCTGTAATACTGAGAATAACAATGATAAAGCAACGTTCACTTTTCCTGCCTCAACAAGATCATCAACTCCATCTAAGGCATATCTCACCCGAACAGGCCGCTGATAAGGCGCCGGTGCTGATGGTGCACGGAGCTATGGAGGATGGGCGTATCTTTTATACCGAGTCAGGTAAAGGCTTGGCCTGTTTTCTGGCGAGACAAGGGCATCCGGTTTATGTACTGGATCTACGAGCCAGAGGGAAGAGTACGCCGTCTTTTGCTCAGGATAATCAACACGGTCAATATGAATCCATTGCCCATACAATTCCAGCAGCCCATCGCTTTGTCATCGAACGACATAAACAGCCTATACACTGGATTGCTCACTCGTGGGGCGGTGTGCTGATGGCTTCTGCTTTAATTCGTAGCCCTGAGTTAAGCCCTAATGTTGCCTCTCAAACCTGGTTTGGCACCAAAAGAAGTATCCGTGTCTGGAACTTTGAGCGTTTGTATAAAGTAGAACTGATCTGGAAACGCCTGGCCCCGCTTTATGCAAAGTATAAAGGTTACTTTCCTTTTAAAGAGTTAGGGCTTGGGGCAGACAATGAAAGTTACTTATCGATCAGCGAAAGTGCTCAGTGGGTCCATAACAGGCCCTGGATAGATCCAAAGGACCAGTTTGATTATGGTAGCCGGGCTAAGGATATTAAATGGCCTCCAATCTGGTCGATTGCGGCTAAAAATGACACGATTTTGGGGAATCCATCGGATGTAGAGGATTTTCTGGCAGAAGTCGGTCAGGGCAAATTAACTCTGCTGTCCAAAGATAATGGCAACGCTCAGGATTATGACCACATCAATATGCTGACTCATCCTGATGCGGTGCATGATCACTTTGTGCAGATAGCACAATTCCTGCAGGTAAATGAAACAAGCTCTCACTGGCAGGAAGGCCCCACGGGGACAACCACCGTTTAATCACCGTCATTTTATTCGATCCTTCTAGGTGAAGCTAAGTGGCCTGCCATTTAGCTTCATCTAGACTTTGACGGATATCCGTATTGTTTATTCTACTTAGGGATATTTTCGGTAATGTCTTTTTGCAGTATATCCAGATCACTTCGGAACTTTCGGATAAACTCAAAGCTTTCTGTTTCATCCATTGATCACAGGAGCTCAGTAAACATGCAGGCGAAACAATCATATAAACGCTCCAGTGCCAGGAAGTAGGTATGGACAGATCTGTTTCTAGCGGGCCGTGCTATTGAGCGATTCTTCCTTGAATGGTTTTCCCTGCTGCGATTGAAATGAAACGAAGCTCACTGTTCCAGATCTGTCCAAACATTGATAACAGTTTGGCTTTCTTTTCCTTCCGCCGTTTTCCGTATTCACTCGTCTTCAGTCAGTCTTTCCTCGAGCAAAGTAATCGATGTTAAGCGTAATACCCAAGTCTAGAGGTTGTTGATTGAACCAAGCGATGGCATCTTCTGTTGCAGAAAAAATACCACCTGGCACGCCAAATACCTTTTCAACACTCATATGCTGCATTTTTGGATAAGCCGCTTCAGGTACGATATGAATCATGGCTTTGACGTGCTGTTTGATCTTTTCATCAGCACCATCTTTCAGCCATTGACGCGTTAACTTGCCTACACTAGGACTATGAATTAGAGCGGTTTCATCGTGATAGACCCTAAGCACGATAAAAGGCTCTTGTCGCTGGAATAACTCATCCCAAATATCCAAAAATACCTGATGGTCTTGCTGGCTTTGCTCAGCTTGAAACTCAAACAACACCACTGGCCAATACTGCTGGCTACAATAAAACATAAAATTTCCCTTAGCCTTAGAAGCCTACCGGTACTTTCTGCACGTCTTACACGCGATACTTACTGGCAGGCTTGGCCATTTATCTGATTAATAACTCAACTCAATACCGGCCATAAAGGTTCTGGGCTGTAGCAGTACCGCAGAATCAAAGGCGCTATCAGGCTCGGTACTGCCCGCAGGCGCGACACCAGGATAACGGGCTACGGGTTTGTTGCTATCAAACAGATTTTTAACACTGCCAAACAACTTCACTGCTCCCAGGCTGTAGGAGAGAGCAATATCCGTCACGACGTACGGATCTGTTTTGCCGCCAGGACGATTATTAACATCACTGTAGTAACTGTCAGAAAAGTGATTATTGATGCTGGCGTGCCAGTTATTGTTATGCCAGGCAGCACCAACAGTGGCACTCACTTTTGGAGCCGTTAGTAACTGATTACCCTCAATACCAGAGTTACCGAAATCAGACACTTCTGTATCCAGCAAGGCCAAGCTGCCCCAGAGATCAAAGGTGTTAGTCAGCTGGGCTTCAATGCCCAATTCCAAGCCTTTGGTTTCTACTTTATCTGCATTGCGCACAACAAAGGCTTCGTCCCTGGAGTCATCTGGTGTCAGATCAAAAGGCAGCTGCATATCCTTGTAGCGTGAGTAGAACAAGTTTTGAGTGGTACGAATACGTCCCTCAGCAAACTGTTGGCGACCGTATAATTCATAGGTCCACACGGTTTCTTTGTCGTATTCATAATTAACGATGGGGGCACCAAATGTGATCCCGCCGCCACCGGCGTTATAGCCTTTAGAGACTTGCGCGCCCCAGCTGATTTCATCCGACGTCTGCCAATTCAAACCTAACTTGGGCAGCCAGACATCATAGGTCTTATCAGATGATATATTCACTACCGTTCTGGTCTCATCGCCACCGCTACGAGTTCTATCTTCCTGCTCGTAGCGAATGCCTGCAGACAAGTCCAGTGTCTTTGTTAGCGGCACGATACCCTCGACATAAGCCGCTAAGGTATCGGTATCATCAGCAAAGTTCTGACCACCGAAAAACTCAATATATTCTTTCTGTCTTGCCTGGTAGTAATACAGACCGGTTACCAGCGACTGGCCTGCATTCTGATAATACAACTGAGGTTCAAAGACATACTCTTTTGTATCTATGGTAGCACTACTGGTACCGGGCACGGCGGTACGAGTAAAGTCAAAATCTGTCGCCGAACTGTTAAGTCTGAATTGCCATTGGTCGCTCAGCTCTAACTCATAGTCCAGTGCCAAACTGGTGTTTTCAGGTTCATGTCTAGGTTGTTGAGGAAAGTTAGAACGACGCTCCGAAAACGGACGAACAATAATTTCGCCATTAGGCCCTGAATAGGTACTTCGAGATAGTGTGAATAGTAAGCTGGAGTCCCGCTCGGTATCAGGCAGAATCAACAACTTACTGCGAATAGAAACACCATTAATTTTCGCGGGATCACTGACACCCGCAAAGCCGTCATAGCTCACAGCAGATTCTTTCTCTAACCAGTCTGCTGCAACCCTTAATGCGACCTTATCGCTGTGCACAGGCACATTGATCATGCCAGAAAGCTGTTTTTGATCATGGTTACCAGCTACCAACCGTAGTTTACCTTCCGATGTAAACTCAGGATCATTGGTTTTCACCACCACAGTACCTGCAATGGCGTTTCGTCCTACCAAACTGCTCTGCGGCCCTCTTAATACTTCAATGCGCTCCACATCAAACAAGCCCAAATCACCAAATACCACTTCGTTGTAGCTGGCGGGGCGATTGTCGATCTGCCAACTTAACCTTGGTCGACTGCCTGCGAAAAAAGCATTGGCATTTTCGGCTGGTCCAGTGCCATCAACACCCCGTACAGTAGGTGCTTTACCTGTACCTGTAACCTGAGACATATTGGGTACTCGGTTGAAAATATCCCTTAAGGTATTCAAACCAGGCTGATCTGCAAGCGCTTCCTGGTCAAAGATTTGAACACTTTGCCCACTGACTTGCAGTGGACGATCCAGTAACTCAGCAGTCACTACCATGGGCTCAAATTGAGAGACCTTATCAGTTTGGGGTTTAGGGTTATCCTGCCCGTGCACAGTAGATGCAACGACAATAGAGGGCAGTAGGATAAATACAGTTTTTGTTAACACTCCGCTCATGTAATAGCGACCTCAAAGACACAATTGATAATAATTCTCACCAAGATTAATATGTCTGTAAATCTGCGCCACTCCATAACGGGGGCGATTACTCCCAAAGCGGGTGAACTATCTCCCCCCAAATTCAGGGTTGAAGGTTTGAGTAACACGAACTGGCAACAAGAACATAGAAGCTTTAACGGTAGAATGTCGAAGCTTAAAGTTACCCCAACACTCTCGATTGCGGCACCCAGTGGCATCGGTATGATTGCTCATGCTGATTTCAATCCTTTTGAGGGTGATTATGCGCCTGCACCTTATTTGATGCTGAATCTATGTACTGCTCATATCGGTCGTATGAGACGAGCTGGTGAAGGACCTGAACTGGAAGGAGTGATTAGACCCGGCACTGTGGCTATTGCCTTGCCAGATACCGCAGCAAGCGGTTACTGGTCCAAAACTCAGATGCTGGGAATTGCTATCAGTCCTCAAGCCATTTCCAATCAGATAGATTCAGACTGGTCAACGGAGCATATCGTGCCTGCGGCATCACGTTTACATCAAGATGAGTTGCTCAGCTCTATCATGACCGCACTATGGAAAGATGCAGAAATCCACAGTGTATCCGGTGCTTTTTTTGATCACGGTATTCAGGTACTACTAAAGAGACTGGAAAGCCTCAGCGGAACAATAGAAACCCGGAGAAAAGTGCCTGCGTTGAATGGCCGTAAGCTGCAAATGGTACTAGATCTAATTGAAAGTCGTCTGGAAGATGATGTAAGAGTGACAGAACTAGCGGCATTGGCAGAGCAAGATTCTCGAACCTTTACTCGCGCTTTTACTACTGCGACGGGCTTTACTCCCTATGCTTGGCTCACTCGCAGACGTATGGAACTAGCCCGCCAACTACTTCTAGCTCCCTCTACTTCTATCACAAATATTGCCCTGCAGATCGGTTACTCTAATCCCAGTAAGTTTTCAGCAGCGTTTAAACGCACTTTTGGTATAACACCTAGCCCGGATATTTCATAAACAAGCAGTAGCCTGTCACTTTTAGGTTCATTAT
>CAYFGP010000189.1:0-10445 GCA_964342385.1 uncultured Oleiphilus sp. | reverse complement strand
AGAATAATAGGGGCGGATGCTTATTTGCCTCAGGCAAGGTATACTGCGCGCCCGCATCCGGTCGCCATGGTGGCCGATTTTTTATCTGATTTTTTCCAACGAGACCGCCGTGAGCAGCAATCAAAGCGCCAGTGCCGAATTTTCCAGCCTTAATCTTCCTCCTAAGCAACTGAAAAACCTGCAGGATCTGGGTTATCAGCAGATGACGCCGATTCAGCAGCAGAGTCTGCCGCTGGTGATGTCCGGTAAGGATGTGATCGCTAAGGCCAAAACTGGTAGTGGTAAAACCGCAGCCTTTGGTATCGGCTTGCTGGAAAAACTGGATGTTAGCTCTTTTCAGTGTCAGGCATTAGTACTGTGTCCGACTCGTGAGCTGGCCGGCCAGGTAGCGAAAGAGATTCGTAAGCTGGCCCGTTATCAGCATAATGTGAAGGTACTGACTCTGTGTGGCGGTATGCCGATTGGTCCTCAGATCGGTTCTCTGGCTCACGGTACCCATATTGTTGTCGGTACGCCGGGCCGTATTCAGGATCACCTGCGTAAGGGCACACTAAGCCTGGATAGCACCCATACCGTGGTGCTGGACGAGGCGGACCGTATGCTGGATATGGGCTTCTACGATGCCATGGTGGATATTCTGGAGCTAACGCCCACTAACCGCCAAACCCTGCTGTTCTCAGCCACTTACCCGGATAAGATCAAACAGATCAGCGGTGATTTCCAACGTGATCCTGTGATGGTCGAGGTGCAATCCGTACATACTCAGCAGCATATTGAACAGAAGTTTTATAAAGCCGATAAAGCATCCGACAAACTGAACCTGCTGTTGGAAGTACTGGGTCACTATCAACCCGAGCACGCGGTGATCTTCTGTAATACCAAGCAGAACTGTATGGATCTGGAAAAAGCCCTGTGGGATCAGGATTGCCACGCTCAGGCTCTGCACGGTGATCTGGATCAGCGTGATCGTGATCGTGTATTGGTGAAGTTTGCCAACCGCAGCTCCCAGTTCCTGATTGCTACCGATGTGGCCGCCCGTGGTCTGGATATTGATGATCTGTCATTGGTGATCAACTACGACCTGACCCGTGATGCCGAAGTGCATGTACACCGTATTGGTCGTACCGGTCGTGCGGGTAAATCCGGTCTGGCGATCAGCCTGTTTACCGCTTCCGAAGAATACAAGCTGGCGGATATCGCCGATATTCTAAATACCGAGATTGAACCATCCGATGTCGAAGAATTGGTCGATGGTGACCTGACCCTGCAGACTCGCCCTCCTATGGTGACCCTGGCCATTGATGGCGGTAAAAAGAACAAGGTACGCCCTGGCGATCTGTTAGGTGCTCTGACCAGTAAAGGCGGCATCACTGGTAAGCAAGTGGGCAAGATCGATATCTTTGATTTTGTCGCTTATGTGGCGATTGAACGCAAAGTGGCCCGTCAGGCACTGGCCCACCTGCAGCAAGCGGGTATTAAAGGTCGTAACTTTAAAATCCGTCGTGTCTAAGCCATCAAATGATTGAATCCTGTCGCACTGCTGTTGAGTGGTTGCTATGGGGTTAAAGGAAACAGCCAGAGCGTTGTTGCTCAGGCTGTTATCCATTTAAGTGTTTCAGTAGAATCAGTTAAATTTTTAAAACCCATTCTTAATATTGAAATAGTGAATTAAAAATGAGTAAGTCATCCTTACAGGATCAGCTGTTAAAAATGGGCCTGACCGATAAGAAGAAGGCAAAACAGGCTGAGAAACACGTTAAGAAACAGAAGAAAGTTCAGCGTAAAACCGGCGCAGAAGATGAAACTAAACTGCGTGCGGAGCAGGCTCGTAAAGAGAAGGCTGATCGTGATCGCGAGCTGAACCTGCAGAAGAAAGCAGAAGAAGAGAAAAAAGCGATCCAGGCTCAGGTGAAGCAGCTGATCGAAATGAACCGTCTGGGTGATGAAGTGAAAGGCGATGTGCCGCATAACTTCGTACTGGATAAAAAGGTTAAGAAGATCAACGTTACAGCTAAAATCTCTGACCAGCTGGCGAAAGGCCGTCTGGCTATTGCTGAGCTGGAAGGTACTTTTGAGCTGATTCCACCAAAAGTAGCGGAGAAAATCCTGCAACGTGAAGCGGATTGGCCGATCGTACTGAATGAAAAAGCACCGGATACGGGTGACGAGGAAGAGGATGATCCGTATGCGGACTTCCAGATTCCAGACGATCTGATGTGGTAAACCCCGTCAGACCTTAAAAGCCGTGCACTTAAGCGCGGCTTTTGTGTTTTTATTGCTACAAAACGACTGTTGATACTTAGATGTACTGATACAGCGTAGGCTTTGGTATGGTTTCAATAAAACAATAAGATAAGGAATAGGGATGTTAAAAGCCGCACTGCTCACATGTTTGGCACTTACTGCACTGGCGGCCAACTCAGTGTTATGTCGCTTGGCCTTGGGCGATGGTGCCGTAGATGCCGTCAGCTTTACCTTGATTCGTCTGGGATCAGGTATCGTGATGCTGCTATTGGTGGCTTTATGGCTACTAAAACGTCAGTCTGCTTCTTCGGCTGATATACCTGCAACCGGTCCAGCTGTAGCTGATCAATCCGCCGAACCCTTGGCAAGCGATCAGCCGGATAGCAGCGCCGTCACAGCAGCTGGCTCAAACAGTAATCTATTCACCCTGTTAAATAGCAAAGGCAGTCTGAAAGCCGCCAGTATGTTATTTCTCTACGCCATCGCCTTTTCTATCGCCTACCTGGATTTGGATACGGGCACTGGTGCACTGATTCTATTTGGCTCGGTACAGCTGACTATGATTATTGTCGGTCTGTTATCCGGTCAGAAACTACACGGTATAGAATGGGCTGGAGTGATGATTGCATTTGCCGGTTTTATCTATTTGGTACTACCGGGGCTTACCACACCGTCTCTGTTGGGCTTTATCCTGATGACCCTCGCCGGTATCGCCTGGGGCTTTTATACCTTGATGGGCCGAGGCTCTGAAAACCCTATGCTGGATACCGCCGCAAACTTCCTACGCACCTGGCCCATGCTGCTGGTATTGGCGTTATGGCTGGTATGGCAAGGTGCAGAAATCAGCGCACAAGGCTTTATGTTAGCGATCACTTCCGGCGCAATTACATCGGGACTAGGTTACGTGATCTGGTATGCGGTACTGAAATATTACTCCGCTACTCAAGCCGCAGTGCTTCAGTTATCCGTGCCTGTCATTGCTGCATTTGGTGGCGTGCTATTTGTCGCGGAGAGTATCAGCCTCAATCTGGTGTTATCGTCACTGATGATTCTGGGTGGTATCTTACTGGTGATTGGTGGCCGTTGGTATTTGGCGAGGAAAGCGGTGGGTTAACGCTTTTCTTAACGCAAGTTGGAATATAGGCAGGCTTAATCATCCCTATGCTTGCCTATATCCAGATCTTCAAATAGCTTCTCTACACTGTCTATCTGATTCCCCTGACCTGATTTCAGCTCAGCAATAGCCGTAACTGTTGCATCATTAGGTACGTCAAAGGGGATGATGCTTGCTTTTCTGTGGTTATGTTCGGTTATTAAGTGTAATATTTTTCTAATTAAGAAAAATCAACGTGTTACGGGCACACAAGCCTAAATAACAGGCGCGCGTTGATTTGCAATAATCCGCATGTGCATTTAATAGGGAAGCGGTCTAACCAGAAAGTGGATTTCTCCTTTTTAATCAAAACCCTTCCTCTAAATTTTCTGGTATATTGAAATCAGCAAACCGAGCATGCGTGATATTAAAATGTTATGTGTACTAAGGACGTATGAGCAGTCTAGTTAATGGAGTTTTTTATGAAAAGAGAAGATTTAAATTCGATTAAATGGAATTACGCATATCTACATTCTCCTGAATATAATGGGCAAAGAGAACAAAAAGACCATTCGGTAGCCACTGAAGAACAGATGGTAGTTGAAAGCTTTTTTAAAGATTTAGATAAAGCTTTAATAAAGAAGATTGAGAAAGCTGATGCAGTAGTTGGTTGCGTTGCTTGGATGACACACCATGGCATACTTGATGCATTAGCGCGCTGTGAACACGGTGTGTCCATTGTTCTTCAAAAAGAAGATTTTTTACGACCTGACTATGGTTCGATAACTGAGTCCAGTTCGGAGTTACAAGAAAAGTACTCTAAATTAATGCCAATTAGTAATTTTGGAGAGTCTTCTTTTAGGAAAAAAGCTGAATATTTAGGGGTCTCACTTGATGATGATTGGTATAGACGTTCGTCAGAGTGGCTTGATATTTCGATGCGTTGCGTTGGTTATTTGAAAGGGAATAAAGAATTTACCTTACCTCGTATGCACCACAAATTTCTTGTGTTCTGTAAATATGTTGAGCACGAAGAATCTGGAATGGATTACTATGTACCCTACGCAGTATGGACAGGGTCATTTAATATGACAGTTAATGGAACAAAGTCACTAGAAAATGCCGTTTATATTCAGAATGAAAAATTGGCTAGATCATTTTATGGTGAATGGTTCAATATGCTAATGATTTCTGAATCACTAGACTGGTCTAGTGAGTGGGTTGAGCCTGATATACATCGCTTGGATGAATGTAGTGTTATATCCTGAAAATAGCTTGACTTCTTTCATTTGGCTGTGTTTGGTCTTGAGGTTTGAAGCCTTAACCGTGTATGTACACATAACAAATAAAGTCAGGCGGACGTGTAAACGCACCGCTGCTTTTGAGCGTTAAATATCACAAATGATTATATTCTCTAATCCGAAAAAAAGAAAATGGCTTCGGGCTATGAAAGCATTGAGCTTACAGAAGGAGGAAGTTGGGAAACTTTTCCTCGATTCGCAGAGAAGTATGCTGAGCAAATAGGCGCTAAGGTAGTAAGGAAAATCCAAGGTCCAGACATGCACCTTTGGGAGATTGAGTACGAAGGTGTAATTCTTAACTTAGTCTACGATGATTTTCCAAATGGGGTGTCTATTGAGCCCAAGGGTAAAAGCGGCCAGCCCGCAATTGAAAAGCTCTTTAAATTAGTCTCGGACCAAAGCGAGCCGCATGGTTTGTAACAAGCTATTCAAGTACATTCCTGGCTTTCGATTCTTCGTGGCTGCCAGCCAATCTAGACTTATCTGTCTTTAGCCAAACACCGCCACCAAATGGCGGTCTGATAAAATCTCCAGTTGGTGTCTGAACTAATGTATCTGAACACTGCGAATTGTCAGGTGTTAGTTGATTCGCCGAGATCAGTAGCCTCTCATCACCGATCCGACATAAAACAGGTTGCCTTGCTTAAAAGCATAAGCGGCGTTATCTGGCATCTGTTTCAACATCTGCTTTTTCTCTTGGTTAAACCACTCAGGGACTTGCTGATTTTGGCTCACCAGATCATAACGGTTCATCACCAGACCTTTGCGGCTGTAGGTGCCGTCTCGTTTAAGTTGGCGTTGGCCTTCACTAAAGGCATCGCCAGCTTTAAATAGGGTTTGTTCGGTGAGTTCGAGACCTTTTTCTTGCCACTTTTGCAGCTGTTGGAAGCCACCGATAGCGGCAACACCCAGACGTAGGCGGGTTTCGTAACCATCAGATTTGGTGTAATCCAGCTCACCGGCAGAGGATTTTTCCTGCAGAATCTGCATGGCCATTCTAAAACGTTGGGTATCTTTTCCCTGGCCTTCGGCATAGAGGCTGTTTTGTTGGCTCTGAAAACTCTCGTAACTAATCGAGATGCTGTCATCACTAAGCCGAGCACCATCGCCATTATTGGTGGAATCCGTTGCCGCAGTTTTGCTCGCACCCTTCTTATCTGCAGCAGACGTCGCTGAAGATTGGGAGTGGCGCATAAGGCCTGATGTATTAAATAGATCTGCGAGCATAGCTTATATCCGTAACCAAACTGACTTTGCAGCCTCTGTCTGCAAAATTAATCATTTATCCTTTATCAATTAAGCACTTACTGTGCCTGTTTTATTTTTTGTGGTTATTTTCTTTGATTATGTAGCGATATTCTTTTATCTATAAGTCTTTTGCTTGAGTCAAAACTCTGGTTTATCAGTAGGTTAGCTCGCTTTTAATGAGCTGGAAGGCGGGGCATTGCCGAAAAAGGGGCAAGGGTTGTTGCTCCCTTCCCCTGTGTCAGGATAGCTGTCCACAATCAGCCCACATGGAACAGTGCGCCTCGTTCAAAGGCTTGTCTTACTGCTGTTTGTCCCATTTGATCCAGTAGCTGTTGCTGTTCTTGTAGAAACCACTCTGGCACGGTTTGGTTGTCCTTCACGATCTCATGGCGGTTGATGGCTACACCTAGTGCGGATGGGCTGTTTTTACTTTCGCTGAGTTGTTGTTTGAAGCCGTCATTAAATGCTTTGCCTGCTGCTAGAATACTTGCTTCACTCAACTCCATACCCTGTTCCCGCCAGGTTTTGACCTGTTCAAAACCACCTAAGGCCATAATTCCAATACCTAATTGGTTCTCATAGGGATCCGCGCTGATTCGATTGGTCTGGCCTGCATCAAACTGTTGTTCGAGCTTTTGCATGGTATTTTCAAAGCGTTGCTTATCTGTGCCATCAAGAGATGCATTGTTGATACTGGAGAGATATGCCGTCTGGTTTGAGTGGTCAGTATCTGAATTTGAGCGGCTATTTGCGTTGAGGTCAGTGTTGGTGTGTAGCGAGTGATAGCCGATACCGCTAATTGTCACCGAATCATCGGTTGGCGAGCTTTTAGCTTCAACATTTAGCTCAGAAGATGGTCCGGCTAGTGTGCTTTTATGGGTGGCTGTTTGTGATGCAAAGATACTGTTGAGTGCCTGAACCATAAGTAAGTCCTTTTAATTAAGTGGATTTACTTATGGCGTTAGCATTAACTGTGCCGGTGAGCAGTTACCGTTCCCGCGAGTAGCTATTGCGCCAGTGCTTTTAGGGTTCTAAAACACGCAATGGCAAGCAGAGATAAATATAAAGGGGAAAGGTTAGTCGTTACGGTAAATGGTTTCGATCAGATGGAAGCCAAATTTGGTTTTTACCGGACCATGTACTGTCAGAATTGGCTTAGTAAACACGACGTTATCAAATTGACGCACCATAGCACCGCGACGAAACTCGCCCAGATCACCGCCTTTTTTACCTGATGGACACTGGGAATGTTGACGCGCTAGTTTGGCGAAGTCTGCGCCTACTGCCAGCTTTTTCTTCAGGCGTTCCGCTTCTTCACGGGTTTTAACCAGAATATGTCGTGCGCAGGCTGTGGCCATGGTGGCATTCCTCTTTGTTGAATGGCTGAGCGGAGCTAAACCGCTGGAAAGCGTGAGCTTGCCAGAATTTGAGTAGAGGGCGGCATTATACACAGCAAAAGATTGGATTCCAGAGCTGTACGGTTTAGGCGTCAGAAAGGCTGAAGGCGAGAGCTATAAGTGACTGAAAATGTTAATGCCGGTAAGAAATGCCGGTAAGAATAAATAAACCAGCAGATTAAGGGCGGATAAACCGGAGAAGATAGTAATGCGGCAAGAAACAGCCTAAATAGGGAAAAATTATGCCGCCGGGGCAGGCGGCATAACTACAAAACTTGCCGTAAATCACGCCCTGATTGGACTGATTTAAGAAGGCGTTTAGGCGCTGATCAGTTCATTCAGTGCGGCATGGGCTTCATTCACCGCTTCTTCACCTTTGGCAACACCTGCGGCTTCTACCTGACGGATATCCTGTAGACCGACAAAGTTCAGTGCAACTTTCAGGTAGGTGTTCTGGTGGTTCAGGAAAGCAATCGGTGTGTGCTCACGATAGTCACCACCGCTGGCGCTCAGTACATAAACCGGACGATCTTCCAGTAAACCCTGTGGGCCATTTTCGGTATAGGCGAAAGTTTCACCTACGCGAGCTACCTGATCGATCCAGGTTTTCAGGCCTGAAGTGATGCTGAAGTTATGCATTGGAGAACCAATGACCACTTCATCGGCGGCTTTCAGTTCTGCAATCAATTCATCAGAAACGGCAACCGCTTCGTTTTGTGCATCTGAGCGTTGGTCTGCAGGTGTGTAGAAAGCACCAATGGTTTCTTCGGTCAGGTGTGGCGGCGGGTTTGCACCCACATCACGGTAGACCACTTCACCGTCTGGGTTGTTGCTCTGCCATTGGGTGACAAATGCATCGGCCAGGTTACGGGTTACGGACTGCTGACGGTTTGGGCTGGAGTTGATTACTAACAGTTGAGCCATTTTTCTATACCTCAAAATTTGGTGCGTTATGCGATTGGTTGCTAGTTTATCGATATAAAAGAGAAAGAAAATTGCATTAAATCGTGCTATTTTTTCTAAAAAATAGAATGATCATGAGCAGGGCTAAGACTAAATAGCTTGATGTATAGAGCTCTCTGGGTGAGCTAGGGCTCAAGATGAGTTAGCACGTTAGATAGAGCTAAGCTTTAGAGGAGACGGTATGGCGGGGCATAAAACAACACTGGAGCAGTGGCGTATCCTGCAAGCAGTAGTGGATCATGGTGGTTATGCTCAGGCGGCTGAAGCACTGTTTCGCAGTCAATCATCGCTCAATCATGCGGTGAAAAAGATGGAGAGCCAGCTGGGTGTTCAGCTACTGGAAGTGAAGGGGCGTAAAGCCTTTTTAACAGAAGCCGGTGAAGCACTGTTACGTCGTTCCCGAGTGCTGACTGATACCGCCAGTGAACTGGAAAAGTTGGCGGAAAATATCGATATGGGTTGGGAGCCTCAGCTGACTTTAGCTATTGAGGCGATTTACCCCAGAGATCTGCTGTTTAAGGCTCTGGCTCGTTTTTACCCCGAGAGCCGGGGTACTCGTATTCGCATTATCGATAGTATTTTAACTGGTACGGAAGAGCATATTCTGGCGCAGGATGTGGATTTGGCGATTGCGGGTATTGTTCCTAAGGGGCATACCGGTGAAAGGCTGGGGCAGATCGAGTTTGTGATGGTGGTACATAAAAGCCATAAGTTGGCCTTAGACTTAACGTCAGAGGCTATCGATAATGAGCAAGGTAGTAATAGCGTTGAGCGACCAGGAGCAGCGCAGAAGGTGACAGCTCAAGAGTTAATGAACCAACTGCAAATTGTCATTAAAGATAGTGGTCAAAAGCCCGATAATAGCAGAGGGTGGCTGAGAGCTGAGCAGCGCTGGACAGTGGATAGTTTTGAGCGTGCTATTCAGGTTCTGAAGCAGGGTTTAGGTTTTTGCTGGTTGCCTCGTCATGAGATAGCAGAGGAGCTGGCCAGTGGTGAACTGGTGGCGATTGAGGTCAGCTATTTGTCAGAGCGTTCAGCCACTTTAAATCTGGTCGTACCTAATCCCGATCTGTTAGGGCCAGGGGGGCGGCGCTTGTATGAAATTTTGTTGCAAGAAGGGCAAATAGCGCAGGTGCGAGATAATCCATTGGTCAGTGAGGACACACAGACCAGTGAAGAGTGGTAGAACAGACAGGAATTTTTATACTTGCCTGTTATTTATGATGATTTACCGTATCTCTCGATATTAGCCTCAGCTATAATGCAAAAAGAACCCAAATAAAAAGTTTGCAATGGAAGGCTCTTCACGCCAATAGTTTGTGATGTGATGAGTCCAGTGGATATGAAATGCATTCTTTTTGTCAGGTATGTAAAACGGATAGATTAAGGAGCATACAATGGTACTGCAGCGAATAGGATCTGTGGTTCGTCGGACTCTTCAAACCGCAGTGGTTTTGCAGGCGCTGGCAAGTACGCAGGTTTTTGCCTCTGATCATCAGGAATTATTAAAAGCCACGGTTAAGTTGGATTTTGAGTACATTCCTGCTCTTTACTATACCTCTCAGGGCGATTTTGTTGCATCAGAACAAGCGATGCAGGATCTGCAAAGTCAGTGGCAGCAGTTCAGTTCTGTATACAGCACGCTGGATATTGACCCTCAGTGGCAATATTTTGTCGAAGCCGCTAATCGCATGATTCAGTCTGCTGATAAGCATGTGGTTAACGGTGATTTAGCTAAGGCTCATGAAGAGCTGGAGGGTGTGCGTGTTACCCTGCAGGGACTGCGTGAGCGCAACGGCATAGATAGTTATTTCCTGGATCAGTTACACAGTTATCATGTGCATATGGATGCCATCGTACAGGCTGGTCAGGGTAAAACAGCTGCGCAGATGACGCTGAAGGATGTACAAACTATTCAGAAGCATTGGGCTCAGGTTTGGCCGCGTTGGGAAAAGATTCGTCATCAAGTTAGCCGCGCTCAATTCGATCAGGAGTTTTACAACTTCAGTGATGATCGTCTGGTTGAGTTGAAACAAGCGATCTCTGAGGAGCAGGTGGCACTATTCCAGTTGCGACTGGCACTGTTGAATGGGGATCGTGGTCGTATTGCCCGGGCAGCAGAAGGTTTGCCTGCAGGCTTTATGCGTACCTATCGTGCTTTTGGTGATATTCCTTACGATTAGGCCCTTAAAAGTGATG
>CAYFGP010000188.1:0-10530 GCA_964342385.1 uncultured Oleiphilus sp. | reverse complement strand
GTTTAGACTGGATATGCGCAGTTCATTGAAATCAGAACTACGCACTGTCTAGATTGAGTAGATTGCGGGTTAACTTCATACCAGGTTGAACAGAAGTGAGCGGGACAAGCTGTTCATTCTCACTTAATGCATCTTGTTCCTCAGCCAGAAGTTCAGGTAGGACAGCTAAGACATCGGCATCATATTCGCTACCAGATAGGGTATTAAGGTAATCAATTGCTCCTTCTGTACTTAAGCGGGTGCCTGTCAGATCACCGCTTAGTGCAAGGTAGAAATCCCGGGCTACTGCCAGAATTTTAGACCCTATAGGAATCGCTTCTGCTGATAGTTTATCGGGTAGGCCATTGCCATCCGGGCGTTCATACTGGTGTTTTATCAATAGTGTGACGGAGTTAAGACCTTGAGCGGGTGCCAAAGCCAATACAGCTTTTTCCGGGTGTGACAGATACTCTTTTTCCTGAGCGGCACTGAGCTGCTTCCACGGCGTTGCTAGTAACTCTTCGTCAATTCCAATTAAACCCAATTGGTAGAGCAGGCCTGCAAGATGAACCGCTCGCACTTCTGCAGGTGTACAAGATAAGGCGGTTGCTATTTTCTTACACAGATCAGCTGTCTTTAACGCACTTTTACCCCCCAGATGAGGCGTCATGCTAATAACATTATAAAAACTCTTTACCGTTGAACGCAGGCTCTGGCTTAAGGCTCCGTTTGCTCTTTCAAGTTTTGCTAAGGTCTGCCTGATCTGTTTGGTACGCAGCTGAACTTTTTCTTCCAGTTGGTTATTCATGGCTGCCAGTTGGTGGTTTTTCTGCTCGACTTCAGCCATTAAACGTTCATTCTGCCGTCTCAGATTCAGGCTTTCCACGCATTGTTCCAGAGTGAGCAACAGATCTTGATTATTCCATGGCTTTTGAATGTACTGATGAATTCTGCCTTCGTTAACAGCGCTAATAGTCGAGTCCATATCGGAATAGCCGGTCAGCAGAATCCGGATACAGTTAGGAAGAATATCCAGTGAGGCAGCTAGAAATTCAGCACCAGACATACCGGGCATACGCATATCAGAAATAATAATGTCGAATGCTTCAGCTTTCAGGGCCTCAAGACCCTCTTCAGGGCTGTTGGCCAGTGTGACGGTATATGGACCGTTACGCAGCAAGCGTTTTAAGGCATTAAGAACACTTTGTTCATCATCGACACACAGAATTTTCCATTGCTGATTCTCTGCTTGTTGAGCTAAGCCAGACTCAGCCACTTCAGACTCAGCCACTTCAGACTGATCCTGTTCTGATTGGGACAATTCAGTCATGGTATATCCTCCATATTACATAGCGAAACAAAAGCATTGCTATATTTTCTGCGAAAGCCTCCAGAGAATAGGATGCTACGTGCCCTGAAAACTTTTGTTTCGCTGCTTACGTATACGACCGATAACTCGTTCGTTACGGTTCCATAAAAAAGTAGCTAATAATTTACATCATTACAACTTTAGCTATACTCTGAGCTAGAACGCTATCTGCTTTATATGTTCTGCACCTGAACCAGGGGGGCTTTCAGTAGGAGCCTCTATCAAAAAAGTGCTTCTATATGATACACACTTGAACAAAACTATTTCGATATTCTCTAATAAGTGCAGCCTAATTATGGCTTCACATGCTCTGGAAGCTTTTGTTTAGCCACTTAAAAGATCAAAAGCTTGTAAAAACACATCCGTTTTGTCACCTGATAAAGTCAAGTTAACACATTAATGGGGTGCTATATGAAGTATTTTCTCGCACTACTACTGAGTTTATTTTTAACCCACGCGTATGCGACAGATAAACTGCGTTATAACCTTTATATTGATGCGGATTTTTCTAATACACTTGAGTCTTCAGAGTCTATTGAGAGAGGCTTTCAAACTGCGTTTAGAGAAGGTAGTGATGAGCTGCCCGTCGAACTTGAGCTGGTACGTATGGACCATCGAGGTAACTCCAGACGTAGCCTTAAAAACCTGAAAAAGTTCACACAGGACGATACTGCACTGGCAGTGATCACAGGACTACATTCACCACCAGTGCTCAGTAATCTGGCGTTTATTAACGCACAACAGATTTTAACACTGGACCCTTGGGCTGCTGCCGGTCCTATAACCCGTCGTACTAATGAAAAAGGTGAGAACTGGATATTTCGCTTATCTGTAGATGACAGTAAGGCAGGAGCATTTCTGGTTGAGGAAGCGATTAAACAGGGCTTTAAACGGCCATATCTGTTATTGGAAGACACTGGCTGGGGGAAATCCAATCTCAACAATATCAATGGTGCTCTGGAAAGAAACCAGTTAATTAACGCTGGAGTCTCCTGGTTTAACTGGTCTTTAGGGCTTAACAGCGCCAAGAATGTTGTTCGCCAGGCCTATAGTTCCGGTGCTGATGTGATTTTTTTAGTGGCGAATACTCCGGAAGGTGTGACATTGACACAAGCGATGTTGTCATTTGATTTGTCAGAACGCCTGCCTGTTCGCAGCCACTGGGGAATCACCGGCGGAGATTACGCTAATATCGTCTCAGCTGAAGAAAGAATGGGGCTTGATCTTCAGTTTATCCAAACTCGGTTTTCTTTCTTGTCGACTCCACTAAGCCCGTTAGGACAACAAGTACTAACTCAAGTGATTCAAAGTTATCCTGATGTGGCACAAGCAGAGCATATCAAGGCACCTACAGGTTTTGTGCACGGTTATGATTTAGGCAAGATATTGCTGGCAGCATTGAAACAAACCGATCTAACAGGGAATATTAAGTCTGATCGCTTAGCGTTGAAAAACAGCCTGGAGAATTTATCCGGTCAAATACCGGGATTGATCAAAACCTATCAACGCCCGTTTACTCTATACTCAAAAGCAGCACCAGATGCCCATGAAGCGCTGGGCCATGATGATCTGGCTCTGGGTTATTTTGGATCCAATAATGAAATCTTACTCATCAGGTAATGGCGTTTACATTAAGATTTGAATCATGAAATTAAGACTTGCTAACGGATTAGTTATTTTTTCCATCCTAACAGCATTGCTGCTGGGCAGTGTCGTTATCTATGTTGTGGCAACCCGGGTTGAAAATACGCTACAAGCGGCGGATCGATTCAGATTAGATGCCGAAGGCGCATTATTGATCAGTCAGATGGAAAGCTTTTTAGAAAACCGGCAAAAAATCTTACAAGATCACAGTCGCTTTGCCATTGTCAGACAGACCGTGATGCAGCCAGATGAAATGCGTGCTTATATCAGTGACTTTTTCCAGGATATTACCGTTCTGGGTGAACGCTATCAGCAAACCATAGTAGATTTTGAAGGGGAAACCATCTACTCGACATTAAAGTCACCAAAGATCGATTACTCAAATAGCCCAACAGTGGTCACTTTTCTGGAGGGGGAGAGCGAAGAAAAAATCACCATCCAACAGCATCATGATCAGTATTACTGGATGTTACTAGAGCCTATCTACTATCAGGGTAATATCGAAGGAGCAATTATTCTTCAACTCCCTTTTACCGCTGTATTGGATCATCTCAATTTTGGCCAGAATGGCTTAAACACCGCGGTATCTCTTATCAAGGGTGAGGAGCGCTTGTACAGCAGTGCTTTGGCGTCCAAGCATATATATGACAATGGTGATCTGTACCACAGCGAGATTGTCTGGGAAAAGTTTTCCCTTAAATTAAGACTCGGAGTGGATGAAAGCCTGCTGCAACAGGCTCGGCAGGAGTTGATTAATGATCTAAGTCTGATGATTTTTTCTGCCAGTGTACTTTTTTCTGTCGTTTCATTTTTTATCGGTCGTAATCTGTTGGCACAGCCGATACAACAGCTGCAACGCAGTGCTCGTAATATTATTGACGGAGGAGAGGATAACCCCATTGATGAGAATCTAATCTGGCACGAAACTACGGATGTGGCTAAAGATTTTAACCGTATGGTCGCGACAGTTAAAAAACGTGAGTATCAGCTACGTAACAGCTATGACGAGCTTAAACAGATTAACCTCAAGCTACGGGAAAGCCAGTCACAGTTGATTCAATCGGAGAAAATGGCTGGGTTAGGTACCATGGCCGCTGGTGTGGCACACGAAATCAACAACCCTGTGGGCTATGTAAACAGTAATGTACTGACCCTGAAAGAGTATTTTCAATCCTTTGCTCAACTCTATGATTTTATTATCAGCCTGGACGATAAACCTGAAAATCTGCCATTAAAACAACAGTTAGTGCAACTGATTAAGAGTTCAGGAACTGAATATGCGATGGAGGATGTCGGAGAGCTATTAGATGAATCTATCGAAGGGCTGAATCGTATTTCAGAGATCATCACTAGCCTAAAAAGCTTCTCACGAGCAGATAATGATGAGATGTCGGTAAATGATATTAATCAGGGTTTAAAAGATACATTACGTCTGGCCCATAATGAGTTGAAGTACCACTGCACTCTGCATGAGGATTATGGCGACCTTCCTTTAGTGCCTTGTAACCTCGGCCAGTTGAACCAAGTGTTTATGAATTTGGTGATTAACGCTTCCCAGGCCATAGAAAAAGAGGGGCATATCTTTATCAAAACGGAAGCTAAAACGGGCTACGTTGTGATTACCATTAAGGATAGCGGTAAAGGGATACCACAGGATGCGCTGTCAGAGATTTTTAACCCGTTCTTTACCACTAAGCCCGTTGGTCAGGGGACAGGATTAGGTCTATCTATCAGTCATGCCATCGTCGAGGGCCATAACGGCAAACTGCTGGTGCGTAGTAAAGAGGGAGTAGGGACCGAATTTAGGGTGATCTTACCGTTAGAAAATATTCAGGTAGATAACCCAGCTTGATCACTCAACTGCTGTTTTAACTGTTTGTTTTCTTCTAACAGGTTATTTTGGAACTGAAGAATCTTAATGACATTGTCAATTTTCAGTTTCAGAACTTTTTGATTGATAGGCTTAAACAGATAATCAAAGCCACCGGCTTCAAAACCCTGAACAAAGTGCTCTTCTGTAGCTGCAGCAGAAAGGAAAATGATGGGCATCCAGCGATCTTGAACAGAGTCCAGAATAATTTTGGTCGTTTCAAAACCATTCATACCTGACATCATCACATCCATCAAAATCAGATCTGGTTGTTCCGTTCGGAATTGACTGATGGCTTCTTCACCGCTTGATGCTGTGATTATGGTATGCCCCATGCGTGAAAGGGACATTCTTAGCATCTTTACATTGGAGTCGTTGTCATCTACTACCAGAATTTTTGTCATTACTGCCTGTGTTGTCTGTCAATATAAATTAGAAATTAAAAGATAAACCGCACGAATTATGATGTTATCTTGAGAGAAATCAATTTTTTTATGTTACAGAATAATTAAATCCGAATGCTTTTCAGCAACATAAGATGAGTTCCTCAGAAGTTTTTTGTTTCACTGTCTAGAAGTTTAGAAAAGCAGAGCAAGGTCGCAAGGCCTTAATGTTATCTTTGATAAATCATTAAGGCCTGGAGGAGAACGCTTTCAATCAAGCGTGTAGATCAGAGGCCTAGCTCTTCAGCTGGCGCTTAGTTTTATGAGTAGCTTCTGCATCCAATGGGTTTTCCGGCCAGGGATGTTTGGGATAGCGCCCTCGCATCTCTTTACGTACTTCGGGGTATACATCTTGCCAAAAAGTCGCCAGATTAGCGGTAACGGCTAAAGGGCGACCTGCAGGAGAAAGTAGGCTGATATTAACAGGACAACCCAAAACCTGAGGCACTGCCTCTGTACCAAACATCGCTTGTAACTTGATATGCATGGTTGGCCGGTGTTCGCTGTAGTCCAGTTGTACTTTCTGGCCTGTGGCGGCATTAAAGTACTTAGGCACCAATTGATCCAATTGTTGCTGTTGCTCCCACGGAAAAATAGAAAGCAGCATCTGTTGTATCGGTAAAGCCTGCCACTGTTTCGTGCTACTAATATCGCCAAGATAAGGGGCTAACCAGGTTTTTATCGTCGCTAACAATGTTTGCTCAGATGTATCAGGCCAATGTTCGGGTTGTTGCTCATAAGCAAAACGCATGCGATCCAGTAATTTATAGCATTCTTCGTTCCACGGCAGAGCAGCTAAGCCCTCTTTCTCTACGCGACTTAATCCGGCCTGAACACGATGTTCACTATTGATATTAGTTAGCTTACTGGTTTTCAGCAGTAATTGACCAAGGCGTGTCTGACGCTCATTGATCAAGCGCCCCTGCTGCCATTGGCAGAAATCGAGCTTCTTGATCAGGTGTCTCTCTTGCAATAGGGCGCTAAGGTCCCAGACTTCTGCAAACAAGCTGATTTTCTCTTTTTGCTGTCCCGTACGTGAATAGGTCTGTAACGCAAGGATATAGGATGATTTACTTTGAGTTGTCAGCTCACCTTGTCGACCATTGGCTAGTTTATAGCTTTTAGACTCAGATGCAGCCGGAGCTGCAAGTTGTAAGGGAGCCCCCAATAACAGAGCCGTAATCAACTGATGGCTAAACTCATCATTGTGATAATAACTGGCAAAGTGTTCTACATTGAGCGATGAGTGTTTCTGTTCAACTAAACGAGCGGCAGTATTCAGACAGCGCTTAAGTTGCGGGTTTCGTGCCGAAGACGTTTGTTTGTAGAAATTTTCAAGACTACTTAAAAGCTCAGGAGTTTGCGGTTTAATATCTTCTTGCAAAAAAGCGATACAAGCGGCGGCGGCTTGGTGTTCGATACTATTCAGACCATATTGCTGCAGCACCACCCAGCTTTTGGCTAGGTGAGGGGCAAGGGGGAGTTGACGTGCAAGCTCACCATGCTCCGTAAACTGATGTTGCCCGTTAACGGATTCAATCAGGCCCAAACGCTCCAATTGTTCGATCGCAGCCTGCCAGCGACTGGCATTGGGTTCTGTTACCCAATCGAATTCCTGGTAATCATCGCTACCCCATTGAATCAACTGATAGGCCAAGGATGCTAAATCCTGGCGATTAATTTCAGGCTCTGATTGTTTTGCTAAAGCTGCATGTTGTTCCTGATTCCAACAGCGATAGACAGCACCTGCTTGGGTACGACCTGCACGACCAGCCCGTTGAGTCGCTTCCGCCAGAGTGGCCGAACGGGTATGCAGTTGGCTGAGCCCTGTGCGTTTATCAAAACGGGCTTCCCTGGCTAAACCACTATCCACAACCAGAGTAATACCTTCGATAGTCAGGCTTGTCTCAGCAATGGAGGTCGCCAAAATTACTCGACGCTGTTCGCTTATAGCCAAAGCTGACTTTTGTTCCTGAAACTTTTGTTGGCCATGAAGAACCCTTAAATCGATATCATATCGATTGCAGTAGTCTGTCAGATTACGCCGAACCTGCTCAATCTCATAAACGCCCGGCAGAAAACAAAGCAGATCACCTGCCTGCTGAGACAAGGCTTGTTGGCATTGTTCGATGGTTACAGCTACTCGCTCAGAGGGCTGAATACTCTGACGAGTAAAGTTTTCTTCGATAGGGAAGGTACGCCCCGGGCAAAATAGAACCTCAGTATCTAGTGCTTGTTCTAATTCATCCTGAGCTAGAGTGGCCGACATAATCAGCAACTTAGCAGGATCATCTTCCCGATAAAGCAGGTTCATTTGCCGGCATAAGGCCAGTATCAGATCACCCTCCAGTGTTCTCTCATGGAATTCATCGAGAATGATCAAAGCAACGTCAGACAACATAGGGTCTGATTGCAGCATTCTCAGCAACACTCCGGTAGTGACCAGCTCAACCTGAGTTTTTGAGCTGCAACGGCTTTCCCCCTTCACTCGATAGCCAATGGTTTCACCGACAGATTCACCAAGCTGCTGTGCCATATAAGTGGCTGCAGACTGAGCGGCGACTCGTCTGGGGGCTGTCATAATAATTTTCTTATTTGCAAATAGAGAACTTTGTTGCAGATAAACAGGGACTTGAGTGGTTTTACCAGCACCAGGCTCTGCACTTAAAAGAGTAATCTCTTGCTGAGAGATTTTCTGCTCAAGCTCTTCAACTAGCTGATATATTGGAAGTTTTTGATTAATCATGACAGGAGTAACATTCGTCTCAGGAAGGCAGGCAAGGATACTATGTAATATCTCAGGAACCAATACTCAGCACCTTTAAGCTCTTATTTTTCATAATGGAAATTTGTGAGTAGCCGTTATTTGAATTACAGTAATAGACCACTACAGTGTTTTTATTCACTGAATACACATTGACACAAAAGTGTTCCGACATTCTTCGGCCAATGGTCAAAGAATGAGACATGTAGTTATGAGGAAACCTTTGTGTGAGTGCTAATGTCTGTGCCACCAGCTTTAAAATATAATTTCTGCCCAGTGCGCCCTGGCAGAAAAGGAGAGGCTTTTATGCCTGGTTTGCCGCAATTGATTTCTCACAAAGCTGGTCTATTTATTACCTGTACCAGCCTATCTTTTATTTTTGGCCATCTGGCCCATGCCACGATAAGTACCGAACAAGCCCAAAAACTCTCACTGGAAGAACAAAGGGTTCTGTATCTCAAAACCAAAAGTGATATTAAGAAAGGGAAGTTCGAAACGGCCCGTCAGGGGTTAAGAAATCTGGATAATTATCCCCTAAGACCCTACTTGCAAGCGCAATTGATGGGTAAAACCCTTATGACGCTCCCTGCAAAGCAAGTGGAACAATTTATTACAGAGAATCGAAAGTTACCTGCGAGCGAAAGACTACATAGAACCTGGCTGAGCTCTTTAGCAACAACGGGGCAATGGAAAAAATACCAAAAAACGTACAAATTATTACCGGTACGCAGTAACAGATACCTCTGTTGGTCCATTCAGGCCAAAGTAGAACTCAAGCACGCTAAAAAACCGCTTAGCAAGAAATTAAAGCAAGACATAGCAGCAATTTGGCAGCAAGGTTTTTCTATGCCAAACAGTTGCAACGCAATTTTTTCCCGTTGGCAGAATGAAAAGGGGCTTAGTTCCGAAATTGCTGAAACCCGCTATTGGAATGCCATTGAGGAGCGTAATTTTGAACTGGCTCGCTACGCCCAGAAAAAGATCAGTGACAAACAGGCATTAAAAGATGCTGAGTTTTTCTGGAAAGTAAGGAAGGATCCTGCCAAATACCTGAAAACTTCTTACTTTCAGGCAGGTAACTCGAATCACAATGTCACCGTCAATTATGCTGTGAGGCGTTTATCCAACAAAAATCTGCCGCTAGCGACAGAAAGTTGGCTGGCTTTGCGTGATCATCTGCATTTTGCAAAGAGCACTCGAGACTCGTTGGATCGTTATTTATCCATTCGTCTCGCGGCTCGTTTTCATTCGCGGGCAGAAGAGCTGTTAGGTTTACTGGATCCTGAAGATAAAAATCCTGAAATTACCGAGTGGAAGATCCGTTTGGCGATGGATAAACAGGATTGGCCACTGGTAAGTTCCAGGATTGAAGCTCTGCCACTGGATCTGCGCCAGTCAAGCCGCTGGTCATATTGGATGGCCGTTGCGCAACAGCATCTAACTGGTAAACGACAGGACGATACCTTATACCGAGTCTCCCAAGAGAGAAGCTATTATGGTTTCCTGGCTTCAGACCTGCTTGATATGCCGTATAGCATGAACTACGAACCGGCTAATATTCCGACAGGTATGAAGAATGCCCTGTTAGAACAACCAGCCATTCAGCGTATGAAAGAGCTAGTCCATCATAAGGAATGGTACAACGCGAGAATGGAGTGGAATCGTCAGTTTTTACGTCTGAATGAAAAACAACGTCACACCATGGCTTATCTGGCTAAGGATTGGCAGTGGCATAGCCAAGCTATTATCGGTGCTGCGAAGCTGAAAAAGTGGAATGATCTGGATCTGCGCTTCCCACTGGAATATCCAGATCTATATCGCAAATATACTAAGCGTAGCCAGATACCTTTTAATTGGGCGCTATCGATCACCCGTAAGGAGAGTGCATTTAACCCCAGAGCCCAATCCGGTGTTGGAGCAAGGGGCTTGATGCAACTTATGCCTAGAACGGCAACGGAAACAGCTAACTATATTCAACAACGCTATTCTGGCAAGCGTGAGCTTTATAAACCGGCGACAAATATCTCTTTGGGTACGGCCTATCTGGCTCAGATGCGGGATCGATTTGGCAGTCGGATTTATGCCACTGCGGCTTATAATGCAGGGCCGCACCGAGTGAAAAAGTGGCTTAAAGCCCGCGGTAACTTGCCACTGGATATCTGGATTGAGTTAATTCCGTTCAAAGAGACTCGTAAGTACGTGCAGACCGTGCTGGAATATGGCGTCGTTTATGACACCCTGGCAAATCTTGATGCTCGTTTGATGCAAGATAACGAGCAGCAGATGTTAGCTCTTAGCCAATTAGAAGCGGAACAGCGAACAGGGGAGCTATAGTCTCAGATTATAGTCAGTAGGGAATTTTTCTGGTAAACAAGGTCTAAAGCCTGGCAGTAAACACTGTCAGGCTTTTTTGTTTGCTCGGCGAAGCCAGCAAACCCGTCTGCTTGAAAGAAAGCAGAGT
>CAYFGP010000187.1:0-10581 GCA_964342385.1 uncultured Oleiphilus sp. | reverse complement strand
CCCAGAGGTTAAGCTCTCCAGCCCCTTCCGTTTTTTTAAACCGGACAGCAGTGACCTCTGATGCTATTGAGGGCGGCGGTTTGGTGATTGAATTGGTCACTGCCGCTTTTGCTGAAGAAGGTATAAGTACGCACTATCAGATTATGCCTTGGGCCAGGGCTATAGCATCCGTTGAAGCTCTTGAAGTGGATGCAGTTGGAGCTTGGGATAGTCAGGATAGGCGGAAAAAGTTTTGGTTTAGTGATCGTTTGATGATTAACAAGATGATGTTGCTGAAACGGAAAGAAAAGCAGATTCATTGGCAGACATTGGATGATCTGAAACGCTATACCTTTGTTTTGGTAAGAGGTGCGGTGAGTCTGGCAGATATTGATAACTCTACCGAATTCAAGAAAACCTATGTCACAGGGGAAGAGACCGCTATGAGCCTAGTGGTTAAAGGTCGGGCAGATCTAACGCTTCGGGATCAAGGCATGGCGGAGTACTTGATTAAGCAAAAGCCTGAGCTGTTTGCAGGCAAAGTAAGTTTTGTTGGTCAAGCACTGGGGCAAAACCCATTACATCTGGTGGTTTCTCGTCAGCATCCTGATGGTCAATTTATTATTGAGGCTTTTAATCGCGGTTTGAAAAAGATTAAGACAAAGGGCATCTACCAAGCACTTGGTGATAAATACGGTATCAGCTTATCCGATTGATCTGTCTGCGTTAAATGTTCCAGAGAAGTGCTTTCTCCGACAGTGCCGGTTTCATAAAAGCGCTTAATACAACTCTCAATCCATAAAAAAGCTGGCTAGGGTTTGTATCCCCTCTTCCAGCAGACTATCGCGTTTGTAGATCAGGGAAATCTGTATATTGGCGTGATGAGCCGTCAGCGGTTCTATGGTCAACGAGTCCTCATAGCGGCTATTACTCACCATTTCCCAACCGATAATGGTGTAACCCAAGCCCGCAGCGACACAACCCAGAATGCCATCGACGCTACTCATTTCCATCACCTGCTGTTCGCTATCGCCCATCTCTCTTTGCCAGGCCAGTGCTGCTTGGCGGTAGCCACAGCCATCACCACGGACAAACAGTATCGGATCGTAGTTCTGGTCATTGGCGGTGACCTTAACCATCTTTTCCACCACGGCGGGTATCGAAACAAGCTCATCATTGATGATATGGCCACCGGCAAAGGCGCAGTCCACGGTGTTGTTTTTCACCGCAGTAATCAGTTGGCCACTGGTGGCAGTATAGATCTTGGGTTGGATATGTCTGTGGTCGCGGCGTAAGCCTTTGAGTGCACGGGGAAGGTGAATGGCGGCAAAGGTTTCCGGTGTGCCGATGACCAGCTCATACTGACCTTCATTTGTACGTATAGCGTCTTTGGCTTGTTTCTCTAATTGCAGTATCTGATTGGCGTAACCGTAGAGCAGTTTACCGTTAGCAGTCAGTTCCAGTTTACGGCCTTTCAGCTGAAACAGGCGCACACCCAGCTCTTGTTCCAGGCGTTGAATGCGGCTGGAGACATTGGATTGCACGGTATTGAGTTTTTCCGATGCGCCTTTAATACCCGCCTCATCGACGACCGCTTTAAAGGTTCTCAGACTGATGAGCTCCATGATTTTTCCAACCTCATTATTGGATCTGTTTTCTTGCTTCGCTTAAGCCACAAAACCCGTGTTTGCCAAGATAGTTCTCAAAAAGAGAAGCCTTTGTTCTTTATTATTCGATTGTAGCGTCTTTTTGTCCAAATTAACCTGTAGCTATGTCGCAAACAGGCAAATAGATAGAGGAGAGGGGGCAATGACAACAACAAGTAACGCCAGTACAGAGAACGATCAAAGCAAAGGGGCGGTTCAGCTGGATCAAGCCGCACGTATTCGAGTCTTATTGGCAGGCATCTGTACCTTTATTGTCACCGTAGGCGTAGCTCGTTTTTCCTATACCTCGCTACTGCCGGTGATGCAGGCGGAGACCTGGCTCAATGAAGCTTCGGGCGGCTGGCTCGCGGCCTCTATCTATATGGGTTATATGTGCGGCGTGTTATTGGCCGCCAGTACCAATAGCCTGGAGCGTAAGTATCACTTCCTGCGTTTATATCTGGTGCTCTCGGTGCTGACGTCGTGGGGCATGGCGTTAAGTGACAATATTATTGTCTGGTCGGTACTGCGTTTTGTCGCTGGTATCTGTGGTTCCGGTGCTTTGATTCTGGCTTCCGGTCTGATCCTGAAATGGCTGATCAAAAACGGCTTTCGTGGAGAGCTGGGTTTACACTTTGCCGGTGCCGGTATTTGTATTGCAGGTACGGCACTATTTGTAGAGTGGATGGCAGGTCAAGCCTTTAGCTGGCAATCCCAGTGGATTGGCTTTGCGGTGATGGCTGCTATTTTTGCTATTCCTGCCTGGTTGTGGATTCCTCATCCCGGTAGCGATGCGGCTCAGCAAAATAGCACTGCGGATCAGGATAGCGCCCCATCACGCAACTTTTTCCTGTTGATGCTGGCGGCTTATTTCTGTGCCGGTTACGGTTATGTGGTCAGTGCTACCTTTATTGTTGATATTGTAGAGCGTCAGGATGGTTTGGCCGGTCAGGGGCAGATGATCTTTATGTGGATCGGTATTGCGGCGATTCCAGCGGTGATTCTCTGGGATCGAGTGGCTCGTAAAGTGGGTTACGTTAGAGCTTTACTGATGGCCTATCTGCTACAAGTGGCAGGTATTGTGATGCCTGCGTTCACGGACTCTATGGCGGGTGCGGTATTCAGTGCGCTGCTGTTTGGCGGCACCTTTATCGCCTGCGTGAGCTTGGTACTGACCATGGCGGGGCATATGTATCCGAGTAACCCGGCTAAGATGATGGGCAAGATGACCCTGGCTTATGGTGTCGCCCAGATCCTGGCACCTATGTTGACCGGTGTGCTAGCACGACAACTGGGGGATTACTATCTGGGCCTGTATCTGGCGGCTGGTGTGGTGTTAATCGGTAGTTTATTGTTGATGTTGGTTATGCGATTAGAGAAGAAGGAAGCCGCGCTAGTTGGTGCTTAGTCTTATCCATACCTAGTAGTACATGAATAATAATCCATATGCTGGAAGCTGTTATTTGACAAGGGATCAACGAAAGTCTTAGCCTGACGACTGAATAGGCCTTATCGACAGTGATGTTATGCGCTTGATCCTTTCTATTTGTTTGCTGATTCATGCCACCTATGGATGGAGTGAAGTAGGCAATAACCATCATGCTGGTCGCACTGATACAGACGCATCGGTAGAGGTTAATATTGTGAGCTCCGAGTGGCCGCCCTATGTCTATTTAGCTGAAGGTGGCCGTCCTGCGGGGTATGCTTATGACATCACGCTTCAAGTGATGGCAAAGAGCGGCTTGCAGTATGATTTCCAGGTTTTGCCCTGGTCCCGGGTTTATCGTCTGGGCCAGTCTTTTCCCAATGTTCTTATCTCGGGTATTGGCCGCACACCGCTTAGAGAAGCGCTGTTTCATTGGATCGCACCACTGACCAAGCCCAATAGAGTCCACTTCTACCGTTTAAAATCCAGCTCTATTTCGATTGATCAGTTGGGACAGCTGAAGGATTATGCCTTGGCGGCTGAGCGAGATACTTATTACCATCAGTTTTTACAACAAAATGGTTTAGATAAAGGGGCCCTAGTGGTCAGTTATCGCAATAAGTTATTAAAGCTCTTGCTATCGCAGCGGGTGGATTTTGTCTTGATGGATGAAGTGGGGTTTAGCCAGTTGGTTGAAAATGATGGTCTTGATCCAGAGCTTTTTACACCGGAATATCAGGCAATGGTGGTCGCTGAATATCTTGCGTTCAGTAAGGGCTCGTCACCAGAGATGATGGAGCGGGTACGTAGGGCTTATCGGGCTTTGGAACAGCAGGGCGAATTGATTCTGCATTAGCTTCTTTCAGATCGTTATGCTGCAGTGAAATAATCCTTACCTTATAAGCTATCTGGTGTTTTACCCCTATTTTTATCGGTGTTTTAGAGCAGGCTTCTGGCCTCTATAATACGCGGCATACTTTTGTCTTATACACTCTGGCACAAACGTGTTTTGATATTTTTCAATCTTCAGATGAAGAGCAGACGCGGTCTGCTAAAGAGAAATGTTTGTGTGGGTGCTTCTAACCTTGTGATCGGGATTTTGAAGAGGAATCCGGTGGATTATGACTGAACAAAAAACAACGCCTGGCATTACCGCCAACCACTGGGGACCGGGTCTGGTCACATTGGACAATGATCAGCTGAAAGTACAGGGCCACCCGGATGATCCTGATCCGTCCAAGATTAATGACAATATCCCCGGTGCCTTGTTAGGTAAATCCCGTATCCGTCGCCCCGCCGTGCGTGAGAGTTACTTAAAGCACGGCCCTGGTAAAACGGGTTCAAATAGCCCCAATGGCGAACGTGGTAGCGAAAAATTTGTTGAGGTCAGTTGGGAGCAAGCCTTTGAGCTGATCACCGCTGAACTGCAACGGGTGAAAGGTGAATACGGTAATAAAGCGATTTTTGCCGGTTCTTACGGTTGGTCCAGTGCTGGTCGCTTCCACCATGCTCAGGGCCAGCTGAAGCGCTTTTTAAATAGCATCGGTGGTTTTGTCCGCTCCGAAGGTAACTACAGCTATAACGCGGCGATTATCCTGCTGCCTTATATTGTGGGGAATTTTAACCAGCATATTAAGCAGGCCACCCGCTGGACAGTAGTCAGAGACGAAGGCGAGCTGGTGGTGATGTTTGGTGGTATCCCGCTGCGTAATGCTCAGGTCTCCGGTGGTGGTATTGCACAGCATAAACTGCGGGATGATCTGCTGGCCTGTGCGGAAGCCGGTGTTGAGTTTATTAACTTTAGCCCACTCAAAACCGATGCTCTGGCCGAACTGAACGCCGAGTGGCTGGCCCCACGCCCTGGTTCCGATAACGCCATTATGATGGGGCTGGCTCATACCCTGCTGACCAAGAATCTCTACGATAAAGACTTTGTTGAGCGCTATAGCGTGGGTTTTGATCAAGTCGCGGATTATCTGCTGGGTAAAAGCGATGGCATCGTGAAAGATGCCCAATGGGCCGCTGAGCAATCGGATATTTCTGCAGAACGTCTGATCGCACTGGCCGAGCAGATGGCCAGCAAGCGAACTCTGATCTGTACTGCCGTGAGTCTGCAGCGTGCGGATTATGGCGAACAACCGCTATGGATGACCGTGGTGCTGGCCGCCATGCTGGGCCAGATCGGTTTGCCCGGTGGTGGTTTTGGTATGGGCTACGCGGCAGATGCCAGCATTGGTGTTGTGGATCGTCCGATTCACTGGCCATCATTGGCTCAGGGTCATAATGCCGTGAGTACCTTTATTCCGGTGGCGATGGTATCGGATATGCTGCTCAACCCAGGTACTCAGTACCACTATAACGGCCAGCAGCTGACCTTCCCGGATATCAAACTGGTGTGGTGGGCCGGTGGTAACCCTTTCCATCACCATCAGGATCTGAACCGTCTGCGTCAGGCATTCCAGCAGCCGGAAACCATTATCGTCAACGAGATCAATTGGACGGCAACCGCTAAACACGCCGATATCGTACTGCCGGTGGCTTCACCGCTGGAGCGTAATGATATCGGTGCCGGTACGCAGGATCGTGCCGTAGTGCCCATGCCGCAGCAGTTACCGCCACAGTTTGAATCCCGTACCGAATACGAGATCTACTGCGAGCTGGAAAAACGTCTGGGCCTGAATACCGACTTCAGCGGCAACTTAACGGAGATGCAGCAGTTGGAGAAAATGTGGTCCAATCTGCGCGCTAAAGCCCGTCGTATCAAACGTGAACTGCCGGATCTGGAGCAGTTCTTACACGGAGGCGAGATTCTTCATTTTGATGATCCAGCACCCAATAGCGTTTATCTGGCAGACTTCCGTAAAGACCCAGAAGCCCATGCCCTGAAAACCCCAAGTGGCAAGATCGAGCTGTTCTCTGAAACCATCGCCAGCTTTAACTACCCAGATTGTCCCGGCCAGCCAACCTGGATACCGCCCCGTGAGTGGCTGGGTAGTGCCACGGAAGAACACCCGCTGCACCTGATCTCGGGTCAGCCGAAAACCCGTCTGCATAGTCAGCTGGATGAAGGTGCGTATTCCAAGAGCAAAAAGATCAAAGGCCGTGAACCGGTACTGATCCACCCAAATGATGCACAAGCCCGTGGTATTAACGACGGTGATATCGTCGTGCTGCAGAACGACCGGGGCCAGTGTCTGGCCGGTGCCAAAGTGACAGAAGATGTTCGCCCTGGCGTGGTCTTCCTTTGGACCGGGGCCTGGTACGACCCGGATCTGAGTCATGATGCCCATCGGGATCGTCACGGTAACCCGAATGTGCTGACTCATGATCTGCGTACGTCTGCGCTATCTCAGGGGCCTGCCGCACAATCCGCACTGGTGCAGCTCAAGCGTTTTGACGGTGAACTGCCAGAGGTAAAAGCGTTTGTACCACCACTTGTAGAAGGTTGATTGTATAAGACTGGTTGCAGAAGGTAGATTGTAGAGAGCTGGTTTTCACTGCCTGCAACAGGACAAGCGGATGACAGGTCCATTGCATTTGGGACCCCTTATAATCAGATACAGAGTGAGGCTGGTGTCGGTGAATGGGTTTATACCATTCACCGACACAGAGCATTATCTGACTTTGATCCGCATTTAAGATAAACAGTGTCGCATTGGTGTCGCTTTTCATCCATCCCGTCTATTGATCAACTGCTATGCTGTTAGCAGAGAGAAACTTGTGAATCACCCCCGCGTTAGAAAGGATCAAACCGTGAAACTTTTCAATGGATGGTGTTTGCTGATAACCCTGTTTGTTCAAACGGTTCTCGCTCAACCTGTTTTAGCGCAATCTGTTTTAACTCAATCCTCAGCTGATTTAGCTTCTGATAAACCGGCTTTTGGTAAAAAGAATAGCATTCGGATTGTTGCCAACGAGTGGCCGCCCTACACCTCAAGCCATATCGACAAAGGCGGTCTGGTCATCGAACTGGTGACAGCCGCGATGGCAGAAGAGGGTATTCAAGTCTCCTTTACCATTATGCCTTGGGCCAGAGCGATGGCCTCAGTTGAAAGCACCAATGCCGATGTGATTGCCGCCTGGGATAGTGCAGAACGACGGGAGAAGTTTAACTACAGCGAGAGCTTTCTGGTCAACCGCATGGTGTTTGTGAAACGGCTGAATGAGGAAGATATTCGCTGGCAAACGCTGAAAGATCTGGAGCCTTATACCTTTGTGCTGATGAGAGGTGCGGTCAATGAAGAGCAGTTTGATCAAGCCACAACGCTAAAGAAAAACTACGTCACCGAAGAGGAAACCGCACTCACCATGGTCGCCAGAGGTCGGGTAGATATGACCGTACGGGATCAGGGCATGGTGGAGTATCTGATTAAAACCAAACCGGAGCAATTTGCCGGTAAGCTGAGCTTTGTGGCAAAAGAACTGAGCAACAGTCCTCTACATCTGATCGTATCCAAACAACATCCCAAAGGGGCCGAAATACTGCAACGCTTTAATCGCGGTATAACAAAAATCAAAGCCAATGGCCGTTATCAACAGCTGTTAGAGAAATACGGCAGTGCTAGAGACATAAATTGAGTAACCAATCCCTGAACTGTTGCAGGCAGACCTTATCCACTGCCTCCTGATTGATCGCCAGATAGTAACTGCGGTTACCGTGGTGGCTGTGATCACACACCTGCACCAACTGCCCTGAAGCTAACTCACGCTCGACAAAAGGCCGGTCAATCAAACAGATCTGTTGCCCGGTTTGTATCGCCTCCATAGACTGAGACGCGCTTTGCACCTGCATACCGGTCAGCGGTTGCGACAACTCAATCCCCGCACTGGCAAACCAAGCCCCCCAGGTATCCGGTATCGAGTTATTAATCACCAGCGATTGCTGCGCCACCTGTTCAGGACTTAGAGCACCTTGATGAGAGTCCAATAGCGAAGGCAAACACACCGCCACCAACTCCATATCAAACAGCTTAATCGATTCCGCCCCTGGCCAATCCCCATTACCTAAACGAATCGCCGCATCTACATCATCACGATAAAAATTCACCACATCTGAAGTTGCCGTTAGCGACAGCTTGATCTCTGGATAGGCGCTATAAAAGCTTTCCAAACGCGGCAGTAACCAACGGGTGGCAAAAGCCGGAGCGACTGAAAGGCTTAACTCATTGCCCTGACAGATATGCAGCGCCGACTCACTGGCCTTATAGATATCCCGGAAGGGCTCTCGCAACTCCGCAAACAGCCGCTCACCCCGAGAGGTGAGCTTTACTCGCTTATCCAAGCGCTCAAATAACTCATAACCCAACAGACTTTCCAGATTACGAATCTGATGACTCACCGCAGACGGCGTCACATGTAATACCTCAGCCGCCGCTTGAAAACTGCTCAACTCAGCAGCCGTAGCAAAAGTATTCAGATTATTCAGTGGCAGTCTGGGTTTCATCGCAAGGCCCTATTCCATCGGCTTCAGGCCTGTCAGGGCCAATCACAGAACACAGTGTAACCCTGGCTTTTAAAGTTTGCAGGTGAACTTATCTCACCTGAAGGGCGAGTTTATATCCTTTGTCGCCGTTTGGGCGCAGGCGTAGAGTGCGAATCATCAAGAAGACTCAATCACTCACTCTATTTGTTATTCCAACGAGGCCCGACCATGACACAAATAGCATACCCGCAGGCCGAAACTGAGCCTGCAATAGACAGCCATCCCCATACTGAGAACTATTTAGCGCAAGCAGATAAGGTTGAGGCTTTCCGTGAAGAGCAGGCTGAAGTTCTCCATGAAGAGCAGATTGAAGCCTTACGTGATGAAAACGGTGTGATCGACTATCGCCATTATCTGAATAAAGCCCATCACTTGCGTTCAGGATTTTGGTGGGGGATGTTCAGGAAAAGTGCAGATAAGGATGGAATAGGCTCTGAAATGGAGAAAAAGAGAGCTGAAACAGCAGAAGTTCAGTAGCCAAGGCTTTATGACACCTCTGATAAATTTCATGACACCAAAATACGTCGGATAAGCGAAGTGCTATCCGACACAATTTCGATATCCGGCTATTGTTGGAAATGGCCTTACGTTTTTTGACCTATAATCGCGACTGTAACAGCCGTTTTGGCTTACAAAAACGCCAATGGTCTTTTGATTGATAACAGAGAGAATAAACTGCTGAAAGTTTATTAGTTCCCATTACCATATCATCGCTATCGATGATAAACAAAGGTCGTATTAGTTAATGTCCTTTTCTATAACTAAAAATTAGGTTCCAATACCACCGATCCTGCTTGTTTAGAAATAATGCTCCTCTGCTCAATTTCCTTTCCAAAATATACATATGCCGCAGGCTAATAAAAGCTAAAGTCAGAGTGAATAAAAGTCTTGATATTGTGTTGCGAAGATATATGTCGTGTTGGGGTTCTGTGGGTGTTTTGAAATGCTAGAAATACTTTTTTCTCACGTTTAGTATGCTCCGATACTTATCATAAACAAAGAGGCGCGCAGAGTGATTATTAAAGAAGCTCGCATTAGAAACTATCGACTATTAAAAGACGTCCAAATGACCTTGGATCAAAGGTCTACCTTAGTTGTTGGTAGAAATAATACCGGCAAGACATCTCTAGCAGAGATCTTCAGAAGCTTTTTAGCTGGCCCATCACCCAAGCTGAAATATGAGGATTTTAACCAGTCTTCTTTAAGAGAGTTTGAAACTGCTTTAGTCTCTTTTAGGAATGGCATAGCTGAGGAAGATGTGCGGCCACAGATACCTGCGATTGAGCTAGAACTGTTAGTTGATTATCGCGATGATGCTGATGCCTATGGTGCGCTCGGTGATTTCATAATCGACCTTGATGAAAACTTGTATGAGACAAAGATATTAGCTTCCTATCAGGTTAAAGACGGGGGAATTAGCAACCTATTTAGTGGTTTAGATTTAACAGATAGGGCAAGTTACTTCAAAGGGTTGAAAGAATCGATAAGCCTGAACTTTGAGCCTGTTCTTTATGCAATTGAACCGAACAACCCTGACAATAGAGTGAAACTAGATTTTACTAAAATAAAGAGATTAATTCGCTCAGAAGTGATCAATGCTCAACGTGGTTTAGATGATGAAACGCATAATGAGCGAGATGTTTTAGGAAAATCATTAGGAAATATCTTTAATAGTTCGGCCAATGAAAGTGCACCTGAAGCATTTAGAGCTCTGTCGGGTGAAATTAATGGGGTTGTAGAAGAGTTACAGACTAGAATTGACACAGATTTCCAAGAAAAGGTGGAGCAACTTTTACCCACACTTTCAATTTTTGGCTATCCAGGTTTACAAGATCCAAATCTTAGTGCGTCTACTGAATTGAATGTAAAGTCTTTGTTAGAAAGTAATACTAGAGTTTATTATCAGAGAGACGACCATTTTACCTTGCCTGAAACGTATAACGGGCTTGGTTTTAGAAATTTAATATTTATTCTATTTCGCATTTATGAGTATTTTAGCCCGGATATTTCATGTGTAGCTCGATTACCATAAGTTTTGAGCTGCTTCT
>CAYFGP010000186.1:0-10662 GCA_964342385.1 uncultured Oleiphilus sp. | reverse complement strand
AATGAACCTAAAAGTGACAGGCTACTGCTTGTTTATGAAATATCCGGGCTAGCTCTTGATTAATTTTAGGGATGATGGGACCTGCAACTATGATTATTGGGTTGTCATTGACCTCAGCCTGTTTAGTGCCCATGTCCTGCTGCTTGGAGCTTATTTTCTGCTCTATGCGCTGCATAAAATAATCCAGGCTGGAGCCGTAATTAATCAGGTCTTGTTGCTTGGCTAAGGCTACAACTTTGCCTTGTTTAAGCTCTTCAATCTGTTGTTGATTGAGAGTAGGGGGGGCGGATAAATCAGATGAGCTTAGCATTTCTGTTGATGTAAGTTCAGACAACGTGATTAGTCTAAGTGGATAGGGGAAGAAAGGTTTTAACTGCTCAACCTTTTCTGCCCACTGGCTTTGAGGTATGCCGTGAAAATGACTTTGTAGCAGGGCCAGAGTCCCCTGACTTTCCGCTTCGGCTGCAGTAGTGATATTGGTTAATTCTTTACTTGGGTTACCTAGAGTTAGCAACTGACTTGAATCTGGGATAGCGATAATAAAGCGCTGGCTGCTATCACGATAGATCATATCTCCGGCTTTAAGCTGATGTTTTTCACTTGAGCTAAGCGAGAGCTCTGTTTCAGCGATCAAAGCCACTGGTATAGGGTACAGTGTTGCGATACGCATGAGCTCTGTTTCTGGTTCATCGTTTTTTAGCGCTAACCAATGGCTTAGAGTCTTGGCACTGGTTGCAACATAGTAATGATTTAAGCGTTGCAGAAATGGCTCTATTAAAGGTACTGCTAAACGCTCCAATATGAGAGAAGGCAGTAAAAAACCGGCTAACAGCACCACCAGAAAGAGCTTTATAAAGAAGGATTTCTTCATCTGGAAAAGTGATCCGATACTGAGGAACAAGCCAAATACTTAATGTACTACTAGGACCTTCCAGGTAGGTACAGTTGACAGGCTTAAGAGGAGACGATGTTAGCACAGATCAGTGAAAGTCCACTAAACCGTATCTTTGCTTTGAACTGTTGCTTCGTTTTGAATTGCCGTTGTGAAAGCGCACTTTGAAGTTCGAGTAAGCACCCTTTCCAGATTCTTTTGTCCTGTCGATTAAGATGTTTCAGATGTATTTTTACTTTATCTCTCTTTGAGAGTGCACGAGCTCTCGTATTGAACCTTCTCTTGAGCACTGAATGTCGGTTTTGCCGAAGCTAGGTACTGTAAATTTAAGTAAAAACAGCTTGTTGCAAGCTACAAGAAGTTACGTTTGCTAGAGAAGTGTGAGGTGGTTCACAGTATAAAAAGAGTGATTCTATACCCCTGTTAAAAGTAGTGTGAACAGGTTCTCAGGATTGAAATGGGAGGGTTTTTAAGCCCCGTATTTTGTTTTATCTTATTCTCACGGTATTAATAAACGCATTAACAAAGAATGCGGTCAGCCAAAAAAATTATTAGTTATTATAGATTTATTAAGAGTATAAGATTATGAATATTAAGCAGCCTGTAGTAATCGAGAAAGTAATTGAAAAAGCATCTGATGACGCAGATATTATGGACCTGAAACCAGGTCAAATTGAAGAGAATGATGATGCAGTAGACGCACTGTTTGAAGAACTGGATGCAATCTTCGGAACTCCAAAAGAAGAACTGTCTGAAGAAGAGCAGAAAAAACTGGAAGAGTTAAACAGTAAGATTGAAGCTATCCTGGCACCAAGTGAAGAAGGTGAAGAGCCTGAACTGACTGAAGAGCAGGAAGAAGAGTTAGAAGAGCTGTTCGCCCAAGTTGATGCAATCTTTGGTCTGAAATCTTATGACGATCTGACTGAAGAGCAGCAGGGACGAGTAGATGAAATCTACGCTGAACTAGACAAGCACTGGGATGATGAAGGTGACTTTGACGGTGAAGGTGATTTCGAAGACGAAGGCGAATTTGACAATGAAGCTGCTGAAGCTCTGTTTGCCCAATTGGATGAGATTTTTGGAACTCCAAAAGAAGAGCTGACTGAAGAAGAGCAAGAGCAGGTTGATGAGCTGAACAGTAAGATTGAAGCTATCCTGGAACCTAATGAAGACGGTGAAGAGCCAGAGCTGACTGAAGAGCAGGAAGAAGAACTTGAAGAACTGTTTGCGAAGGTCGATGCAATCTACGGTATCACTTCTTACGACGATCTGACTGAAGAGCAGCAAGCTAAAGTGGATGATATTTGGGATCAACTGGATGCACTGTGGGGCGATGACTCAGAAGGTGGTAATGAGGCTGAAGAGGCCCTATTCGCAAGACTGGATGAGATTTTGGGAACTCCTAAAGATAAGCTGACTGAAGAAGATGAAGAAAAGCTAGAAGAACTGGATGCTAAAATCGAAGAGATCCTATCTGCTGAAGAAGAAGGTGAACTGACTGAAGCTCAGGAAGAAGAGCTGGAAGAACTGTTTGCCCAAGTTGGTGAAGTTTATGGCCTGAAGCCTTACAGCGAGCTGACTGAAGAAGAGCAGGAAGAAGTCGATAGCATCTATGCCCAGCTGGAAGAACTGTGGGAAAGTGAAGGCGAAGGTGAAGAGGGGCCTAGCGAAGAGGAAGAAGCCCTGTTTGCTGAGCTGGATGGCATCCTGGGTGCTCCAAAGTTTGATCTGTCAGAAGAAGATCAGGAAAAACTGGATGAACTGAACGAGAAGATCGACGAGATCCTGTCAGGCGAAGGCGGTGAAGATGGCGAGCTGACTGAAGCTCAGGAAGAAGAGCTGGACGAACTGTTTGCTCAGGTGGATGAGATTCACGGTGTGAAGTCTTATGATGACCTGACTGAAGAAGAGCAAGCCCGAGTTGAAGAGATCTATGCCGAGCTGGACAAGCTGTGGGAAGGTAAGGATGACTTCGATGGCGAAGAAGATTTCGACGATGACTTTGAAGGTGGTTTTGACGACGAAGATGGTGAATTCGCTGACTTTGACGGCTTCGATTTCGAATCTCTGAAAGTACCGGGTCTGGAGAAGTTCGATTTTGAAGGTCTGAAGGTCCCTGGTTTCGAAAATACTAAGCTGGATTCATTGGATAAGCCTGGATTCGAAAATGCTAACGCCGGGTCACTGAAAGTGCCAGGATTTGGCAACGGCAACGGCAACGGCAACGGCAACGGCAACGGCAACGGCTTTGGTAATGATGATGACTGGGATGGTTGGGGTGACTGGTTCGAGTTTGAAGGTGATGACAACTTCGACTATGGACAAGGTGGTGAATCAGATAATAACGATGTAGAGCTGGCTGGTCTAAATGACTTTGGCTCTGATATGGGCTGGTTCTAATCAATCTCTTGATCTGAGATACTAACCAGCAATGTAATAAACGCTGGTTTATAAACAAACGCCGCTATGAATGCTCATAGTGGCATTTTTTATGTTGTACTTTTCTTTTTATATTAACTATATTGCTACTTTTGTTTATAAGAAATAGTAGTTGGTTGGAGTGCTGGTTATTCGAAGTCGTGTAAGATAAACTAAAAAACCACTTGTGCTGATTAATCTGCTATCAGCCAGAGTTTGCTAATGGATTCCTCGGATAAAAATGATCCGGTTGATGCTCCAAATGAGTAAAGGTACGGGTGTTTTTATAAGGCAGTTTCATAAAGCCAGAAATACCCAGGCCATCAATCAGGTGTACGTTGGCCAGAATAATCTCCAGTGAGTCAGCAAACTCCTGTTCCTTCTCTTCATCCAGCAGCACGTAGTAGCTGTGTATCTTCAGGTGTGTCGGTAGACTCTCGAAGATAATGCAGCCGGTATGACGGATCTCATTGAGTTTTTCAATCTCGTGGCGAATAACCGGTGGTAGTTCCAGTTGCTCATCGGGGTCTTCACCATCTTCAAAATAGGAGTGGTGGCGGCTGGGTTCATCAACCGGCGGGGCTGGCATCACCTCAAACGGAATATGAGTATCTTCAGGGACGACAAAAGGTACATTTTCATCTTCCCGTTCGATATGCAGGGTCACCCTGGCGTTAAACATACAGCACTTAAAGATACCGACCCGCTGAATAGAGCGTGCCAGATTCACGATATTGTTCACCGATGCCATAAAGGAGTGCAGCAACTCATGGTCGTGTAGATTGAGGCTGGAGTCGATATGCACACCTTCATCGTCCCAGTGAATCGCTAAGCCACCTACGATAGGGTATTTGCCCAGGCGGCTGATACTGGCCAGAAAGGCGCGTTCGGTTTTACCCATACCGTGCATAAAATTTTTGTAGTACTTCTCCAGTTCGACATCATCGACATCCACCAGATAGTGTTCCATCTGTTCTTCGCGCAGGAAGGTTTTGCGCGAGGTATAAACCACCGTATCGATCAGCTGATCGGTGTCATGATTCCAGACCGGAATCTGAGGTTTATGCTCGGGCCAGACATCTTCGGCAAACACCAGATGACGCATGGTCTGCATCTGTTTAATAAAGTAGTCGCCAGCCATGCGTTGCTTCTGGATATCATCATCCAGCATGGTTTGCAAGGTTTTGGCAAACTCAATCGGTAAGCCCAGAGAGCTGGGAGGGATCGCCTTAGTACCATAACGACAGGATTGGCCAGAAGCGAGGGCGTATAAAGTACCTGCCACGCCTTGCTCATCAAAGCGTGGTGAGGAGAGGGAACCATTCAGCTGTTCTTCGCCAATAAAGTAAACATCACCCAGTTTGGCGTTGGTGTTCTGGTGGTCGGCACTCATCATACTGATGCCGGAATCACCCACCGCTTGTCCCTGAGTATCCAGCTGGGCAAATACGCTGGAGCCCCAGTCAATCAATTTGACGGTTTCGGTTTCTGGATCAATCACCACATTGGATGGTTTAATATCACCATGCACGATGGGTTTAGAGCTATCGCGTTCTTTGAACTCGCGCATGGCGACCAGAATATCCCGCATCTGGGCGGCGATATTAACCACCAAACGCGGTGGCAGTGGGCCTTTAAGAATACTGAACTGCTCCAGATCCATGCCTTTTGCCCGTTCCATAATCAACACGGACTGGCGGCCAATACGGGTGTATTCATTCACCATGGGGATATTGGGATGGTCCAGATGCTGTTGCATCCAGGCTTCCTCTTCCAGGCGATCCTGCACATGTTGTGGCAGATTGATGCGGGAAAATTTAAATACGTAGGGCGTGCCGGATTCCGAGTTACCACCAAAAACAAAGCCGTAAGCGCCTTTACCGATAAACTCGATATCGGAAAAACCATGATGTTTTAATTGCTCTTCACACAGATTAACCCAGTCTTTGATCTTTTGAGCATCCTGATGGCTCATCAGATAGATGGACTGTTCTTCGTTGATATAGAAGTGCTGTAGGCGTGAAGGATAGTTAGACATGGCGGTATTGTTCTTATTGGTTTTTTTGGGATGTTTTACATGAGAGCGGTCAGTATCGAAGCAAATAAAAAGGCGTAGCCTGTTACAGCTACGCCTTAATATGACGCCCTTAGCGCAAGTCCACCAGCATGCTAGTTGGATCTTCCAGGAACTGCTTCCATAGGTTGCAGAAGCGGGCGATGGTGCCACCATCAATTACCCTGTGGTCGCCAGACCAACTGACCTGCATAATGTCACGGGCGGTGACATTACCTGCTGCATCAAAGCGTGGCAGGGACTGAGTACGACCCAGTGCCACAATCGCAGTTTCAGGCTTATTGATAATCGGAGTCGCGACCGTACCGCCCAGCGCGCCAATATTGGAGATACTGATGGTGCCGCCTTTCAGATCATCCTGGCTAACACGACCGGCGCGGGCTGCATCGATCAGGCGATTGATCTCCAGTGCGATCTCACGAATGCTCAGTGCCTGTACGTTTTTCACGTTAGGAACTAGCAGCCCGATTGGCGTATCTACCGCCATACCGATATTGCAGCTGGCCAGATAAGTCAGCTCGGAGCAGTCATCGTTCACACGGCTATTAAGTACAGGATACTCTTGTACTGCTAACGCCAGCGCCTTCATAAAGAATGGCATCAGGGTCAGTTTGATCCCTTCCGCTTCCATACGTGGCTTCAGCTGTTTACGCAGTGCAACCAGGTCGGTGATATCCATCTCTTCCGCATAGGTAAAGTGCGGTATAGTGGACACAGAGCTGACCATTTGACGGGCCATTGCTGCTTTAATACCACGGATTGGCTCAACACGATCTTCAGCAGTGGCAACAGTTTGGCTTGCAGCAGATGTTGCTTGAGCTGCAGGTGCACTTGCTGTTGTCGCTGAAGTAGCTACTGCTGGTGCTTCAGCAACCTGGCCACCGTTTTCAACGAAGGACAGAATATCGCCTTTCAGTACACGACCATCTTTACCGGAACCCGGTACCAGAGTGATATCCACCTGATGTTCACGAGCGATACGACGTACTGCTGGGCTCGCCAGCGCTTTACCTGGGCGAGTGCTATTTGCAGTATTAGATGCTGTGGCAACCGGGGCTGTGGTCTGAGCCGTTGGCGTGGCTTCAACTACCGTCGTTTCTGCTGCTTGAGCCGCAACGGCTGGTGCTTCGTCAGAGTCGATTTCAATCGCAAACAGTGGTGCATGCACCTTAGCGATTTCGCCTTGCTTGTAATACAGCTTAACGATACGGCCGTGATCCATACATGGAATCTGTACCAGAGCTTTATCGGTCATTACATCGGCAACCGGTTGATCCTCAACCACGTCGTCGCCTTCTTTAACCAGCCATTCGGTCAGTTCGCATTCCACAATACCTTCACCGATATCGGGCAGGATAAAGTCTTTAATGACTTTTCCGCCAGTCGCTGCAGGCGTACTTGCTGTTGCTTCAGTTGCCGTAGGTACGACTTCTTCAGTTACCGGAGCGGCTGCTTCGGTTGAGCCACCTTCTACTTCTACTGCAAACAGAGGGGCATGAACCTTGGCGATCTCACCTTGTTTGTAGTGCAGCTTAACCACTTTACCGTGGTGCATGGCTGGAATCTGAACCAGGGCCTTATCAGTCATTACATCAGCGACGGGCTGATCTTCAGAGATGATATCGCCTTCTTTAACCAGCCATTCCACCAGTTCACACTCAACGATGCCTTCACCGATATCCGGCAGGATAAATTCTTGAATCATGAGTTACTCCTACCTTAATCAGAAATTAACGCTGCGCTTGATCGCTTCGTAGTTTTTCAGGTGATCAGGCATATATTCTTTATCGTGTGCCAGTGGGAATGGAGTATCCAGACCTGTAACACGCTCGATAGGAGATTCCAGATGCAGGAAGCATTTCTCCTGAATCTCTGTGGCGATCTCACCGGAAAAACCACCGGTTTTAGGCGCTTCGTGGCTAATCAGCAGGCGACCGGTTTTCTTCACGGAAGCCACAACCGTATCAACATCCCATGGTAGCAGTGTACGCAGGTCGATCAGTTCGCAGGAAATACCGTCTTTAGCGGCCATCTCAACGGCTTTTTCCAGTACTTCCATCTGAGCACCCCAGCCCAGTACCGTAATATCTGTACCTTCCTGAACCACTTCTGCTTTACCCAGTTCGATCTCGTAATCTTCTTCCGGTACTTCACCGGTAGAGGCACGGTATAGACGCTTCGGCTCAAAGAAGATCACAGGGTTGTCGTCACGAATAGACGCTAATAACAGACCTTTCGCCTGGTATGGGTTACGAGGCACAACGACTTTCAGGCCTGGCGTACCGGTAAAGTAAGCTTCAGGAGACTGAGAATGATACAGGCCACCGTGAATGCCACCACCGTAAGGCGAGCGAATAGTCAGACCGCCAACGCTGAACTGATCACCGGAGCGGTAACGGAACTTAGCCGCTTCGTTAACGATCTGGTCAAAAGCTGGGAAGATATAGTCTGCAAACTGGATCTCTGCCACTGGCTTGTGGCCACCTGATGCCAGACCATTCGCAAAACCGATAATACCCTGCTCGGTCAGTGGAGTATTAAAACAGCGACTGCGGCCATATTTGTCCTGCAGATGGCTGGTTGCACGGAATACACCGCCAAAGTGGCCCACGTCTTCACCGAAACAAACGACTTTGCTGTCCTTGTCCATGGCGATATCCAGTGCGTTGTTAATCGCCTGGAGTAGATTCATATTACTCATCGTCTAATCTCCCAGCTGTTTTCGGATAGGCTTCAGGGTACTTGCGGATATGGGCTTTCAGCTCATCCAATTGGTCCTGAAGATGCTGAGGAGCAACGTCGTAAACGTCGGTGATCAGTTCATCAAGTTTTGGTGCGGCGACAGTCTCCGCTTTTTTCATCGCTGCCAGAACGTTTTGACGTTTCTGTTCCAGATCAGCTGCATCTTGTTCTTCGCTCCACCAGCCCTGGGCAATCAGCCAGTTCTTAAAGCGGGCGACAGGATCTTTTTCACGCCATTTTTCTTCTTCTTTTTTGCTGCGATAACCGGATGGATCATCTGAAGTCGAGTGGGCGCCCAGACGATAGGTCATGGCTTCGATCAGTACCGGCTGATTTTCTTCAACCGCCAGACGACGGGCTTCTTGTGTCGCCTTCAGTACCGCCAGTACATCGTTACCATCAACACGAATTGCCTTCAGGCCGTAAGCGACAGCGCGAGGAGCAATACCATCACCAGCAAACTGTTCGCTGGATGGTGTGGAAATCGCATAACCATTGTTACGACAGAAATAGATTGCCGGTACTTTATACACGCCAGCCATATTAATAGCAGCATGGAAGTCACCTTCAGAAGCGGCACCTTCACCAAAGTAACAGATTACACAGTTGTCTTTCTCTTCCAGTTTTAGGCCATAGGCATAACCTGCTGCTTGTGGCAGCTGTGTGGCCAGAGGGGAGGAGATAGTCATGTAGTGCAGATCGCGCGAGCCATAGTGAATTGGCATCTGACGACCTTTACCCAGATCATTTTCGTTACTGAACAGCTGGTGCATAAACTGCTCCAGAGGGAAGCCTCTGAACGCCAATGCGCCCTGCTCACGATACTGAGCCATGATCATGTCTTCAGCATCAAGTGCTGCAGTACTACCGATATCTGCTGCTTCTTCACCGATCTGAGTCATATAGAAGCTGATGCGGCCCTGACGTTGGGCGGCAATCATGCGTTCATCCAGCGCACGGATAAACAGGAAGGTATCGTAGATCTTTAGAGCCAGTGTCTTGTCGATTTCTGGCAGTTCAGCACCTTCGTATGTGGTGCCGTCCTGACGCAGAATTTTCAGCATTGGGGTTTCCAGGTCATCGCCGCTGATAAATACAGGCGAGTGAACTACCCGTGCTTCGGACTGCTTCGAGTTGCTCATAAGCTTCCCTTATTGTTTTTGTCTTAAGCCATCTGATTGTGTCAGAGGTGCAGATTAGGAGCCGATTGTGTCAGCGCAGCCGCTGAGGAGGAGTGATCCTGAACGGCCTGGGTATCTGTACTCTGAGCGAGCTGCCGATAACGGCAGGCGGAACGTCTTTGATCTATATGAAGCTATAGACAGAAATCTGCACAAAGTCACGCTCCGATAACGCTGACTATATGTAACGTTTACGCAAAAGTAAACTTTTATTAGTGTATAATTCTGTGAATCTTTTAAAGGCTAGGTTTATTTTCTGGTTATTTTGTCAGGCTGGTTTTTATTGCTGTTTGCTTGCGGGATGGTAATGGCGGCTGGAGCTGGTAAAATACTTTTTTCAATAAAATCAATTTGGTAGTAAATAATGAGCGAACTGGCGACAGTAGAAGCAAAAGTAAGCTACGGCATCGGCCGTCAGATGGGTGAGCAGCTGGCTAGCAGCGGTATCGATGGTCTGGAGCTGGATCATGTTGCAGCAGGTCTGCGTGAAGCTTTCGGTGGTGAAGAAAGCCGTCTGACAGATATGGAACTGCACGAAGCGTTTGAAGTGATTCAACAGCGTCTGGCAGAAAAACAGCAAGCTCAGCACCAAGTTGCTATCGATGCAGGTAATGCTTACCTGGAAGATAACGCTAAGAAAGAAGGCGTGACTGTAACTGAGTCTGGTCTGCAATATGAAGTACTGGCAGAAGGCGACGGTGAAAAGCCAGCGGCTACTGATAAAGTACGTGTTCATTACCACGGTGAGCTGATCAGTGGTGAAGTATTCGACAGCTCTGTACAGCGTGGTCAGCCGGCTGAATTCCCAGTAAATGGCGTAATCAAAGGTTGGGTTGAAGCGCTGCAACTGATGCCTGCGGGTTCTAAATGGCGTCTGACCATTCCTCAGGATCTGGCATACGGTGAGCGTGGTGCAGGTTCTATCCCTCCATTCTCCGTGCTGGTATTTGAAGTAGAGCTGCTGGCTATCCTGTAAGCGCATACTTTAAAAGCAGTGGAATTGTCTATAGATCCGCTTGCAGATTATAAAAGCCCGATTATGACTAATCGGGCTTTTTGCGTTTTTATGGTTTGATTGATTCTGGTATCCGTTGTCTCAAGCGCATTATCGAAGAGGTTCTCTTAAGTATTTGGGTGCTTTGGCCATGTTGTGCATTTGTGGGAATGTAAATCATCTTGTCAATGGCACGACCTGTCCCTAGAGTGTGGTGGATCAATATTAATCAATGACATGTTTCTTATAGCAGATTGTCAGAGGTGTTGAAGTTGCCCTCTCCATTAACTCAATTTATTAAGTTAGTTTCTCCTTCCTGTCATGTTTTCAGTCAGGTGACCTGTCGCGCTCCGTGGGGATT
>CAYFGP010000185.1:0-10850 GCA_964342385.1 uncultured Oleiphilus sp. | reverse complement strand
AGTTTAGACTGGATATGCGCAGTTCATTGAAATCAGAACTACGCACTGTCTAGCAGATAAGAATTACGTTAAATTTAATTAGAGTATTGTTACCCGGTTTGGTTTTATCATAATGAATGTTGGGTAACATTGAAGTAAGCCGGATTTTTGCAATTGCGCAAGGTCTGGGTCGTTTTGAGGTTTTAATGGTTACGGGGCAGAGTTTGATGGGCGTTTATAATCACCAGGATAGTTATTGTATTGCCCGGCAACCCATTTGTGATTCTGAGCAAAAGCTAGCGGCATATGAGTTGTTGTATAGAAATAATGCAGACGCTCAGCATGCTCAGGTCAGTAGTCCACATCAGGCTACGGCGCGTGTTTGTATGACTGCTTTTATGGATATCGGTATTGACCGGCTGGCAGATCAGCATCCAGTTTTTATCAATATGACCGATGAGTGGCTACTTAAAGGGGATATGCTACCAGAGCCTGCAGAGCGTATCGTACTGGAGGTACTGGAAGATATTAAGCCGACCCCGGAAGTGATCCAAAGCATTCGACGACTGCGTGAGCAGGGCTACCGCATCGCGCTGGATGATTTTGTGCTTACACAGGAAACCAAGCAATTCCTGCCCTATGCTGATATCGTCAAGCTGGATGTGATGAATACCTCTATGGAGGTACTGGCCAAACGGGTGAGTATTTTAAAGCGTTTGCCCAAAGTCACTCTGCTGGCGGAAAAAGTGGAAACCTGGGAGGAGTTTGAAGCCTGTAAGCGTTTGGGTTTTGAGCTATACCAGGGCTATTTTATCTCCCGTCCTGAAACCATGGATAACCAGAATCGTACTGCTGCGGGTCTGATTCTGACTAAGCTACTGGCGATGCTGCATCAGAAAGAACCTGATGTAAAACATATCGAAGCCGAGATCTCCCGGGATCCTCAGCTGTATTACCGCATTCTGCGCTATATCAATTCTGCTCAGTACTCTTTGCCCCGTAGAATTGAAAGTTTGCGTCAGGCAATTATGTTATTTGGTTTTGAAAACCTGCGTTCTCTGGTCAGTATGATGGTTCTGGCTGGCTCTTCACGCCGTGGTGCCACTCTGATGCCTATCGCTCTGCTAAGAGCCAAAATGTGTGAAATTCTGGCGGAAAAACAGCAGCTGGTGCCGGTAGAGAACTATTTCACGGTGGGCTTATTATCCATGCTGGACGCATTTTTTAACCGCCCCATGGAAGCTATTCTGGAAGAGTTGCCACTTCATCCTCGTATTGTGCAAGCCCTGTTGAATCATGAAGGGAATTTAGGCGAAGTACTGAAAGTGGTAGAAGCCTACGAAAATGCCAATTGGGATTTTGTTGAACAAAGTGGTTTTGATAAAGAAATGCTCACTGAAAGTTATGTTCAGTCTTTGACTTGGGCAGATGCCGTGGCTGATATTGCTGAGTTGGATGACTAAGACTTTTCGTCATATAAACGCAGGCTTTAGAAGTGCTGAGCTCAGAGGTGTCGGGCTTAGAAATGTTAGTCTTAGAAGTACCAGGGTTGAGTCAGAAGCTCTGTAATTACTTTTAGCGAAGCTATTTTTCGCTGTTTAAACGGGATTTAGCAGCTGCTAAGTGTTGGAAAATTAACTATTATTGTATATCTGTACAGTTTTTGGTGTTGGATATGCATAAAATTCTTCATGCGGATTGCGACTGCTTTTTTGCCGCGCTGGAGATGCGTGACAACCCCTCGTTAAAGGATAAGCCAACCGCTGTGGGCGGTGCGGCGGACAAGCGAGGGGTAATTGCTACCTGTAACTATCCTGCCAGAGCTTTTGGTGTACGTTCTGCTATGCCGACGGCTCAGGCGCTAAAGTTGTGTCCTGATCTTATTCTTTGTCCTCCCCGAATGTCGGTGTATAAAGACGCCGCTCAAGCGATTCGCGAAATTTTTTTCCAACTGACTGACAGAGTAGAAGTGGTTTCTATTGATGAGGCCTATCTGGACGTGACTCATATTGATGCGTTTCAGGGCAGTGCTACCCGTATGGCGCAGTGGCTGAAACAGGAAGCTCTGGCGCAAACGGGAGTGACATTATCGATTGGTGTTTCCGTTAATAAGTTCTTAGCTAAAATCGCCTCGGATTGGCAAAAGCCTGATGGTTTGTTTGTGATTCGACCTGAGGAGATAGAAAGCTTTATGCCTGATCTACCTGTGGGCAGAATTCCTGGTGTCGGCAAGGTAACTGAGCAAAAGCTGGTTAATCAAGGTTATGAAACTTGCGGTCAATTACAGCAGTTGAGCTTGCAAAAACTGGTTGAACGGTACGGTAAATTAGGCGTGATGCTGTATCAGCGTTGTCGGGGTGAGGATTATCGGGAAGTGGTCACGGAACGAGTGCGTAAATCGGTCAGTGTTGAGCATACCTTTGCAGATAATAAAACAGTATTGACTGATATTGAGCAGGAATTAGAACATCAGATCACCAAGTTGAAACAGCGCTTTTTACCTTATCAGGATAGAGGGGTGAAGAGCGTATTTTTAAAACTACGTTTTGCGGACTTCACTACAACTACCGTTGAAACTGGTTTGACCAGAGCCCAAAACCGGCAGCTGCATAGGCGGCTGGATGTGTCTTATTTTTTGCCTTTGTTGCACGAAGCGATTCGTCGTGGTCAATGTAATATCCGTCTGCTTGGAGTCGGGCTGCGTTTCACGGAGCAAGAACAGATGGGTGAGCAACTTTCTCTTTTCTGACTAACAGCCTCTTGTTCAGACTGCCTAGTGATATTTCCGTTAAAAAAGCATAGGATTAGAATATTTAAAATTCAGTCATTATTGTTCGCTCTTGTGGAAGTGTGTTTATGGAAAACCTAGCTGTTCAAGATCTTTCCATTTTGTTGGTTGAACCTTCGTCGACTCAGAGGAAGATCATTATTAATGAACTCAGTGATGAAGGAGTATCAAGTATTGAGGGGGTGGGAAGTGCCCGGGAAGCCTATAGTCAGCTACAGACTTTTCAGCCTGACTTACTGATCAGCGCCATGTACCTGCCCGATGCGACAGCGGCAGAGCTCGTTGAGTTGCTTCAGCGTGATAACAAAACGGCAGATATTCCTGTGATGGTGGTTTCCAGCGAACAAAATTACGAAAATTTAGAAGCGGTGCGTCAGTCAAAGATTGTTGCTTTGTTGCCCAAGCCATTTAGCCAGCTGGATCTGCAGCGTGCACTGGTTGCTACATTGGAATATATCAATCCGGATGAGCTGGAATTAGATCTTTACGATGCGGAAAGTTTGCGAGTATTAATTGTGGATGATAGCCGAATGGCTCGTCGTCATTTAGGTCGGGTGCTGCAACAGATTGGAATTTCTGATATTACTGAAGCAACAGATGGTGTTGATGCGGTAAAAATTATTGAACAGCAGAGCTTTGACCTGATTCTAACTGATTACAATATGCCTAATATGGACGGCGAAGGTCTGATCAATTATGTTCGAAATGAAAGTGAGCTATCCCACGTGCCTATCCTGATGGTCACCTCGGAAGAGAATGAGACCCGATTGAGTTCTGTTAAACAGGCAGGGGTTTCCGCTTTGTGTGATAAGCCTTTTGAAATGACTCAGGTTAAAAGCCTGTTAGCCTCTTTATTAGATGGCTAACACACCGCTAAACAAAAGTATTGCAAATGTTCTTTGGCTAACAGCCGAAGATTTCTGGGATTTGTTTTAAAAAAACGCTTTTGCTTAGCTGTGAAATAAACAACAACTACAATAAGTAAGTATCCGGTGGCGTACAGGGAGCGTGCCGGGGCCGGAGAAGTCGGATGGTGTTTAAGTTGAAACAACGTACTGCAGCAGAAGCTGAAACCTATGTGAATCGTATGACATTTACCACAGATGTGCCTGTGGGGGAGGTTATTCAACACAGTCTGCTCAGTTGTTCGCCTGATGACTTGCTGGTGGATGCGGCCAGGGAGATGCAAAAAAACTATGTCAGTTCGATTCTGATCATTGATAATGATGAGCCGATTGGCATCTGGACAGAAGCGGATGCTCGTAAGCTGGATCTAGCTGACTTGTCTCTGGAAAAACGCTGCATTAGCGAGTTTATGAGCTCACCGGTTGATTCTGTGGATGAAGATATCAGCCTGAGTGAGATTGCTCTAAAATTTCAGCAGTTGCGTCGCCGCCACTTTCTGGTAAAGAGTTTGTCTGGTGAGCCCCTGGGTATCGTTTCCCAAACTGATATTATCCGCTTCCAGGGTCTGGAACATTACCTCTGTATGCGTAATGTGCGTTCAGCACTGAAGTCTGCCCCCCTGATTCTTGATGAAAATCTGTCTATTGCCGATGCGGTTCAGCAGCTTAGAGAGCAGCAGAGAGATTGTGCGGCGGTTAGTCTGAGCGGTTACCACCGTTACAGTATTATCACCGAGCGTGATGTGGTGCGGTGGATTGCTGACAGTACGACCCATCTGAGCCTACGTGAGGTGTGTGAGCACCAGCTTTATGCGGTCAATGCTGATACAGGTTTGCTCCAAGCCAGTAATCTCTTAAAACGTAAAGGTTTTCGTCATCTTGGTGTAATTGACTCTAAAGGTGAGTTGATCGGTATTCTATCCTATGGCGATATTCTTGATAGCGTTGAATATGAGTACGTCAATCGCCTACAGGAAGCCTTGCACTCCAGAGATGAGGCGCTAAAAGCATCAACGGCGCATTTGCGTCTGGCTCAGCGGGTTATTGAGGCCAGTCTCGACGGTATCATTATTACCGATGACAAAGGTGTGATTCAGTCCGTTAACCCCAAGTTTACCCTGGTAACGGGTTATAGCGCCGAAGAGGCGATTGGCCAAAGTACCCGTTTACTCAGTTCAGGCCGTCATTCGTTGGATTTCTACAATCATATGTGGAATGAGATGTTCCACAACGGATATTGGCAGGGTGAAATCTGGAATCGACGTAAAAATGGCGAGGTTTATCCCGAGTGGTTGACCATCACTGCCATCTACGACGATATGGGAGAGATCAGCCAGTTTGCTGCCATTTTCAGTGACATTACCGATCGTAAAAAAGATGAAGAGCGTATCCGTCGTCTGGCATTTTTTGATGATCTGACAGGTGTTGCTAACCGTCGTTTATTCCAGGATCGTCTTGAGCAAGCCATTGCCAATGCTCATCGCCATCAGCACCGATTAGCTGTGCTCTTCCTTGATCTGGATATGTTCAAGCGCATCAATGATTCTTTAGGTCACATCGTAGGCGATGAAGTCTTAAAAGTGGTAGCTGGTCGTTTGGCCCACACGGTAAGAGAAGGGGACTCTGTTGCCCGTCTTGGTGGTGATGAATTTACCGTAATGGTACCTGAACTAGAGTCAGTTGAAGGTTTGATGACACTGGCTGAACGTATCAACAATGCCTTGTGTGAACCTATTACTGTCGGCGGACACGAGCTTTATATCTCCGGTAGTATTGGAATCAGTATCTATCCCGATGATGGTAAGAGCCCTGATGCATTAATTAAGAATGCCGATGCGGCTATGTATCGGGTGAAGGCCGATGGCCGAGGCAGTTATCACAGATACACTGATGCCCTGCATCATGATTCTGTTCGTGAATTAACTATTGAAACCCGTCTGCGCAAAGCCATTAAAGAAGACGTTTTTGAGCTTTATTATCAGCCAAAAATTGATCTGCAAAGTGGTGCTCCTCTGGGTTTTGAGGCCTTGTTGCGTTGGTATGATCAAAGCAGTGATAGTTGGGTATCTCCTGCAGAGTTTATCCCCGTTGCTGAGCGTTTGGGTTTAATTGGAACGCTGGGTGAATGGGTTCTGCATGAAGTGTGTGCTCGCCTGGTTGATTGGCATAACGCGGGACTATCTGTTTTGCCGGTAGCAGTGAATATTTCTGCCCAGCAGTTGATGAAAGGGAATCTTGTTCAGACTGTAGAGCGAATTCTACAAAAAACGGGGGCTGATCCAGGCTGGTTAGAGCTGGAAGTGACTGAAAGTTGTTTTATTCCCGAGCAAGCCGAACGGATTGCTGAGATCCTACACGAGTTAAGATCTCAAGGGATTAACATCTCTATCGATGATTTTGGTACCGGTTATTCATCATTGAGCTATCTGCGCCGTTTACCACTGGATGCGCTGAAAATCGATCGTGCTTTTGTGATGGAAGTGCCCGATAACCGAGATGATGCTCGTTTGGCGAGCACCATTATAGCCATGGCAAAAGGTTTGGGGCTTCGGGTAATTGCTGAGGGTATCGAAGAGATAGAGCAGCTGGAATTCCTGCGTGAACAGGGCTGTCATCAGGGACAGGGTTTTATGTTTGCTAAACCCGCACCAAAACAGCAGGTGGTAGAGTGGTTATCCTGTCAGTGGAATCCCCTGCAGCAGGAGAAAGAATCTGCATAAGCCATATGCAGGTGGTATTGTCGCTCAGCCGACACTTAGTTTTTTGGTTAGATGAAAAAGGCCCTGCACTTAACTATGAAAGGTTAAGTGCAGGGCCTTTGTGTTTTACCGGGCGTTACTTCTGCGTAAACCAGGCCTTCATGGCTGATGTGATCTGTTTTAGCTCATCTTCAGTGATAATGTACGGCGGCATGGTATACAGGAAACGACCAAACGGGCGTAGCCAAACCCCTTGGCTAATTGCAAAGTCCTGTACATCTTTCAGGCTGGCTGCATCGTGTACTTCGATCACAGCGGTCGCACCCAGCACCCGGGTATCTTTTACTTCAGGATGTTTAAAGTCCAGTAGTTCCTGTTGTAATACTTGATTCAGTTGCGCAATTTTGCCCAGGTAATCATCGCGCTCAAACACTTCAATGCTTTTCAGGGCTACGGCACAGGCCAGTGGATTACCCATAAAAGTGGGGCCATGCATAAAGGCCTTGCCGGCATCATCATCCCAGAAGCCATCAAAAACTCTATCGTTGGCAATGGTTGCGGCATGACCTACATAACCACCCGTGAGACCTTTGCTCAGTACCATAATGTCCGGTGTGATGCCCGCATGATCGGCAGCAAACAGCTTGCCTGTACGACCGAAACCGGTGGCCACTTCATCGAAGATAAACAGAATTTCAAACTCATCACATAGTTTGCGCGCTTCTTGCAGATAGATAGGGCTGTACATATTTAAGCCACCTGCCGCTTGCAGCAGTGGCTCAACCATAAAGCCCGCAATCTCTTGATGGTGCTGTTCAAACAGGGCTCTCAGATTAGCTATGTCCTGTGCCACTTCTTCTGCACTGGCATCAAAATCCGCTTCCGGTGCAGGAGCAAAGTGTTGTGTCGGTAACAAGCCACTGAACAGGCTATGCATGCCTTCTTCCGGATCACATACTGACATACAGCCGGTGGTATCACCGTGGTATGCCTTGATGAGGGATGCCAGTTTGACCTTCTTTGTGCGCCCCTGATTTTGCCAGTATTGCACCGCCATCTTCATGGCCACTTCCATACCGACAGAACCACTGTCGCTAAAGAAGACATGGTTCAGACCCTCTGGTGTTATCTCCACCAGTTTGTTTGCCAGCTCAACTGCAGGGCGATTTTTTAAGCCGCCTAACATCACATGGGCTAGCTGATCGGCTTGATCGTGAATCGCTTGGGTAATATCAGGATGACGATAGCCGTGAATCATACACCACCAGGAACAGGTGGCGTCCAGTAAGCGCATGCCGTTGGTAAACTGGATGTAAGGGCCTTCTCCGGTTTCTACTTCATAGTTCACTTCCAGATGTTTCATCTGGGCATAGGGAAACCACAGTGTTGTATCCTGCATATATAAACCTGTTACTTGAGTTGTAAACCAAAAAAACTAAAACCAGTTTACCAGATGGTTTCTAAAAACAAAAAGCAGGCTACCTGCTAAGCCACTAACACAGGAGATACCCTTGACCTTATTATCCAAAACCGCGGGACTTAATTTTCGACAACATCATATTCGTGGGCCAAGCTTTTACTTATTGGTTCTCAAATATAAGCACTCACACAAAAGTTCCTCCATAGCAAGATGCCCTATTCCCTAGTGGCAGGACAAAGAATGTCGAAATACTTTTGTGTAAATGTGTATCGCACAAGATGATCATTTATGAAAATACTCAAACGACTCTTGGTTAGTTTGTGTGGCGGTTATATAGCGCTAGTACTGATTCTCTTTTTCTATCAGCGTAATTTACTGTATTACCCTAGTGACATGGTGCCCTCAGAGACTCGTCTAGCGGCTAAACAGTTACGTTATTGGCCGTCAATTGAGGGCTATAGGGGGTTTACCACTTTAAAGGAGCCTGACTTGGTCAGAGGGACCATCGTTGTTTTTCATGGCAATGCCGCGACTGCTTATCACAGGCGTTACTACCGAGATGCGCTGTATCAGTACGGCTTCAGAATTATTTTGGCGGAATATCCGGGTTATGGCAGTCGTGCAGGTTCGCCAACAGAGGTGACCTTGGTGAATGATGCCCTGGAGACTGTACAGCAGGTCTATGAACAGTATGGGGGCCCCATTTTCTTATTAGGGGAGTCGTTAGGCAGTGCTGTGGTAGCCAGTACAGTTGCCAGAACCGATACTCCGATCAAGGGCTTAATATTATTAGCCCCCTGGGATGCTTTGGCCAATCTGGCATTCACGCATTACAGTTATCTGATGTTGCATTGGTTGGTGCTGGATGAATATGACAGCATCCGTAATCTGGCTGATTTTAATGGTCGGGTAGCGGTTGTGCTTGCAGGGCAGGATAAAATTATTCCAGTTGAGCATGGGCAGCGGCTGTATGATTCAATCCATGCAGATAAAAAGCTCTGGCTATTTGAAGATGCTGGCCATAATACGGTGCCCGTCTCACCTAACCTGCCTTGGTGGAAAGAGGTTATGGACTTTGTTGCTCAATAATGGACTGGTCAAGAGTTTTTCTCATTTCTACTTTTCATGCCTTCCTTGTGAAAAATAAAATACTGTACATAAAAACAGTGTATGGCTATCATTATCTCAATGCGTCACATTTTGTCTGGATGGGGGCTGGAAAGCAGTGATTGCCTATGATGCGATGTCATTGAGCATAGGGTAATCAGGGCTTGGTTATTTACCAGAAGAAGACTGCGCATCATCTCTCATTATTCCGGTTGAATTTCGTCATAGGGCAGGAACTGTTATGAAATTTACATCTCATTTTGATGAAAGTGGTCAAGCCTATTGGCTCGTGGAGGTACGTATCAGAGAGCGGGTTTTGTTGGCTGAAGGGCTAAGTTTTATTGAGGCGGTTCATAATGCCATTGATCTGATATCGGATAGTCATCATGTCACTTTGCCCTATTTAGGTGTGGCCAATGTTTAATATGCCGGATGATCGCTACATTCGTTCACGTAATAAACCACGCTACTATGCCAGCAGTGAACAACAACTGGAGCAATACCATATTGAGGTGGGGCAGGTAACGATTAGAGCCAAGCGGGATGATGATAATCATGTGTATTGGGTACTGCCTGGCTGTAATACTACCTATCAGAAAGCAACGGCAGTTAATGCGGCAAAAAGCGTGAATCAGCTATTAGTGAGAAGATCATCACAGAGCAGATAGGTCTCTAAAAAGGCACTATTTAGGTAGGTTAGCGAGAAATAGTAGGGCCAGAAAAAGCGCAGCTTATCTCATCGTCAGCAGTACAGTAATAGAAGCCCAGGTAATTAATCTGCTGTTGTGGCATTTTGTTGTACTTCAGCACATCGTACATCAGTTCAGCGCTAAAACGGCCCATCTCATGGGGGCGTTGGCCGATATTAACGGTAGAGAGGTTGAGTTTTAATGCCTCCAATTGTATCTGTTCTGCATCTGCTGAAATTACAATATTCTCACCAGATTTAATCTTGTGCTGATAGGGCATGATCTCTGCGATATAGTCTGGAGAAAATTGAGCAAAACCCGCGACTGCGAGAAATAGCGGAGGAGTTTCTTGGGAAAGAAGAAATTTCAGTTGGTTCAGGGCATTATCTCTTTTACCCAGGGTGTAAAACGGGCAGCGGGGATGTTCTACCCAACCGGATTTGCCGGTTAATTTTTCGTTGGAATAATCACCTGACAGGGCAAAACGCACACCGCGGATACGATCATTTAGGTTGGGTGTAGAGTCACTGCCAGATTGGATGCAGATCTCATTTTTTTCTGCTTTTTTATAGCGCTTGGCATATTCACCTAAGGCTACGCCAAAATCAAAATTATTGGTGCCGACATAGGCTAAGCGATAGCGATGGTGTTCGGGTAACAGGTCGGAATCAAAGGTTATTACAGGTACGCCGATTCTATCGGTGAGCTTCAGCACTCGCTCAACCAGAAAATTGGAATTTGTGGTGGCAATTAGAATGCCGTCAATACCCTGTGCCAGTAATTGTTCAACCACATGGACCTGGCTACGGGGATCTTGATAATCGGCAGGGCCATCATAGATGCAAGTCAGATCATCAATTCCAGAGGCAAACTGTAAACAACCCTCAAATGCTTGCGCATAGAAACTGTCATTTTTAGTTTTACCAATTACGGCAATTTTGAATTGAGCCAAGGCAGAAGAGTATATAAAGAGCACACTGAGTACTGTAAAAAATAAAGCTTTAATGCTTTTCATGCGCAAACTCTTAATTATCTGACAAGTCTAAATCAATCCTGCGTAAACCTCCCTTTTGCTTACCCTGTGATATTTACCAAAGTTAGATTAAATTTCAAGATCAATTGCTCTAAAGGCCTGTTTTTTGTCTTCTTTTACGACTTGAGTGGTATGCCTGCTTCTCTCAGACATAAAAAAAGCGCATGCATGAAGCATACGTGTCAGGTCCCGGATGATTGATCACTCTTTTTACAAATAAATCAGGGTTA
>CAYFGP010000184.1:0-10985 GCA_964342385.1 uncultured Oleiphilus sp. | reverse complement strand
ATAATGAACCTAAAAGTGACAGGCTACTGCTTGTTTATGAAATATCCGGGCTAAGCGACATAGAGACCTGCCTGCTCGTTTTGATACTTTGCTGCCTTGTTTAAAACAGGTGTTGGGAGATTATCAAACGCAGATTAATTAAATCACTGTCTTTCATTTTTGCTTTCTGCAAACTGGGATAAAAGCTAATAAAATTAAGATGTTATATGCCATACGTAAATGTGCAAATTACCAAAGGCGCCACTCGTGAGCAAAAAGCGGAGCTGGTAAAAGATATCACCGAATCTCTTCAGCGTGTTTTAGGGAAGAATCCAGAGCATACCCATATTGTTATTCAAGAGATCGCCGAAGAGGATTGGGGCTATTCCGGCATGTTGACCGATGACTGGAAAAAACAACAAGTGAACGATTGAGATTTGGCTTAGTACAGAGATTAGTAGAGTTAAGAGGACATTGGCAGTGCCCTATTTTTAAAGAGCTGCTTGCTTTTAATAGATTAGGGTTGATGTTAATGGCGCAAGTTCACTATTCACCTCCTCTAGCGCCTTTACCCCGCAGCCCATGTCGTATGTCTTCTCCCTTGTCCTCGCCTTATCAGGATAATTACACCGATTATTTTCTGCTTTTCTCCCGCAAACAGGTGTTTGAATTTTACTTCTTTACTGTTTTATTCAGCGTTGGTTTTTCGATTAATTCAATTTCTTGTCTCCTTGATATAAGCCCTTTAAATTTTAGTTCGCATGCGAAGAAAGAAGGAAGGCTAAGAGGTAAAGCATAGTGGAAAAGGTGGAAAAGCGACTTTTTTTCCTGATAAACCGAGTACAGCATCAGATCTTTAAACATGTGGATCAACGCTGTGAAGCAGAGATGTCCTGTTCCGTTAGTCAGGTGGCTGCGATGTTCTATGTGGCAAAGCATCGTGATTGTCTGGTGAAGGAACTGGCTCAGGCTCTGGGGATGAATAACCCAGGTGTCAGTGGCTTAGTGCAACGGATGGAAAGAAATGGTCTGATCAAGAAATCACCTTGTCCTTTGGATGGCCGAGCTTCCCGCTTGTCGCTGACGGTACAGGGACAGGAGAAACTTCAACTGGCGACACCTCTGATTCAGGAGATGAATGAGGCGTTAACGGAAGGTTTTTCTGAACAGGAGATTGCCACTGTGCTGAAATTTCTTAATCGCATGCTGGAGCGTTTTTGATCGCTTCAGAGTCAGCTATAAACATAAAAAGCGATAGCCAATGAATAGCGATAAACAATAAAAAACGGAGAGTATCATGAGTCAGTTTTTAGCCATGTATAACCAGATGGGGGCTGAGCAATTTGCTAAGGGCGTTAGCCAGGTCGCTCCCTATTTTGCCACCATCGATCCTGAATTTGTCGACTTGCGTCCCGGTTATGCGGAAGTGATTTTGCGTAATCAAACCAAGGTACATAACCATTTGGGTACAGTGCACGCTATTGCCATGTGTAATGCAGCAGAGTTAGTGGCTGGTCTGACAACGGATGTATCCATTCCTGCTGGAGCCCGTTGGATTCCTCAGGGCATGGAAGTGAAGTATCTGGCCAAAGCCAAAACAGATCTGCGGGTGAAAATCGAAGATCAAGCGGTGGATTACTCTCAACCGGGAGAAGTGGTGGTGCCTGTTGCTGCTTACGACAGTGATGATACCAAGTGTTTTACTGCGGCGATTACGATGAATATTAAGCATTGATTGGTTCTGCGATTGGTTCTGCTTAGACTGCAGAGAACCTGTTCTCTGCAGTCGTCATAGAAAATCAGTTAGACCCCGAAAAAGAAAGATTACAAACGACAAACCACGAGAAGGTAGAGTTGTGCTATGAGTTTGATTTTCAGGATGTTGTATCTGTTGATCGCATCATTTTTTAAACCCAGATTACCGATTATCCGACCTAACAACAGCCTGACCATGCGGGTTTTGCCCAATGATCTGGATCTGAATATCCATATGAATAATGGTCGTTATCTGACCATTTGTGATCTGTCCCGAGTGGATATGTTTATTCGTACCGGGTTGGCCAAAACCATGGTGAAAAAGAAGTGGCAGCCGATGATCGCTGAACACACCATGACCTATAAAAAGCCGCTTAAACCTTTCCAGAAATATGAAGTAAAAATGGAAATTGTTGATTGGGATGAAAAGTTTTTTAGTATGAGTCATACCTTTCTAGTCGGTGAGCGTGTGGTGGCACAAGGCACCTCTCGCGGTGCTGTCGTCAGTAAAAACGGCGTTGTGCCACCTGAGGAAGTAATAAAAACAGTTACAGAATTAGTCGGGGCTGCTGATCCGGCTTAAAGATTCTCTGGCTTTAAGGCTCTCTGATCTAGAGAGTCCAAGGTCTTAAATTATCTTATCCAAAGATCCCGCTTCTATAGAACCCACTTTTAAAGGTCTAATAGCAGCAGATCACTATGGCTGCGGGATACGCAGGGGCAAAGCTGAGTCTTTCGCTCTGACGGCGATAAACACTGGTCTTTATGATCCACTTCACCCTCGATAACCTTGACCGCACAGCTGCGACAGGTCCCGGTTTTGCAGCTGTGTGGATGTTCAATTCCTGCATCCAGCATGGCATCCAGTAAGGATTGATCTTTGCTGACCTGAACCTCTGTGGCTGACTTTAATAATCTGGCGGTAAAAGGTTTGCCCGACTCAGAGCTATCTGCAGAAAAGGCTTCGATCTGTATTCGCTGGTCTGCAATATTTAACGCTTTTGCCGTCGAGATCAGTTCATCCAATAGCTGTTGTGGTCCACAAGCATAAAAGACGGCATTATCGGGCGCTGTACTGAGAATCTGTTTTATTGAAAGACGCTGAGTGTCTGCTGTATAGCTTTGCAGTTTTGCGCCAAACTCCCGGCTTAAACGATCATAAAACGCCATCTCGTCAGTGGTTTTGCCAGCATAGTGCAGACTGTGAAGGCAGCTCTGATCTGCAAAAAACTGTGCCATCGCTTTAATCGGTGTAATACCGATCCCTCCGGCAATTAACACAGCCGGTTTTTGTTCCTGGTGCATAGCAAAGAAATTGGCGGGTTGATCGCAATTCAATTGTAAGCCCAGCTGGAAGGTTTGATAAATCGCTAATGAGCCGCCTTGACCCTGTTCTTCCTTTTGTACCGCAATTTCATAGATATCCCGTCGCTTAGGGTTTGAACAGATCGAATAGTGGCGTATCACTGATTCACCGTTAGGCAGTTGCACCGGGATCTTTAGATGGGAACCCGCACGCACTTCAGGTAAGGCTTGTCCTTCTTTATGGCGCAGCTCATAAGCTCTTACTCTGGGTGCCAGTTGTCGTATACCGCTAATCACTAAAGGCAGTGGTCCTTGTCCCAAAACCTTAGGGTAGGCTACGGGTGATTCTGACTGACGCTTAAGCTGCTCCAGTTCCGCTAACAGCGGATCAACTACTGTTGCCATCTCTGCTTCGCTATAGCGTGGAGTGATATGTTGTGGGCAGTTCCAATCAAACGCTTCAATGGTGATGACAAAAGCCCTTTCTACTACCGCGCGATAGTGGGCTTGTTCCAGACGTGCCAGTAACTCCCAATCATCGGTGACAATAGATACCCGACCCAGAATTTTTAATCGGGTGCGATTGGGGTAATCCATCAAAATCAGAGACACTCTGTCGTTTCCCTGAAAGTTGCCAGTGCTGACATACTGGCGATTGCCCTTAAAATCGGCAAAAGCGATGGTTTGAGCATCCAGTACCTGCAGGAAACCCTTAGCACCGCCGCGATGCTGCACATAGGGCCAGCCGGTTTCACTGACACTGGCCATATAAAAGCTGTCTCGGGCCTGAATAAACTGGGCTTCATTTTCACTCAAGAGATAGTTGTAATCTTCTCCCTGGTCCATGGCCGCATAGGCATTACGACTGCCTTGCTGCTGCTGAACCTGGCGCACGGTGTTGGTAAAAGCGATGGCGGCATATTTATGAGCCATGGTTATCTCCTTTTAATCTCTTGAAAGCCACTTATTCAGCTCTCTAAAAAGCTATTTATTAAGTAGCAGGCGTCCTTGCCTGCTTAATACTGACTTAAGTAAAAGCTACTGTTTTACGCTGCGCCTTTTAGCTCAACCTTAGGGAAGTCAATTTCGACTTGGCTGGCTTTGCCCAGAATATTGGTCAGTAAGTTCATGCCTACGTGGGTGATAATCTCAACGATCTCTGCATCGCTATAACCGGCGTTTCTAACCTCCAGTAGTTCAGACGTGGTGACTTCACCGGTATTTTCGGACAAGGATTTTGCAAACTTCACGGCAACAGCAGCTTTAGCATCCTGGCTGGTACCGGCACGATTAGCTTCAATCTCGTCACCATTCAGGCCGGTTTTGCGACCAATGGCACTGTGTGCCGAGACACAGTATTGGCAGGCGTTCTGCTCTGCCAGTGCCAGAGCGATACGCTCGCGCGTGGCTTCATCTAATGCACCTTCTCCAGCAATGGTGTGTAAACCCAGAAAGGCTTTTAATGCTGAAGGTGAGTTAGCAAAGACACGCAGAAAGTTGGGCACCATGCCCAGCTGACTTTGGATCGCATCAAATAGGGCTTGCTGTTCGTTGTTGGCTTGCTCGGCAGTGACAGTGTTAATACGGCTCATGGTTTTTCCTTTATCAATAATCGATTGGGTAGCGTCGCAGCTTGGGTATGAGAAAGACTGTTCGGATCGGTTCTCAAATGCAGGGTTTTTATTAAACTCCGGCTTGCTTAGCCCTCACTGCGAATATGCCTACTTTGCCAAACTCCACTTGATATAAGAATATCCATAAATCACAATTGATTATTCCTTGTTTTGAAATAATGGTTGATGGATATGGATCGATTGGAGCAGATGCAAGTATTTATCGCCGTGGCAGAAGAAGAGGGCTTTGCCGCTGCAGCTCGACGTTTAACCATGTCTCCTCCGGCAGTAACCCGGGCTATTGCTGCTTTAGAGGAGCGTTTGGGTGTTAAGCTACTGAATCGCAGTACCCGTATCGTGCGGGTGACTGATGCTGGTCTACGTTATCTGGATGATGCCCGTCGAATCGTGGCCGATATTCAGGCTGCCGACGAAGCTGCTGCAGGAATTAATGCTGAGCCTAAAGGGCATCTGGCAGTTACCGCCCCCGTACTGTTTGGCCAGAAGTTTGTTGTGCCAGGGATTGTTGAGTATCTACAGAAATATCCAGATACCCAGGTGGATGGCGTGTTTTACGACAGGGTCGTCAATCTACTGGAAGAGGGCATGGATGTGGGGGTTCGCATAGGTCAATTGCCTGACTCCAGTATGCGGGCACTGGCCGTGGGCAAAGTGCGTATGATTATGGTGGCGTCACCGGATTACCTGGAAAAACAGGGCATACCTCAGTCACCGGAAGAGCTGGATCAGCACGCTTTAATCGCCTCCCGTGCCGGTAATTTGGGTGAATGGAAGCTACAAAAAGAGGGTAAGCCCTATTTATGTCGTATCAAACCGCGATTAACCCTGACCAGCAATGATGGTGTCATCGCCGCGGCAAAAGAGGGTTTTGGTATTACTCGTGTACTGTCGTATCAGGTGGCTGATGAGTTAAAACAAGGGAGTCTTAAAATTATTCTGGAAACCTATGAGCCAGCGCCATTACCTGTGCATATAGTGCATCGAGAAGGGCGTTTAGCCTCTACCAAGGTGCGTGCATTTATTGATTTGATGGCAGAACGACTGCGCAGTAATCCAGCGCTGAATTAATTTTACCTGCAAAAGTAATTGAACTTATTATCCGAAAACGCAGAGTATGACAGTGGTGTTTATACAAAGTGATAGCTTTCAGTTATTCGCTTTAACAGGCAAAAGGAGTAGACAGTATGCGTATCGATACCATCAGGATTCCCTGTAAAGATCTTGTCCAATCAGAGCAATTTTATGTTCAGCAAATGGGCTGGCAGAAAACCTTTGGCAGTGCCGAAGAGGGTTTTATCGGTTTGCAGCTGGAAAGTGTCACTATTCTGCTGGAGCCTGAAGACGCCGGTGAGTTTGAGGCTGGGCGTTATCTGGGCTTTAGTTTGGCTGTCGATGATTTAATGGATTGCTATCATAAGCTTCAAGCCCAGGATGTGGTATTTATTGGCACTCCTGAAACCCAGGAGTGGGGTGGAATGATGGCGCATGTTCAGGACTGTAACGGCAATAGCTTCTCTTTAGTGCAACACCTGCGTTCTGATAAGTCTGAGCCCTAAGACATTACACCTGGCGCAAATAATAAGATTAAAGGATGGATATTGATGGCTTTTATCGTCCCTGAGCAGATTGAAACTCCCCGTTTATTACTGCGTCAGTTTAAAGAGGCTGATTGGCAGGATCTGCACAACTATTACTCATCACCCGAAGCGACTCAATTTACTGTCGGTAGAGCCTTTACCGAGGGAGAAACCTGGCGCACCTTGTGTAGCATGATCGGTCACTGGCAGTTAAGAGGTTATGGTCCTTACGCTATAGAAGAGAAGGTCAGTGGCGCTGTGATCGGCACAGCCGGTTTTTGGTATCCCAATGATTGGCCTGAGCCCGAAATCAAATGGGCTTTAGCGCCAGATTATTGGGGGAAGGGGTTTGCCAGCGAAGCTGCTCGTGCGGTGCAAGAAGTGGGAGCGCAATGTTTTCCTGATAAACCGCTAATCAGTTTTATTCATAGCGATAATAAGCCATCAATTCAGTTAGCGCTGGCGGTAGGTGCGAAACTTGAGCAGGAAGTGGAGTTTCGCGGTGGGGATTGGCATATCTATCGCCATCCAAAACGGTAAGTGCAGAGAGGAAGAGGACAGAATAGGAGATCAGGATCTCTCTTCTCTCCTCCTCTCTCCCTCTTCTGTTCTCGATAATTTGATCTATTACTGCTTCGGACTGTTTTTGCCTGATGCGTTCTGCTGATTTAGCAGCTGAATCGCTTGTTTATTACCCTGTTGAGCCGCTTTTTCTAACCAGTACAGAGTCTGCTTGTCATTCTTTTTCACGCCTCTGCCTTGATAGTAGGCAATGGCCAATGCCAGCTGAGCTTTATCTAACCCGCCTTCCGCTGCCTGTTGGTACCAGTAGGTCGCGAGGCCATGATCCTGATGTACCCCTTTGCCCTGGCTGTAAAGTACGCCTAGATTATATTGGGCCAGAGGGTAACCCTGCTCAGCCGCTTGATGATACCAGTATGCGGCCTGCTTATGGTTTTGCTCTGTACCTTCACCCAGATAATTGGCGACGGCCAGATTAAACTGGGCCATGACATCACCTTGGCGAGCGGCTTTTTCATACCAGAAAACAGCTTTGTTATGGTCCTGTTCAACGCCCTGGCCGTTATCATAAACGGTTGCCAGATTATATTGTGCCAGTACATAACCTTGCTGAGCGGCTTGGGTATACCAATGCACCGCTTGAGCTGGATTCTTCTCGACACCTTCGCCACTGGCGTAGATCAAGCCAAGATTGTATTGCGCAAAGGCGTTACCCTGCTCAGCGGACTTTTGATACCAGTAAGCGGCCCGGCTTTTATCCTGGCTGATACCGACGCCAAAATAGTAGGCCAAGCCCAGGTTATACTGAGCCGTGGTATTACCGCTATTGGCTTCGTCTAAGTACCAAAAGATATTCTGTGGATAGCCCTGACTGCTTTTTTTGGCACTCTGGCGATCCTGATAGGTATAGCCGGAGTAATAGCTGGCAACGACATCGCCGGGTCTGATCGCTTTGACATACCAGTTTTCCGCCAATTGGCTATTCAGCTCGACACCCTCGCCATAGTCATACATCTGGCCCAGATGATAGATGGCTACGCTATGGCCTTTTTCTGCTGCTTTCTGATACCAGATAGCAGCTTGCTGATGGTCAGACAAAGTGCCTCGGCCTTCATCGTAAGCCAGAGCCAGATTGTATTGAGCCTGTACATCACCTTTTTCTGCTGCAGCTTTAATCTGCTCGAATAGAGAAACATCGGGCGAGATCGGGCGTGAGATCTGGTTACAGCCCGATAGGCCAACCAAACTCAATAACAGAATAAACAGACCGGCGGTTTTTTTTGGCATTAGGCTTCCTTTTCTTCCCCTTCTGGGGCTTTAGGCGCAACAGGCTGAGGATTCAGTTTTTCCTGCTCTGCTTTAATTCTCATGCTTTCCCAGCGAGAGAACATCATACATGAACTAAACAGCACTAACGATAATATGCCCAAGGCGATACCGAAGGCTTCGCGGCCAGGGATAAAGCCTTCTGTGGTTCCGCGCATAAAATAAAGCAGGCTAACAAAACACAGCCAGGCGTGAGAGCGTGGGCGACGGGTCCAGATGCCAGGCACAAACAGCATCAGAGGCATAACCTGTACCGACATAATCACCCAAAGACGAGCGCCTTCTGTAGGAAACAGCAGCGGATTAGCTGCCATCAACAGCAAGGTAGCGATAAAGCTAAACAGAACCCAGCGGCGGCTTTTTTCTGCCAGTTGATTGATATCTTTTCCGGCTTCAAGCCGTTGTGTCATCTTTTTCATTACTGCGCTTGGCCTTTCAGCAGTGTGGTTGCCAGGGTGGCGATACGTTGTCCCTGAGCGTAGCAGATTTGCAGCTCACTTTTATCGACAGGACGTTGGCTGTCTTTACCGGCCAGATGGCTGGCACCATAAGGTGTACCACCAGACTCGGTGTTGAGCAGTTCGGTTTCACTATAAGGCACACCGGTTAACACCATGCCCTGGTGTAATAAAGGTAGCATCATAGAGAGCAAAGTGGCTTCCTGGCCGCCATGTAAACTGGACGTGGAGGTAAACACACCTGCGGGTTTATCGACCAAGGCACCATTCATCCAGAGTGTGCTGGTGGACTCTAAAAAGTATTTCAGTGGTGATGCCATGGTGCCAAAACGGGTTGGACTACCTAACATCAAACCAGAGCAGTAACGTAGATCATCACTGTTGCAATACAGATCACCGCTCTCAGGAATCTCATCAGCGACCGCTTCCGTCTCGTAAGAGAGATTGGGTACGGTGCGTAGACGGGCTTCAATACCTGAAACTGATTCCACGCCAGCAGCAATCTGCTCCGCCATGGTGCGGGTGGCACCATGGCGAGAGTAATAAAGAATCAGGATATAAGGCTGACTCATGCCAGGATTTCCAGCACATTTTCCGGTGGGCGACCAATGGCAGCCGCGCTGTCAGTCTCAGCAATCGGACGTTCAACCAGTTTAGGTGTCGCTACCATTGCTGCGATCAGTGTTTCGTCATCGCTGTCTTTGCTCAGACCCTGTTCTTTGAACTCCGCTTCTTTAGTGCGCATCATATCGATTGGGCTAACATTCAGCTTGCTCAGCAGAGTGCGAATCTCTTGTTCGTTTAAAGGCTCGTCCAGATAACGACGAATTTGTGGTTCAATACCTTTCTCTTCCAGCAGTGCCAGAGTGGCGCGGGATTTAGAACAACGTGGGTTATGATACAGGGTGACAGTGGTCATCGGTTATCCTTTGATTTAGATCAACGTATAATAAGTGCTATTCTAACCATCTGAACGGTATAGGAAAACAGGAGATGTGTATATGGTGCCAATTGGAAACGGCATTACACAAATAAAAAATTATTGTGCTGGATTGATTGTTTTTGTCATTAAAAGATTTTTAAAAAACGAGGGTCAGAAAACAGCGGCTTCACTCACCTATACCACCCTGTTTGCCATCGTGCCGTTAATGACGGTCACCTATGGTATTTTGTCTGCTATGCCCAGTGTGCAAGAGGCCGGACAGGCCTTCCAAGAATCTCTGTTTAGTAACTTCCTGCCGGAAAGTGGCCAGGTGATGCAGGGTTATCTCAATGATTTTGCTCAGCAGGCTAGACGTTTAACCGCTGTAGGTGGCTTGTTTCTGATGGTCACTTCTGTGTTGATGATGTCCGCCATTGAAAAAGCCTTTAATCAGATCTGGGCGGTGGAGGGGCGTCGAAAAGGCGTCAATGTTTTTCTCCTGTATTGGGCGGTACTGACGCTGGGACCGATTCTAATCGGTGCAGGCTTTGGTTTTAGCTCTTACTTACTGTCCCATAAACTGTTTGTGAGTGCGACGGATACCCTGGGTATTCACACTTTGGTGTTGCAGAGTTTGCCTATAGGCACCTCATCGCTGGCCTTTATGATACTGTATCTGTTTGTGCCCAACTGTAAGGTGCGCTGGCAACATGCATTGATTGGTGGTTTTTTCACGGCTTTCTGTTTTGAGATGGCGAAGCTGGTTTTCTCTCAATTTATCAGTCATTCACCGTCCTATCAGGTTGTCTACGGTGCTTTTGCCGCAGTACCTCTGTTCCTGTTTTGGATCTTTATCAGCTGGAACCTGGTATTGCTGGGCGCCACTCTGGTGATGGCGTTAGGTCGATATCAGCGCCATTGGAGTCGCAATAATAAGCTGGAATTTACCGTGGCTCTGAATCTGCTTAATGCCTTGTATCAGGGCTGGCGACAGGCTGAGGAAGTGCCAGACGATAATATCAAGACGATTCTGTCGCCATTAAGCTTTTCCCAGCAGAAAGCGGTATTAAATACCTTGCAGGATTGTGGCCTGATTATTCGCAGTGAGAAAAAAGGCTGGCACTTAGCGCGAGATCTGTCGGGCCTGACTCAGTGGCAATTGTTTGCTATGTTGCCCTGGCAGATACCGTCGGTTATCGAGCCTAAGTCAAACGACCGTCATGATGAAGTTCTACTCTGGCCCGCGGCGGTTGAAGCGTTGCAGCAATATGAACAGGCGGGGCAGAATATTTTCCAGCAGTCGGCTAATAGCTTGTTTGATTCAGATAAAGCAGCGAAGTCGTAAAGCGTTATACACACTTACACAAAAGTATTGTGATATTTTTCGGCCAGCGGCTAAAGAATGAAGCCATCTGTTAAAGAGAAATTTTTGTGTGAGTGCTTAAAGCGTGACATCTAACCCGGATATTTCATAAACAAGCAGTAGCCTGTCACTTTTAGGTTCATT
>CAYFGP010000183.1:0-11002 GCA_964342385.1 uncultured Oleiphilus sp. | reverse complement strand
CTCTCACTCAAATACAAAACACCCGATGAAGTGCACCGGGTGTTTTGATGAAAAAGTGTCAATCTATTTTAGGACTAGACACTCAGGAAATGTTCCCTCGGGCTTTGCCTCTGTAGTGATGACAGCAAATCCTATTGCTTCCTGTACTGTAAGCTTTTCTCTTTAAATGAAAAATGTCGTTCTGTTTTTCATTTATAATTGTTTGTGGTCTAAAATATTTCACCTAAGTATCATAATCTGTTATAAATTACGGAAATAAGGCAATGGCTAGCTTATTGGTGCAGTGTAAGCGCTGTAGCTGACGAGCAGATATGGGGCCAATCTATCCCTATTAGCACAAGCAAGGTGGCTAGGCTTGATTGTTCGCTTGTTGTCAGAATGGAATTGACTGGCTCTCGTTGAGATTGTCCTGTTCACAAAAGATTTCGTTAAGCGTTGATGGATAATTTAGCTGTTCCTATTCTGTTTTTATCGAGCAGTAGCGTCAGTGTTAGGTCAGAACAGGAAAAATTGGATTGCAGCTGATCCATTACTTTAGATAAATAATGAAATTGCCTGATAAATCAACATGATAGGGGTCTTGTGTTCTCATTAAAGGCAGCTTGATGCTCTGAATTGCATTGTTCTTCTCACTCTCTCCTTCCAATCATCAAAGCTCTAATAGTGAATTTCTCTAAAAAAGTGAAAGCTATAGCCATAAGAGCTATTTATGGTAGTAAATAAAATCCTTGTGTCTTAAGTCGTGGCAAAAAATAGCCAATGAGGCTAAATAGAGTGTTCTACTATGATTTAACACTGATACGATAAATTTGTGTCATAAACAGGCAATTATTTCTGATTATTTCGACTACGCTTTTTAAGATATTTATGTAAAAAAGAGTGGTTGTAAATGAGGTGAAAATCGATGTAAACGGCGGTTTACATATGTGAACATGAAAGTACATTGCATATTTTCATATCTATGTGATTTTTAAGAGAAAACAGAAAAAAAATTGCCTATTTTCACCAAATTTTTCTTACCAGAGTGTAAATTTATATCAATTGTCCTAACCAGATATTAAGATCAACATCAGTTAGTACAAAAGATTGCGAAGGCTTTTTTATGTCCGGAAAAGTCCTCACAACAAAGCGTGAATCAATAACGATAAGCAACGCAGCCTAAGGAAAATAACAACATGAAAAGACGTGATCTATTGAAGACGGCCGCTGCAGGTCTGGTAGCAGCTCCTATGGCAATGAGCATCGCTTCACAAGCTCAAGCTGCAACCTCTTTAAGAATGCAAACTTATTGGGGTAAAGAAGCAAACGATATCTTCAAAGAGTTCACTAACGACGTTAAGAGCGCTTCTAACAAGTCTCTGAAAGTTCGTCGTTACACCGGTGGTGCTCTGGTTCCTGATGCAGAAATGTTCAAAGCGGTAGGCGCCGGCACGATCGATATGTGTCAGGGTTACGCAGGCTACTGGCCAGGTCAGCTGGATATCGCGTCTATTGAAGCAGGTCTGCCTGCAGCATGGACTAACTATGATGAAGCCATGTACATCATGGAAAGCAAAGGCCTGATCGATCTGATCCGTGAAGGTTACGCTGAGCAAAATGTTCACTACTTAGGCCCTATCATGGGCGGTCCTTTCGATCTTCTGACTAAAAAGCCAGTAAACAGCCTGGAAGATCTGAAGAAGATGAAGATCCGTGCGACGCCAAGTATCGCTAAGATCCTGGACCAGTTTGGTATCCCAACCGTATTCCTGCCAGGTTCTGAGCTGTACGTGGGTCTGAGCACTGGCGCTATCGACGGTGTGATCTACGCAGGTACTAACGAATACCTGGCGATGAAACTGTACGAAACCGCTAAGTACTACACCTCTCTGAACATGGTAAGCCCTGGTTATACCGATCAGATGCTGATCAACATGGACAAGTGGAAATCTCTGTCCGATAGCCACCGCACCATCATCGAAACCTCTTTCGCTAAGCATGCTTCTAAGATGCACAACTGGATGGTAAGTGGTTCTATCGACGCTTCTACCACCGGTAAGTTCGAAATGGGTTCTCTGAACGCTGAAGATTCTGCCCGTCTGCGCAACGCTGCGAAAGTGATCTGGGAAGAAGAAGCGGCACGTTCTGATCGTAACCGTAAAGCAATCGACATTCTGACCGAAGCGGCTAAAGCCACTGGGAGAGCATAATGTCAGGGATATCTCGCCTCCTGAACTATCAGGACGAGATATCCGAGTTCATCGGCAAGGCCAGCTCTTGGATGTGCCTTGCCATGATTGGCGTCTTGTTATACGAGATCGCCGCCCGGTATCTCTTCCTTAGCCCTACGTCATGGGCACACGAATCAACCACTATGTTGTACGGCACCTTCTGTATGTTTGCGGGTATTTACACCCATAAGCATCATGGTCATGTACGTAGTGAAGTGGTTTATCACCTGTTCAGTAAACGCGGTCGTGCCATTCTCGACGTGATTACTGGTTGTGTGGTTTTTGTTATGTTTGGCGTCTTTTTTGTGGCTTCCTGCGAATTTGCCTACGATTCCTGGCAAAGTGGAGAATTGTCCTCAAAAAGTACCTGGGCTCCACCTATTTACCCTTTTAAAACCATGTTACCCATCGGTGTGGGTCTGATCTGGTTGCAGGGGTTAGTGCATCTCATCAGGGATATACAAGTCGCACTTAATTATCGTCCAGATAAGTAAGCGTCTATTACTGAGCTGAAAATAATTAAGTCCGATTAGCAAGGAACGCGTCGCGTGTGTTATCTGCAACCTTGCCGATAGTCTGAGATGACTGACATCGATATAACTTTCAAATTAATAGGGGATTCAGGTGACTGAACTTGACCCACTAATCGTTACCATTGGCATGTTCGGGACTATGTTCGTGATGCTGATGATGGGGGCTCCCCTGGCCTGGTCATTGCTGACCGTCGGGCTGGGTTTTGCTTACACCCTATGGGGTGCGGGGTCCATTGAACTCCTGACACTCAGTTCATTTGCTGCCCTGGACAATTTCCTCCTGGTAGCTCTACCCATGTTTATTTTTATGGGTTTGATGCTGGAACGCTCCGGTATTACCGACGATCTGTTTGAGATGATGAACAAACTGATGGGGCAAACCCCCGGTGGTTTGGGCGTCGGTACTGTGATTGTCTGTGCCTTAATCGCTGCCATGGCTGGGGTATCCGGTGCGGCAACCGTGAGTCTTGGTGTTATCGCACTGCCTGCGATGCTGAAGCGGGGGTATGACAAAAAACTCGCCACGGGCACCATTATGGCCGGTGGGGCGTTAGGCTTCTTGATTCCACCCAGCCTGCTGATGATTCTTTATGCCTTCCTGGCGAAAGAGTCTGTAGGTAAGCTGTTTGCTGCCGGTCTGATCCCAGGCTTAATGCTGGCGGGTATCTATATTCTTTATATCCTGATTCGTAGTCGAATCACGCCATCCCTTGCACCGGCTCTGTCAGAAGAGCATCAAGTGGACTGGCGCGGTAAAGTGGCATCACTGAAAGCCCTTGTTTTACCGGGCGCTCTGATTGCAACCGTGCTGTTCTGTATCATTACAGGTATTACGGCACCTTCAGAAGCTTCCGCTATTGGTGCGGCGGGTTCTATTCTCTGTGCGGCGATCTACCGTACGCTGAACCTGAAGATGCTGAAGGAAGTGCTGATCTCCACCACAAAGCTGATGGGGATGCTTATCTGGATCACTATCGCAGCGATCTTCTTCAGTAAGGTTTATATTGGCCTGGATGCTGGTTTTATTCTGGAAGAGCTGATCGAAGATAACGATGTCGCACCCATCTATGTGATCATGATCATGCTGGCGTGTTACTTCGTGCTGGGCATGTTCCTGGATGACTTCGCTATTGTCTTTATCACGGTACCGCTGTTTGTGCCGATTGTGGAATCTCTGGGTTTCGATACGATCTGGTTTGCGATTCTATTTATCGTAAGTATGCAGTCGGCCTATTTGACGCCGCCCTTTGGGTACAATCTCTTCTATATGAGGTCGGTGGCCCCTCCGGAAGTCACCATTTACGATCTGTATAAAGCGGCAGTGCCTTTTATTCTGCTACAGATGCTAGGTTTAGCTTTGCTACTGATATTCCCGGGAATCGCGCTTTGGTTACCAGAGATGCTATACGGGTAAGATGCTATACCGTTAAAAAAGCAATATAAGAAAGGAGCGGCTCAGTTAAATGAGCCGCTCCTTTCTGTTTGAGTTATCTTGCTTTTGGCAACACTAACGCCTAACTTTAACGCTGAAACTGTTCCACATCATCCAATAACCAACTGATAAAAGCCTTCACCCGGCTGTCTTCCAGCATATCCTTCCGGCAGATAATGCCCCATTCACCGGGAATGGTGACTTCGTGATCAATCGGGCAGATCAAACGTCCTGCGGCAAGATCATTGTCGGCAAAGGGGCCGTTGACCAAGGCAATACCTTCACCATCAATGGCCATTTCCAGCGCTGTTGCCGTGGTATCTACCACAATGGATTCTTCTGGCACCTGAGCATTACCCAGGCCCTGAGGCTCAAACCAATCCCGCCATTGCCAAAACTCGGTGCTAATGTTGATCATCGGGTAGTTCAGGATATCGCCAGGTTGCATCTGTCCCTGATGTTGCGCGATAAGCTCCGGGCTACATACCGCAAACAAGCGGGATGGCATCAGGGGAATCCAGTGCAGATGTTCTTCCAGTGGCGCTGCATTGTAGATCAGGCCGACATCGGCATTGGCTTCATCAAAGTCCCGGTTTACGACCTTGGAGGTGATATTCAGATCAAGATCAGGGTGAAGCGTTCTAAAGCGGGGCAGGCGACGGGATAACCAGCGAATGGCGACGGTGACATAGGTTTGTACGCTGAGGGTCGAGGGGTTGCTGGTGCGCCGGACCGCTTCTGCGCCATTGATCAGCATCTCAATGGCTTCTCTGATCACCGGGTAAAACTGTTCGCCTTGAGGGGTTAAAACAATATTGCGGCCATTGCGGGTAAAGAGTTCGGTACCAAGATCATCCTCAAGGGAGCGAATCTGATGACTGATGGCCGCGTGGGTCAAATGCAGTTCTTCTGCTGCCTGACGCAGGCTGAGTAAACGGGCCGCCGCCTCAAATCCTTTCAGGGCTTTCAGCGGGGGTAACTTTTGAAAATCAAGTTGTTGTGCCATATTTTAGCGCCAGATAATATAGGGCCTTGTACAGGCGATTTATTATTATTCCCTGGTATTCAGATGTCTTTTTCAAGAACGTCTTCAGGTGCTTTTCAGCTTCTTTGATCACACCATTTCACAAGTAAATAGCTGTGATCTGAAAGCTGATTATCTGTGTGTCTCCAGCTGTGCTTAGGGATCTGCTTAGGGCACAAAAATTTCTAACCATTCAGCAAAATCATCTCAATTGTCCTGATAGCTCAGGTATTTCAAGATCTAGCCAGAAGCACTCACACAAAAGTTTCTCTTTAGTAGACGGCTTCATTCTTCAGCCGCTGGCCGAAGAATATCGAAATACTTTTGTGTAAGTGTGTAACAAGCAAAAGCGATGGCCAGTGATGGTCGTAATCAGATGCCGCTTAAAGGCGAAAACAGACTATAGCTGACAGCGTTCACGCAGGGCAAGGATGATCATCAAGGGAGCAAGCGATCCTGTTTAGTTTGCACCTTTATACGCTACACAACCCTTCAGTCTTGCTAAGGGCTGTTCCCCTGCACTGTTCAGCACGCACAAGGTTATGAGGTAAAGCACATGAAAACACAGGCACGGGTCGTAGTAGTGGGTGGTGGTTCCCTCGGGGTTAATCTGCTTTACCATCTGACAAAAGAGGGCTGGACCGATGTGATGTTGGTGGAAAAAGGTGAGCTGACATCCGGTTCCACCTGGCATGCTGCAGGTCTGTGCCCGAACTTCAACGGTAACGTCAGCCTGGCAAAAATCCACGATTACACCATCAAACTTTACAATGAGATTCTCCCCGCCGAAACCGGCCTGCCTTCCACTTTCCATAAAACCGGCAGCTTACGTCTGGGCCATACCGAGATCGAAGAGGATTGGTTCCGTCAGGTGGTCAGCATGAGCAAGATGCTGGGTATTGAAGCCAATATTATCTCTGCGGCTGAAGCGAAACAGATCAACCCACTTATGGAATTTGATGACTGTCGTATCATCGTACATACCCCTAATGACGGTCATGTCGATCCCACCTCTGTGGTGATGCCATTGGCACAATTGGCGCGACAAAATGGCGCTGAGATCTCTCTGCGTAACCGTGTGATTGATATCAATCAGCTGGAAAACGGTGAGTGGGAAGTCATCACCGAAAAAGGCACCATTATCGCCGAGCATGTGGTGAATGCGGCAGGCTCTTACGGCCCTGAAGTAGGCGCTATGGTGGGCGTCAATGTGCCCATTGTGAATCTGGAGCACCAATATCTGGTTACTGATCCGCACCCTGAAGTGGAGAAACTGGGTTTTGAGATGCCAGTAGTGCGTGATTCCTGGGCAGACAGTTACCTGCGTCAGGAAGGCAATGGATTACTGATCGGCCCTTATGAAACCCACGGCTGTCGTCCTTGGGCGTTAGATGGAATGGATTGGGGCTTTGATATGGAACTGCTGGCACCGGATCTTGAGCGTCTGATGCCCTGGCTGGAAAAATGTATGGAGCGTCAGCCGATCTTCCGCGATGTGGGTATCCGCACCATTGTAAACGGTCCTATCACCCATACCCCCGATGATATGCCGTTAGTTGGTCCACAAGCGGGTCTGAAAAACTTCTGGAACCTGTGTGGTGCCAGTATCGGTATCGCCCAGGGCGGTATTGGTAAATATCTGGCTCAATGGATGGTACACGGTGAAACCGAGATCAATATGCTGTCTCTGGACAGTCGCCGCTTTGGTGATTGGGCGGATAAACAGTACACCACCATTCGTGCCATTGAGTGTTATGAGCGTATGTACGCACTCACCGCGCCAAATGATAACCGCCCTCATGGTCGCCCGAAACGTACCAGCCCGTTGTATCAGGTACTGAATGAAAAAGGCGCTAAATGGGGTGTACGCCAGGGTTTTGAAAAGCCGCTGTGGTTCACGACAGATAAAGTGCGTAAGGATTCTCTAAGCTGGCGTCATAGTGCCTCCTTCGAAGTAGTGGCTGAGGAGTGTAAGGCGGTACAGGAAGCGGCGGGTATCCATGATCTGACCGGCTCCGCTAAGTTCCGTGTGACGGGTCCAGATGCCATGGCTTTCCTCAATAAGCTGTCCTGTAACAAGCTACCCGGCAAAGATGGCACCATCGGTCTATCTCTATTCCACGCCCCTGAAGGCGGTATTCAGGCGGAACTGTCGATTACCCGTATCAACTCAGAAAGCTTCTACCTGATCGGGTGCATCGGTTCAGAAAACCGTGATCTGCAGTGGTTACAGTTGCATTCTGAGGGTTACGACGTTGACGTGAAAAACGTCACCGAAGAGGTTGGTGCACTGCTGCTGACCGGTCCTCGTTCCCGCGAGATTCTGCAACAGCTGACCGAATCTGATCTGTCTAACGCGTCTTTCCCGTGGTTAGCAGCACAAAATATCCTACTTGATGGTACGCAAACCCTGGCAATCCGTGTGTCTTATGCCGGTGAACTGGGCTGGGAGCTGCATATGCCTTCGTACCACCTGATTTCTATCTATGAACACCTGATGGAAGTGGGCGAACCTCTGGGTCTGCGTGACTTTGGTGGTTATGCCTTTAACTCCATGCGGCTGGAAAAAGCCTATCGTGCCTACGGCTCTGAATTTACCGAGGAGATCTCTGCGGTAGAAGCGGGTATGGATCGCTTTATCGACTGCAGCCGTGACTTTATCGGTGTGGACTATCTAAGAGCGCGTCAGGAAAAAGGCACCGAGCGTCAGCTGGCTTACTTGATCTTTAGTGATGATCTGCCTTGTGAAATCTCCGGCAATGAATCCGTGCTGCACGATGACAAGGTAATAGGTGTGACTACCAGTGGTGCCTTTGGCCACCGTGTCGGTAAGAGTATCGGTTTTGCTTATATCCAAACGGAGCTGATGAAAGAGGGCACTGAACTGATAGTGGAAACCCCAATGGGCCCTCGTACTGCTCTGGTGAGTAATAAACCTGCTTACGATGCACGCAACGAAAAACTGCGCGGTTAACTGGTATTTAAAGAGAGTGATCTGATGGAAAACAAAAAACAACTGCCTTCCCATGCACAAGTGGTAATTATTGGTGGTGGTATTGTCGGCTGTTCAATCGCCTACCACTTGACCAAACGAGGTGTGACCGATGTGGTCGTGCTGGAGCGTAAACAACTCACCTGTGGTACCACCTGGCATGCAGCGGGTCTGGTCAGTATGTTATGGCCCACCCCAACCCTAACCAATCTGGCAAAATACAGTCATGAGTTGTACGCCTCATTAGAAGAGGAAACCGGTCAGGCGACGGGTTATAAGCGTATCGGTAGTTTGTCTGTGGCCCGTACGCCAGAGCGTCTGGAAGAGCTGCGTCGTACCTCCTCTATGGCCAGCGTGTTTGGTGTCGAGTCTGAGATGATCGATAACGAGCGTCTTGAAGAGCTGTATCCGGGCATCGATACCGACGGCATTCTGGGCAGCCTTTATATTGAAAAAGACGGTCAAACCAACCCCATTGATACTACCATGGCGCTGGCTAAAGGTGCTCGCATGGGTGGTGCCCGTATCATGGAAAATATCAAGGTTGAAGATATTATCGTTGAGGGTGGTAAAGCCGTTGGCGTTAAAACCGAACAGGGCTCTATCGTCGCGGATCAGGTGGTACTGGCCGGTGGTTTATGGTCCCGCGATGTCGCAGCCAAAGTGGGTGTGGATCTGCCGCTGTACGCCTGCGAGCACTTCTATGTGGTAACCGAAGAGATGGAAGGACTGACCAGTCGTCCGGTGCTGCGTGACTTCGATAAAGGCATCTATTTTAAAGAAGATGCCGGTAAGATGCTGATCGGTTGGTTTGAGCATAACGCTCGCGGCTGCCCGATGGAGCGCATCGCAGAGGATTTCTGTTTTGATGAGTTCCCCTGTGATCTGGAGCATATTGAAGACTATCTGATGGGTAGTATGGAAACCTTCCCAGCGCTGCAGGAAACCGGTATTCGTACCTTCTTTAACGGCCCGGAAAGCTTTACCCCAGATAACCTGCACCTGATGGGACCGACTCCTGAAGTGGATAACTTCTTTGTCGCCTGTGGTTTGAACTCCAAAGGTATCGGGGCCGGTGGCGGCTTGGGTAAACTGATGGCGGATTGGATTATCGACGGTTACCCATCCGGTGATGTCTGGGAGTGTGATGTCCGTCGTCATCACCCGGTGCAGCGGGAACAATCCTATATCGAAGAGCGTATTCCTGAAGCCCTGGGTCATACCTATGCCATGCACTGGCCCTTCTATCAGTACCAAACCGCACGAGACAGGATTCATTCACCCCTGCATAACGAACTGAAAGCACAAGGCGCGTGTTTTGGTGAAGTAGGTGGTTTTGAACGTCCCAACTGGTTTGCCCGTAACGGTGCACCAGCGGAATATGACTACAGCTACAAACGCCAGAACTGGTTCCAATTCTATGCTGAAGAGCATAGGGCGATGCGGGAAAATGTCGGTGTTTATGATATCTCCTCTTTTGGTAAGTTTGAGGTCTCCGGTCCTGATGCAGAAAAAGCCCTGCAGTGGATCTGTGCCGGTGATGTGGCTGTGGATACCGGCAGTCTGATCTATACCCAGTGGCTAAACCATCAAGGAGGTATTGAAGCCGACGTCACCCTATCCAAATTGGCAGATGATCGTTATCTGGTCACTACAGGTATCGGATCCTTTAACCGGGATTGGTGGCACCTGAAGAAAAACCTGCACGGAGATGTGCAGCTGAGAGATATCAGTGCGGATTACGCTTGTTTATCCCTGCAAGGCCCTAACGCTCGTGCTGTACTGGAGAAAATTGCCGATACCGATATCAGTGCTGAGGGTTTCTTGTTTGGTACCGGACGTTTTGCCAAGGTGGCAGGCATTGAGATTTGGCTGCAGCGTTTATCTTATGTCGGCGAACTGGGTTGGGAGATCTTTGTACCTGCTGCTCAAGCCCCCGAGTTTTTCCATGCGCTGCACAAGGCCGGCGCGGAATATGAGCTGCGTAATGTCGGTCTGCATGCACTGAATAGTTTACGTTTGGAAAAAGGCTTCCGCCATTGGGGGCATGATATCGGCTCTGAGGATAACCTGATTCAAGCAGGCCTGAGCTTTGCGGCGAAGCCGGATGCCAGTGACTTTATCGGTCGTGAGGCTTTCCTGGCAGCAAAGGCCGCGGGTTTGCCTGATCGCCGACTGGTGCAGTTTAAACTGCAGGATCCTGAACCTCTGCTTTATCACAACGAGCCGATTATTATGGACGGTCAGGTGGTGGGCTACCTCACTTCAGGTATGTACGGCCATAGTGTCGGTGGTGCCATTGGTATGGGCTATGTGGAAGTTGTAGGCCTGAATGCCGATAAAATCAATGCCGCTCAGTTTGAGATTGAAGTGGCGAAGGAACGTTTTGCCGCTGATGCTTCACTCAGGGCTTTTTATGACCCAAGTGGTAGTCGTATGAAGGTCTAGCTTGCTTAGCGCTTCAAAGCCTAAAAATATAGCGGGTGACTAAGGCTGTCTGATTTGGCTAAGTTGCGAACAAATAGCGTTGTTCTTTCTTCGAAGTGAGGCTTGTGCAGGTTGGGTAGAGCGGTGGCAAGATGTTGATTGGTAAAGAAAATCTTGTCTCGCGAAACCCAACATGGGATGTATTATTCACTCCCATACTTCATGACGTATTGTAGCCGATATCTGCTTTCACAATAATCTTGTATCGGGCGTACGCTAATCTGCCGTTGGGTTTCGCGGTTGGATCTACCTGGCTGGCGGATAGAGTCGATGTGCCGCTCTACGCCAACCTTGTATCTCTCCGGAAATCAGGGTTAGCTACCT
>CAYFGP010000182.1:0-11017 GCA_964342385.1 uncultured Oleiphilus sp. | reverse complement strand
TGAGCAAGAAGGGGTCTCAGGCAGGATCGAAATTTAAATCACTGATTCAGGTCTTTAGTTGAAGCCAAGGACTGTTACATTCTGTCAAAAGGACAGGTTGTGGATCATAAAAGCGCTGGTCTATTAACGGGGTGGGTAACTATGGGCACAATATTTGTGTGACCGAATATGCTTCCTTTGACCATGAAGTGTGACTATTGAAAACAATCTGGTCAAATAGTAGTTAAGTATGTTATTATGTGCGCCGCAGCATATGGGGTTGCGTCAACTGTAAATACAGTTTGCAGATCGAAAGCTCTGGCTCTCAACAGGTAGAAAAGTTATGGCGTTATCAGCAGTAGAAAAACAAGCGAGAAAGGTTCAAGAGTTTCGTCAACGGGAATCAAATATTCTAGATGCGGCTTTAGAACTTTTTTTAGAACACGGCGAAGACCGTGTGACCGTAGAGATGATTGCTGACCATGTAGGTATAGGTAAGGGCACGATTTATAAGCACTTTAGAAGTAAATCGGAAATATACCTGCGTCTTATGTTGGATTATGAACGTGATCTGGCAGATCTTTTCCAATCGCCGAAGATTTCTGAAGATAAAGAAGCACTCTCCAGAGCTTATTTTGAATTCCGTATGCAGGATCCTGGCAAATACCTGTTATTTTCCCGTTTAGAAGATAAGTTGACCAAATCTTCAGGCGAACCGGAAATGTTAGAGGAGTTGCATCGTTTCCGGGCCCGTAATCTGGAAAGCCTGACTGATCTGATTAAAGCCCGTATTGATGAAAATAAACTGGAAGATGTGCCATCTTATTTCCATTATTGTGCGCACTGGGCATTAGTGCATGGCGCTGCAGCCTTGTATCAATCGCGTTTTTTCCAAGAAGTCATTCAGGATAAAGAAGAGTTTTTTACTTTCCTGATGGAGATCGGCGTGCGTATGGGTAACCGTGGGCAGCGTGGCCGTAATCGGGAAGATTAGTACATACTGACACAAAGATGTTTTAGTATTCTTCAGCTAACGGCTGCAGAATTAAGCGCTTTGTTATAGAGAAACTTTTGTGAGTGCTAGTCACCTAATAAAACGTTCTTTTCTAAAGACTTCTAAAAGAGTGGCTTCTCTGATTATTGCCCAGAGAAGCCTTTATCTTGTTATTTTACCAGCGGAACAGTGTCTTTAGGGTAAGCAATACCCGCTTTTCTTACACCTTGATGCAGAACTATGAACACCCTAGAAGATACCGATGCAGTTCTGTATCACTATGTATCAAGATGCCCTAACTGTATTGAGCAGGCTTTTTCGCAACACTCTAGCCTTTTTCTGCCAGGCCTTTAGCTACTTTTGGCAAAAGAAGGTTGAATTGGCTACGTTCCCGCTGTTTTTAATAAGGTAACCTAGTCTTATAGCTCCGATTTTTTGTGATGGAGTTAACACTCTGCGCATATGAAAGGTCATTCGATAAATGCCTTGTACTCTCAGGTTACCATTCTGAGACGATCGAAATACTTTTCGGGTGTAAATCTGAAGACCTGATACACACTTACACAAAAGTGTTTCGATATCTTTTGACCAATGGCTGAAGCATGAAGCCATTGGCTAAAGATAAACTTTTGTGTGAGTGCTTAACTAGTTTAGGCCTATTTCTATGTACTTTGATGACCAATTCCCTATTCAGTATATCGATCCAGTGTACCGTCCTCCCAGTGAGGCTCACTCTTTGATTCTACCTGTGACCAATGGTTGTAGTTGGAATAAGTGTACTTTTTGTGAGATGTATACTGATCCTCAAAAAAAATTTTCTGTCCGCTCGGAAGAAATAGTATTACAGGAAATCCAATCTGCCGGAGAGCAAGTAACAGGTGTGCGTAGAATTTTTCTGGCTGATGGAGATGCTATGGTGCTATCTCTTCGCAGATTAGAAACTATTTTAGAAGCGATTCAGGAGGCCTTCCCGAGCATCAATAGAGTATCTGCATACTGTTTACCAAGAAATGTAGCCAAGAAAAGTACTGAAGAGCTAATTCGACTGAAAATATTAGGTTTATCAATGCTTTATGTCGGTATTGAGTCCGGTGATGATGAAGTGCTTAAACGAATTAATAAGGGTGAAACGGCCAGTTCGACATATGAGGCAGTAAATAAAATCCAACAAGCTGGGATTAAAACTTCAGTTATGGTTTTAAATGGCCTTGGAGGAAAGAATTTAAGTGAGCAGCATGCTTTAAATTCGGCCGAGTTAATCAATCGGTTACAGCCGGATTACCTGTCTACATTAGTGCTAACATTCCACAAAGGTCCAGAGCGGTTTAGTGCCGCCTTTGGTGAGGATTTTCAACCGCTTAATACCGGTGAGCTGTTTAGTGAAATGCATACTTTTGTTAGTGCTTTACAGTTAGAAAGCACTATTTATCGTTCGGATCATATTTCTAATCGATTAGCACTAAAAGGTGTATTGGGGCAGGATAAAGAAAAGCTATTACAGCAAATTCACTTGGCAATGAACTCTCAACAAGAGTTTCCTGATATTAGATTGAGACAAATTTGATAAGAGGCTTTTTACTCTTTTACATGGATTAAAATACTATTCTTGTTTTTTTTTCAACTTAATATTAATATTAACCGTATTAATTCGAGATGAATTACTTTTCCCCCACAAAGTCATATGAGTAACTGAAATGCTTATTAATGAATATCGTCAGAAAGAGAAACTATTACGTCAACTGCAAGATGAGCTGACAGCTCTGGCAGAACGCGAAGATCTGAAAAAAGAGCTGGCTTTTAAAGAAGCTATTGAAGAAGTAATGTCTAAGTATGACAAAACTGAAGCAGATGTTCTGGAACTGTTCAGCAAATCTGAGACTGAAGAGCCAGTACAGAAAGCTCGTCGTAAGCGTACTCCAACTAAGTACAAAAACCCTGAAACAGGTGAGGTTATCGAAGTACGTGGTGGTCGTCAGAAGAACTATCAGGACTGGATTCAGCAGTACGGTAAAGAAACTGTACAAGGCTGGAAACTGTAATCACAGTCCAGATCTGGTTAAGTCTGTTGGATTAGGCGTTAATAAAAGCCTTCAATACTGACAGAAATTAAGAAAGCAGCTTTAGGCTGCTTTTTTTATGCCTGCAGAAAATACTGATTTCAGATAAAATTCAGTCAATCCTGACTTCTGAAAGTCCGTGTACTGCTATGGGTAATCCGTTATGAGCAATTCCTTCTCCCCTATGAATCTGGCTAAGCAGATAGAAGCTAATGCCGGAGAACATGGTCTACCACCTATTCATAAATGGAATCCAGAGTTCTGTGGCGATATTGATATGTCTATTGCCCGAGATGGCCAGTGGTATTACATGGGATCTCCTATTGGTCGGGCACAATTAGTGCGCATGTTTTCTACCATTCTGCTGAAGGAAGAAGATAAATATTTTTTGGTGACACCGGTAGAAAAGGTCGGTATTCAGGTTGAAGATGCCCCCTTTATTATTACCCAGCTGATTGAAGAGCAAGGTGATACGCTTATCTTTATGACAAATGTGGGCGATAAGGTGGTGTTGGATAAAGCACACCCGCTCAGAGTGGAAGTAAATCATGTAGGTGAGCCCCAGCCTTATTTGTTAGTGCGTGACAATCTGGAAGGCCGACTGCATCGTAATCTGTTTTATCAGCTGGTTGAGCAGGCTATTGAACACGAGATTGATGGTATTAACCATTTAGGAATTTATAGTGCCGGTCAGTTCTGGTCCTTAGGCGAGATGCCGGAAGTTTAATGCTGCAGAGTGAATCCATTGCTTCTCAGTCGTCTCAACAGATATCTGAGCCTGCATCACAGAGAATGTCTCAGACTGCGCCGCAGGTAACGTCTGAACTGACGGCCAAGCTTATGTCTCAGCCCGCATCTCAGTCCACAACTGGACTCATGTCACTGCTTGCGCCTCAACTTACGTCTCAGCAGCTGAAGGTGGTTAATCATCTGCAGGGCCATGCCCGAGTAATGGCAGTGGCAGGTTCAGGTAAAACCACGACGCTGGTCCATCGGGTGATGCAGTTATTGGCGCAGGGCTTTCATCCCCGCCGTGTGCTGGTGCTGATGTATAACCGTTCAGCGAAGGACGACTTTACTGACAAGCTGTCCCGAAAGGTACAGGAGCAGCCTAACTTTGTCAGTCTGCCTGATATCCGTACCTTTCATTCAATTGGCCATCGTTTATGCGAAAGCTTTTACCAGTGGGGCGTGCTGGGTAAACGTAAGCTGGTAAAAGAAGGCTGGCCCTACGAGCGCCTGGTACGTCAAGGCATCGTACAGGCGTTAGGTAATGTGGATGAGCAGGCACGGCGCAAAGCACTGGATAAGGATCATCTGGAAGCTTTTCTGCAATTTGTTGAGCGGGTGAAAGCCGATCTGATCTCTCCAGCAGAACAGTTTAAACAGCTCAAGCTCCCCTCTGACCAGAAATACTTTATTGAAGCCTTTGATCAGCTGGAGCAGCTGATGGCCAATGATGGTGTAATGACCTTCTCTGATCTGATCTATCGCCCGGTGATGGCGATGCTCAGCCAGCCAGAGTTGGAGCAACGGGTCAGTAATCATCTGGATCATGTGATTGTCGATGAGTATCAGGATATCAACAGCATCCAGCAGTACCTGTTGAATATTCTGGCCGGAGATCGAGCTCAGGTGATGGTGGTCGGTGATGTGGATCAGTGTATCTACGAATGGCGCGGTGCCCGGCCGGAATTTATGCTGGGGCAATTTGAGCAAACTTATCCCGGTTGCACCACCTATTCGCTAAGTTACTCCTTTCGTTACGGTCATACCCTGGCGTTAGCGGCTAACCATGTGATCAGCGAGAACCGCTTGCGTGAGCCTCAGCTGTGTTTGGCAACACCTCAGCACCCTGACACAGGCATTGCCACATTTTCTCAGTTGTCGGAGCTACTGGAGCCGTTAAAACAGACATTAAGCCAAAGTGGTTCTGATCAATGTGCCGTGCTGGTGCGCAGCTGGGCATTGAGTGTGCCGCTGCAACTGATCTTCTTGCAACAGAAGATCCCTTTCCGTTTGATGCAGCAGGGGCACTTTGTTTTTAATCAGCCTCTGGTGACTCAGTATCTGGCTTATTTGGAGCTGGTTGCTCTGCCGGTAAATCAAGCGATTCCTACTGAGACATTAAACGCCTGCTTATCCTTCCCGCCGCTGTTTTTATCGCAACAGGAGCAGCAAAGTATTATTCGTTTGATCGATGCGGAAGGCTTAGACCCTGAGCAAGTGACCAAACGGGTCGCGTTAAAACCTTATGCTCTGAAACGACTAAAAAAACGTTTGCAGTTATTGCTGCAGTTACAGCGCCAGTCAGATGAGCAACCTGTAGGCCCTATCGCGCTAAAGATCCTATTGGAAACGGATGCCTATGAATTGATTGAAAAGGCCGCAGCAACTCGCGATCAGGCGGAGGAGCGCAAGCGAACTTTACAGGCTTTGGTGAACTATATCCGCCAGCAAAGGGTCAATGTAGGCCAATGTCTGGAGCAGATTCAGGCGCAGAAGTTATCCGGAGCCAGTTTGACCTCTGATCAGGGCATTATGATTACTACGGTGCACGGTGCCAAAGGTCTGGAGTGGGATACGGTCATTCTTGCGGGTTTAACCGAAGGCAGTTTCCCCTGTTATCAAAATCTGGCGGACTTTCAGGATAAAGAGGAAGAGAGCGAACGCCGACTGTTTTATGTCGCTCTGACCCGGGCAAAGAAACAACTGTTTTTGATTTCGGATAATGGCCTCAACGAAGAGGGCAAAAAGAAAAGCAGTCGCTTTATTGCTGAGATGGCACTGGAAGACTGTTTAAAGACGCTACAGTGTATTAAACAGCCTGAAAATGCAGATTCAATCAGTGTCAGCAAGCCCAATATTGTGCTGCCTTATCTCAGTGCTCAAGGTATTCAGCTGGATGTGAAACAGGATGAAGGGGCAGATCAGTCAACGGCTAAAGCAACCATGGCTGATCACCTGAAGATTGGTGATCATATTGAACATAAGATTTTTGGTCGTGGCATGATCACCCGGATTGAACGGGGCCAGGGTACCCGTATCGGCGTTGATTTTGGTAAGGAAGGGCAAAGACTATTACTCGCAGAGCGGGCTCCGATTCGCCTATTACGTGACTGAGTTAACATTAATCTTGTTATCAATCAGGTAAAAGTGCCTCGTCAAAGCGGTGCAGGTAAAAGGTGATGGGGGTAAAAGACGGGGCGGATACAAGAGAACCATTCGTTAGGTCATTACATTATGAACTATTTAGCCCATGCCTTTTTAGCTCAGCAGCAAAGCGAAGTCTTTAAGTTGGGCAATTTAATGGCGGATCATATTAAAGGCCCGCCAGAAAACTGCTTGCCTTATATTGATGGCTTAAGCCCTGATCAGCAGCAAGAGGTGTTGGACGGTATCCGTTACCATCGTCATATCGATCGTACTGTGGATCATCTGCCCAAGGTGGTTGCGCTTAGAACTCAGTTTCTGCCTGATTATCGCCGCTACGCTGGTATTGTGCTGGATATGGCCTGGGATCACTTGCTGGCGCGAAACTGGTCACAATATTCTGATCAATCTCTGGCTGTATTTGCCGAGCAAGAGTATCAGTGGTTACAGAAAAGTGAAGCGCTGCAGCCGCCTTCCATGCGCCATATGATGGGCTATATGGTGCGCAATAATTGGTTTGTCTCTTATCTGCAGTTATCAGGTATAGAGCGCGCTTTAAAAGGCTTATCAACCCGGATCAAGCGACAGAACAGCTTGGATCAAGCGGCCAGTGAAATTCCTCGTTTGGAAACAAAGTTAGTGGCGGTTTTCCCTGAGCTGATCAATGATTTAATTAAGCAGCCCTTTGTGCCCAAGCTTCCTTAGTGAGTAATTAAAATGAGCTATTAAATGAAGTCGTTGGGTGAAGATGGCGCAAAGAGATAAAACCATAACAAGCAGAATAATGAAGCGATAAGATGCGCACAGACACCAGTCAGCGTTTTTTAAATATGGCTTATCCCGTGGTGGTGATCATGGTGATCAGTGTCGGGCTTTTAGCCTGGAGCTTGTACCATAGTCGGGTAAAACAGACAGAGATCGTTGCTCAACTGTCTGAGCGTACTATGGCTTCTTCTATGGAAGAAGCGGCGCATAGTTTGGACCTGATTGCCCGGGATTATGCCTATTGGGATGAGACCGTACAGTTTTATCGTTCACCCGATCACGATTGGGCAAAAAAACAGATCGGTTTATACCTCAATGAGACCTTTGATCTCAGTGCCAGTCTGATGCTGGATCAGAAGAATAAACTGGTTTGGCAATATCAACATGATTTGAATTTGCCTAGAGAACAGGTTGAACGAGCTTTGGCTAAATCAGGTTTGATGGAACAATTATTGACCCATTGGGCAGCAGTGCCACCTCAGGCAGTCTCGGGTTATTTGACGCTAGGTCGAGAGCTTTACTCCCTGCATGCTGCTTTACTTACTTCTGATAATGAGAGTTATCAGGTCAAACCCGATAACCGAATTGCACTGATATTACTCCGCCCTATTGATCAGGCTTATCTGGATCATCTGTCTGAGCAGAAGCAAATTGATGGTCTGCGGTTAGAGCTGATTTCTTCGATGTCTGAGCATGATCATAGAGAGCATACGGCACAAACGGTAATTGAAGGCCATCTGCCATTATATGATCTGAACGGAAATGTGGTGGCATTAATGTCTTGGTATCCTGCTTATCATCTAGCGGATGTGTACCGAGAGATGAGGCCCTGGTTACTGGCTTTTATCATCATTTCTGGCAGTTGTTTCCTCTGGTATGTTTTTCGTGTGCGTCAGGTGGCACGGGTACTGGATGATGAAATCCTACGTCGCCGACAGGTTGAGAAAGAGCTGGCTGAGCATCAACAGCATTTGCAGCAGTTGGTAGAAGAGCGTACCCATGCCTTGTATGAGGCTTTGCAAAAAGCCCAGTCGGCCAATGAAGCAAAATCCCGTTTTACATCCAGTATGAGTCATGAGATGCGTACGCCGCTGAATGCCATTATCGGTTTTTCCCAGATATTGGAGTTGGATATTGAAGATGAGGAGCAGTTAGAAAGCCTGCAAGAGATTCTTCAGGCCAGCACTCATCTATTAGGTATGGTGGATCAGATTCTAAACCTGACTGATCTTGATCCTATTGAAGCAGGGAATAGGGAAGCTCAGTGTGATCCTTCTTTGGTGTTACCTTCTGTTTTGGCTAGATTTGAACAGGCGTATAAACAGAAAGAGCTACAGCTCTCTGTGGATATCGTCGGACAGATAAAACCTGTTGCCGTGCTTGATAGTCTATTGGAGAACGCTTTGTCTGCTCTGTTGGATAATGCACTGAACTACACCTTAGAGGGGCATGTTGATGTTTCTAGTGTGGCGGATGATCGACACTTAGTGATTGAGATCTGTGATACCGGTTTAGGCATAAAACCGGCTCAACGGGAGAAACTCTTTCAACCCTTTACCCGGCTGCATTTTGATCGTTTACCCAATGTGGAAGGGGTAGGGTTAAGTTTATTTATGATCCAGAAACAGCTGGAGCAATATGGTGGTAGTATTCAATATCGCAGCCGGGAACCGCAGGAAGGCAGCTGTTTTAGTCTTGAATTGCCTTTGGCGTAGACAAAGATGAGCAAAATATTTATTGGGCATAAAAAAGGGAAGTCGTAATGACTTCCCTTTTTAGTATCGTACCGAAGATATCTTTGGTCGATTACATATTTGGCGCTTTTTACATATTTGGATAGTTAGGACCACCAGCACCCTCTGGGGTTACCCAGGTGATGTTCTGTGATGGGTCTTTAATATCACAAGTCTTACAGTGTACACAGTTCTGTGAGTTGATCTGGAAACGGTCGGCACCGGTCTTCTCATCTTTCACCACTTCGTATACGCCTGCAGGACAGAAACGTTGTGCTGGTTCAGCCCACTTCGGCAGATTCACCTGCAGAGGGATGCTGTCATCGGTCAGTTTCAGGTGACATGGCTGATCTTCTTCATGGTTGGTGTTCGACAGGAACACTGAAGACAGTTTGTCGAAGCTGATCTCACCATCCGGCTTAGGATAGTTGATCTCGCTGTAGTCTGATGCAGGCTTCAGCTGAGAGTAATCTTCTTCGGTATCGTGCAGCGTCACAGGGATGCTGAAGATATTCTGATCGATAAAGTTAAACGCACCGCCCAGCATAGGACCAAATTTGTGCATCGCCGGGCCAAAGTTGCGGCTGTCGTACAGTTCTTTAAACGCCCAGGATTGTTCCCAAGTGCTGGTGAATGCGGTCAGATCCTGACCACCTTCGTCGCCACCTTTCACTGCTTCAAAGATGGTTTCCGCAGCGATCATACCGGACTTCATCGCGGTATGGGTGCCCTTGATCTTAGAGAAGTTCAGGGTACCGGCATCACAACCCACCATGATACCGCCAGGGAAGGTCATCTTAGGCAGACAGTTATAACCACCTTTCGTAATGGCACGGGCACCGTAAGAAACACGCTTACCACCTTCCAGATACTGTTTCAGTTCTGGGTGGTGCTTCATACGCTGGAACTCATCAAATGGGCTCAGGTATGGGTTGTCGTAGTTCAGGTCGGTAATCAGACCCACAACGACTTGGTTGTTTTCAGCGTGGTACAGGAAGAAACCACCGCTGGCGCCATTTTCTGTCAGCGGCCAGCCGGAACCGTGTACCACCAGACCAGGCTTATGTTTCGCCGGATCGATATCCCACAGTTCTTTAATGCCGATACCATAGTGCTGGGCATCTTTACCTTCGTCCAGGCTGAACTGCTTGATCAGCTGTTTGCCCAGGTGACCACGGCTACCTTCAGAGAAGATGGTGTATTTAGCGCGCAGCTCCATACCCGGCATAAACATACCCGGTTTTTCACTACCGTCTTCGGCGACACCCATATCACCGGTAATCACACCTTTTACTACGCCATCTTCGATCAGTGGCTCAGCAGCGGCAAAACCAGGGAAGATCTCTACGCCCAGTTCCTCTGCCTGTTGGCCTAACCAACGACAAACATTACCCAGAGAGACAATGTAGTTACCTTCATTGTGCATGGATTTAGGCACAATGGAGTTCGGGAAAGTTTTGCTGCCAGTGTCACTTTTCAGCATCACAATCTGATCTTCAGTCACTTCTGTGATCAGCGGCGCTTCTTTTTCTTTCCAGTCAGGAATCAGTTCATTCAGTGCCGACGGCTCAATTACCGCACCGGACAGAATATGGGCACCCACTTCAGAACCTTTTTCAACAACACAAACGGTCAGCTCCTGGCTGGCTTCGTTTGCTTGCTGCATCAGACGAATAGCAGCTGAAAGGCCGGAAGGGCCGGCGCCGACGATAACAACGTCGAACTCCATCGCTTCTCTTTCCACGATAATCTCCTCAAACAGCACTCAGGCGTTTAATAGTTATTTTATTTGTTCATCATTTAAAACGGTCGTTTGCTTTTGGTCAACCCTTAATTTTCCCAAGCCGGTGATTTTCTACACTCCAGCAAACATAAAGGAGGAAAGGCAAGGGGATATGGATTGAACCTATTCGTTTTAGGCAAGATTTTATGACAGCCTTTAACGCAGTGCAGCAAGTATATCGCTAAAACTGTGACCAGTCAGTTTAGAATAGAATTTGACCTAAACTGAAAAAATAGTCATTATGTTTTCACGAACACAGCAAACGCTTGTTTGAAACGAATTTTGATATATCAGGCCTGTTGAGCAACCCCAAAACCGATCAGGTCTGATATGTCTCACTATTATGTAGTAGGTATTTATTGATTGAATCGTGGCTGACCGGGTCGGCACATTTAATTTAGCCCACTGCAAACAACTCGTCACAGATAGTAAAGAACGAGGAATCTATGAAGGTATTAGTTGCTGTCAAACGAGTCATTGACTACAACGTTAAGATTCGTGTTAAAGCGGACAACTCTGACGTTGATCTGACCAATGTTAAAATGGCGATGAA
>CAYFGP010000181.1:0-11162 GCA_964342385.1 uncultured Oleiphilus sp. | reverse complement strand
CTCACCAAACCGCTTTATCTTTTATGCGATTTGCGTCGCGGCCAGATACTTCATGCAGGATTTCCCCAGAGTTGATTGCTCAGGATTAAAGCTCCCGGTAAATGGCAGGTTTGATATCTATTAATCCTGTGCCATCTAAGCAATCCAAGCCATGAACGAAGAGCTCACCCGCAGTTATTTTCTTAATCGGTAACACAGCAACGCCAATAGGATTCGGTCTTAAAGGCGTACGTAGAGCAAAGACACCTGGCTCATCCTCTTCCTACACAGAGCTATAATTGACGTTACTTTCAGGGTGCCTAAGCCAATAAAGCACCATGATATGAGCCCCTTCCTCCAGTCCTCTCAACTCATGCTGATATGCCTCATCTACACGTAATTCACACAGGGGGCCATCAAATTGAATATTGTTCGGACAATCTGCCAGAGATTTATAAGGGGTTTTAATATGACCAATAAAATTTAGATTTGTCTGCATAGGCTGGTGCCTCCTTTAAGTTTTTGACCTCAAAGATCTACAACCAATGGGAAAAATACTTACAAGCATGATCTCTGGAAATACCCTCCTCCAAAAAAACAGACTCTTAAGTATGTTTTTATTGACAAAGCATACCACCTCAAACAATCATACGCAAAAGTATGATTGACAGTTATTCCAGTTCACGACTGTTTTCTCTACTGACACTCTATTCAAACGACAATGAGAATTCTGACTATGCCTAACGTTAACGTATTGGAAAGTAAGACAAATATTCGCCTAAAAGGAATTGGCATCGCACTTTTAGGTGCATTACTGATGAGTCTGGACCCCATCTTTATCCGCTTTTCTGGGGTTAACGAATTTGAAACCTCTTTTCTATTCGGGCTGTTTACTGCGATCTCTATGGCAGTCGTCATTCAGCTCAATGACAAACGAGGTTTAATTAAGGTCTTACTCGATAGTGGTTGGCCTCTACTGATTGCCGGAGGCTTAATGCTGGGTAGTGCCAGTGGTTTGGTGTTCAGTATCAAAAACACCTCTATTGCCAATACCTTTCTGATCTTCAGTGCTACACCAGCCATTGCCGCCGCCTTTAGCTGGATCTTCCTACGGGAAAAAGTCACCAAGCAAACCCTGGCTGCGATTATTGCTGTTGTTGTCGGTATCAGCGTAGTGATGTCTGGCTCTCTGGGTTCGGGTAATTTGAAAGGGGATCTGCTGGCAATCACCATGTTCTTTTTCACAGAACCTACAACTTTTAGCTTTAATACCTGGCTGATTATGGGAGCTATGGGTCTCTTTACTGCTCCTTTTGGCCGCGTACTGTCCATGGTGGCCACCCGTTATGCTACTGCGGCAGAAGTCTCTATGACACTGATGTTGGAAACAGTACTGGCACCGGTATGGGCCTTTATCTTCTTCAGCGAAATCCCTGGCTTTAACAGCTTAGCCGGTGGCGCTGTGATTCTGATTACCGTCAGTGCCTATACATTGCATCTATCTAAGCAAGAGTCTTAAAGCGGCAGAGAAACTGCTGACGTTTCTCACACTGTAACTATCAGGTTTTCCGGGATCATTAGAACAGCACAGAGCTTGGAAAACCTGAGTCTGAAAAAACTGATAATCAAAGCTGTTTCCCTCACTTCATGATACATCCGGTAATACCCCATACATCTCTTCAGTTGTCATCGCACATCTCTCACATTTTTTATATTCATCAAATCTTTCCCATCTCCTGTTACCAAAAATAGTGTTATCAGAAATTTAGCGTTTTCCACCAACGGGCACGCTAGATCACAATCATTAATAACCCATTGAAATTAAATACCTTTCTTAAAAAACCATCTCTACTTTAATCAATTCAACTCAGATCCAATAGCAAGCTTTTGCTTCGATCTCAGTTTTCTCATCTTGACTTTTAAGTTATATCCTAGCAATACTATAAATATATTTTAAATATATTCTGTAAATTTCGAGCATAGCTGAGGTGAAAAATAGCCATGAGCGACAGCAGCAACTTCCAAAAACAAAGTGCTTACAGCGCAAATTTGCCTGCGGGCTTTAAGAATCAAATTCCCAGCCTAGGCGAATGTGATGTGATCGTTGTGGGTGGCGGCCCTGCGGGTATCGCCGCAGCAGTGACCTCGGCAGAAGCAGGTTATTCCGTACTGTTAATTGAGCGTTTGGGCTTTTGCGGTGGCGCAGCGGTAGCGGGCCTGTCCGGTACCATCTGCGGTCTGTATATGACGGTAGATAACCCTCATCAGGCCCAGCCTGAGCAGATCGTATTTGGTTTTGCTGATCGTTTTCGTCGTGCGCTATTGAGCGAAGGCGGTCTGACTGATCCACAAATCTATGGCAAAACCTGGGTCGCTACTCACGATTGCGCCAAGTACAAAAAAGTCGCCACCAATATGCTGCGCGATGCGGGTGTTAAGGTGCTGTATCACACCCAGATGATCGATGTGATCGCTGAAGATGACGAAATCACCGGCATGGTGCTGCACACCAAATCTGGTTTTACCTCGGTTCATGCTAAGAAGGTGATCGACTGCAGTGGTGATGCGGATGTGGTGTACAAACTGGGGCTGAAAACCAGCAAGGGCAATAACGGTGTGATTCAAAACCCGACCATGATGTTCAAGATCGGCAATGTCGATATGCCGCGTTATCTGGAATACTGGGGCCAGGACACCATTTCACCGGCAAAAGTGGTCAATATGCTGGAAGCCCGTGATGAGCTGGTGCGTAAAAAAGTCTGGCTGTTTCCTACCGTCAATCCCGGCGAAGTACTGGTTAATGCCACCAAGATCACAGGTTTTGATGGTCGCGCACTGGATGTGACCGACCCAGAAGATCACACCGAAGCCGAGCAGTTCTCTATCTATCAGGCGGAAAACTTCTTTAACTTCCTGCAACAGAATGTACCGGGTTGTGAAGATGCCTACTTTATCGATTACGCCACCGAAGTCGGTGTACGCCAGACCCGTACCATTGATGGTGTCGCCACTTTGACCAACGACGATGTGATCAGCAAGCGCAAGTTTGATGACGGTATTGTCAGCACCTCCTGGCCGATTGAGCTGCACTATGGCGCCAAGCCAAAAACCGAATGGCTGGTAGAAGACTACTACCAGGTGCCTTTCCACACTCTGGTTCCGAAAGTGGGCCGCAATCTGATTGTCGCCGGCCGCTGTTTAAGCAGTGAGCACGAAGCCTTAGCCAGCTGTCGAGTCACTGCCCAGTGTTTTGAATACGGCAAGGCCGCAGCACTGGCAGCAGATATCTCCATTCGGGAGCAACAAACATTCCAGGCGATTGAAGGGACACAGATCGCTCAGTTGATGCAGCTGCCCTAATCTTGCCGGCATATCACAGCATCAGCCTTACCAAAACTAGGATTAACGCTTTTTTGTACAAACAACTATAAAAAAATAAAGGTTTGCCTTATGAACAGTCGAGTTGACATGTCTGAAGACGGACAAGCACAAGCCACGACAGGCGTCGAAACCAACCGCCGTATGCAGGTGATCAGCCTGGCGATTATTATTGCTGTGGCGCTACCGTTGGTGCTCTTTCCTGAAGCCGGTAAAACGACCATCAGTGGCGTTTTTAAGTGGATGACCAACACCTTTGACTTTGCCTTTCTTGGCATAGGTCTGGGTGCTTTGATCTTTCTGATCGGTTTAGCTTTTTCCGACTACGGAAAAATCAAACTAAGTGCAGATAAACACGCCGAACCAGAGTTCTCCAAACATTCCTGGGGCACCATGGTCTTCCTGGCCGGTATCGCCTCCGGTTTGGTGCTCTGGGGTGGCACCGAGTGGGGTTATCACTACGCTTGGACGCCTTTTGGTCTGACGCCTAAAACGCCAGAGATGTATACCGTAGCTCAGGGTTACGGCATCTTCCACTGGGGGCCTACCGCTTGGGCGCTGTACTGTGTACCGACGATTGCTATCTCCTATATCTACTATGTGCGTCAGAAGCATATCTATAAGGTGAGTGAGTCCTGCCGTGGTGCGTTGGGCAATCTGGTGGATGGCCCTCTGGGTTCAGTGATCAACTATCTGTTCATCTTTGGTGTTCTGGGTGCGGCAGCAACCTCTCTGGGTCTGGGTACTCCGATGATCAGTTCTGCTCTGGCAGAGTTGTTGGGTACTGAGTCAGGCATTTTTATGGATCTGACCGTGATTCTGATCTGTACCGCCATCTTTACCGTGAGTAGTGGTCTGGGTCTGTCTTCCGGTATTAAACGCCTGAGTAACTTCGCCACTCTGGTGACACTGTCTATCGTGATCTACATTCTGGTGGTCGGCCCTACCAAGTTTATTCTGGGTCTGGGTATGGATTCTCTGGGTTATGCACTGGAGAACTACATCAAAATGAGCACCTGGACGGATTCCGTCAACAAGAGTGGTTTCCCTCAGGCATGGACTGTTTTCTACTGGGCATGGTGGGTTGCGTACGCGCCATTTATGGGCATGTTTGTTACCCGTATCTCCCGTGGTCGTACCATTCGTGAAGTGATTGTTGGCATGCTGACCTTCGGTTCTCTGGGTTGCGCTATCTTCTATATGGTACTGGGCGGTTACGGTATTAACCTGCAGATAACAGAAACACTGGCCGTATCTGAGCTGGTTAATAGCCAGGGTGTTGCGACAGCGATTATCGAGATATTTAAGACTCTACCTGCAGCTCCACTGGTTCTGCTTGCAGTAGCTGCCTCAGGCATCGTGTTGCTGGCGACCACCTTTGACTCTGCGGCTTATGTGATGGCCTGTGCCACCACAAAAGAGCTGGATGAAGGCCAGGAGCCTGAGCGTTCCAACCGTCTGTTCTGGTGTTTTGCTATCGCTGTACTGCCCGTCACCCTGCTATTCCTAGGTGGTCTGAAGAGCATGCAAACGGCGTCAGTAATTGTCGGTCTTCCTGTTATGGCAATTCTGGTATGTATGATGATCACCACCAGTCGTTATATCAAAGAAGATCATGCCGTAGCACAAGAGCAGAAATAGTAGAGGGGAGAATCCAATGACACAGCCAATCGTTAAAGCCGTAGATCTTTATGCGATTGGTCCTGATGGAGAGAAGGTCAGCTGGTCTTCTTTCCTCGGTCCAATGTGCGAAGCCATGATCGTGGTCCGACTGACTTTTGATAACGGTCTGGAAGGTATCGCTGGTTTAACCACCTATACCGAACACGAGTTTGATCAGACCGCTTTTCACAGTGCAGCACTGATGACACCTTTTCTGCTGGGTAAAGGTCTGTACGATATTCCAAGAATTCAGCAGGAGCTGAGTGGAAAATACGTACCATTAAAGCATCTGCCGATCTCATTGTTTGATATCGCACTACATGATGCCAAAGCCAAATCCATGGGGCTGCCTATCTATCAGATGCTTGGCGCAGCTAAAGACAAGGTACGGGCTTATGCCTCCAGCCCTTTGCTCGACACCATTGAGGACTATATTCAGTACTGTCATCAGATGCTGGATCAGGGTTTTAACGCCATCAAGATCCATCCCCGCTGTGTGTTTGAAGAGGATCTGGCACTGGTTCATGCCCTACAGAAAGAGTTCTCCGGAAAAATTGTTGGCGGACAGAGTATCGGTTGGAGTCTGGATGTGGATGCCAACTACAACCTGGAGCAGGCGTTAAAAATGGGCCGGGTATTAGATCAGTATCAGTGGGAGTTCTTTGAAGAGCCTCTGCCCGATGCAGATCTGGATAGTTACAAAGTGCTGGCGGATGCCCTGGATATTGATGTGATTTGTGGTGGTAACTCTTTACCGAATGCTTATCTGATCAAACATGCCATGCAGATGCGCGCCTGGGATCGCAGCCGCTTTGATGTCACCAGTATTGGCGGCTACACCGGAGCGATCAAGGTGATGGGCGCGACTCAAGCCATGGGAATGAAAGCCGAGGTTCAGTCCTGGGGTTATACCCTGACGCAAGCAGCCAACCTGCACCTGATGCTGGCCTATAGCAACTGCGATTATTTCGAACAAGCCGCGCCTTATGAGAAATATGAAGTAGGTGCCAAACAGGTATTTCGCCCAGATGCAGACGGTTATATCAACCCGACAGAGTTACCGGGCTTAGGTGTAGAGATGGACTGGGATGAGCTAGAGCCCTTTATCTATCAACACCGACGCTTTGAGCTTTAACTGGTTAATTTCCCACATCAATTTCTTAATTGAAATGAGGCTTGTGTAAGTTGGGCTGAGCGGAGCTTAGGTCCTGCTGATGACGCCGGTATTGAAAAAGTGAACCCCAACGGCAGATTGGCGTACCCCCGATACATAATTGTTGAAGGGTAAATCCGCGTTGGGGTTCGCGCAATAGGAATCATGCCATCAAAACGCCTTGTGCTTGCGCTCAGCCCAACCTACACAAGCAGTGCATGGCGGATAGCTCCTCCAAGCACCTCGTTGTTGTGATATCTATAAGGCAATACCCCTATGGCTACACGTATAGAAAAAGTTGAGGTGTTCTGCCTACAGGACCCTCAAGCAGATTTTGTCCGCTTTGAAGGCAGCTACCAAAATGTTCTGGTCGTTGTGCATGGCGAAAACGGCCTGTACGGCATTGGTGAATCTGATTCTCCGCCACAAATCGTTAAGGCCCTGATTGAATCTCCACCCTATAACCACCTGTCCTGTGGACTGGCTGCTTTGCTGGAAGGCGAAACGCTGGATGACCCGCGTCGCCTGTGGCAAAAAATGTATCAACACACCAACTGGCATGGTCGCCATGGTGCCACATTGCATGCGATTAGTGCTCTGGATATCGCCCTGTGGGATCTGTTTGCCCGCACAGCAGGTAAACCGCTTAATCACTATCTGGCACCAGAAGGCTGTGCTGGAGCGGGTTATGCTGGAAAGGGTATCGGAAGTCGCCACCAGCAACTGCCCGCTTATGCCACCATCTACCCCATGCAGGAAGAGCCGGAAGCCTTTAAAGCACAGATCAGCCCGTATCTGGAACAGGGCTTCCGCCGTATCAAAATCTGCGTCGAGCCCTGGTGGCAGGACACTGAAAAAGCTATCGCCAATCTGACTGAGTTAAGAAACTATGTCGGCCAGGATATCAAGCTAATGCTGGATGTGGCGATGGAGTTTACCCGCTACGAACAACTGATTCCGTTTGTTGATACGCTGGAAAACCTGGATTTTAAATGGATCGAAGCCCCATTTGAGCTGGACAATTTAGCCGATCACCAACGCCTGAAGTCTTCAACGCTTTTACCTATCGGGGTCGGTGATTTGGGTTTTACTACCGTCAAAGAGTTTCAACCCTATCTGGAGACAAATGCCTTTGATATTGCCCAACCCGATATCACCATGTTTGGCGGTATCAGTGAAACCTTAAAGTTAAGAGATCTGATTACACCGCAAGTGAAACGTATTATTCCTCACGGCTACAACACCGAAATTACTCTGGCGGTCAATGCCCAATTTCTCTGCGCTCAACCGGGTATCGAGCCACTGGAATATTCCACCAGTCCATCGGTACTACGCCAAGAGCTGATTCTTAATCCACTTGAAATCACCTCTGATGGTAATGTGAAAATCGATACTGAGAGTCCTGGATTGGGAGCTGAGTTAAATTGGGATTTGGTGGAACAATGCAGACTTTAAAAGCAGGAGTAACGTATTGCCTCTTGGCTAGTAAGGAGTAAGATTGATGTTTGGTTTTTTAATAATAACCATATAGAGAGATCGTCATGGATGACATTGAAACACAGGAACGCTTAGCCAATATTGCTAAACTTAAGGCTGAAACAGAAAGTCTGAAAATTAATGTAGTAGTTAACATTGTCAAAGTGGCATTATCTGCCGGAGCGTTAGCTATCGCCTTAGTGACAGCGGTCAAGCACCTTATGAATTTATCCGTATAGAGGGGAAATAGAGATGGTGGATTGGATAATCAAGCACCCCCTACATGTCATCCTTGGCACCACAATCATTGGCATCGTAATCGGCCTGGCGATCCCTATCTAATTTTGCTAAAAGCCCTTGTGTCTTATATCCAGCTTATGTTGAATTAGGTTCAAAAGATCAGACTCTTGTTGTGACACGTATCTATGTTCTGGACTACCATACCGCAGCAGATACTCTCCCCCCGAATAACACAGGAAGCTGTAGAACTTCACTTTAAAAGTGAGAGCTTGACCCTGCATGAATTCAGCAGAGAAAAGAGACCATTACTGCTGCTCTTTAATTTCTTTCAGCTTTTTATCCAACGCCTGAACAAGGTGTCGATTCTTTACATGAACATAGTGAAAAAGATCAACCGTTTCCATTGGCGGGGATACTATTCTCAATTGATTGGGCTCGGGGTATTGCTTGGCCATCGTCAGGGGCATCACTGTTAAATCGATACGTTTGTGCTCCAGCATTTGTAAGATAGATTGAGCATCCGTTACTTTTACGTGCTCTATTTGATACTCCTTCGCTCTATTTTCAATTAATTGAACCCCTGTTGGTATAGCAATACGAAAACCTTGCAGATCGCGCCAACCACCTGGACTGATAGGAGCTGAGGTTAGTGTTACCACTACCGTTTTAGACTGCATAATAGGCGTTGGCACAGGTATCAAATTGGGATACTGATGCTCGGTTCCTCCAATTCTTACCAGTTCACCGTCATATTTACCTTCATTGCTATCCACTAAAGCTCTTCGGCCCGGCAATTCCTGAATGTTCACTCGATGACCAAGGCTTTCATAAAGCGTGCGGATGACTTGAGCCGCCTCCATAGTGTCGCCCAGCTTAAAGGTAGAAATCGTGTAACTATCAGCCCTAAGACCTGGAGATATCAACAAGATGCCAAAAGCCACCATTGTGGCCAGAAGCCAATGACCTAGAGAAACTGCTTTCATATTCCACCCCACTCAATCTGTCCTGATTAGATTTTAGGACAAAAAAACACTTACCTTGATAAAGAAGCCAAATCAAAGCTCAACCGATACATTATCTCGAGTACACCCATAAAAATTTCTGAAGCTAGACAGCGTCCGTTGATGCTTTTTGGTTACTGCATATACAGATAGACATGTATGAAAAAAATGAGCTAATGCAATCAAATTTCATCGTTTGTTATCTCACGCCCCGAGAAATATCTTGATTACAGCTGAGTCAGTACAGGTTTATCCCCTTTTTGGAAGAGCGCTCTGAGGATAGCTCTCTGAAGAGAGATGCCTCAAGTGAGACCTGGGCTGGCTCCTGTTTTTCAATGATAAAGATCCAGCGCAGACTGGATAATCCCAAGGAGATAACCATGAAGAAATTTGCTCTGGCCGCGCTATCCACAGTACTTTTAAGCAGCAGTGTTTTACATCACAACAGCCTGGCTAACGCTATGGGGATTCACCCTGAATCGACTCCTGAAGCTGAAGTCTATGCCAATCAACACCGTGATGATCGTCAGCTGATTGTGTTGTCCGCACCGGCTGCTGACGAACCCTACTATCGTGACGTCTACGATCAGATCATCGAGTTTAATATCGCTTACGCCAAGTCCATTATGGGCAAAGATAACGTTGTCGTACTGGGGGATAAAAAAGCCTTAGCGCTATTTGCGAAAGAGCTACCGGAAGATATTCTGCTGGAAGCCCCCATGTACGATATCTGGATGCGCGATCCCACCACGGTGAATCCTCATAACCCGGTGCAGTTCCGTTATGCCGCAGCGGCTCAAGGCGGTGATCAGGTTGCAGCCGATGAGGTGCAGAACAAATTTATCGATTTTACCGATCGCCTAGGTATTCATTACCCCGGCAGCGACCTGATTCTGGATGGCGGTAATCTGGTGGATAACCACAAGGGTCGGGTGATTGTCAGCGACCGTTTTCTACAGGATAACGGCTTAAGTAAAACCGAAGGTAAAGCGGTTTTAAAAGAGCTGCTTGCTGCTACTGAGGTAGCTATTATCCCATCCGATGATCCAGAAGGCCTGGCCCATGCCGATGGTATGGTGATGTTTATCGAAGACAATGTACTAGCGATCAATAAATACGATGGTGAGCTGAGCGGGCTACGAGAAGAGATCTTTGCTGAGCTTCACGCGTCTTTCCCAGGCATCGAGATTTTAGAGATTCCGGTACAGTTTGATGATGAAGTCTGGGATAAAGACTTTGCTTCTGCCTGCGGTATCTACGCTAATGCACTGGTGACTGATCAATACGTCTATATGCCGGTCTTTGGGGAAAGTTTGGACAGTGATGTGATTGACCTAGTGCAAGCCAATACCTCAAAAGTGGTGGTACCGATCAATGCAGAAAGTGTCTGCTTTATGGGCGGCAGTGCCCGCTGTCTGGGTTGGCAGATCAGCGGCACACCGGCGGAGAAGATTATCACCGCCGCTCGGGAAGATTAATCTCTTTACGAAAGACTTATTTAGAGCATTAAGAGGGAGTTCAAAAAGGACTAAGAGAAGGTTAGTTTAGCTTCAATCTCAGCTTCGACCTGTCGAGCCTGCTGAACTAACCACTCTTTTGCCTTGGCCACAGCAGGCCGTAGGCGCTGTTGCTCCGGCTCCACCAGATAAAAGGCATGCTGTGTCTTCACCACTTGATCCAGTGGTTGCTGCAGCTTGCCTGTTTCGATTAACTCCTGCCCCAGTATTAAACTGCCCAACGTAACGCCCATACCTCGGCTGGCACATTCCAGTGATAAACCATGATCACTGAAGCTCGCCCCCGTAGTGACTTCCGGGGCTTGGTGGCCCACATGATTAAACCAGTGCAGCCAGTCTTCGCTACGCTCATCGTGCAGCAAGGTATGCTGATCCAGATCGCTCATCTGAGTAATCTGCTGTGACTCATTAAATAAGGCACTGGCATATAGCGGGGTCAGATAATCGTGAAACAGCTTTTCGCACTGCACACCGGACCATTTGCCATCACCAAACCAGATCGCCAGATCCACTTCCTGTGCGTGCAACTCAAACACCTCTTCACTGGTATAAAACCAAGGCTCTATTTCCGGTTGCCACTGCTTAAGCAAAGGATAGCGAGGGATCAGCCAGCGATTGGCAAAGCCTGAATTACAGCCAAAGACCACAGAGCCGGGTTTGAAATAGAAATCCATTCGGCGTTTGCCCCGAGATAACTCTTCCCTGAATCCGTGACTTCAAGACCTGCTCACAGGACGGCAGACCTGCAATGACGGG
>CAYFGP010000180.1:0-11243 GCA_964342385.1 uncultured Oleiphilus sp. | reverse complement strand
TAGAGAGGCGTCAAGCTTATGCTTCCTCTATCGAGAACTTCGCACTGTCCAGTAAGAATAAATTTGGAGAGTCTGATGCCTAAGGTCGGCATGCCAGAAATCCGTAAACCTCAGCTGATCAATGCCACTATGGAAGCGGTTAACGATGTAGGCCTGCATAAAGCCAGTGTCGCCATGATCAGTAGCTACGCCGGTGTATCTCCAGCCATTATTAATCACTACTTCGGCGGCAAAGATGGTTTATTGGAAGCGACAATGCGCTCCGTACTTAAGGACTTATCGGATGCCGTTCGTGAGCAATTGAAAGAGGTTGAGCCTGATAATACTGCCGCCCGCATTTTCGCGGTGGTGAAAGGTAATTTTGACCCTAAACAATTAGACGGCAAGGTGGTTAAAACCTGGCTTACCTTCTGGTCTCACTCCATGCATAAACCCCAGCTGCATCGCTTGCAGCGGGTCAATGAGCAGCGCCTACTCTCCTATCTACGTCGTGAACTCAAACAAGTGGTACCGCACGAAAAAGCGGTATTTATCGCTCAGGGTGTTGCTGCATTGATTGATGGCATCTGGCTTAGGGGTGCACTCTCACCGGAAGGGATCAACACCACTCTGGCTGAAGAGTTGATTATTGATTACCTACAGCATCAGCTTCCGGAACTGAACTGGCAGGCCTATCGCCCTCTAAAAGCGAGCAATCTCTAAGAGCCAGTTAAGACACTGCAATTTTGCAGCAATACGAAATAATTTAATCCTCCTGGATCTTGAGACAAAACAAAATCCAGGCGGTAACAAAAAATTATCAGATTATCTAAGCGGGCATTTTGATACCGCCGGAAAAAAATCATGACCAAGCAGATTATTCAGCATTACATCAACGGCCGTTACTACACCACTGCACCAACCGAAACCTTTGACAGCGTTAACCCCGCAACGGGTGAAACTTTAGCGACGATTGCCCAGGGTGATGAGGCCGCAATGGCCGCAGCCATCGAATCAGCCCGTGAAGGTCAGGCTAAATGGGCTGCACTGCCAGCCATTGAGCGGGGTCGTATTCTGAATAAAGCCGTTGCTCTGCTACGAGAGCGTAATGATGAACTGGCAATGCTGGAAGTGCAGGACACCGGTAAACCGATTCAGGAAGCAGATTGCGTTGATATCGTGACCGGTGCTGATGTAATCGAATATTACGCGGGTTTGGCGGATAAAATTCAGGGCGATTACCAGCAACTGAGTGAGCAAAACTTCTACTACACCCGCCGTGAGCCATTGGGCATCTGCGCGGGTATTGGTGCCTGGAACTACCCCATTCAGATCGCGTGTTGGAAATCCGCTCCAGCTCTGGCAGCAGGCAATGCCATGATCTTTAAACCCTCTGAAGAGACCCCGCTGACCGTACTGAAACTGGCAGAGATCTATAGCGAAGCCGGTGTGCCGGACGGCGTCTTTAACGTGATTCAGGGGGATTATCGTGTTGGTCAGATGCTGACCGCTCACCCTGAAATCGCCAAAGTCTCTTTCACTGGCGAATGCGGTACCGGCAAAAAGGTGATGTCTGACTCTGCCTCTAGCCTGAAGCAGGTCACCATGGAATTGGGCGGCAAGTCCCCCATGATTATCTTCCCAGATATGCCGATTGAACAGGCGGTATCCGGTGCCATGCTGGCTAATTTCTACACCCAGGGTGAAGTGTGCACCAACGGTACCCGTGTTTTTGTTCACGACAGCATCTACGAAGAATTCCTGACTGAACTGAAGCAACGCACCGAGCAGATGATTATCGGCGATCCAACCCAACCTGAGACTCAGGTGGGTGCTCTGATATCCAAACAGCATATGCAAAAGGTACTGGGTTATATCCAGGCTGCAAAAGATGCTGGTGCCCGTGTGGTGTGTGGCGGTGAACAAGCGACCGAAAATGGCCTGGATAAGGGCGCGTTTGTAAAACCAACGGTATTTGCCGATTGCACCGATGATATGCCTAACGTCACCGATGAGATCTTTGGCCCTGTGATGTCGGTACTGAAGTTCAGTGACGAAGAAGAGGTGATCCAGCGCGCTAACAATACCCGCTATGGCTTGGCGGCCGGTGTATTCACCAAAGATATCAGCCGTGCTCATCGCGTTATCAATCGTCTGCAAGCGGGTATCTGCTGGATCAATACCTGGGGTGCATCACCGGCTGAGATGCCGGTGGGTGGTTACAAAGAATCCGGTATCGGTCGTGAAAACGGCGTGGAAACCTTAAAGCATTACACCCAAGTGAAGAGTGTATTGGTTGAATTGGGCGAGCTGGAACGTCCTTACTGATCAATACCCACTGATTAGAAGGCTACCAACAATAGCCTTAGCCTTCTGACTCATCACGACAGATTGCTAACAGATAAATAATTACCCAGCCCGGATCAGGTTATGAAACAGGAATACGACTACATTATTATCGGTGCAGGCTCAGCAGGCTGTGTACTGGCAGATCGCCTGAGTGAAAGCGGCGAACACAGCGTACTGCTGCTGGAAAAAGGTGGCAGTGATCGCAGCATCTTTATTCAGATGCCGACCGCACTGTCCTATCCCATGAATACCGAGCATCTGTGCTGGCAGTTTCATACCCTACCAGAACCAGGCGTGAATAACCGTTCTCTGCATACGCCACGGGGTAAAACCCTGGGCGGCTCCTCCTCCATCAACGGCATGGTCTATGTCCGTGGTCATGCCTGTGATTTTGATCAATGGCAAGAGCAAGGCGCTGAAGGCTGGGACTACCAGAGCTGTCTGCCTTATTTCCAGCGGGCAGAAACCTGGGAAAACGGTGCTGATGATTATCGCGGCGGTAACGGTCCGGTAGGTACCTGTAACGGCAATAAGATGTCGCTGAATCCACTGTATCAAGCCTTTATTGATGCCGGTGTTGATGCAGGGTACGGCTATACAAAGGATTACAACGGTTACCGTCAGGAGGGTTTCGGCCCTATGCATATGACGGTAAAAAATGGCGTGCGTAGCTCTACTTCAAACGCCTATCTGCGTCGGGCTATGCAGCGCCCTAATCTGACGGTACTGACTCATGTAATGAGTCGCAAAGTGATCACAGAGCAAATCGATGACCAAATCAACGCCACCGGTGTGGAGTTTGAGCATAAAGGCCAGATCCACACCATCAATGCTTACCGTGAAGTGATCTCTGCTGCAGGTTCCGTTGGTTCCCCTCAGTTACTGCAACTGTCCGGTATTGGCCCAGCAGAAGTGCTGCAGAAAGCCGGTGTTGAAGTGGTAAAAGATCTACCGGGCGTGGGTGAAAACCTGCAGGATCACCTGGAAGTTTATTTCCAATACAAGTGTCAGCAGCCGATCTCACTGAACAGCAAACTGAACCTGATCAGCAAAGGCCTGATCGGTGCACGCTGGATTCTGATGAAAGATGGCTTGGGAGCCACCAACCACTTTGAATCCTGTGCCTTTATCCGCTCCCGTGCGGGTCTGAAATGGCCGGATATTCAGTACCACTTCCTGCCTGCGGCGATGCGTTATGACGGTAACGCCGCATTTAAAGGCCATGGTTTCCAGGTACATGTCGGTCCGAACAAACCTTCCAGCCGGGGTTATATCCGTATCACCAGTGCTGATCCTGAGCAGCCACCAGAAATTCTGTTTAACTACCTAAGCACTCAGCAAGATATTGAAGACTGGCGCGCCTGTATTCGTCTGACCCGTGAGATTCTTAACCAGAAGTCACTGGATGCATTCCGGGGTGATGAGATTCAGCCGGGTTATGCCGTCGAAAGTGATGAGCAGATCGATGCCTGGGTGCGTGACAACGTAGAAAGTGCTTACCACCCCTCCTGTACCTGCAAGATGGGTGCGGATGATGATCCGATGGCAGTACTGGATAGCCAATGTCGGGTACGAGGCGTGAATAAGCTACGCGTGGTGGACTCCTCTATTTTCCCGACCATTACTAACGGTAATCTGAATGCACCAACCATTATGGTGGCGGAAAAAGCGGCGGATATGATTCTGGGTAAAACACCGTTGCCAACAGCCAATGTTCCGGTATGGATTCACCCGGACTATCAAACAGAACAACGATAGAGAAAAGCAAATAAACGACAGCAGTCAATGGCAAGTTATCTGGATAAGCCATTAACCGGTTTGCTGTACCCGATACAAAAGAAACAAGAACACCACAGGCAGAAGTATCTGCCTGTTAGCGTTTTAGCCCGATATGGATAAAACGCTATGTATTTCCAAGCCAGTCCAGCGGCGTCAGTGTTTTGCGAGCTGTTTTATCACAAAACACTGCGTCTCGGCCGGATTGCCTTGGAAGTACAGCCAAGACAATAAACTGACTGTACTCAAGGAGACACCATGAGCCTTCCTAAACTGAAAACTCTGACCGCCGCTTTAGCACTGACCATTAGTGGAACTGCTCTGGCCAATAGCTGTGAAACCGTTCGCTTCTCTGATGTCGGCTGGACCGATATTACAGCCACCACAGCGATCACCTCAGAGATCGTAAAGGGTCTGGGTTATACGCCAAAAACTCAGCTGCTATCGGTGCCTGTAACCTATACCTCTCTGGCTTCCGGTGAGTTAGATGTTTTCCTGGGCAACTGGATGCCAACCATGGAAGGCGATATTGCCAAATACCGTGAAGCGGGCACTGTAGAAACCGTACGTGCTAATCTGCAAGGCGCTAAATACACGCTGGCGGTTAGCCAAGCCGCTTACGATGCAGGCGTACGCAACTTTGCGGATATTGCCAAACACGCTCGTAAGTTTAATAAGCGTATCTACGGTATCGAGCCGGGCAATGACGGTAACCGCCTGATCCAGGATATGATCGATAAAAACGCCTTTGATCTGAAAGATTTCCGTCTGGTGGAATCCTCAGAAGCGGGCATGCTGTCAGAAGTAAAACGCTCTGAGCGTCGTGACAAATGGGTTGTTTTCCTAGGTTGGGAACCACACCCAATGAACAGTAACTTTGATATCGCTTACCTGGACGGTGGTGACGACTGGTTTGGTCCTAACTACGGCGGTGCAACTGTTTATACCAATACCCGTCAGAACTACAGCAAAGAGTGTCCGAATATGGGCAAACTACTGAGCAATCTGGAGTTCACTCTGAGCATGGAAAACCAGGTAATGGCTTCCATTCTGGATAAGGGCATGAATCCAGAAGATGCGGCAACAGAGTGGCTACAAGCAAACCCGAAAGCGCTGGAGCAGTGGCTGAACGGTGTTAAAACACTGGATGGCAAACCAGGTCTGGCAGCGGTTAAGCAACACCTGAAGCTTTAATATACCGAGGCTTTAGCTTTAACACGCTCAAGCATTAATTCACACTCAGTGACTAATTCAGATTAAGGCTTGAGCGTGACTTAACGCTTTAATGATCTAAAGCGCATAACAGCGCTTTAGATCACGTGTTGTCAGATGAGAGTAAACAGGCTGCACGCTACAAATCACCTGTGTTAACAGGTCATAACAAATCAGTCCTGTACTCCGTCTTTCTTTTTCTGCCCGAACATCGCTTTGGGCCATGCTTTACTATCGAGTAATCCGTTATGAATTGGATAACCGAACATAAAATCCCTCTGGGCCAATGGATGGAAAATTTTGTCGATTGGTTAATCGGCAATGCTGCAGGCTTTTTTGATGCCATTGCCTATTCACTGGAATGGCTGATTCTGGGCGCGACAGATCTGTTACTGATGTGTCCGGCCTTTATTCTAATCGCTGCAACCGCAGGGCTGGCCTGGTGGTTACACCGCTCACTGGGACTGGTTGCCTTTGTTACCGCATCTCTGCTGTTAATTGCCAATCTGGGTTACTGGACCGAGATGATAGAGACCCTGGTACTGGTGCTCTCGGCAACGGTCCTCTGTGTGCTGATCGGTATCCCAATCGGTATTATGGCGGCGCACTATCCTAAATTTTATACCGCGATCCGTCCGGTATTGGATCTGATGCAAACCATTCCGACCTTTGTTTACCTGATCCCTACTCTGATTCTGTTTGGCCTGGGTGTTGTACCGGGGCTGATCTCCACCATTATCTTTGCCATTGCGGCACCGATTCGCCTGACCGCGCTGGGTATCAGTAGTGTACCTGCAGAGCTGTTAGAAGCGGGCAAAGCCTTTGGTGCTACTCGTACCAAACTGCTGTTTAAGGTCGAGCTACCTGCTGCCATGCCGAATATTATGGCCGGCGTGACACAGTGCATTATGTTGTCGCTATCCATGGTAGTGATTGCCGCTCTGGTGGGTGCCGATGGACTGGGTAAACCGGTAGTACGCGCACTAAACACCGTAAATATCTCTCAGGGTTTTGAAGCGGGTCTGGCCATTGTACTGGTAGCGATTATTTTGGATCGTCTGTGTAAACAACCGGGCCAGAAAGAGGGTTAAGCATGAGCGTGATTGATATTCAGAATCTGGATGTAGTGTTCAGCGATAAACCTCAACAGGCACTACAACTGCTGGATCAAGGTTTAAGTCGTCAGGAAATTATAGACCAGACTAACGCTGTCGTAGGTGTTCATAACGCCTCGCTGAAAGTGGCTGAAGGTGAGATCTGCGTACTAATGGGCCTGTCCGGTTCAGGTAAGTCCAGTCTGCTACGTACTGTGAATGGCCTAAACCCAATTTCTCGCGGTAAGCTGCTGGTAAAAGACGGTGATCGCACCGTTGATCTAGCCAATTGCGACGAAGCCACCCTGCGCCATCTACGTACCAACCGTGTCTCCATGGTGTTTCAGAAGTTTGCCTTAATGCCCTGGCTGAGCGTGCTGGACAATGTCGCTTTTGGTCTGGAGATGAAAGGTATCGATAAGAAAACCCGCCAGGCCAGTGCTATGGAAAAGCTGGAAATGGTGGGACTGCAGGAATGGGCGCATTCACTGCCTCATGAGCTTTCAGGTGGTATGCAACAGCGTGTGGGACTGGCCCGTGCTTTTGCTATGGATACCGATATCCTACTGATGGACGAACCCTTCTCCGCACTGGACCCTCTGATTCGTGCCCAGCTGCAGGATGAGCTGATCGAACTACAGAAAAACCTGAAAAAGACCATTATCTTTGTGAGTCACGATCTGGATGAAGCCCTGAAGATTGGTTCCCATATTGCCATTATGGAATCAGCTCGTATTATCCAGCACGGCGAACCTGAGCAGATTGTGCTCAATCCAGAAACCGCTTATGTGGAAGACTTTGTTGCCCATACCAATCCACTGAATGTATTGGGTGGCCGCACGCTGATGACTCCGGCCCATAAGCTGGAACAGCAAGGCAATAAAGTTGTTTTGGACCATAACCACCAATACTGGGTGGAGCTGGATCAAGGCAAAATTGTGCAAGCGGGTAAAGGCGATCAAGCCCTGCCAAAACAAGAGTGGCAGCAGCTTTCTAAGGCTGAAAAGGCAGAAGGTAAAACACAGAGTATTGATAAAGGCTGCTTCTCAATCACCTCGCCTGATATCAATATGCGTGAGGCGATTAACCTTAGATACGACAGCCAGCTGCCAGTGTTGTTACAGGAGGATGGTCAGTTTGCCGGCGTATTAAACGACAACAACTTCTATTACGCTCTGCTGGGCAAACATTTTGTTGCAGACTGATAGCACATAGCTTGATCTAACAGAGGGCTTAAGCATACGTTCAAGCCCTCTGACAATCACATTAACCTTCCTTCTCTTTACCAGCCGTATCCGCTTATTATCCACCCACTTGCCTTGCTCTTTTATCGACGACTATTCTGCTCCAGGTATCGCCAGCCCCTCTGTTTAGCTTCCTATTTAGCTCCCCATTTAACACCCTATTTAGCCCTTCCATTTCACTAACTCTCAGCCAGCTCCACCCTGCTTCTTTAATCCGAGATTCACTGTCTTAATAGCTTTATATATACCCATAAAAAACACATGCATTAATACTTAACAATAAGCCTAAGACCTTGATAAAATAGTAAAGTATTTATATCAATAGATCACTGCGACATATCGGCCACGCGACCTGTAATGTCATGTAATATTTTTTCGAAAAAACCAGATATAGAATATAAGCTCTAAGGAAGAGCACACTACCCATCAAAAAGAATCGGGAGTGCATACGTTGTCAATATAACGAAGATCAATATGGCAACGTTTACCCAGCTACATACAAAAGGAACTTGGGCGGACGTACTGGGGGTTTAAACTGCATCTGCGTAGGAACCCGATATGTTAAAAAAAGTCCCTATTAATCAGCTACTGCCAGGAATGAAGGTTGCTAAAACCGATGTCGGCTGGGAAAAAGTCAGATATTGGCAGGGCCCTTTTACCATTGAGACTGCAAACGATATCGTGCGTCTGTTTGAATCCTGCAAAAGTGTTTTTGTCGAGATTGAAGGTGACGACGATTCTGAAGCCTCAATAGACGACAAGACGCCAGATGTCGGATCGCAGCCTCAACAACCCACTGCTAAAGCAGAAGAAAAACCAGCTGCCTCACAGGCAACAGAAAAGCCTGTAGAGCCTCAGGACACCGAAAAACCGATAGCCCCTCAGGCACCCAAAAAGCCTGCTGCAGCTCACTCCCCCCAAAAGCCAGCCCCAGCCAAACCAGCTGCTGCCCAAGCACCAGCAAAGCCTACACTGGTTAAAACGAAATCTGCAAAAGAGGCCCTTCAACGTAAAATCTCTGTTGAGTTCACTATTGCCAGCTACCACAACACCTTAAATGAGCTCAGTGAGTGTTTTACAAAGCTGCAACAGGGGCAAGGTATTGATGATACACCTCTGCAAGAAAGCGTAAAAAACCTGACGCTCTCTTCTATGGCTCACCCTGAGACCCTGAGTATGATCTGCAACCTGAAAGAGAATAACCAGTCTCTTGAGCAGAAATCACTGGATGTCGCCGTACTTAGCCTGATGTTTGGTCAAGCATTGGGAATGAAGGGCAAAGCACTGCATCGGCTAGCCATGGCCGCTCTACTCCATGATATTGGTATGCTTAAGATTCCAGAAGAGATCCTGAATCAAAAGCAAACACTGTCCGTCAGACAACGACAGTTGATTCAAAAGCACGTCGAGTTGGGCTGCGGTATTCTCAAACACCATCCGGGATTAAGCCATCTACGCAGTATTGTTGCCTTTCACCATGAACGTCACGATGGTAATGGCTATCCCAACCGAATCTCAGGCAGAAAAATTCCTTTGGAAGCACGTATTCTGAGTATTGTTACCACTTATGAAGCACTGACCCGTAATCGTCATTTTTCTGAACAGCACAGTACCACCCATGCCCTAAGTAAACTTTACGCACTGCGTAACAAAGCCTTTGATGGATCTCTGGTAGAACAATTTATTAAGGCCTTAGGTGTCTATCCAGTGGGAACCCTTGTTAAATTAAATAACGGTTATACGGGCCTAGTGACCGAGGTGAACCTGAGTCATAGATCTCGCCCTATCGTACAGCTACTGTACAAACCGGATGGAAGAACACTTAACAATGGTAGTAATCTGGATCTCAAGCATAATCGGTATAGCAAGATTCAGGTCACCAAAACACTGCAACCAGAGAGCTTGACTGAAAATACTCTGGCAAAGCTGAGACAGAATTTAGGCTTTAATCGTCAAAAAGCGGCTTAACGCATCGATAGCAAAGCCGCTTTTCCACTTTCAAAAGAGATTGAGCTCTACAGCTGCTAAGAAGTGATTAAAGAGAATTACTGGTAAGCATCATGGGATCTGGACCAATTCCAAAGCGCTAAAGTGACGCCAAGTACAGAGAAAATAAGCAGTTTTAGTAAAAAGCTGACAAAGGATACGCCACTACCAATCGCTTCCTGTAACAGGGATAAACCGGAAGCCGCTAGCACACCCCAACCCAAAACACCGTAACACAGTACATAACACCATTTCTTCATCAGTGGTTTCTCCGTTTCCAGAGAATCGACCTCCTGCTGAAGATCTTTTTTCTGTTGCATCGCCTAGTATCCTTACTATTCAATTAACGGTTTTATGCAAGCAAATCATTAGGAACCGCAACCTGTACGTACCGGGTTAAACCATTTATTGACGGGTCCTTACACGAACCTCTTTGCACAGGCATTATTATATTTTTTGGCAGTGCCTATCACAGATAACAGACCTACCCACCTAACCAATATTTATTATTAGAGCAGTTACTTTATCGAGCAAAAACTCTACTTTATAGCGTCACTCTCTACTTTTCTTGTAAGCGATTGGCTATACGAGGCTTATTAAAGGCTAATTCATGAGAAAAAGTCATGCAGGATTCAGGAAATCATATCATGCATCCCGATAAAGAGTCTTATCGGATGCCGTTGGCCATAAGCACTCACACAAAAGCCTCTCTGTAACGGACTGCCTGAAATTTCGAAACACTTTTGTGTAAGTGTGCATAAGCTGCCCTGTCCGTTATAACGATTGATCTTCACTGACCTGAAAAACCTGCTCCAACGTTTGCGCCGTCAGAATATTATCCGCCCACCGCTCATATTGCTCAGACGACGCCCCATTCAAACGAGCAATTGCATCCGTAGGTGACAAACAAAAACGACGACACAACTGGCGCGCCAGCACTTTAGCCTGTCCCTGCCTTTCACCCACAGCCAAGCCTCTGTTCTCACCGATTTGTATACCCAGCTGCTTACCCAACGCCTCAGCCCGATGCTCAACTTCTTTTAATCCACTGACCTCTTCAGGTATTACACTGCCCTTAACGTCACGCTCGTAATTCAGAAAGTCCTGAAAACAGCCGTGTACTTCTACAATAGGTCCAGCGCTATGGGTCTCAGAGGATGTTAACGACCACACCAAATGCAGCAGAGTAAACAGATCCTCTTCCTCTGGATGCTGGCACAGCAATTCATCCACACAATCCTGATTCCGATACGCCACCACTCGCATACGTTTACCGTACAAAAAATGCTGCTTATCGATAGCCAGATTTAACTTATTGGCCAGCCGCTCGGCCTTATCATCACTGGCCAGATACCAATCTTCTGGATACATCATACACTCCCTCGCCGATTCACTCGTAACCTGCAACAGCCCGGAGAATCATCACCGTCGAACAGTCCAAACCTGGACTACTGTGTAAAACCCACCTTCCGATAGCGACAACACGATCTCCCAATAGAGCCTGTTTAGAGTGCCATGCTCCTCCTCAGAACATGGCACCGATCGTGCCTCTACCGGCAAAGCATTTAAATCACTCAACACCCTGCCACAAGAAACAGGGTTA
>CAYFGP010000179.1:0-11532 GCA_964342385.1 uncultured Oleiphilus sp. | reverse complement strand
CAAGGTTATTCTGATCGATGCCATTATGAGTGAGCAGCATGATTTTGGTGACGTTATCTGCTTGGATGCTCATCAGCTAGTAGCATCTATAGATACCGTAGCAACTAGAGAGCAACCTAGTTTACTCTCCAGCCATGGCTTTGGTCTGAAAGAAGCTTTGCAGCTGGCTAAACAACTAAAATGTTTACCCCGAGATTGTCTGATTATGGGTTTAAATCTATACCGACAAGCCGTTGAAAATAATCCATCTGATAGTGATCATAGCGATCTAATCACTGAACCCCTGGACACTGAAACCTTGAATACTGAAATCTTGGATCTCGATCTGTCGCCGCTGATTGAACAGATAGCGACAGAGATCACGTAAAGTTTGTAGCAATGTCTGTCCAGAACCATGCCTACCTAGAGCTACGCCTAACGCATATTAAAACGTTCGTTGTGCCAGTAACCCGGTTTCAATCCCGCCCCAACCAGCTGGTTTTTCATGCTATCTAGCAAAGGCTCTGGACCACAGGCAAAGACCTGATATTTGCTTAAAGGCTGAGCCAAGGGCTGAGTCACCTTACCCAAGTCCAAACGACCACCTTCTGCCGACGAGTCGATCAGATGAAGCTGAATCCCAGGTTTATATTTCAACAGTGTGACCAGAGTGTCTCCGATGCGATTAAACAAGGTGCCTTTGCCGGTATAAAACAGGTGGATCTCCGGCTGCTCTGCCCCCTGACGAAACGACCTTAACCATGCCAGAAATGGTGTAATACCGATGCCACCGGCTAACCAAATCTGTGGTACACCCGCTTTTTTCTTGCGGTACAGGTTGCCGTAAGGGCCATCAACCGTCACAAGCTGACCCACTGTCAGGTGATGTTGCAGAGCTTCGGTATGATCACCCAATGCGCGGATCATGACACTAATCTCGTTACCCTGAGGATCAGACGTCAAAGTATAGGGATGGAATTCACCTTTGCGCTGCAGATTAAAATCGAAAAAGGCAAACTGTCCGGGTTGATAACTAAAGCTCTGCTGCTGTGATGCCATCACCACTTCTACTGCATCACCGTGATAATGTAGCCGAGTGATTTTATAGCTTTGCAGATGCTTGCGGTAGAAAAATGCCTTATACACCCAGCTGATAATCCCCAATGCTGAGATCAGCACCAGCGCCAAACCGGTAATACTAAACAGCTCAAAAGGCACATCAGAAAAGAAGGTGTGATAAACCGAGACAACAAAGATAGGCCCCATCAGCTTATGACTGTAATACCAGATCTGATAAGGTAGAAAACGCATCATGCTAACCGCTGCCAGCGCCATCAACGCATACATGGCAACTTCGCCCATCTCTTCACCACTTTCGGCAATCACTGGAATGACATCACCTCCAGCAGGTCCAGGCACCAGTACCCAGTGCAGAACCGCCATTGCGACACCCACGATTCCTAGCCATTTATGCCAACCGTACAGGCGATCCATACCCCAAAGCTTATCCAGAAACTTAGGCCGTATACTCAGATAAAGCGCCACGGCCATCGCCAGCATTGATAGGGTTGCAAACAGGGCCGGAATCTTACGAGCCAGCTCCAGCTCTGCAGGTAACAGCAGCCAGCACAGGCCCGTAATCATCAAAATAGAAGCGCTGATAAATGCCGAACGCACAATAGACATCTTGGCTAAACCTCCACAGGAAAAAGACTGAGCACATTGTCTGTCCTGGCCAGTCAAAAAACTGTGTTGGCATTTTTTTCACATCTGGATAGCTCTACATTGCCCCGATTCAGACTTGATCTGAACACTCCTCCCACCACTACCACCACCAGCCGCCACCTTTTCATCTTTTTTTGATCTTGCTCTGACTAGAGTTCCCAAAATACTAATGCCTGAGCACTTTACTCTGTTTCTCAGGCGAAAGATTCCTGTCAGAGAGAACCTGTTATGCATGTGCTATTGTCATCATCAACACCGCACGCCCTGGAACCTACGGCTTATTGCCAGTACTCAAGAGCGCAAAAGCCTGACCGTATACAAACCAAAGCACCTGCCTTAAGTGCTCTTTTTCTAGCCTCAGGCCTTGTGTCCATCCCCACTCTGGCCGCAGACCATCTGATTGCCAACCTGGAACCGGGACAAAGGGTACAACTCAACAGTGAGATTCAGGGCGTAGTGCAACAAGTGCACGCCAACCTGGGAGATCGTGTTGAAGTCGGTACTGTCTTACTACAGCTGAATAGTCGGGATTACGAGCTTGAAACCGAACTGGCCAAAGCCCAAACCGCATTAAGTCAGGCCGAAAGAAAAGCCAGCCAGAAACAGTATCAACGTCTTAAAACCCTGTATAAAAACGGCAGTGTCTCCGATAGCCAGTGGGAAGAAGCGGTTCGTAGCTATGATGTCAGCCGGGCACAGGTGCTGGTGGATCAAGCACGCTTGGATATCACCCGCCAGACACTGAGTAAAACGGCTCTTAAAGCGCCTTTTTCCGGTGTCATCGCCAGTCGAATGACGGAACCCGGGCAGCTGCTCAACTCTGGTGATAGTGCCTTTGAGCTGGTCAGTCTCAATCCCATGAAAGCGGTATTTTACGTGCTGGAAAGTGATTACCAACGTATTCAACCCGGTGATCAGCTGGATGTTGAGCTGCGAGTAAATGGCCAGCGCTATCCTGCCGAAGTGACTCGCATTGCGCCGGATCAGAATCAATCCCGTCCCGGTTATCGGGTCGAAGCTCTGCTGGAAAATGATCAAGGACAACTTAAACCCGGTTTTAGTGCCCGAGTCTGGTTACCGGATGATGGACCTGATGCAGAGCAAATCGAGACAGCTCAAGCCGTCATTCGCAACAATACACTTGATCAAAACCGAACTCGCGAGCAGGAGGATGATTAATTATGCAAACCATCCTTCATCTTATTTTACAGCGACGTATGCTGGCCCATGTACTGACTCTGGCAGTGCTGGTGCTGGGCTTACATGCCCTGACCCGCTTGCCTCTGGCCGAATTACCCATTGTTGAACTGGGCAGCGTCGAAATCGAAACCCGCTATCCCGGTGCCTCAGCAGAAGATGTGGAAGCCAACGTCACCAGTCGGATTGAAAAGGAGCTACTCAGCCTATCCGATATTCGTAAGTTCGAATCCGTATCGGAAGAAGGCCTGTCCAGTATTGGTATTCAGCTGAAATCCAATATCAAGGATACGGCGCAGACCTATCAGGATATTCGTGATGCGGTATCTCGTGTCGGTGATCTGCCGGCCGGTGTCACTGAAGCGCCCAGTGTGCGTATCAAAAAATCCTCCAGCCTGGATTTTATGATTGTCGGTATTAGTGGTGACCTACCCTACGATCAGCTGCGTAATCATGCTCGCTCTCTGGAACTAAAACTGCGCCAGCTACCGGGTATTGGCGAGGTCATGCCTAAAGACCTGCGTCAAAAAGAGTACTGGATTGAACTGGAGCCTGATCAGTTATCCCGCTACGCGCTAACGCTACCTGAAGTGGCCGATGCCATTGCCCAGCGTAATGTACTGATGAGCGGCGGTAATCTGGAATCCTACGATACGGCACAAAGCCTGATCACACTGTCGGAGCTGAAAACCCCAGAGGCTCTGGCACAGACAGAGGTCAGCCGCGATCCCGTGGTTTATCTGGGGGATCTCAGTGAAAATATTCATCCTTCTTTTGAACGCCCGGATCTGTTTGCCTCCATCAACGGACAACGAGTGATCGCCTTTGATCTAAGAACCTCTGATGCTGCCGATGTTACCGCTACCGCGCAAGCCGTGCGTCAACTACTGACTCAGGAACAGCAACGCCTAGGGGATCAGGTCAGCTTAGTGGTGGGCTTTGATCTATCCGATGAGATCGCCAATAAATTTACCATCGTAAAAAATAATGGTCTGGTAGGACTCGCGTTAGTCGTATTGATGCTGGCGTTGATGCTCAACCGCCATGTGGCACTTTGGGTCGCAATGGCAATTCCTTTCTCACTACTGGGTGTTATTGCACTATTACCGGCACTGGGGCAGGTACTGGATAGCTACACCCTGGCGGCGATGATTCTGATTATCGGCATTATCGTCGATGATGCCGTGGTGGTCTCAGAAAAGATTGTCTATCGAGCCGAACAGGGAGAACCAGTAGATCAGGCTATTTTACACGGTCTAAAAGATGTGATGCCAGCCGTGTTGACCAGTATGACCACTACCCTGCTGGCTTTCCTGCCCTTGATGTCTCTGCCGGGTAATACCGGAAAAATGCTTTATGTGATGCCATTAACGGTTGGCTTGGCCCTGCTGTTTTCTTTGCTAGATGTGATGATCGTTTTACCAGCGCACCTGCGGAAAGTGCTGCAGAAGAAAGCGCTTGTAACTGATGATCAAAAATCGATAAATACCAATGAATCATCGGATCACAAAAATCGGTTAAACAATCAATCTACTACTGATCAAAACCCAGCTGAAACAGCAGATAAGAAAATGCGCTGGCTAATGCCTTTGCTCAAAGCCCGCTACTTTACGGTTCTAATCGCAGCTTCCACTATTCTGGGCTGCGGCTGGTTAGCCAGTCGGGAACTACCTTATCTGTTTTTCCCAACAGACGGGGCATGGCTGATTGAAATTGAAGCCGAAGTCGCGCCCCAGGCCAGTCTGGAAGATGCCTGGCGTTACAGTCGTGAGTTGGAAGCCATTATCGCCGAAGACAGTAAACATATCCGACGCTGGTATGGTCAGATTGGCGCACCTTACAGTGCCTTTATGATCAGCCTGAAACCTTCTGAAGATCGCTCTATTTCTGCTGAAGAAATCGTTGAACAGTGGGAAGAGAAGGTTGAGCAACTGGAAGGTTTTATCGATGTTGAACTGGAAGTGGATGCCGGTGGTCCACCGAAAGGTCGCCCGGTGGATATCAGTGTTGCGGGTGGTGATGATATTCAACGGGAAAAGATGGCCGGCGATCTCAGCCAATGGCTGGAGCAGCAGCCAGGTATCCGTCGAGTGTTTGCGGCCTCAGAAGATCAACGTCCAGTAGTCGTTGCGGATATCAATTATGATCTGCTGAATCGTTATGGTATTACCGTCACCGACCTAGCCAGCACCTTAAGACTGGCAGTGGATGGCGAGCGTATCAGTCGCGTTTTTGCTGGTGACGAAGAAGTGCACTATCGCATCTTGCTGGAAGATAACGACCGCAATCTGACCGATCTGGAACAACTGGAGATCAGAACTGCCGATGGTCAATTAGTACCAGTACGCGAACTCGTTCAGTGGACGGAAAGTGAAACTCCATCAGCTATTAAGCATTACAACGGCGAACGCAGTATCCGGGTATCGGCAGCCATTGATGCCAGTGCTACGGATCCTGTGACTATTGAAGATGCCATGTATGCTCACTTTAGCCAGTTGGATTACGGTGGCGTACGTTTGGTGAGCAATGGTCAGGCCAGAGAAACCCGAGAAGCATTGAATGGGCTGTTGATGGCACTAGGCATTGCACTGATAGCCATTCTGCTAGCCCTGGTACTGCTGTTTGATAACTTATGGGAAAGCCTACTGGTGATGTGCGTGGTGCCTTTTGGTCTGGCTGCTAGTGCCGGAGTGCTCTGGTTACACAGCGAACCACTCAGTTTCTTTGCCATGGTCGGCATGATAGGTCTGGTCGGTGTTATGGTGAACAATAGCTTGGTACTGATCTGTCACTATAAACAGCAACTGAAAGAGCGCTTAGAACGAGGAAATTCGGATTTCACCTCAAAACATGAGCGCTTATTGTTTGTTGCCCAAGGCAGTCTGGCCCGCTCCCGTGCCGTCACCTTAACCACACTAACCACTGTCGCAGGTCTGATTCCTCTGGCTTACGGCCTGGGAGGGTACGATAACTATATGGGCCCTATTGCACTGGTGATTGGTTGGGGCATTCTGGCCGCAGCGGTTCTCACTCTGGTGCTGATGCCATGCCTGTACGCCATTATGCTGGATCTACGCTATAGCCGAAAAAGATCATAGGTCTCAAACGAGTTATAACTCAAACAAGCTATAAAAGAAGCCATAATGCAAAATTGACTTCAGGAGCTGATGGTGACTCCAGATCATCCAGCTTCCTGAAGTAGCTTAAGCGCTTAAACAATCTCTTCTACCGCCAATAACTGTCTTTTACTTTCTTCTTTGGCGGTATTCAATATTTGCTCAACTAGCTCTGGACTGTCGACCGCTCGGGCCAATGCCACGCCACCGACCATCAGAATCGAAGCAATCGTCGCTGTTTCCATGCCTTTACCTGTGTCTTCGGCCAGACGCTTAATAAAGCCCTTTAATATCTGCTGATAACTCTGTCGGCTCTCTTCATCCCGTAATGCGATATCCGAGACCAGAAAAGCCAGTGGGCAGGCATCCTGCACCGAATTAACATGATCTTTGGACAGATAAAGATCCAGAATACGGCTTAGATCATCTTCCTGATCTAATCTTTGACGCTTTATCCGTTTAGCTCCATAAACAATCGCTTCGGAATACAGCTCTTTTTTAGAGTCAAAATGCTTATAAAACGCCCCTCGTGTCAGGCCCGCATTCTCCATAACCTGGTTAATCGAGACTTTGCTAAAACCATTATGAGTAAACAGATAGGCTGCGCTTTGCAGAATTTTGTCACGGGTTTGCTGTTTATGTTCCGGTGACCAAGGCATTGATTTAACTCTCCTTCTATTAAATCTCAAAAACCAGATATCAAAAACCAAATCTCTGAAATTAAGCACTCTTGAAAAAGCCCAAAAGATGTTCTTGATCATATTGTCATCTAACTTAGAGTAAAACGCATCTCGCACTAAGAACAACCTGAAACAAGGAAAACCTGAAGTGAGATCGGGCAACACAAGATAAGCCCAGCACTTCTTATCCGATATTTATCCGGCACAGGATAGCAAATATAAGGAAAGCGATATGATCAGTATTTATGGCCTACAACCCAGTAACTTTGTACGCAGTGTTGCACTGGTATGTGCCCAAAAACAGCAGGCCTATCAGATCGATTGGAAGCTGGGTGATAAAGAGGTTCCATTTCGCTCAGATGAGCATCTGGCGGTACACCCTTTTGCCAAGATGCCGATCATTCAGGACGGTGAACTGATTGTGCAAGAAACCCTGGCAATCTGTCGTTATCTGGACGCTAAATACCCTGCTCCAGCATTGCAACCCGAAGGCATCGAACAACAAGCAGAACATGATGCCTGGTGCTCTATGATCGTAACTCAAATCGACCAGGCCATTATGCGTAAGTACTTGGTTGAATTTGCCTTCCCAACAGGCCCTGATGGCAAACCCAATAAGGAGAGGTTGATGAAAAATAAACCTCATCCACTGCGTGCTGTTGAAGTGGTTGAACAGCGACTGGCCGGTAAAGACTATATCTGTGGTGATCAATTTACACTTGCCGATATCCTGCTAGTTCCAATGCTGCATCATGCCGCCAAGCTGAAATATGACCTGCAGTTAATTGCTGATGATAGTCTTATCCATGCCTATATCGATCGGGTAATGGCTCAACCCGGTGCAAAAGACATTCTGCTCTAATTCTGCTCCATTTAGATCAGGGCATATCCTGTTCTTCGGGATTTGCCCGTATCTCTTTTACCCATTGCACACTTGCACACTTGCACACTTGCACACTTGCACAAAAGTATTTTGATATTTTTCAGCCAGCGGCTGAAGAATGAAGCCATCTGCTAAAGAGAAACTTTGTGTGAGTGCTTATTAAGCTAAAAATTACCGATGCGTTTTCGGATAACAAGTGTAATCCCTTGGATTCAATAATAAGTATCCCTTCCTACACGCCTAAATACACTTTGGCTAAAAACCTAGTGTTTGACTATGATTTTAAAAACATCATTTTTCTATGTGATATTTCAACTATATCTTTTAGAAGAACAGTGTTTATCACAATAATTACAATCTCTAGCCAGTGGAAGGCTCGCCAGCAGCAATAGGATTGCTCAGGAGTCGACCCTATGTTGAAAAAATTTAAACTCAGTACTCAATTAAATCTGGGCTTTGGCATCATTGTTTTCCTGTTAGTCACTATCTCGCTGATCTCATACACCGGTTTAAATAGCACTTATAAAGGCTTTACCGAATATAGAGGTTTAGCCAGAGATACCAATCTGGCAGGCCGGGTACAAGCCAATATGCTCACTATGCGGTTGGCAGTACTGAGCTTTATCAATACCCGTTCAGATGCGGCTATTCAGACCTTTGATGAGCGCAGAGCTAAGATGAAGGAGTTTCTGGAGCTGGCCAGTGTCGAAATTCAAGAGCCCTCTCGCGCCCGTTTGGTACAAGAAGCCAAAACAGAAGTACAAAGCTACGAAAATGCTTTTTCCGATGTAGTTGACCTGTTTAAAGAAAGAAACAATGTGGTTTCCTCCCGACTTGATCCTTCTGGTTTAGGCATGCGCGTTGCCCTGACTGATATTATGTTATCGGCCAATAAAGATAACGATGCCTCTGCAACCTTTACTGCCGGTGTCGCTCAGGAGCATGTGCTACTCGGTCGACTTTTTGTCACCAAGTATTTAGTGACCAACTCCAGTGATGATGCCAATCGAGCCAAAAAAGAGCTGATGGAAAAACTCCCGCCTTTACTTGAACAACTGGACAGGGAACTGCAGAACCCAACGCGCCGTCAGCTGTTACAGGATATGCAAAACCACTATCAGCAATACACTCAGGCTTTTACTCAAGTGCAGAGTATTATCAGTCAACGCAATGATCTGATTAATAACACCCTCAATAAGGTCGGCCCGATCGTGGCAGATAAGATTGAGCAGGTAAAACTGTCAGTGAAAGAAGATCAGGACACCTTAGGTCCAGCACTACAGGAAGATACGGAGCAATCCGTGGCGCTTGTCAGCACAATGGCTGCCGTAGCAACATTAGTCGGTATTATTATCGCGTGGTATATGGCTAAAACGATTCGTAAACCTATCGGTGGTGAACCTGCTAAGATTGCTTCTATTACTCAAGCCATTGCTTCGGGTGATCTTAGCCAACAAATTAACACCACTACAAAAGATACCGGCATCTATCGCTCTGTAGGGGATATGAGCCAAAAGCTCAGGGAACTGATCGGCGGTATTATTCACACCAATGAACAGCTGGTTCAAACCGCTAAAGCCGGTTCCGAAGCCGCCAGAAACAATACCGCAACCGTTCAGCAGCAACAGTTGGTAAGCGATCAGGTTGCCACCTCTATTAATGAGATGACCTCCACGATTCAAGAGGTGGTACAACATGCAGCGGCGTCTGCTGAAAAATCAGCGGAGGGTAAAACAGAAACACAACGGGGTCGCGACAGTGTTCGTTCTACTGTTGATGCGATTAACGATCTGGCTGACAACCTGAATCAATCCATGGTGATCATTAAAGAACTAGAACAAAAGAGTATCGATATCGGTTCAGTGGTTGAGGTGATTCAGAATATCTCAGAACAAACCAACCTGCTGGCATTGAACGCAGCTATTGAAGCAGCCCGTGCGGGTGAACAAGGTCGGGGTTTTGCGGTAGTGGCCGATGAAGTACGGACCCTGGCTCAGCGTACTCAGGAGTCTACCACAGAGATTCAGGAGATGATTCAGGATCTGCAGCAACGTACAGCCCAGACTGTGAGCGCCATTGAGCAAAGTTCGAAAAAAGCCAACGATACCGTTGCTCGCTCTCAGGAAACCGATGAAGCCTTAACGGCCATTGCCGAGGTGATTGAGCAAATTGCCAGTATGAATGAACATGTTGCCAGTGCCGTTGAAGAGCAATCTTATGTTGCTCAAAGTATCACTGAAAATATGACCGAACTGTCAACGACCCTGGATGCAACGACTCAAGGGGCTGAAAAAGCAGAACGAGCCAGTCAGGAAGTTTCCAATATGACCGATAAACTCAGTCACCTAGTGTCTGGTTTTAAAGTATGACGTCATTATCCAAGGATTGAAGATAGAAAGCAGATGATGGGGAATTTGGGCTAGGAAGTTGAGAAAAAAAAGCTGAGGACATCAACCAGAGCAAACACTTAATCCGATACAACAAGAGGATGTATAAAGAATCGAAAGAAAAGCCAGAAAGCGCTGCCATTTTCAGTTAAATTAGCCGGTGATTATCAACAGGGCATTGAGTTTTACTATACGATGCCCTGATTCAGTGGAAAACAATCGGCTGCGGTTCTGTTATCTAAACAGCCAAAAGTAGGGAACAGGCCGCAAACAGACCGTAAAAAGGATAGACAATGCAGCAGCGTTTTCAGGCGCTTTCCCGCTCCAGTCAGGCGGATATTCTACTGGTTATTACCACCCTGCTGGCCGGAGCTGGCTGGATCTTCTCTAAAGAGGCACTCCAGGGCTTAGAACCGATATTTTTTATCAGCATCCGCTTTACGTTGGCGGGAGTGGTATTGGTCCTGCTGGGCCAGGGCGTACTTCGTCGACTAACAGGGTTAGAGTTTAAACAGGCTTGTCTGGTAGGCAGTGTTTTTTCTGTCGCTATGATTCTGTGGATTTTAGGTCTGCACTACGCCAATCATGTGGGTATTGGGGCTTTTCTCACCAGTTTAGGTGTGGTGCTGGTACCCTTTGTTGGTCTGCTGTTTGGCGATCGACCGGATAAGTCTCTCTGGTTGTCTCTACCCGTAGTGATTGCTGGTTTAGCTTGTCTATCTTTGGATAGCCACTTTGCTTTTGGCTGGGGTGAAGTATTTTTCCTGCTTGCCGCGCTGCTGTTTGCTTTCTTTTTTGTACTGAATAGCCGCTATTCCGCCAAAATTGCTACCCTACCGTTAACGGCTATCCAGCTACTGATTACTGGCGCTGTTGCCTTTGTAGTTTCTCTATTATTGGAAGAGCAGCAATGGTCACAACCGGCTTCAATCTGGGGTTGGTTACTGGCCAGCGCCTTTATCGCGACCAGTTTGCGTTTCTATGTACAAACAAAAGCTCAGGGTATGGCTCCTTCCAGTCACACCGCCATTATTATGACGCTGGAACCGGTATGGACAGCATTGTTCGCAGCCTTCTGGCTGAATGAACAAATGACTCTATTGCAATTTGCGGGCTGTATGCTGATTTTTATGGCAATGCTGATTAATCGCTGGCGGGTGATTGTTCAGTTACTGAAGAGAGGTTAGCCCCCTCTTTCTATCCAAAGTCTGAAGTCATTGGCCCACAATGACTTCAGATTTCTTCTTCATTTTTGCCTTTCCCTCCTACCCTTATGCCCTTATGCCTATCTCCGCGTAGAGCAGCCCTTAAAAACCATACGAACAATAAACATTACACCAATAACCAGGAAAAGCAGATATTCAAAACAAATATCTACATTTTTCGATCAATTTTCCCGATTTTAGCTTATCCCTACATTTAAAAAGTTATTTTTAGTTTAGAGCACTAACTATTTTATCCTTGCTATATGCCGATTACTCTGCCATTTTAATTTAAACGTTCATTTAAGAATCTAGACAGTGCGTAGTTCTGATTTCAATGAACTGCGCATATCCAGTCTAAAC
>CAYFGP010000178.1:0-11557 GCA_964342385.1 uncultured Oleiphilus sp. | reverse complement strand
TACATCAAGAATATTGATACTGACCGCACCAGCTATGAGATTACTCGTGCCATTGTCTTTTTTGCACAGAATGCTGGTATTCCTGTTGTGGCTGAGTTTGTGCATTCAGAGTCGGTGCAGGCGGTAGTTGAGGCGTTGGATATTCGGTATTCACAGGGTTATCTGTTCAGTGAACCTAATCCAGAAGTGGGTTAGTTTTGAGATAAGGGATAATACCCTGATCTATGCATTTGCAGGATGCTTAAGACCACTATAGCTATATTTATAAAGACGAAATTCGGATAATTTTGCTAGGCTTGGATGAACGGTCTTAACAAAGGTATCTCTCTGTGTTTAAACGGATTTTGTCTTTAGCCTCTTTATGCCTTCTTGTTGCTTGTAACTCAAGTGATAAATCCGAACCGACTGCTGTCATTAACGAGCTGAGCTTGGGAACGGGTAGCGGAGATAGTTTTGTTGCTGGAACATTGGCAAGCAGTGTGAGTGATCTTGCGACCACAGGCCAAACAGAGCTCTCTGTCAGCATTGTTGATCTCAACAACTCCAGCAAGCTGTTTACCGATGAAACAGTGAGTATCGAATTCACCTCTTCTTGTATTACAGCCGGAACGGCTACCCTTTCAAGTTCCAGTGTTAGTACTTCAACGGGTACTGCCAGCACACTTTATAGCAGTAATGGCTGTACGGGGAGCGATGTTGTAACCGCAAGTTTGTTTGGGACCGGGTTAAGTGCAACAACCACGATCAGTATTGCAGAACCCGAAGTGGGCAGTATCTCTTCTGTTATTCCCGATAGCACCGTGTTAGCAATTCAGGGATTTAGTACCAATACACTGCCAGCAGCCACGGAAGTGAACTTTGTAGTATTGGACAAGTCAGGTAACCCTGTAGTTGGTAAAACCGTGCGTTTTAATCTCTCGGGTGGTACCGGTGGGGTCAGTTTAAATCGTGATAGTGCACTGTCGGATAGTACTGGTACGGTTTCAGTCTTTGCTAACTCAGGTACAGCTCATACCAGTTTTCGTGTTGTGGCTGAGACAGATATCTTAAATGAAGATGGCTTGCCAACTGGCCAAACTATGCAAACCACTTCAACGGCGATATCCGTGACGACAGGTTTACCTGTTGCTCGTAGCTTTGGTACGGCAGTGAGTATTTTTAACCCCAGAGGGTGGAATTATGTCAGTGCGGGTTCTGATCAAGGCTCTTTAATTACGATTACAGCCAGTGATCTCTATGGTGGGGCTATTCTGGATGACAATACTGTCACTTTTACGACCTTGGGTGGCCGATTAGAAGAGTCATCTTGTCAGTTGGTCAATGGTACTTGCGCGGTGCGTTGGCATAGCAGCCAGCCGTATCTCTCAACAGCGAATCTCTTAGCCTACACTGTGGGTGAAGAGACTTTTGATGATCTTAACGGCAATGGTCAATACGATGTAGGAGAAGTGTTTTATCCCTTAGATGAGCCTTATCGGGACGATAATAGAGACGGGAGTTATGATGCGGGTGAGTTTTTTGTCGACAGCAATCTAAACGGTCAATGGGATGCTGCCGTTGATTATCAGAGTACCCTTTATCGTGGTGCCAGCTGTTCTGATGAGGCTAAACAGCTAGGGCATTGTGCCAATCTTGTCCATATCTATAGTCGTTCCTCTGTGATTATGTCAGGGATTAATATATCGGCCGGTTTTTTTGAAAATGATGTGTTAAGTATTAATACGGCTGGGTTTGCTGAGGTTACCATACCCTCCAGCGGTGTAGCCTATTTTGAGACCTTGATCACTGATGAGAATGGAGCTATTCCTCCGGCTGGTTCGGCAATAAGTATTGAGTGCAATGGATCAGATGTAAGCTCAAACAGCGGACAGATGCTTGATGCAATTCCAGATCTCTTTGCGCCATTTGGTCTGCAAACTACATTAAATGTGGTGGTTGAACCCTATGACGCAATCAACTCTGTTGCTAACAGTACGACCTGTTTTGTTAACGTAGAGCCGGAAGGTGAAGTAGGTACTGGGATTCCTTTTATTGTGAATTACCGTGTTACTGACACTGGCGGTTAAGCCAGTATCTGGGTTCACTGCAAAACTAAAACGTTATCGGCAACGATCTCCACATCCTCTTGTTGATGAGTCACCAGTAGCAGGGTTTTGCCCTGTTGCTTGGCAATTTCTCTAGTCCAATGTGCCGCTTTTAGGCGCGTATTTTGATCCAGCTCTGCAAAGGGTTCGTCGAGTAAGATGATGGGCTCAGGGCGCATCAGAGTACGAATCAATCCTACCCGTTGTCTTTGCCCCCCAGACAGTTCCGGTGGCATTTTGTTGATTTGATCGCTTAACTCTAGCTGTTGCATCGCTGTTATTAACTCATCTTGCGGAGCCTGGCCGGCAAAGCCCAGCGTTAAGTTATCCAATACAGAGATATGTTCAAACAGGTTATGTTCCTGAAACAGCATACTGACCGGGCGTTCACTCGCCGGTAGTTGTAATAGGTCATCTTCTTGCCAGAAGACCTGTCCACACTGGGCTTGCTGAAAGCCCGCAATGGTATTGAGTAATGTGGTTTTACCGACACCGCTGGTGCCTTGAATAGCAAGGATCTCACCGGCTGTCACACTCAGGTTATAACTCAGTGTCAGTTGTTCCAACCGTACACGCAACTGCTGGATTTTTAGCCCTTGTGTGTTGTTGCACTCTGTCTGAGTGCTTTTTTTATCAACACTTTTGGCCGCTGTGCCTTGAGCGCTGTTCATAGCTTGGCTTTCCTATGCTTGTTGGTTTTCTTCGTTTGAGTTGAGAGGACGTAATTGGGTGTACGTTCAAACAGATAGATTAAAGCGATGCACAGTAAGAGTAATAACAGTGAGGCCAATGCGGCTTCTGCCATACGATAACTGCCGGCATAGCCGTAGATTAACCAGGGTAGGGTAGACCAGTCGTTATCACCAAAAATAGAGAACACCGCTACATCACCCAGTGCCAGAAGTACTGCCAGGGAAAAGCTGCTGATCAGCGCTGGACGGATAAAGGGCCATAAGATAAACAAGCGCTGCTTGGCAGTCAGCTTTAGGTTCTGACTTAACAGGGTATATTGCTGATCAAACTGAATCAGACGAGGCTTGAGCTGGCCAAAAATGAAGGGCAGCAGCAGTAAACTATTCAGGAGAATCAACCAGAACATACCTGCGCTATCCAGATCGGTTCGCGGCAATAAAAAGATATACAGCCCGGTCGAGAGCACCATCGCTGGTGCAGCCAGGGTATGAGTGGCTAACCACTGCAAGACGATTCTCAGTTTTTCCTGTCGGTGCCAATAAGCATTACGAATGGGTTGCAGTAGATACCACACTAAAATCAGCGCCAGTAAAGCGCTGCTAAGGGCAAAGGCCAGGGAGTGCAGAGCTGCCATAATCAGTGGTGGCCAGCTGAAAGTGTTCCAGTTGACCTTTAATACTGTGGGTAATAACGCTAATACCGGCGCCAGTAGCAGTAACCAAATGGCGTAATAAAGAGTCTGATAGCACTTTTGCTGAATAGCAGACCATTGGGGTTGCCAGTGTTGGCTGGCGGTATCAGCACTGAGCCAATTCAGCTTGCCCAGTTTAGCCATCACCAGAAAAGCGCTGCCTGCCAGAGCAAACTGCAGCCAAGCCAGGGTCAGAGCTTCACTCAGATTGAAGTCATATTTTAGGGCTTGGTAGATAGCCACTTCCAATGTGGTAGAGCCAGGTCCACCGCCTAAGGCTAGTACTACGGCAAAGCTGTTGAAACACAGCACAAAAATAAAGGCGCTTAGCATCAACAAGCTGCTTTTTATCGCAGGCCATTCCACCTTGATAAAGTTTTGCCAGGGGGAGAGTTTTAACTGTTGGGCCAGACGCCAGCTGGTATCAGGAATATGGCTCAGTTGCTGGCTAAGCACCCGCACTGCAAGAGGCATATTCAGATAGATATGGGCAATCAAGATACCGTTCAGGCCGTATAGATTCCAGTCCTCACCGAGCAAGGGAGTGAGATAACCAGAGCGTCCCAGCAGTGCGACCAAGCCGGTGACCAGTACCAGTGTTGGCATAATAAAGCTCAGCAGACACAGACGTAGAAACGCTTGTCGTCCCGGTAGCTGAGGCATAAAGTGCACAGCACGGGCGATAGGGATCGCGAGCAGGATAGAGAACAGGGCACTCAGTCCTGCTTGTTGAATGGAAAACAGCAGGATCTGCTGGATATAGCTATCCCGTAGCAGGTTGGCATCAAACTGGGCCTGATCAAAACCAATCAGGCCATAAAAGGCCAATGTCGTCATAAAAATTACAACGGCATAGGCCAGAATGGCTGCTTTGGGTACAGAGAATATGGCTGGCGATCGTTTGGATAAAGATCGCTTGGATAGCAATAACTTCACGGGTGTTTAATCAATCCCAGCTTATTGGCTGGCTGCACTGCGCCATTCCCGTAACCAGGCTTTGCGCTGCTGACTGATCTCTTTTGGCGTGAAGCCAATGGTTTTTGGTTGAATCAGCTGTGAGAAGGCTGTTGGCAACTCAACACCATCAATGACTGGCAGCATCCAGTTAGTGACAGGAATAATCTTTTGGGCTTCAGCTGAGGCCAGAAACTGTAGAAACGCTCGAGCTAGCTCTGGGTTTTTGCTGTTTTTAGTGATCGCTGCGACCTCTATTTGAGTGGCATGGCCCTCGCTAAACAGGGCGGCTTTATAATGCTCATGGCCTTCAGCTACCGCATGATAGGCAGGAGACGTGGTGTAACTCAGCACGTAGTCGCTGCCACCTTCCAGAAACATGCTATAAGCTTCCCACCAACCCTTGGTCACGGTGACGGTATGTTGTGCCAGCTGTTGCCATTGTTTTGCTGCTTGATCACCGTATACGGCTTTCATCCAGGTCATCAGGCCCTGACCGGGTGTACTGGTGCGAGGGTCCTGGTAGATTACCTGCGCATCGGATTGGATCAGCTCACTTAGGGATGTCGCCGGTTCGTTGATCTTACGGCTGTCATAGATAAAGGCAAAGTAGCCATAATCAAATGGCATAAAGCTGTTATCTTGCCAGTTCAATGCTGAAGTCAGGTGATCGGTATTCAGATTATGGGGCTGTACCAGTTTCAGTTGGCGAGTTTCTTCAATCAGACCGTTATCCAGACCCAGCAGCACATCTGCTTTAGTTTTGTTACCTTCAATACGCACACGGTTCAGAATACTGACACCGTCTTCTACCGCAATAAATTTCAGTTCACATTGGCATTGCTGTTCAAAGGCTTTTTCCAGTTGCGGTCCCGGTCCCCATTCCGAAACAAACGAGTCGTAGGTATAGACCGTTAAGGTGTTGTTTTGATTTTGGGACTGAGCTTGAGCCTGAAAGCTGAACAGGGCCAGGGTTGTTGTGACAAAACCTGCAAATAGCGTTTTTAATCTGGAGTTAAAGAGGTTCATTATTTGACTCACTTTGTTTTATTGCTCAAGGTGTTATAAGCACTCACACAAAAGTTAACTCTTTAGCCAACAGCTTCATTCTTCAGCTTGTATCTGTAGAGTGCAGCACTTTGTTATAGAAAAACTTTTGTTTGAATGCTGATGTACACACTTACACAAAAATGTTTCGATATTTTTGGCCAATGGCTGAAGCTATTTGTTAAATAGACCCTTTTGTGTGAGTGCTTATTATCTACCGGATTAATAGCAGGTGACGATCTTTGAGGGAACCGCTTAACTACTGCTCTGGTGATTGGTAACTGACTGCACCTGATTCGTCAATTTTAGGGCGTGAATATTAGCTGAAAGAGCGGGGGCTCGCCATGCATGAGTCTATTTTTACTCAGGTTAATCAGAGGCTGGATCACCCAGTGCACTGGTTACCCTTGGCCAGTAAGGGCACCAGTAATTGGTTGTATCAGGGTTCTGATCATCAACAGCCTTTAATTCTAAGGGTGAACGCCAGAGATGATTTGGTCTTTGGTGTTGATCGTACCTGCGAGCAGGCAGTGTTATCCACAATTCAGCCCTTCCCTTGGTCTGTCCAGATTATAGCGAATGAACCTGAATCCGGTTGGTGTGTGATGAGACATCACGGTGTGGGGCTGGAGGGCTCTGTATTGACCTACAGTATGAAACAGCAATTGCTGAAAGCGGTTGCTGAATGCCAGAGTATTACATCACCACCAGCCATGAGTTACCCGGATCTGTTTGAGCGTTACCAAAAAGCGCTTAATCGGTTGTCGGATGCTGCGCCATGGTTGGAAAAACTCAGTCATCTGGTGGCGTCTTTTCAGGCGTTGCCTACCGTCAGGCCTTGTTTAACTCATCATGATCTGCATCCAGGTAATCTCTGTTGGCAAGATGAACAACTCCGTATTATCGATTGGGAATACGCTGCAGTAGGGAACCCTTGGTTGGATGTGGCTATGTTACACAATAGCTGTGCCCTGGATGGCAGTAGTCTGATGGGGTTGCCAGCGTTTGAGCAACTAACCGAGACGGATTTTATTGACGGCCTACAACATGCGGCTCAGGTAAACCGTTTACTGGAACAGTTGTGGTACAGAGTTCGGGCCTAATGGTGGAGATTTTTAGCCCAAATCAGTTCATTGGTTGTGTCGTGATTACTGTAACCGTTCAATCTTATCCAGTTACCCTCCGATTCTATTTAATTCGCTGACTTGAATCCCCTAGGTTACGAGCACCCACATCTATTTGTAGCGAGAAGGGAACATATTCAGGTTTTGTAAAAAAGCGTCCTGTAAGCTGGAAATATCACCAAAACCGGATTTGTCTGCGACAGTTTCCAGGCTTAATAGTGTTTGCTCCAGTAAATACTGGGCTTTATTCAGCCTGACCTTTTTTTGGAATTCTGCCGGGGTTTGGGATAAGTGGCTTTGGAACATGGTTTCCAGCTGAATGGCATCCATGTCATAACGACCAGCCAAATTATGATGATCTAGCTCCAGATGAAGATTATCAGAAATGTGCTGGATAATTTTAGCAAGAGTATCTGGCAGTGGAGCCGTGGTATGCCAGGGTGACATAGGAGTCTCGGTATCGTGTGGCGTTACAGATATTGTCTCATCTTCCATGTGAGTGATCCCCAGTAAGCGAGAGGAGAGTCCCGCTCTGATTTTTCTGTGAGTTTCTGTGAATGAATGTTTGTTTTAGGTAAAACACTCTAAAGCATAAGTTTATATCTTTTGTTGCTCACTTGAGCAAGCCTAATGTTAGTGCAAACTTTTCATCATTTTGCAGACGAAACTTGCAGTCGTTTAATTATCGGTTGCGTTAATGACATGCTATTGCTTGTTTATCGGTGAATTGCAGTGACTCTTTTGGCTGATCTTGTCGTAAGGAAGAATTGATAATCTTGCTCTATTCTTGATTTAAGCTGTCCTGAAAAAATAAATAATCATGGCTTGATACTGTGGTACTAAGCCATCGAGTGAATTCAAAAATAAAAATAAGAGCTGAGTGACCTGGGATAGGGTTGGATAGACGGTGCTCAGTTTTACAGGAAGGTTTCTATCATAACGATAGGGTAAATAAGTAGGGCAGGGATAGGATTATTAGACTTAGCAAAGAGGCGATATCCATGAAGGTTTCTCATAAGGTCGCGTTACTGGCATCTTGTATTATCGTGGTAACTTTTGCTGCTTATTCTTGGCTACAGTATCACTCTGTCAGGGATACGCTGATGGAAAAAACGCAGCAGAGCACCGAAGATGCTGCCAGTGTAATGTCATTTCAGATTACCAACTGGCTAAACGGCAAGCTGCGTTTGATCGATATGATGGCCCAGACTATCGATGCCGATTTTAACGCGAGTACGATTCAATCCACCTTTGATACCCCTTTGCTAAAAGATGAATTTATTCTGATCTTTGGTGGCCTGGATACCGATGGCAAAAAAATCACCAATGATACCAGCTGGAACCCTAAAGATTGGGATGCCCGTAAGCGCCCTTGGTACCCTTATGCTAAAAGCCATAAACGAGCCGTACTAACCGATCCTTATCCAGATGCGGCAACCAATGAAATTCTAATCTCTGCTGTGGCAAATTTTTACGACAAAGGTGTTTTTAAAGGTGCTTTTGGTGGTGACTTAAGTCTGAAAACCGTATCCGATGCTTTGAATACCCTGAACTTCCACGATACCGGCTATGCTTTTTTGGTCAACGCCAACGGCAATATTATCAGCCACCCTAACGATAAGCTGAATGGCGAACAGGTTGGTAAACTGTTTGATGATAATGCCCCTGGGCTAACAGGAAGCTTCCAGGAAGCTAAGTCAAACGGTACTACTGTGCTGGCCAGCTTTTACAAACTGCAAAATCTCTATGGCAGTGATTGGCTGATTGGTGTTGTGTTGGATAAACGCAAGGTCATGGCTGAAGCCAATGACCTGGGTATGATGGCTGTAATCGCCACCATTATCAGTGCCTTGATCTGTAGCACGGCTCTTTATATGGCAGTGACCCGCCAACTGCTACCACTGAAGCATCTGTATGATTCTTTATTAGAAATTAATAGTGGTGATGGTGATTTGACCAAGCGTCTACCAATCGAAAGCAAAGATGAGTTTGGCAAGGTTTCTGGTGAATTTAACCAGTTCCTGGATTACTTGCAGGGACTGATCAAACAGATTAAACAGATCTCTCAGGATGTGCGCAGTAACAGTGATATGTCGGCTTGTTCTGCTCAGGATGCCTCCAATAATCTCAGTGTACAGCTGCATGAACTGGATCAGCTCGCAGCTGCGATGCATCAGATGTCGGCGACGGCTGGTGAAGTGGCACAGAATGCTCTGGGGGCTGCCGATGCAGTTCAGCAGGCTGATAATGCTACGTCGGACGGTGGACGTATTGTTGAAAAAACCACTCACTCCGTAGCTGAGTTAGCTGAAGATATGGATAAAGTGGTATCAACCATAGGCGAACTCTCCACTTACAGTGACAATATTGCGTCTATTCTGACAGTGATTACCGATATTGCCGATCAAACTAACCTGCTGGCTCTTAACGCCGCGATTGAAGCCGCGCGGGCGGGAGAGATGGGGCGTGGTTTTGCTGTGGTGGCTGATGAGGTCAGAGCTCTGGCTTCACGGACTCAGGAGTCCACAGAAGAGATTCAGAGTATGATCAATCAGCTACAGAGTTGTGTTAAAAAAGCGGAGGCCACTATTACAGCGAGTCGTGAAAAAGCTCACGACACTCAACAGGTATCCAGCCAGGCTAATGAGGCATTAGAAAGTATTCGAGCCAGCATCTTTAATATCAGCCAGATGACGGTACAGATCGCGACGGCTGCGGAACAACAAAGTGCTACGGCAGAAGAGATTAATCGTAATACTTCCAATATCCGTGATATCAGTCAATCCGTCGCTGATGGGGCTCATGAGCAAGCTAATCATTGTCAAACCATGGCAAATCTAACCGCGCAGCAGGATAGTGAGCTGAGTAAGTTTAAGGTATAGATATAAGGGTAAAGCGAGTTGTAATTTTTGTTGAATTGTTTCGATTCTTTTTCATGCACCCCCGATTATTGAGGGTATTTATGACGTAAAACATCTCACACTACTTTTGCCGTATAATGCGGCCGTCATAAGCATAGTTGTGTTGGATAGAAGCGTGGAGCGATTAAACCTCAATTTACTGCGGGCGTTAGTGGTATTACTGGAAACTCGTAATGTGACTCAGGCCGCCAATCGTTTGCACCTGACTCAATCCGCTATGAGTCGCCAGTTGGGCCAACTGAGAGACTTTTTTAATGATGCTCTGTTGATTCGTGAAGGCAATGATTACCTACTCAGTGCCCGTGCTCAGGAGTTGTTACCCCGGGTACAGCGTATTCTGACGGATGTGGATGGTTTGTCTGATGCCGAAGGGTTTGATCCTAAGTCATGTCAGCGCCGTTTTCGTTTTGCTTGTACCGACTATGTAGCGCAATTTATCTTTCCAGAGGTACTGCAGCGTTTACAGCAGCAAGCTCCAGGCGTAGATATCATCTATCAGGTTTTGCAGGGCCGGGATCTGGACAATCTTGGCCAATTACCCCTGGACTTTATTTCTACGATGACTCCTGTCGTGCCGGAGAATCTGCATAGTATTGCGTTGGGGCAGGATCGATCGGTGTGCTTAATGGCTGAAGGCCATCCCTTGGCGCAGAAACAGGATTTAACCCTGTCAGAGCTGTTAAATTACCCCTTTGTCCATATCAACAGTGGCGGAGATAAGGATTCTTTCTTTGACCACTTTTTGTCTCAACAGGGACTGAACCGTCGTATTTTATTTGAAGTGCCCTTCTTCTCTGCTGCTTTTCAGGTGATTTCCAGCAGTGAGACGCTATTGGTGTTACCTGAACATATCGCTCACAATGCCAAGCGCTTTTTTGCTGTTAGTTACTGTAACCTACCGATGAGCTCTCCTGAGAACCACTACTATTTCTGCTGGCACGCGATTCATCATCAGGACCCTGCCCATCGCTGGGTGCGTTTATGCATTGCCGAGCAGATCCGACAATCGATCTTTTCACCTCAGGCTCTAGCTTGATCCAAGGCATGATGGATTATAGGTATGCAATAATCTCATGGTCTGTAGTTTAATATTGCATTTCTCGCATGGTTCTGGAGATATTACACTGGCAGTCTGTATGAAATTGCAGTGTAGAATCCGGTTCGATCTGAGGTATTAACAATGACATTTACGGTTTGGTTATCACTGGTGGCGATCTGCTGTTTAGGGGCGATGTCTCCTGGTCCCAGCCTGGCGGTAGTATTGCGTCATACCATCGTCAACAGCCGTTTACACGGTATCTTTGCGGCGATCTCTCATGCTGTTGGTGTTGGTGTATGGGCTATTCTGACGATTTGGGGTTTAGCCATTCTGGTGACAAAAACTCCACTGTTGTATCAGGTCATTACCTATGCTGGTGCGGTTTATCTGGCATGGATGGGCTTTAAGGCAATTCGTTCTAGCGGTGGTGGGGAACTTGAACTGGACAAGCAGCAGGCTCCCTTGATGGAGGCTGCTCGTGATGGCCTTTCTATCTCTTTACTTAACCCGAAACTGGCTGTGTTTTTTATCGCCTTGTTCTCACAGTTTGTGTCCAGTGGCCAGACGCTGATGGATCAACTGATTATGCTGGCAACCGCTGCGGGTATTGATGGTCTGTGGTACTGCATTGTGGCGGTGGTTCTGTCTCACTCCAAATGGATTGGCGTATTGCAAAGCAAGTCGGCTTTGATTGATAAAATCAGTGGTGTGATTTTTATCGCTTTGGCGGTGCGGGTTGTAACGCTTTAGCCTCCAGTATTCATGCTACAAGGGAGTAGAGTTTGCTCCCTTGCTCCTCCAAAAAGTTTTATGTCCCTATATACACACTCACACACTCACACACTCACACAAAAGCGCATAAACACTTCGATATCCTTTGCCAAATAGTTGGAGAATGAATCGCCTTGCCACAGAGCGAGCTTTTTTATGAGTGTTTAAATATTACTTTTTTCGTAACTATTCAGCTGCCTGACCAAAGATATCAGGCAGCTGCCCACAAAATA
>CAYFGP010000177.1:0-11736 GCA_964342385.1 uncultured Oleiphilus sp. | reverse complement strand
TGGTGAGCAAGAAGGGGTCTCAGGCAGGATCGAAATTTAAATCACTGATTCAGGAGTTAATCAGGCTATCGACCCAGGCTAGTAACAGTAGGATTGCCCCACCTGCTGCTGCACTGAGGCCCATCATCAAGGCACCATAACCCTTATCGATAATACGGCCGGCCCAGGGGGCAAAGATCGCTGATACCGCAACGGCGAGAGTGAGTGCTAATGAGATCTCTGAGCGTGACCAACCAAAAGTTTCTTCCCAGTGCAGCAGCATGGCTGGGAATAGGTAATACAGGCTGCCCCATAACAAGGTCTGGGCGATGGCCAGACACCAGATTGCGCTTTTCATGGCGAACACCAATTTCATGACTGATATTATGTTGTTAAAACTAATTTTCTAGATTTATAGAAATAAAGGCGAAAGTTAACTCTCACAATCAATCAGTGTCAACGCTATTTTTATGACAAAAAACCGACCCAGCTACCCAGCTGTCTAGTGCTTAGCATTAGCTGCTAATGCTGGTAGACAGCGGATCGGTTCTTTTTGAGAGGAGGGGGAGTCGAGAGGTGAGGAGAATCCCAGTGTTGCTCTTATTTAGCGATCACTGTTACGTCACGTCTGATTGATCGTCACCAAATTCAGGACGAAAGAAGCTGCGTTCATAACTCAGAATACAGCGTGTCTCTTCGGCGTATTTAAAGGCTGCAATGCAATCGTCATCCTGCATAGAGTCCTGACGATACTGCTCATAAGCGGCCAGTGAAGGGAAGGTAAACAGTGCCAATGCGATGTTGTTAGCCCCTTCTGAAGGCAGGAAATAACCATGGTGTTGACCGCCAAATTTATTGACCAACGGAATCCAAAGTTTGGCGTAGTGCTCAAATTCGGTCAGTTTGTAGGGATCAATCACATATTTCAGATAACACGTTACCATGGCTATTTCCTTATCTTTTCTTTATCACTTCGTTATACGTTTAACCTAGAGGCATTAATCCTGCCAGAAACGTTTACTGGCTTCTTCAACCATATCCCCATGAGAGATACCAATATCTTTCAGCAAGCGCGCATCTATATGACGCAGTTGCTGGCGGGTCCGATGGTTTTGTTTCCAGTGCTTTAATACCGTCATTATCTGCTGTAGTTTACCAGCAGTCATCTGAGTGAATGACTGCTTTTGAGTTAATTTTTCTTGCTTATTTGAGGTTAAGCCATGCCCTTGGCATTGGCTATCTATCGCTCCGCATGTTTGTATAGTCATCGTAATCACCCGATAAGTTGTCTTGTTGACAGGGCTAATGATGGAAAAAAGCTCGATCACTGACAAACGAGTAATATTCTTTGTCACTTGAGATTTTTTTAACTGAAAAGATTAGGGTATTCTGTCATGCACACTTACACAAAAGTGTTTCGATATTATTCAGCCAACTATTGAGTTGATCCCCATGAGTAAGAGTTTGAACCCGTTAAGTGCCAGTTCTAAGCACTTACCGCCGCTGAAATCGTTGCGGGTGTTTGCCATTGCTGCGCAATTGGAGAGTTTTAAATTAGCTGCTGAGCAACTGCATGTCACTCAGGCGGCGGTCAGTTTGCAGATTCGTCAGCTGGAAGAGCATTTGGGCCAGAAGCTCTTTGTTCGTCTTAATCGGGAGGTCAGGCTGACGCCATCTGGGAAGTTGCTGTTGCCTTATGTATTACAGGGTTTTGATGCCCTGGAAAATGGTGTTGCCCGTTTGATGGATGATCCTAACCCGCAGCATCTAGTTATCAGCTGCTTGCCCTCTTTTGCCGGGCGTTGGCTGGTGCCCAGGTTGGGCGATTTTCAGCGCCAACATCCTGAGTTGAGTATCAGTATTAACCCCAAGATAACGCTGGAAACCTTTGATAGCGGAGATGTTGATGTTGCCATACGTTTTGGTATGGGAAGCTATCCAAATCTGCAATCGGAGTTTTTTCTGGATGATTACCTACTGCCCATTTGTTCTCCACAACTGCTGGAGCAATACGATCTGAGCCAGCCCAATTTGGGCAATATTCCTATTCTCGCGGACAATGCGGTGGATCAGCAGGAGATCTGGCAGGCATTTACCGAAAAGGCAGGGCTAACTAACGATATTCACTCTGTACTTTTGATTACCGATGCCACTATGTTGGTGGATGCAATTTTATCTGGTCAGGGGTTGTCTTTATTGCGTTTTAGTCTGGCGTATCGGTTGATTGAATCCGGGCAATTGGTGTGCCCGTTGCCCTATTATTGGCTATCGGATTATGCCTACTATCTGGTGGCACCGGAACATCATTTTAAACGCCCCAAGCTGCAGCAGTTGCAGGATTGGCTATTGGCGGAAGTAAAAGAGGTGGATGAGAGTTGGCAACGGGTGAAAAAACAGCAGTTAGAGCTGTTTGAATGTTGTCAGCCAGGCAAGCCTTGTTGAGTTTTTCAGGTTCACTCTGTACAAAAGTTCATATAATCCCATGTGATCTCATTCTAAAGTACAGTCAGAAATATTCTTACCAGGCTTTTTACCGTTTGAAATATTGCGTAATCTTGTAGAGATAAGAATACATATGAAAAATGCCTGATTAACCCTGCTTCAAGGATGCTGGCAGCTGCCTGAAGATAAAGACTCTGACCTAGTGTTTATCTCGCGATAGTCTCCTTAAGTAAGTGAATCTATAAACTTTTTCGGAAGGAAATCGTCTATAGATCTCCTCATAGATAACTTAAAAAAACGATGCTTAACAATTTGTCTATTAAACAGCGGCTTAAACTTCTGGTGGCGACCATTATCAGTATTCAGCTGATACTGGCGGCCTTTATCTTTTCTCAACTGGTGTCTATTGAGCAGCACGTCAAAAGCGTCGCTCACAACAATATGCCCGCCATTGAAAAGATTACTGCGATAACTGAGCTTCAGCTGGAGCAGGAGATTTTGTTTGAACAAGCGTTTCGCAGTGCGCTAGAAGTCTCTTTAAATCTCAAATCTCATGAACATTTTGACCAGGTAACTCAGCGTTATCTGAACCTGAATGAAGAGATTGCCCACAAGATTCATCAAGCCGGTGTTGTGTTAGACGATACCTTGCAGGCCAGCGACAACCCAGATTCAAGGGCACAGTTGCTGGATGCTGAGCAGCAACTGAAAACCATTAAAAAGCATCACGATACTTGGGATCTGCATGTGCAGGAGGTGTTTCAGGCTCTCAGTCAGCAATCTCTGGAACATGCAGAGCATCTGTCGGTACAGGTTGAGCAGGAGGCATTGCAGTTAACCCAGGAAGTTGAAGGCTTGTTGGGCAGTGTTGAGAAGCTCACTGAACATAGTGTGATCGATATTGAGCATGAAACTCAGCAGCTGGAATGGGCTACGGTTATTGCCAGTGCCATTTGTGTGCTGATTTCACTGATCGCTTCAGCCCTGATTATTCGTGTTATTCGTGATGGTTTAGCTAAGGCTGATCGTACCTTGGATCGCCTGGCTCAGGGTGATTTTAGTGAAAGCATTCCAGTGGATGAGCCCGGTGAGATTGGTCGCCTACTGAGTAATATGGAGCAGATGCGTCGCCAGATTAACACGCTGCTGAATATGGTGCGTCAATCGACCCATGAGGTGACAGATGCCGCTAACAGCCTGGCTGCAGCAAGCGAACAAGTCCAAACCGCCACACATATTCAGGCGGAAGAGGTTTCCCAGGTGACCGTTGCGGTACAGGAACTATCCTCTTCGGCCCAGGAGGTCGCCCACCATACTCAGGTAACACAAACCTCCAGTGAAGGTGCCGCTCATTGCTCTCAGGAAAGTATGGCCTCTAATCAATCCGCCCAGGCATTTACCGAGAAGCTGATGCATAGCCTGGAGGAAAGTGCGCATGCCTTACTGGAGCTGGAAAAAAACAGCGAACAGATGACAGGCATGCTTGAAACCATCAAGGGTGTGGCAGAACAGACCAATCTGTTAGCGCTTAACGCAGCGATTGAAGCGGCCCGTGCCGGTGAGCAGGGTCGGGGCTTTGCCGTAGTTGCCGATGAAGTGCGTCAATTGGCCATGCGCACTCAGAGCTCTGCCGAACAGATCAGCGAACTGGTGGTGCATTTCCGTAGTGTTTCCCAGCGTGCCGCTGAAGTGATGCAGGAGAATCGGCATATCGGTCAGGATACCATCAAGTGCTCAAACAGCGCCTCGGAGCAATTGGGCCAGGTGAATCAGGCCATTCTGGAAGTGAAAGATATGAGTGTGCAGATCGCTACCGCTGCGGAAGAGCAAAGCAGTGTCGTGGAAGAGATCAATCGCAGTATCAATCAGGTCAATCAAACTGTGGAAGAGAGTGCCGCTATGGTGGATCAGATTACATCGGCCTGTCAGCAGTTGAGTGGTACAGCTAATGAGTTGAAAACCGAGATGGGGCGTTTCCGTTTAGCGGCCAGCGTTTAGCCATCAATTTCTGGTGGTGTCTTTAATTTTTGTTGGAATTGTAACAAAGCATAGGCAGGGTGGGTTGTGAGGATGGCGCCCCATTCTGTCGATTCTAATTACGATATGAGGTTATTATCTTTGTGAATTACCCTAGCACCGAGAGGAGTTCTCTGCTGTAATCATGAAAGCCTGAGGGTAGATCTTGGGCCCGATTTGAGTAAAAAGGCCATATAAATCAAATAGGATGGCTTTATGCAATGGATGAGTAAACAAGCACTTCAGCTACCTGCCTATATATTGGCGGGTATAGTAACCCTGTTAGCAATACTCGTAACCTACCCCTCACAAGTTCAAAATCGTATTGATGCTAAACAAGATGAGTTAGCATCAAAATTCAATACCGTTTTTATCGAGCTTGAGCACACCTTCAGTAGCCTGGAAGGCTTTTTTCGTCGCCAGGATAAACTCTCACTGAATTGTGATACGGATGTGTTGCATACGCTGCGTTCAGCCCATTTTGCCGTGCCCTTTGTGGCGGAGTTTGGCCTGGTGAGTAATATTGGGCAGTTACACTGTACCAGTTGGGGCAAAATTACCCCGTCACTTTCCGTTCAGAAACCACCTGCGCAATACAATTTGCGTTTTCACGGTCCTGAATTGGTGAGCTTTATGCAGGAGTTTGCCTTGATTGTCGCCAAAACCCGCAGTGATGGCAGCGAAATCAACGCATTGGTTCCTCAGCCTGTGATGAACTTGATCTTATCCAGTATTGGTCATGAATCTGGTTATATCGCTATTGTGGATTCGGAAGTGGGTGTTCCCCTGTTTTTGGACGGTAAGTATTCATTACCGATAGGGCAGGAGTCGATCTTTCCACTGAAAGATCAAAGGCAGTTTTTCCGAGCTAAATTTGATGACCTTAACCACAAATTGCTGATTGTAGAGCGCTTTCCCTCGTTAAACGGCTTGGCATTAGCCCTGGCAATTGATACTAAGGCAGTCGATCTTGGGCTTTACTGGCCATCGTCTGCCCAGCTGATCACTTATGGCATGTTGTTTGTTGGCTTGTTTTATCTGATTGCCAGTTATCAAAAACGCTACTTAAGCCTGAATGGTTGGATCAAGTCCGGCATCGAACGGGATCAATTTATTAATCACTACCAGCCCGTTGTGGATAGCGAAAGCGGTAAGGTTACCGGGGTAGAGACTCTGGTGCGCTGGCAGCACCCCGTTGACGGTATGATTCCTCCCTATGTCTTTATTCCTGAAGCAGAAAGCAGTGGCTTAATTGTGCCAATGACCTACAACATTGTGCGTAATGCGGTTCAGGATCTGGCCTTTATACTGAAGAGAGATCCGGATTTTAAGGTCAATATCAACATCAATGGCTTGCATCTGAAAGATACTGCTTTTATCGATTTTGTCCTGCAAAGCCAGGCAAAAATTCCCCGTTTAACCATAGAACTAACAGAGACCGAACTGATTGAATTTGATGACCCCGCCGTTAACGACAATCTGAAACGCTTAAGAGATCAGGGTATTACCATGGCCGTGGATGATTTTGGTACCGGTTATGCGGGGTTGCAGTATCTGCAGCAGTTGCCGCTGGATATTCTGAAGATTGATCAAAGCTTTGTTTCTGCTATTGATACGGACTCACCACGCAGTAAGGTGCTAGAGGCGATTATCTCGCTATCCCATAAGTTGAATCTGGTTATTATTGCGGAAGGTGTGGAGACTGAAGCTCAGGCTCAATACCTGAAGGAGAGTCAGGTGTTTATACATCAGGGCTGGTTCTATGCTAAAGCGATGTCTGCAGAGCAGTTAATGGGCTTTGATTTGGAGCAGTTTGTGACTTCCGCCGGTAAAACAATGTCTTAGCTACGATAAAAAAGTGGTCTGATTATGACCCATAAGATCATAAATAAGCCACTTTTTCGCCATTGAAAGGTACTCTGCAGCTGCTGAGAAAGGATTAGAGGGCAGTCTACAGAGTAAATTTGTAAGCTAAGCTGTTAGAAGCGTAATGCGGCACTTAAACGCACATCACGGCCTGGCTCTGGCGTTCCCTTAATCAGCTCCCAATCAGGGTTATGGGAAAAGTCTTCCACACTGCTGTGGCTGAGGTACTGTTTATCGAACAGGTTGTTGACGGTTAGCATCAGAGTCAGTTTGTCGCCATCCAGTGGCTGCCAGCGCACATAGATATCGTGTACATCGTAACCGGGCTTATCAACGTTTAACTCGTAACCCGCAACATTCAGATTGATATCATTGATCGAAGCGACATGGGTTGCCGTCCAACCCAGTTTTAGATCAGGATTCACATCGTATGCGACATTGAGCACTAAAGTATCACCAATCGAGGTGGCTGTAGAGCTGTAGGCGTAACGGGTTACTGTTTGCCCGTTGGCCTCACTATCCGCATGATTGAAGCTGGCGGATACACTTAATTTATCCCAACTGTAGTCACCGCTTAGGGTGAAACCTTTGGTTTTAATATCGTGTTCCATGTTGATGTATTCTTTGGACCAGGGGGCATCACCGCCAATTGGATCTTCGATCACAGAGCGATAAACGCCAGCGGAAAGATTCAGGCCGTTATAGCTATAGTCCACACCCAGCTCAACATTTTTTGCCGTTTCCGCTTCAAGATCTGGTGAGTTGTATGAGGATGCCAGTTTAAATGAATCTTTCAGTTCCACACCGCGCATCACTTGACCATAACCAGCGCTGACACTCAGTGTAGAGCTGATGTCATAGTTGGCGCTCAGGTTAGGGCTGACACCGCTGTCATCAAACTCCTCACCACTGATACCATCCAGAGTATATTGGTCAAAGCGCATACCACCGGAGATGGTCAGTTCAGGTGTTGCTTCAAAGGTATCCTGAACAAAGACACCTTTCACCTCGCCGGTTTCTTTAAATTGAGAAGGATCAGAATCAACATCATTCAGAACCGCTGTATCATCACGGTAGTTCAGACCATAGACCAGTTCATGATCACCGAGAATACTGCTGTTTTGTACGGTCAGACCGGTCGATTTTACATAACCGTCGTAGGGCGTGCCGCGAAACTCTCGTAGTTCTTCTTGCTTGGTGTTGTATAGGGTGACCGATAGATCAAGCAGATCATTGCTCACTGAATCATAGTCATAAGCGAGAATAGCGGTAGTGCGGGTGTTTTCAGTGGGTTCTGCAACGTTGCGAGCGCCTGTAGCCAGCTCAGGGCGATAAGGGGCTTTACCTTCTTCATCCAGATTTTCGTAGCTGAGTGCTATGCGGTGTTCATCGGTTGGATTGGCGACAAATTTGACGTAACCCAAAGTGCGGTCCGATTCAGTACCGGTAATTGTGTTACCTTTACCATCTTCCAGTTCATCCTGATCGGCATTCACTACGCTCAACATAACACCAAACTTTTCGGAGCTATCCTGAGCAAATACCGTCGCGCTGGTTTTAACCATTTCTCCGTTACTGAAGTATTGGGTTTTCAGCAGGGCACCGGCTTTCTCTCCTGGTTTTAGCAGGTCGGAAGGATCTTTTGTCACGAAGCGTACCGAACCACCCATGGCACCAGGTCCCGCAGTGGCACTACCTGCACCTGCTTCAACTTCAACCTGTTTTAATAGCTCGGGTTCTATGCTGATGCTGCCAGAATGGTGGAATACAGCGCCTGCTTGTTCAGCTCCATCAATGGAGATGTTCAGCATATTTTCGCCGATATTACGCAGATAGATCTTCTGACCCATCTGCACACCACCGCCAGCAGTGATGGACGCATCACCCTTAAAGATATCTGTCAGATCAGTGGCTTGAGCCTGCTCCAAAGTGTCCTGATCAATAAAGCCATCCATGCCAGAGGTTGCCTGTCCGACCACTTGTAGCATACCGGTGTCTACACGAGTTTGCTCAGTGTCGCTTTGGTTTGCATAAACTGCAGAAGTGCTCAGAGCCGCGGTAACTGCAGCAAACAGTAACGAGACAGGAAACTGCTTGCCGTGTGCTTTTTTATCTTTTAACGGGTATGTCATAATGCTCAACTTTATTAAGAACGATTATCAATTGCGTGGGATTATGACAGTCGTCCCTCAAAAGTTAACATTTTTTACATCTGTTACTTTTCACTCGCAGGCAGACAAATTTTAATTTCCAAGCCTATGCGTCTTTGGTCATGGCTGTAGATGTTTTGAGCGCGAACATTGCCACCGGTTGCTATAATTTGTCGTTTAGCTAAAGCCAGCCCCAGACCGTATCCACCGGATTTTTTCTGCTCTGTTTCGGAACATTGTTGAGTCATAACAGTCGATTCGGGGTGAATACCTGAAGACGTGTCTGAAGATCTTGCTTTATCTACCCGGAAAAAGGGTTCAAAAATATTATTGAGCAGTGCTTCGGGCACACCACCACCTTGATCACGTACAGTAATCTTGATGCTCTGCTCTGGAATACCTGTGTCACTGGCCCTGTTCACTGCCGTTTCTTTTGACAGCAAAACCTGCACCGGGCATTGACCAATACTGTGTTTCAGTGCATTACGAATAATATTTTCACAAGCTTGTCCTAATGCTCTGTGGCTTGAGGCTTCCAGTACGATATGAGCTTCTTCAATCAATTGAATCGGATGGTCTGGGTACTCAAAGTTGGCATCTTCCACGATCAGTTGTAACAGTTCATTGAGATCAACTTCTTCTTGATCCAGGGTCGGGGATTCATTATTCAGCCAAGCCAATGTCAGGGCATCCTGAACCAATTCACGCATCGTGGAGGCTTCATAGCGCAACCTGTCTAGAGATTCCTTGGGGTTAATCCCTGCTTCAATACAATCCAGCGCCATATCCATTCGAGCCAGCGGTGTTCTTAGCTCATGAGAGAGATCTCCCAGCAACTGACGCTGGGTTAAAATCAAAGTGCCTGTGCGCTCTGCCATATGGTCAAAGGTCTCTGCTAAAGCGGCCAATTCATCATCTCTCACACCAAGATAGTTTTTTACCCGCACATCAAACTGCCCTTCACTGAACTGACGAGTGGCTTTTTCTAACTGTCTAAGGGGATTCATCACATGACGATAAAGCACTACGGATAAGAGGATCATTAATACCAGTGGCAGCGCAATTTGTAACAGTAATTGAGTCAGCGGGAAGAAGGCTCCAGGTCGCATGCGTTGAGGCAAACGAATCAGAAAGTGATGATGTTTGTCGATAAAAGGCACTTCTATCACAGGGTTAAATTCAAAGTAGAGATGGATTTTCCATTCCGTGCTGCGTCCTAATAAAATGCCACTGTTAAAGTAAGCGCTGATATCACTGCCTGCCAGAGGGGTTATATTTGAGTGGACCACTGCGGCCCAGGTACTTTCTCTCTCTTGTAGTTCAAGTAAATATTCGGCCAGAGCAGTTTCACCTTGCTCACTAAAGATACGTTCAGCTTCACGACCATAGGCATTGAGTTCTTGTCTGTGGTGTTCGGAGATATGGCTCATTCGCTGCTCAGTGCGTTGCACCAGAAGGTCAATACTCCAGAACAGCAGAACGGTACCTGCAGCGATACTGCCGCACAGCTTCCACAATAGTCCTTTATTGCGGAACAGAAAGGCGGATCTTTTTCTCATACAAAAGTGTCATCAGTTGAGTTAAGGCAAAGAGTAAAAAGGCAGGCAAGACAAAAAGTGAGTTGTCAGAATGTGTTGGTCACTGTAGGCAATAACCCTTGCCGTGCACTGTGCTTAGGCGTTCCGGCGCTAAGCCAGCATCCAGCAATTTACGGCGCACACGGCTCAGGTGCATATCCAGGCTGCGGTCGTAACGACTAAAGGCTCGCTCTAACACCACTTGAGAAAGATAGGGCTTATTTAAGATTTCTCCTCTGTGGTCGGCCAGAGTCCATAGCAGTTTGAACTGAATCGGTGTTAAGCCCAGATCTTGATCGTTGAAGATCGCTTGCTGCTGGCTACGGCATAATATCAAGCCGTCTTGTTCAAGTGTGAGTGAAGGTTGCTGTGGGCTCTTGTCAGGCATAGAGCGGCGTAATAATGCATCAATACGTAGAATCAATTCTTTGAAGTTAAACGGTTTGGGTAGGTAATCATCGGCACCTTGGGTATAGCCTTCAATACGCTCTTCTTCCGCGCCACAGGCTGTCAGCATCATTACCGGTGTTTGCTGTTTTTTGCGCAAACGGCTTAACACAGAAAAACCATCCAGAGTAGGCAAAAGCACATCCAACAGAATTAGATCAAACTTCTCACCATACGCTGTCAGTAATCCTTGCTGGCCATCAAAGCATTGAGCAGTGCAAAATCCTTTTTCTGTCAGTAAAGCGGCTAGCTGATTACTGAGTGTTTTATCATCTTCAACAATCAGAATTTTTGCTGTACTCATGATTCTTTTCCCAAATCGTGTCGTTTAAATCGCTGTAAACATTAATGGGAATTGCTCTCAATATCAATTGCTCTTGATATCAAACGTCATGCGCTGATATGCAACCAAATTGAGCTACACTGCTTGAATCCCGATATAGAGAAACTAAAGTATTTCATTGTTGTCCATTTAAGTTGCTTGAGAGTATGGTATTAATGGTAAAAAGCACTTAAATTCAGTGACCTATATCCTTTTCGGTTTAGCAATGGTTAGCAGTTAACTGTTCCCACAGGAGTTATGATAATGAAACTGGTAGGCTCAACCCCATCACCTTATGTACGTCGTATCCGCTTGTGGTTGGCTGATACAGACTATGAGTTTGTTGATCTGAATATCTACAGTGAAGAAGGGCGGGAGATATTGAAGACCTATACACCTGCCATGAAGATTCCTATGCTGGTTGATGGCGAGCAGTCGGTGTTTGATTCACGGGTGATCTACCGCTATTTGAATGACAAACTGCAAAAAGAGACCCTGACGCTAGAGCAGGAAAATGCCATCAGTTTGGTGGATAGCTTGCAGGAGTCTTTTATTATTCAGTTGATGTCCCTACGCTCGGGTATCGATATTGAAAGCGATATTCTGATTTTAAAACTGCAGGAAGAGCGTATTGATCTGACACTGCCAGTATTGGAGCAGATGGCAAAAGACGGTTTGTTCAATGATTGGCAGTATCCAGCCATGTGTGTGTTTGCACTATTGGATTGGGTGACTTTCCGCGAGCTGTATGACTTTAGTGCTTATCCAGCACTGGAGAGCTTCCGTCTGGAGCAAGCGCAGCGCCCGATTGCACAGCAAACTGATCCCCGCCAGGCGGCTTAAGTTTTTACTGAAAGCTCCAAAATAGAAAAAGGCGACTTAGCCGCTCAGTGTTAATGAGCAGTCGAGTCGCCTTTTTATTTTCCAACATCAGCAC
>CAYFGP010000176.1:0-11874 GCA_964342385.1 uncultured Oleiphilus sp. | reverse complement strand
ATAATGAACCTAAAAGTGACAGGCTACTGCTTGTTTATGAAATATCCGGGTTAGGTTGCTCCGCAGCTTATGCACTAAGCAAACAGCCGAATTGCCAGATTACCCTGTTTGAAAGCAATACCCTGGCAGCAGCAACGACCAGTTACGCTGCAGCTCTGCTGACCCGTGCTCGTCAGAAAACAGTGATTGCCGATCTAGTACGGGAAACCTTTACCGCTATTGAAGAGCTGGATCAGTTATTAGGTCAGAAACTACCTTACAACCAAGTGGGTAGTTTGCACTTGGGTACTGAGCCTGAATCCCGTCAGCAGGTTGAGCAGATGGCTCAGGTTGCTGCTCAGCAAAATCTACGTGTGGACTGGTTATCGTCCCGTCAGACGATGGCATTATGTCCCTGGTTAGATCTTCCGGAAGATACCCTGGCAGCCCTGATGCCCGATGATGGTTTTATCGACCCCTATCAGTTAGCGGTTGCTTACGCGCAAGGTGCTAAGGCTTTAACCAGTCAGCCAGAGAGCAGCTCCAGTCTGGAAATTAACCAGAGCTGTAAGGTTGAGAAGATCCTGCAGCAAGGCGACAAAGTGATGGGTGTTGAGCTGGCAAACGGTGAGCAGGTCTTTGCCGATGTTGTGATTGATGCCGCAGGCCCCTGGTCCACCATGCTGGCCCGTCAGGTAGGCATCAATCTGGCGATGGCTCCGGTACGTAGTCATTACTGGATCACCGAAGCGCTTGATAGTGTACCCACAGATTCCCCGATGGTGATCCTGCCCGATGCCAGAGCCTATGCTCGCCCTGAGGTTGGTCATCTGCTGTTTGGTTTACGGGATTATCACCCGATCTACGCCAGCCCGGACAAGCTGCCGCAGGATCTGGCCGGCTTTAGTTTTGGTCAGGATGAGCAAGGCTGGGAAGCATTAGAGGATGGTTATGAGGCCTTCAGTCGCTTCTTCCCTGGTCTGAACCAAACCGGTATCGAACATTATATTTCCAGCATCTCCAGCTATACCCCGGATGGAGCTCCATTAATCGGTTTCCTGAAAGATAATCAAGGCAAGGTGCTGTTAGAGGGTTTTATTGCCATGACCGGTTGTTCCGGAGGTGGGATCGGCATGTCAGGTGGCATGGGACGTTTAGTGTCGGAGTTGGCTTTGGATCAGCAGGCTTATACCGATCTCCAGCCTTTAGCGATAGAGCGTTTCGGTGAAATTAATCCCTTGGATGAAAACTTTCAGCGTGAATGTGCACTGGCTCGTTGTGGCAAACGCAGCGGTTAGGAAAGCTGTTGTATTCAGTGCAAAGCAGAGAGCTAGAGCGTAGCGATCAAGATAAAAGCGCTTAGGGAAAGAATGCAGCGTTCAAAATAAGAGAGCGTTGAGCAAAAGACGTTAAACCGTGTCGTTTAACAGGTTGTATACAAGAAAAACGAATGTTGTCAGCAGGTTAGAGAGCGAAAAGATCTGGCGTCGTAGTGATTTTTACTGTGCAGCCATGGAAAAGCCATAAAGGTTTCATTTTCCATTCACTTTTCGTTAATCGAATTGAAATATTTGCTTGTTAATTTTTGGTATATACCAAATCCAATACTGAGGACGTTACAGATGAAAGCGGTAAACCTGGTTAAGAAGATCTCTCTGGGCCTGACGGGCTCGCTGCTACTGGCAGCTTCTGTTGCACAAGCTCAAACCGAGCTGAAAGTTTACACCGCACTGGAAACTGAGCAGCTGCGCCCATACGCAAAAGCGTTTAACAAGCAGTACCCAGATATCAAAATTAAGTGGGTTCGTGACTCCACCGGTATCGTAACCGCTAAGCTGCTGGCTGAAAAGAACAATCCTCAGGCTGATGTGGTATGGGGCCTGGCAGCGACCAGTCTGTTGGTACTGAAAGAGCAAAACATGCTGCAACCATACGCACCTCAAGGTGTTGAAAAGCTGTCTCCTAAGTTCCGTGATAACGATGCAACGCCATCTTGGGTGGGCATGGATGCCTGGATGGGCGCACTGTGTTTCAACACGATTGAAGCGAAAAAGCATGGTCTGCCAAAACCAACCAGCTGGGAAGATCTGACTAAGCCGATCTACAAAGGCCACGTGATCATGCCTAACCCAGCGTCTTCCGGTACTGGCTTCCTGGACGTATCGTCCTGGCTGCAGATGTTTGGTGAAGACAAGGGTTGGGGCTACATGGACCGCCTGCACAACAACATCGCTCGTTACACTCACTCCGGTTCCAAGCCGTGCAAACTGGCTGCGGCGGGTGAAACGGCAATCGGTATCTCCTTCGCATATAAGGGTGCCAACCTGAAGAAGAAAGGTGCACCGCTGGATCTGGTATTCCCTCAGGAAGGTCTGGGTTGGGATATGGAAGCAGCCGCTATTGTAAAAGGTACGGATAAGCTGGAAGCCGCTCAGAAGCTGATGGACTTTGCGATCACTAAACAAGCGAACCAGATGTACAACAAGAGCTTCGCTGTTGTGGGTTACCCAGGTGTGGCTAAGCCAATCCCTCACTACCCAAGCAACGCTGAAGAGCTGATGATCAACAACAACTTCGAATGGGCTGCAGGCAAGCGCAAAGAGATTCTGGCGACTTGGCAGACCCGTTACGACGGTAAGAGCGATCCAAAGTAATTGGATTTAATGACTGAATAGGTTTCAGCCGGATCATTCAATCGCTTTAGATCCAGCGTAAAACCTAATCGGAAAAAGTGGGAGGCAGAAATAATTCTGTCTCCTTCTGGTGGTTCAATAACTGGACTATCCCAGTAGCAATCAAGTGGGATTATTAATCCTCTTTCAGACTGTTTCTCTATCCGTATGGCGAGCTCCGTATCGATAGAAAAACAGTGCTGATCAGCACAGCTGCATAGATCAAGTTTTGGCTAGAGTAGGTTTTTGATCAAAACAGTGCTTGAACCCATGTAGCACTAAAAATTACAGCAGACAGGTTTAACCTGCGGATGACATTTTGGAGACTCCAATGACGGCGTTAGTTCAGCAACCGCTTTCACATACCGGGCAGCAAGGTTCCCGTAAGCTTGGTGCACCTTATCTTCAGGTGAATAAACTTTGGAAGCACTACGGCAACTTTGCTGCGTTAAAAGAGATCTCTCTGGAGATCAACGAAGGTGAATTTGTTTGTTTTTTAGGCCCTTCCGGTTGCGGTAAAACCACACTGTTGCGTGCTATTGCCGGTCTGGACCCACAAAGCAAGGGTGAGATCTTCCAGGGCGGGAGCAATATCTCCCGTCTGCCACCGGAGCAACGTGACTTCGGTATCGTCTTCCAGTCTTATGCTTTATTCCCGAATCTGAGTGTTGCTGACAATATTGCTTATGGTCTGCGCAGTCAGAATATGAGCCGCCAGAAAATCGATCTGAAAGTACGTGATCTGCTGGATACCATTGGCCTGCCGGATGTGGCGAAAAAATATCCAGCACAACTGTCCGGTGGTCAGCAGCAGCGCATCGCACTGGCCCGTGCACTGGCGACGGAACCAAGCTTGTTACTGTTGGATGAGCCGCTGTCTGCTCTGGATGCCCGTGTGCGTCTGCACCTGCGTCAGGAGATCCGTAACCTGCAACGTCAGCTGGGCATTACTACCATTATGGTGACCCATGATCAGGAAGAGGCCCTGTCGATGGCGGATCGTATCGTGGTGATGAACCACGGTGTGATTGAGCAGGTGGGCACACCGGAAGAGGTGTATCGTCGTCCGGCCAATGCCTTTGTCGCCAACTTTGTCGGTACCATGAATCTATTGCCAACCAAGGCCTCCAGTAATCAGCAAGTGCGTATGTCGGATCGCATTATTCGCTGTATGTCCTATAAGGCCGAGGCTATGGATGCGACCTGGTTAGCCTTCCGTCCTGAAGTGGCGCAACTGGTTGCCGCCGGTGATAGCAAAGCATCTTTACGCAGTAACGAAGCCGATCTGGAATGTTTCGCCGGTACCGTAATGAATACCGAATTCCTGGGCAACTTCCTGCGGGTTGAAGTGGCACTGATGAAGGCCGATCAGATCGTGAAGATCGATGTCAGCACTCAGGATGCCAACCTGAAGCACTGCTGCCCAGGCCAGGATGTTGAAGTCTGTGTAGCGGTCAATGATCTGCAAGTCTATGAGCGCTATGAAGGCAACAGCTCTGCTAATACAGGTGCGAACAACACCAGTAGTACAGGTAAGCAAACCGCTGGAGCTGCGTCATGATTGGGGTTCTGAATCGTAACGTAAACCCAGCAGATAAGATCCGCTTGGGTCGTGAGGATTATATCCAGCGCGGTGTGATTTTATTGGCGGTGGCCTTCCTGTTTGTGGCCCTGTTGATGCCATTAAGCTCCATGTTGGTGAAAAGCCTGGAGAATGCTGACGGTGAATTTGTTGGCCTGAGTAACTTTGTTACCTACTTCAGCAATCCGGTACTGTTTGAGTCGGTGGCAAACTCGCTGCAAATTGCATTAACGTCCACATTTATTGTGATCGTGATGGCGTTCTTATTTGCCTATGGCATGACGCGGACCTGTATGCCGGGTAAAAAGACCCTGCGTGCACTGACCTTGTTGCCACTGTTTGCACCTTCTCTGCTGCCTGCGATCAGCTTGATCTATCTGCTGGGCAATCAGGGTATCTTTAAAGGCGTACTGTTTGGCGAATCGGTTTACGGCCCTATTGGTATTGTGATCGGGATGTGTTTCTGGGTCTTCCCACACGTACTGATGATTATGGTGACGGCACTCTCTAACTCCGATGCCCGTCTGTATGAAGCGGCCCGGGTGATGAAGGCTTCGCCGATGCGTACCTTCTTTACCGTCACATTGCCATCGGCTAAATACGGTCTGATCAGTGCCAGCTTTGTGGCCTTTACCCTGGTGATCACCGACTTTGGTGTGCCTAAGGTGATCGGCGGTGAGTTTAATGTTCTGGCTACGGATATCTATAAGCAGGTGGTCGGTCAGCAAAACTTCCAGATGGGTGCTGTGGTATCCGTTGTACTGCTACTGCCTGCAGTGATCTCCTTTATGGCAGACCGTATCGTACAGAAGAAACAGGTGGCGATGCTGTCTGCCCGTGCCGTGCCTTTTGTGCCTGAGCCCAACAAACTGAAGGATCGTCTGTTCTTTGTTATCTGTGGCCTGATTGTCACCGCGATTCTACTGGTGATCGGTATGGCGTTTTACGCTTCCTTTATCACCTTCTGGCCTTACAACACGGCACTGACATTCAATAACTACAACTTTGAAGAAGTGGGTGCCAGCTGGGACTTCTACTTTAACTCTCTGGAGATGGCGGCCTGGGTTGCGGTGATCGGTACGGCAGTGGTGTTCTTTAACGCTTATCTGGTGGAGAAAGGGCGTGCCTTTGAGCCGGTGCGTAATCTGCTGCACCTGATGGCGATGATCCCTATGGCGGTTCCGGGCATGGTGCTGGGCCTGTCTTATATCTTCTTCTTTAACGAGCCGGGTAACCCGCTGAATGTGGTCTATGCCACCATGGCGATTCTGGTGCTGAACAGTGTGGTGCACTTCTATACCGTCTGTCACCTGACCTCGGTGACCGCGCTGAAACAGATCGATGGTGAGTTTGAATCGGTGTCTTCCTCTCTGAAGGTGCCTTTCTATGTCACTTTCTGGAAGGTCACCCTGCCGGTGTCCCTGCCTGCAGTATTGGAGATCTCAGTCTATCTGTTTGTTAATGCCATGACCACTGTATCGGCTGTTGTTTTCCTCTACTCCACCGATACCATGCTGGCCTCTATCTCTGTGATGAATATGGATGAAGCGGGCAATACCGCCTCTGCCGCAGCGATGGCCGTGATGATTCTGCTGACCTGCTTAACCGTTAAAGGTGTGCACTGGTTGCTGTCTCAGAAACTATTAACTGTGACTCAGGGCTGGCGTACCCGTTAAAACGGGATGGATGACTGATGCCGATGAGCATGGCAGCCACACGATTGGTGCCATGCTCAGCCAATAAGGCTTTTGTTAGCTGAGCATATGTTGGTTAAGCGATTGAAAGAAAAATATACACACTTAGACAAAAGGGTTTCGATATTCTTCCGCCAATAGCTGAAGAATAAAACCATTCTCTCAAGAGAAACTTTTGTGTGAGCGTTTTTTGTGTGAGTGTTTAAAGCATCTGGTCAGCGACATTTTTTTAAATTAAAATCTGGTATATACCAGATTAGATAAACGCTGAAGACGCAGTTAAAGAAACAACGAAATATCTCAATCTAGGTTGATGGTAACTTAAATTGATATGAATTTGAGCTGATACTAATTTAAGAGAAAAGTGATATGTCAGATATCAAAAATCCAGTAGCACAAGGTAAGCCGCCTTACCTGTTAACACCGGGCCCTATCACCACAACCGACACGGTAAAAGAAGCCATGTTGCGTGACTGGGGCTCCTGGGATGGTGATTTCCGTGCCATGACCAAACAGCTGTGTGATCAGCTACTGGCAGTTGCCAACGCTTCTGAAACTCACGTTTGTGTGCCTGTTCAAGGTAGCGGTACCTTTGCGGTTGAAGCCACATTGGGCACCCTGATCCCGAAAGAGGGTAAGGCACTGGTGCTGATGAACGGTGCCTATGGCCAGCGTCTGGCTAAAACTCTGGGTTATCTGCAGCGCGCCTACGTGACGCTAGATAAAGGTGACTATCTGCCACCGATGCCGGAAGAAGTGGATGAGATTCTGGCTAACGATGAAACTATCACTCACGTCACCGTGATTCACTGTGAAACCAGCTCCGGTATTCTGAACCCGGTGCCTGAAATTGCAGACGTTGTGGCCCGTCATGGTCGCAGTCTGATTATCGATTCCATGAGTGCTTTTGGTGCCATCCCTGTGGATGCGCAGCAGCTGCCGTTTGATGCCATCATCTCTTCCGCCAACAAATGCTTTGAAGGCGTACCGGGTTTTGGCTTTAGCATTATTCGTCGTAGCGCGCTGGAGCAGTGTGAAGGCAATGCCAACTCCCTGAGCCTGGATCTGTACGATCAGTGGCTTTATCTGGAGAAAACCGGTCAATGGCGCTTCACTCCGCCGACCCATATCGTGGCGGCTTTCCTACAGGCGATGGCTGAACATGCCGCTGAAGGTGGTGTTGAAGGTCGTCTGGCGCGCTACCAGCGTAACCAACAACGTCTGGTTGCCGGTATGAAAGAGCTGGGTTTCCGTACCCTGCTGAATGAAAAGTGGCTGTCCCCAATTATTGTGACCTTCCTGTCGCCACAGAACGAGCGTTTTGACTTTACCGAATTCTACGACCGCATTAAGGCTCATGGTTTTGTGATTTATCCGGGCAAACTGACCGTAGTCGATAGCTTCCGTCTGGGTTGTATCGGTCAGCTGTACGATGAGCAGATCGATCAGGTGCTGGCGGCGATTGCTGCGGTACTGGACGAGATGGGTATCGAAAGCGGTCACGCGGTGCTGACTGAAGAAAACGAAGTCACTGCTTAAGCGTCACGCGCTATCCCGGCAGTGATTTAACACGCTTTAAATGCTTTTAAATATTTTTACTGGTTAATGCCAGTTAAGACTTAAGACAGGATATAGATAATGTATCAGTACAGCCGTCACTATGTAGGCCCTTTGCAAGCCATCATTATGGATTGGGCAGGCACCACAGTTGATTTTGGTTCTATGGCTCCGATTCGTGCTTTCCAGAATCTGTTTGCTGCAAACCAAACTCCGATCACTATTGCTGAAGCCCGTGCGCCTATGGGTACCGAAAAGCGTGAGCATATTCGTCAGTTGACGGTAATGCCTCGTGTACGTGATGCCTGGAAGGAAGCCCACGGCGAGTATCCGACTGATGCTGATATCGATCGTATGTATGAGGAGTTTGTGCCTCTGCAGATTGAAGCGATCGCTCAGTGCGGTCAACTGATCCCTGGTCTGATCGATACACTGGCCTGGTGTGAAGAGAACAATATTGCCATCGGTGCCAACACAGGTTATGCGGATCGTATGATCGGTGGTCTGCTGGCAAATGCTGCTGAGCAAGGCTACAAGCCACAGAGTAATGTATGTGCGACTGACGTGCCTAAAGGTCGTCCATTCCCGCATATGTGCCTGCGCAATGCGATTGAGCTGGGCGTAAGCGATGTAAAAGCCTGTGTGAAGATCGACGATACCCTGACCGGTATTGATGAAGGCCTGAGCGGTGGTATGTGGACTATTGGTGTGGCAGTGAGCGGTAATGAAGTCGGTCTGCCTCTGGATGAGTGGAATGCCCTGTCCGAAGACGAGCAGGAGATTCGTCGTCAGGCAGCATATAAGCGCTTCTATCAAGCCGGTGCACACTATGTGGTTGATTCTATTGCGGATGTAGTGCCATGTCTGGAAGAGATCCAGCTGCGCCTACAGGCGGGTGAGACGCCTTAATATCCAGGCAATCTGTGGTATCTAGGCAGGCCGTCATCTCTAAGGCTGTCTGTAATATTCAGGCGATCTGTGAAAATTGTTTAATGTGATTTCATGACTTTTGTCATGCTTTTAGGGGTACCCGATTGAGCCCGGGTGCCCTTTTTTTGTTTGGGCCTATTCTCTTTAAGCAAAAAGACTCGTCAGAAGAAACAGGCACAAAAAAGCCGAACACATCGGCTCGGCTTTTTAATATGGATGAGACATCAGATCACATATTACAAACACCGTGATCAAGTCTGAATTTAGTCTCTTGGATTTGGATTATCCCAACGATCCTTTTTGCGATACTCAGCTTTAATGCGAACAGGTTTCAGGTCTTGTGCTGCCCGTTGAAAGTGAATCCACATCCCGACAGCGACAACAAGCGTTAAAATTGTAGAAATCATCAGTTCAACTGCCATGGGGTACTCCTAAAGCTAATTTAACTCGGCGAATCAGTGGCTTGTTCAAATTTTTAACCTGATGTGATCAGGCTGTGGGTGAACAGAGCGCTTTGCCGTATGGCCAGAATAATTGACCAGTTTTTGTGGTCTTAATGACCTGTTTTCTTGTGCTTACCCTCTCAGACTAACCCATGTGGAAAAAGTTGCAAACAAAATAGGTGTCATTAATTTGTATGATTGTTGTAAGTCAGATTTTGTGAGCCCCGGGTGCTGCTAATCCCCGCTTCGCTTGACGAGGTTCTACTTCGTTCACTAAAAAACACTTCATTGACTAAAACCTATCTCACTCACCAAAACTTACTTGAAACAGAAAAACTCAAGTTATAGGCTTGCCGCTATTATAAGGGAGCCTGAATAAATGCAATTTGAGATTATTCCCGTAACCGGGTTTCAACAGAACTGCACCCTGGTGTGGTGTGATAAAAGTAAAGACGCAGCCGTGGTTGATCCCGGTGGTGATATTGACCGTATTCAACAGCGTGCCGATGATCTGGGTGTTAGCATTAAACAGATCTGGCTGACCCATGCTCATATCGATCATGCCGGTGGTACGTCTGCGTTGGCGAAAGAATTGGGTTTGTCTATTGAAGGACCACATCTAGAAGATGACTTCTGGATTCAGGGCCTGCCAGAACAAAGCCGTATGTTTAACTTTCCAAGCTGTGAAGTATTTGAACCAAGCCGTTGGTTAACGGATGGTGATCAGGTAAAGATCGGTGAGGAAGTGTTTGATGTCCTGCACTGCCCAGGTCATACACCAGGTCATGTGGTGTTTTATCATTCCGGTGAGCAGCTGGCGCTGGTGGGGGATGTATTGTTCCAGGGTTCTATTGGTCGTACCGATTTCCCAAAAGGAGATCACAAAACACTGATCAGCTCAATTCGTGACAAGCTGTTCCCACTGGGTGACGAAGTGCGCTTTATTCCGGGTCACGGTCCTATGTCGACCTTTGGTCAGGAGCGTCGTAGTAATCCTTTCTGCGGTGATCATGCGGGCGTATAACAACTGTTATCGCTGTGCAATGATTGTTCGGCATTAAGCCTGAGCTTTCAACTGGCCCAAGATAGCCTGAGCTGGCTATAAGTTATAGCTGGAGGAGAAAGCGCTTAATGCCGAATCTCAAACTCATCCCGCAGACGGGAAAAACAGAACTCTGAGAAACAGATACCTGCTGGAGTTTCAAACTGCACCATCAGCTTAGTATCGTTCACCGCGTGATGGACGCGCTTTCTAAAGCCCTGAAACACTTGAGGGTTAGTTAGCATCATCACCGCATCTTTATCTGCCATATATTGCTGAGCACCGCTGCAAGCCATATAAGTCAGACGTCCTGCCAAATTCAGTACAGTATTGTCGATATGTCGATGACGAGTATGAGTCACTTCTGAAGCGACATTTAGAATCAGATCACGACTGAAGCTAAGGGCAAGAGAGCCTACCTGATCATTAATCTGCAGGTTAACAAGTCCAGTAACTGCGCCTTGGGCCAGTTCATGCTTTTTGACTTTTAGTTTGCCGGGGCAAGGTTCATGGTGAGTAATCTGAGTGAGAGTATCCATCACCGATAACAGCATGGGGTTGATATATTCCGCACGCATTGTTCCATCCTCAGTGGTCCGTCAAATGGTGCTCTGGTCAGCCTTGTAAGCGTAGAGCATGGATTTGATATTAGGACTCTGTCTCTAAAATGTATATGGCAGGTTACAAATCAGAAAAGAAGACTTTTTTATATTACATAACGGGTTTTCTGTTTCTATCTGACACGGTATGTCACTTTGATGATCAAAATGTTGTGTTATGTAATCAGGAGGGAGGAATTGGGTCGAGATGCTTGGTTTTTAAGCGTGATGAGGTAGTTGCTTCTTAAAGTGTGATTAGATGTTGGTGCTACGATGTGGTTGATACTTGTCATTACCTCTTGTGGACTATCTGGCTTTTGGTTATCTGACCAATTTTGTCGTTTTACATTTTTTTCATGACCCATCTGTTATTTCTCTCTTGTTCCTGTGTTGTCTGTTTTGCCGTTTCTATTAAGGGCGTAATCAATACGTCGTATTTATTTCGTTTTGTGCTTAATCCTCCGTGGTTGTGCAAGAAGTTAAGGTGGTTAGGTTAAGCGTTTTGACTGATATCAAAATGCGTCGAGTATAGATGTGTATTTAATGTCTTTTTTGTGAGAATGTTGTGATATAACAATGAATAAAATAGTTTCTCGACTCTAATTGTTCAAAAAAGCTACAGCCCTTTATTTTCAAGGCTTGACACAGAGCATGTAACTTTTGATCTGGTTCTACAAGCACTTGCAAGTCAGTATGATTAGAGCGAGTATTCTGTAAAAATTTATTTTATGTACATGGATCTAAGGGAGTAGACGAGATGGCTGACCAGTTTGAAAATAAGCCTGAGAACAACAGCGAAAGTGATGACGCTCTACTGTTCGATGAATCGACGATTCTTAGCCGTACTGAAGAAGAAAAAGATGATGAAGAGATCATTGATAATTCCGAAGTTGCTGGTGCAGAAGATGAGTCGGGTAACGAAAATATTCAAACTGATGCGCCTGAAAGTGTCTCCCTAATTGCTCAGGCATTTGCTTCTGGTAGAAGTACAGATGAAGAGTTAAGCGATACGGAGTCTATAGAGTCTTCAACCGTTGAAGTCGGTTCTGGTAGTGATAGCAGTGATGGCGGCCAGGAAGCTGTTCCGCCCGTATCAAGTCCCCTGCCTCAGGGGCGTGTTGTTCTAGAAAACAGTAATGAGTCTGAGAGTACTGCAGCTGCTGTAGAAGTGAATGCGAATTCTGTGGAGCAAGAAGGTGGTGCATCTATAGCACAGTTTAATGCTGCTGATGATGATACCGACGCAGATGCGGATGCGGATGCGGATGCGGATAGCGACTCGGATTCAGATAGCGACTCGGATTCAGACAGCGACTCGGATTCAGACAGCGATTCGGACTCAGACAGCGATTCGGACTCAGACAGCGATTCGGACT
>CAYFGP010000175.1:0-12213 GCA_964342385.1 uncultured Oleiphilus sp. | reverse complement strand
GTCAAAACTACGAACAGCAGCTTGAAAATGTGTCTGGAAAACTGTTGCCAGATCACTACCTGTTGATAATAGAGTTCAGGTAGTTTTCTCTTCGGTTGATTCTGTCAGTTCAGCGCAAGTAACGACTCGGTTACGACCTTGGGTTTTAGCGTGATAGAGCGCTTTATCTGCTTTGGATAATAAACTATCGAGCTGATCCAGAGGGCTTGTTCGGCCTTTTACGCCCATGCTAACAGTAATAGGTGGGATTTCAGGACAATTAGCGGATCGTTCTGCAATTTGGCTACGGATATGATCGGCTAAAATGCTAGCCTGTTGCTCATTTTGTTCAGGCAGCAGTAATGCAAACTCTTCACCACCCAAGCGCCCTAGACGAGCATTGCTTGGTATGATCTCTTTGATCCACTGAGAAAATAGTTTGAGTGTACTATCCCCAGTGGCATGTCCGTGCAAGTCGTTAACCTTTTTAAAATGATCAATATCCAGCATCACCAGAGCTAAGTCAGTATGTTGCTCATGAGCCTGGTTTAATGCTTCATCCGCCTGTTCAACAAAGTAGCGACGATTCAGGCAATTGGTTAAGGAGTCGGTGGTGGCCAGATCATGTAGTGTGCGCAGGTTGATTGCCAGGCGATCCACGGCATGAAAAATGGTACTGGTTTCTTCGTAGCGTGCCGGGCGCAGGTAATAGGGTTCGCTTCGTTCGATAGCTAATAAAGCATGGCTGGCTTTCTGCACTGGTTTAATCAAATGCTTGACCAGCTGGTAGATAATAGCAGTAAGTACCAGTAATAAAATAGTAACGCCACTACCTCCTACCAATAGGATCTTCTGATGGGTTAGGCTGATCTTATGCAGTGTCTGTGTTTGTAGCTGAGTGGCTTTACTGATAATGCGGTTTTGCAATTCAAACAAACCGAGTTTCTGTTTATCCCATTGTTCTCTGAGATTTTTCTCTTGTTCAATAAGTTGCTGTAGGCGTGGTGAAGGCGAGGATGCTGTTTTACTTTGTAATCGAATTAACGACTGACGTGTTCTGCGCAGTTGCTTGATCTGCTCATAAGAGCGACGCACGGTTTCTCTGATTGTGGGATCAAACTCAAAAGAGGGCTGATAAGCCAGTACTTGAGCGGCCAGTGCGTTTTTGCGAATCATGGTGATATCCACACCATAGGCTACCAGGTCACCCATGCGTTCCAGGCGCTCCAGATTAAGAGCAGCTCTTTGATGTTCATGAATCTTAGGTAGCAGAGATTTCTGGCTTTCTTCCGCCAGCTGAGAAGCCACATGACTTAAGCCAAGAATGCTGGCAATCAGTATGCAGAATGAGACGATAAGCAGTACGCCCAAACGTCCCAATAACTGCCTGATTTGTGGTTTCTGTGTCGTCATGGTGTCAGTAAACGTCAAATGGGAAATATTGGTTAATGATGATTCTTAACTGACCGTTTTCCAGAATATTGAAAATTGCCTGATCTAACTTAGCCTTTAATTCGGGACGATGTTTGCTGATACCGATATGGACCGTGCCCGATAAGTTGGGGTGATCAATCGGGTTGCCAATAAAGTCTAAATCAGCATTTTCACTTTTTTGCAGAAAGTTCAGGGCAAATAAGGTCGGTGCAATGAGATAGTCAATCTGCTGTTGCCGCAAGAGCTCCAGGCCTGCGCCTATGGATTTGATCTCTTTGACTTGAGCCTGACTATTATCCTGTAAGTACTGAGCTTGCATTGAGCCCTGCTGAGTGGCCACTAACACGCTGCTATCCTGCAAGACTTCGTTTGGGTTTTGGTGCGCGTTATCGATCGAACCAATCAGGCTTGTGGTTGAGCGATAGTACTTGTCACTGAAGTTGATGCGTTTAGCTCGCTCTGGCGTGATTAAGAAATTACTGGTCGCAAAATCGATACTGCCTCTTTCCAGAGCAGGAATCACTTTGGGAAAGGGAGTAACTACAAACTCACAGCTGACTTTCATATCGCTACATAGTGCTTTGGCGATATCAACATTAAAGCCTTTCAACTCACCGTCTTCATCACGATAGTTAAAGGGTTGAAAAGAGTCTGAGATGCCAATTTTATAGTGTACTTCGGCTTGGCCGAGGCTGGAGTAGGTCAGTGCTACTAAGCCTAATAATAGGTGTTTGATCTGCTTCATAATCTTTCTAGTAAATGCTAAATGGGAAATATTTTTTGTTCAGTCGATTGTAGCTGCCATCCGTTAGCATTTCAGACAAAGCCTGATTGATCTGCTGTTGCAGTTCGGTATGAGTGAGTGGCAGAGCGACTGCGACTTTTCCACCTAAATTATTTTGACGAATAGGTTCACCCAGCAGTTCATAGTCAGACTCGGCGTGTCTGGAGATAAAACCCAATTGTAAAATTGCAGGCCCCAGTACCTGATCCACCTCACCCTTAAGTAAAGCCTGGAAAGTATCTTCCAGGTGCATATAGCTGATTGTTTGCATTGTATCGGCTTTATGTTGGCGCAGATACTTTTCCTGAACGGAGCCTTTGACCGTAGCAACCCGTACTGGGCGATATTTGGGTTGCTCAGGCAAACCGGTAAAAATAGAGAAAGAGCGCATATAGTGGTCAGAAAACAACAGGCGCTTTTTTCTTTCAGTGGTGATCAGGATAGACGAGAGGGCAAAATCCAGTTTGTTATCTTGTAGATCTTTAAGATTCTGGCTGAACGACTGCAGTTGGATATGGCAGATACGTTGAATTCTTTGGCAGATATTCTGCGCGAGTTCAACTTCAAAGCCGGTAGGATTTTGCTGTTGATCCAGGTAGCCCATATTGGCTGACTTCAGCACACCTACCTGCAAAACAGAGCTTTCTTGTGCCAGAACAGAGAAGGATGTCAGGAGTGTGAGCAGTAAGATTGCCCGTTGTTTTATGCACTTCAATTGCGACACATCCATTCCCTGTGAGTCTGCGGAAAACGATGATTGATTCTACCCAAGGCTGATGCTGGGTTAAAAGCCCTAAATTAAGATAAGGCGATAAACAGCGGAGCAAAAAATACTTTCTGCGCCGACCATAACGTCAAATCATGGTGGTTCAGACAGGGGTTTTGCCGTCTTGGTCGTTATGACAATGAATAATGCCATAAATTGTATGGAAAACAAGGAATTATGCGTATAGTACTTTAGTGCAGAAGTTTCCTATATTGAGTCGAGCTGAGTCGTGTTTATAGGGAAAAAGGGCGTAAACAAGGGGGCTAAGACTGGGCAACAAAGGGTTCTAAGGTAGGTCAAGTTCCCATCAGCTCCAGACTATTTTTGCTGGAGCTGATGGGGTTTAAATCACTTAGATACTATTTGAACCACTTAATAGGCTTTAATGGCAGCCTACAACTTAAATGGGAGCTTACAACTTAGCGAGCAACAGCTGCAGAGGGTGAGGAATCTGCTGTTGATCAATACGTTTCACCTGGCTACGGCAAGAGTAACCGGTCGCCACAACGCGACCTTTTTTATCGCTGTCGTTGATCACTGCAGACCAGCTCTGGCTGTAGATCAGCTTAGAGGTATCCACATTGGCACTTTCATGGCCAAAGGTACCGGACATACCGCAGCAACCGGTCGCCTGCAGGGTCAGGGTTAAGCCAAAGGCATCAAACACTTGCTGCCACTGCTTCATTGACGGAGCAGCATTGGTTTTTTCGGTACAGTGCGCCAGCAGGAAGATCTCTTGTTCCGACTCTTTCAAAGTCAGTTCCAGCGCCTTGATCTGTTCAGTCTGAGTCCCCAGCCATTCCTGAATCAGCTGGACATTCGGTAGTTGATCCTCAGCCAATGATTTTGCGTACTCCTGACGATAGGTCAGCGTCATGGAAGGATCGATACCCACCAGCGCAACACCGGTTTGATCCAGCTGACGCAACATTTCTGAGTTCTCAGTTGCCGCTTTTTCAAAGGCGTTCATCATGCCGTGGACATGCAGCGGCTTACCATTTGGCTTAAACGGAGCCAGGAAGACGCGGTAACCCAAGCGGGTTAACAGGTCCATAATATCCAATACCAGACGGGTCTCGAAGAAGCTGGTAAAGGCATCCTGTACGATCACCACGCTTTTCGCTTTTTGCTCCGCTGGCAGGCGATTCAGGGCTTCCGGAGTGGCCCAGGCAACACCGTAGTTGGATAGCTCCTTGGCGATATTCTCTTTGCACAGCAGAGGGCTATCCACCATGCCGGCGTATTTGGCCATCAGCTTCTGAACAAAGCCCACCTGCATCGGTGCGTTATACAGTGCCGGTACTTTAGACATGGTCGGGATGACATATTCCAGCGTGCCAATAAAGTAATCTTTTAGTGGGCGCAGGTAGCGACCGTAGTACAACTCCAGGAACTTGGAGCGGAACTCCGGCACGTTGACCTTAATAGGGCACTGACCAACACAGGATTTACACGCCAGACAGCCGGCCATGGCATCGTAAACCTCATGGTTAAAGTCGTATTCGCCCTTTCTTTTGGCCAGAGTGTTTTGCATGCGAGGGATAAAGGTGCCAACAAAACCACTTCTACGGGTTTCTTCGATCTCTTTATTCAGATCAACGCCGGCTTTTTCCTGCAGGCGCAGCCATTCACGAATCAGAGAGGAACGGCCTTTCGGTGATTGTGTACGCTCACGGGTCGCCTTCCAGGATGGGCACATAGCATCGTTCGGATCGAAGTTATAACAGGCTCCGTTGCCGTTACAGTACATGGCCGCGTTAAAGGTATCGCGTACCGCACCAGGGATCTGGCGATCGTACTCACCACGAGTTGGCACGTTATCGATCTTCAATAGTTCGGCACCAGACTTAGCTGGAGTGGCGATCTTGCCAGGGTTTAGCTGGTTACGGGGATCAAAGGTCGCTTTGATCTCTTGCAGATAGGCATAGAGTTCACCGAAGAACTCAGGTGCGTATTCGGAACGCACGCCCTTACCGTGTTCACCCCACAGTAGGCCTTTATATTTTTGTGTCAGGGCTACCACGCCATCGGTGATGGTGCGGATCATGGTTTCCTGATTCGGGTCCTTCATATCGATGGCTGGGCGTACGTGCAGTACACCGGCATCCACATGACCAAACATACCGTAAGCCAGATTATGGCTGTCCAGCAGCTCGCGGAATTCCATAATAAAGTCGGCCAGATTCTCTGGCGGTACCGCAGTATCTTCCACAAAAGGAATCGGACGTTTTTCGCCCTGAGCGTTACCCAGCAGGCCAACGGCCTTTTTACGCATGGTCCAGATCTTACCGATCTCACCGGCACCCTTGGCGATGGTGTAAGCAAAGCTTTTGCCTTCACTGCCAGAGATACTATCCAGGTGAGCGGTCAGTTTAGCCAGTTTGGCATCCAACTCGGCTTCGTCATCACCGGTGTATTCCACCAGGTTGATACCGGCAATCTGTTGCTCTTCACCTTCCGGGCTTGTGGTTTTTGGATAGTAGGTCGCTACCGTATCCCAGATGATGTCGTTCATCGCCAGGTTCAGTACCTTGGAATCCACCGTCTCAATGGAGGTTGGGTTCCAATCCATCAGATCCTTGGCATCACGCAGGGCATCATTAAAGCTGCCATACTGGATATTCACCAAGGCGGAGAATTTAGGAATCGGCAGTACGTTCAGTTTAGCTTCGGTAATAAAGGCCAGACTACCTTCCGCACCACACAGAATCGAATTCAGGTTGAACTGACCGTTATCATCACGGATATGAGCCAGATCATAGCCGGTCAAGCAGCGGTTCAGTTTAGGGAACTTGGCTTCGATCAGCTCCTGCTGTTCGCTAAAGATCTGATCGGCGATTCGGTGGGCTTCACCCACTCGGTCATCACGTTGTTTGATCTGATCCAACTCATCATCAGAGATTGGTTTGGACAGCCATTCGGTACCGTCCAGGAAAACACTATTCAGTTCTAAAACATGATCGCGGGTTTTACCGTACAGTACGGAACCCTGACCGCTGGCATCGGTATTGATCATACCGCCAATCGTGGCGCGGTTACTGGTCGATAGCTCAGGGGCAAAAAACAGACCGTAAGGTTTCAGCGCCTTATTCAGTTGATCTTTAACCACACCGGTTTGTACGCGAACCCAACGCTCTTCCTCGTTGATCTCCAGAATGGTGTTCATATGGCGGGAGATATCAACCACCAAGCCATCAGTCAGAGATTGGCCGTTGGTGCCGGTGCCGCCGCCACGAGGGCTTAATACGATATCTTTAAATTGGTCTTCATTACTGAGTTTTGCGATCAGTATCAGATCGTCGATGTTGCGTGGATACAGAACCCCTTGCGGCAGTATCTGATAGATGGAGTTATCGGTGGAGAGAACAACGCGATTCGCGTAGTCGGGGTTGAGGTCGCCTTTAAAACCTCGTTTTTTCAGGGTGTCGATAAAATCCAGATATTCTTGCTTTAATGTGCCTGTCTGAGTCAGGTTATTTTCAGCCAGTTGTTTAATCATGCCGGTAGGGTGCCTGTCCTGAATAAAAACGCAACAATAGTGTTCTTGAGTGGTTATATAGTTTGTGCGGGCGATAAAACAGCCTATGCCAGGCCTGTAAAAAAGATTGTGTCGTGCCTGCCCTGCACAGATTTTGCCATGGCGTGCTTCTGATTCACGGTTGACCAAAAGTGCTGCCAGGGTCCCCTTAAAAGTGAACCGGTAATACTAGCCTAGTCTGCAAAAATAGTCAGTAGCCGACGTCATGGTTGAGAGTCGCTTTTATGCGACTTTGGTATGAATGGTATGCGTGATTTCAATAGCGTAACAGCGTGTAAAAAGATGCTGGTTAAAAAATAAACAATTTAAGGAGGTAGGGCTATTTTTGTTTCCTTGAGCCTATTTTCCTCAACTTATCCAAAGAATTATCCACAGCTTTTGTGGGTAAGTGTCTTTTTAGGTCATTTTATTAAAGTGGCGATGAGATTTTAGTTTTTATTGGATTTTTTCTTTTAAAAACAAATATTTATAAATTTTTCTGGAATATCAAATACCTGAAGTGCAGATGGAAATCAAGGCCTCTGTCGCAAGAATTATGGCAAACTGTCATAAACCTTGGATTGTTTGTCGCATAACAGGCTGTCAAGCCTTTTCTGGGGATAAAGTGAACATCGGGTCGAGACATCTGTATCGACCAGAAGTGTCGGAATCAGGCGAGAATCCAAATGAATTTTATCATCTGTGCTGTCGACTCTTTAGCAAAAACTTTAGCTTCATGAGTGTTTTCTATATACGGCAAGTAGCCGACAAGGCTTTCCAATAGAAAAACTAAAAGCCATTACTGATGGTTTGCCCCTCACACGACAATTTTACCTCAAACGATTTAAACTAATGGGCTGTATTTTGAAAAAGCAGGATCTATGCCTGTTGCGACAAAACCATCATAAAGATGGCCGGGATAATCGGGGTAACGTCGTGCAAATTCGTAGTGACAGGTGGGGACTGGGTGTTCGGAACCGTCCGCAAACAGCATCATCATCTGGTCGGGTAGTGTGGCTCCTTGCTCCAATAGATCAATGCGTGAGCCTCGAATACGGCCACCGTTTAGGTTCAGGCCATAGCCCAAGGCCTCGACCTTGTTGAGAACTTGATCAATATCTGGTGTCCGACTCAGATGATTCACACTGATAGCAAAGTGATTAGCCCTGAGCCCCATAACGGATAGCCAGGCCGCATATTCACTTTCTGATAACAAAAGCTGGTACTCATCCCAAGTTGGCATCGACCACAACCGGCCAGACCAAAATACCTGAGGCCGTTTGACGGCTTCCAGCGGTACTTCATCCACCAGGCGGTGAATCACTTGTTGTGCCTTATAAGACAGATATTGAGTCTGTAGCTCACTGAAAAAAACTCTGGGTAAACCCTCGTGAGGTGGTAGATAACTCCAGGCTTGTAAACGTCGATCTTCTAACTCATAGGGAGAGAAATGCTTATAGCCCAGATTAAGTAAGTGTTGCTCCAGCATCACGATATTCATAGGAGACAGATTAAAGGTACGTAATGACACATGGTCATGAACCAAATTCTCTCCGACCATCTCAAGGGCTTTTTGGATGACCTGAGCCTGAGGTGTGACATGCACATAATCAAACCAAAGTTGCTGGAAAAAATGATCAACTTGCATGGGAAATCTCCACTGAACTTAAGCTGGAACCTCTTCAGTATAGTTCACCGGATGTATCTGACGTGGGCTTTGGAGTCGATCTTAGCAACGGCTTGTTTTAATTGGATAAAACGGATGTAAAAGAAAAATGAAAAAGATTGAAACTTTTGTCTGAGCTCAGACTCTTAATAAGTGCCAATCTTGCGTAATGCAAATTGATCTGACGGGACTATCGTCACACTCATCAACCTTTGGGGAAGCCTTTGCTTCCCCTTTTTTTCGTCTGCTTATTTTCTCTCGCTTTGCCGGGCTCTTTATAGGTGCTCCTTTATCTCGGCGCTAGCAATAGTGCACTGGGTTATTGTGATAGCCCTTTTTCTTTTGCGGTTTTTCAGTGTATTGGCAGTGATATTGGGAGATTACTTAACATGTTTACTAATTTTCTGTTTTGCAGTAGCCTTCGTGCAAACTCACTAATACGACACTGGCTATGCTTGATCAAAACGGCTTTTTATATGTGCTCTCCATCACCAGCCCTATCTTTATCCTGATCCTGATTGGTTATGGCGCGGTACGCTTTGGCATTCTGCAGAAAGAGGGCATGCGCACACTGGGGGCTTTTGTAGTCAACTTTGGCTTGCCTGCAGCTATCTTTAAGGCACTGAGTGAAAGATCTTTCCAAGATATTCTGCATCTGGACTACCTGCTGATCTTTGGCCTGGGTTCTTTGTTGGCCTTTAGCCTGATCTTTATGCTGGCCAAACTCTATCGTGGCAAATCCCTTACCGAAAGCGCCATGTTTGGTATGGGCTCAAGCTTCTCTAACAGTCTGATGGTGGGCTATCCCATTATTATTCAGCTGTTTGGCCCGGCTGCATTGGTACCCTTTGCCCTCACGCTGATTGTCGAAAACTTCTTTATGATGCCGTTAGCACTGGCTTTGGCGGATACAGGGGGTAAAAAAGATGAGCGTTTTGTTAAAGCCCTGCTGCAATCTTTGCCACAGTTATTGAAGAACCCCATTATTATCTCAATTGCATTGGGCGTTTTATGCTCACTGCTATCGGTCCAGGTGCCACCTGTGGCGACAAAAGTGATTGATATGTTTGCGGTAACCGTGGGTGGCGTCGCCCTGTTTACCATTGGCGGTATTCTGGTGGGGATAAAAGTTAAAGGCATGATGCAGGATATCGGTATTCTCGTCGCCGCCAAGCTGATCTTACACCCGGCCTGTATCTTTCTGATGATGCTACTGATGCCACCTATGGATCCGGTATTCCAAGGCGTGGCTCTGGTGCTGGCCTGTATGCCGATGTTCAGTATTTTTGCTGTGATCGGACAGCGCTACAATATGGGTAGCCTATGCGCTGCAGTCCTACTACCAGCGACCCTGTTCTCATTTCTGACCATTAACGCCATGGTTTGGTTGTTGGGTGTGATGAACTGATTTTCAGGTGGTTTAGAACGATCTGGGAAAAGAATAGCGCTTTAACTCAGTTTTAAATTCTGTACGAAAGCCTGTCATCGAGATGTGAAGTGATTTCCATCTCAATGGCAGGCTTTTCTTTTCTACAGGCAGAAGTAAAGCTCAAATTTCGTTATTATAAAATTCTGAAGCTTTTGAGTAACTTGGATTCAAGTAATAAGTACAATCCAGAATCCAGTTGAGCTGTTAGTGAAAGCCTATAGATAGGATGAATGATGCAATTTATACAGTCGTTATCTGAGTCAGACATCAAATTACTGCAAGAGATATACGAAACGTCAGAGTCGATGACATCTCGTCGAAGAGCTCATGCAGTTGTATTGAGCCATAAACAGTTTAGTGTGACTCAAATTGCAGAGATTCTGGAAGTCCCGCAGGGGACCGTAAGTTCTTGGCTTGAGAAGTGGCAGGCTGTTAAATTTGAGAGTGTATACGATAGTAGTCAAGTGAATAGCTCCGCTGCATCTTCGAAGGCAAGTACTTGGAACCCTCCCTCAAGCGGCTCTTCTTCTAATAGACATCAAGATAGCCAATTCCCAATCATTCCCACGCTTGAACACTCAAGCTACCGATCTAACTCAGCTCAGGACGGCCGTAGTCTCTGTACATCATGCGGTATCTGTTGTTCCGGTAAGCTCTTCTCTTATGTGGACGTATCTAAAGAAGAAGCAAATCAGCTGGCTAATTTAGGCATGGATGTTTATGGAGAGAAGAATAAGAACTTCAAACAACCCTGTACCTCTTTTGGGAGCAGTGGTTGTAGCATCTATAGCTCAAGGCCTGCAGTTTGTAGAAAATACCAATGCCGTTTATTGAAAGATGTGATTAAAGGCACTCGACCGCTCGATGAGGCGATGCAAACGGTAGAAATCACCAAAGTACAAGCGGATATTCTCTTGAGAATGCTAGCTGAAGAGTATAGCGAAAACTTCGGTGAGATCTGGATCATTGAAAGAAAAAGCCTAAGAAATGAGCTATCAAGCTTTGCCAAGCTGATGGATAAAAAGCTTCGAGAAAAATCTGAGCTAACTGAAGAAGAAGTTACCATCTGCTATAACGCCTTTGACTATGTAAAAGGTGTAAGTCAAAACTTCACTACCCCAAGCCTTCTAAATACCTATGCTAACTTAATTTTGGCTATTGAGGATCAGGCTGAGACGTAATGGTCAATTTCAAAAATAATTAGCGGGGTAAAAGTTTTATAAATCAATAAGAAAGGAGTAAACGTCAGGCTTTTCTATCGGACTTCCTATTGATTTGTCCTGATTAGGAAATCCGTAATCCTTCCGTACAAATTGAATGCATGTAGGTAGTGGCTTACAATCTCTGGTAAGTACTAACTGCCCAGAGATTGAGGGGATTATGGCTACAACACGTATAGATATCCGCCTTGATGAAGATATTAAGGCCAAAGCAGAAAAGGCATCTGCACTGCTTGGTATGAAAAGTCTGACGGAGTACGTTGTCAGATTGATGGATGAAGATGCCACTCAAGTGATTGCCGAGCACGAAAGCCTCACGGTAAAAGACAGTGTTTTCGACGAATTTATTGCCGCATGCGATAAAGCTGTAGCACCTAATCAGGCCTTGCTGGATGCAGTGAAATTCACTCAAGAGAGCGGTATAAAGTGAGTTGGGGCGAAGCGTTTGAAGAGCTGAGCAAATCAAAGCATGACCGTAACTCATTTGATTGCGGTGAACATGAGTTGAACACCTTTATCAAAACGCAAGCCGCAAAGCATATGCAGGCTGGAATCAGTCGAACTATGGTCCTGCCCAATGCTCAGCCACTACTGAATCAAAAGTTTGCCATCTGTGCCTTTTACAGTGTTGCTCCAAGTTCAATCAGTCGTGAGACCTTGCCTGCTAGTCTTGCTAAAAAACTACCTCGATACCCCATTCCTGTTTTCCTACTTGCCCAACTAGCCGTTCATAAAGAATTTCATGGCTCAGGTCTCGGAAAAATTAGTCTGATACGTGCTTTGAAATACCTATGGCAAGTCAATCACCATATGAGAGCGTATGCGATAGTGGTGGACTGCCTCACGGATTCCGCCCAGACATTTTATGCTAAGTACGGTTTTGAGATCCTGTGTGAGCATAATGGCCGTATCCGTATGTTTCTGCCGATGAAGACCGTGGATCGACTCTTTAGTTGAAAGCGTTTTGCTGAGACTGATGAGTTTGGTGGGTGAACAGAATGCATTGAGACTCAACAACCACCTTCTTCAGTAGATGGCTGTTGAGTTTGGAAGATGGTAGCCAGTCATCTGTGACTTGGCTGTTATGCTAGATTTTGACTAATTGTAGATGAGCAGTGAGTACTGGTTATTGGCCTTTAAGGACGTATTGTGGATCTTTATATAAGCAGGGAGTTATTTTGCTCGGATATTTCAAAATGCAGCATTGAACTTCAAGATGAGGAATGGAAGAGGTGTTACTCATACTTAAATCATGCAGAGTCTTTGTTGGTCGCAGCTAATAATGATTATTTCTACATAGATGTTATTTCAAACCTTAAGAGAGCTGTTGATCATCGAGTAAAACTTATCTCTAAACAATATAACTAGACAGTGCGTAGTTCTTATTTCAATGAACTACGCATATCTCACCTAAGCCC
>CAYFGP010000174.1:0-12304 GCA_964342385.1 uncultured Oleiphilus sp. | reverse complement strand
TCATATCAATGATTTGGGCGGAACTTGCCTTCTTTTATGAAATATCCGGGCTAGGGATTCTTATTTTGCCGTTTAGCCACTGAATAAGCGGGATTCCGCTTGTTCAATATGATCTGCAAGTCCCTGTAGAGTAATCGTATCGCCACTTTTCAGTTTAAACTGATCATCAGGTTGTTCGATGACATCATCTTTGCGTTGAATCTTCATAATTCGCACCTGGCATTGGGATAGTCTCAGGTCAGCAATCTTTTTGCCGTTGGCAAAGCAGCTTTCACTGATATGCACAGGGTGCAGACGTAATAATGGGTTGCCCTCTTTATCCAGCAATTGGGAGTGGCCGCCATGGAAATAACCGTGCAGTAGCTGATAGCGCTCTTCCCTGGCTTTTTGCACCATGCGTGCGATACGGCGGAAGGGAATATGCATCTGAGACATGACGTGGGTGACCAGCATCAGGCTACCTTCCAGAGCTTCTGGTACAACTTCTGTTGCACCCGCTTGTTTCAAGTCTTCCAGGTGACTGTCATCCTGAGTGCGTACCACGATAGGCACATTGCTATTTAAAGAGCGTACACTTTGGACAATTTTCAATGAGTGGTCGTATTTATTGACGGTGACCACGACCAGGCTTGCCCGGCTTAACCCTGCGGCATCCAGTACCTTACGGCTGGTGCTGTCACCGTAGAAGATGCTTTCACCACCTCCCGCGGCTTCCTGTACACGAATGGGGTCATTATCCAGTGCCAGGATCGGCAGGTTTTCCTTGCGCATAAAGCGGGTAATGGTTTGCCCGACCCGGCCAAAGCCACACACGATAATATGATCATTCAGTTCAGAAGTAGCCTCCGCCAACTCATCTGAAGTATGGGGCATCGTCTCTTCATAGGGTTTATTAGGGTAGATATAGAGGCTGATATGGCCATTAAAGCGAATCAAAAATGGGGTAACGGCGATACTGACGACAATAATCGCCACAATAAAGCTGGATACAGCAGGATCGAGCAGGCTGTTGGCCATGGCAAGGGTTAACAGGGCAAAACCGAACTCACCACCCTGAGCCAGTACCAGGCCGGTGCGTAAGGCTGATGGTTTATCCTTACCCAATAGATGGGCCAGTACACTGATCATCAGGGTCTTACTGACAATCAAACCAATACTGGCCAGCAGTACCCAGTGCAGATTTGTGACGAGTACTTCAGGGTCCAGCTGCATGCCGACAGTAACAAAAAACAGCCCCAGTAGGATATCCCGGAAAGGGCGAATATCGGCTTCAATCTGATGTTTAAAGTGGCTCTCGCCCAACATCATACCGGCAATAAAAGCGCCTAATGCCATAGACAAGCCGATGGCGTGGGTGATCCAGGCTGCGGTCAGAACTACCAGCAGTACGGTCATCACAAACAGCTCTTCGGAGCGGGTTTTGCTGATTTCGTGGAACATAAAGGGCATCAGCCATTTACCCACAGCCAACATAGCAGCAAACAGGGCGATACCTTTCAGCAGAATCAAACCAATAGCCAATGAGAAACTATGGTCACTGGTACCGGCCAGAGCAGGAATAACAATCAGAAAGACAACGGCAGCCAGATCCTGAAACAGTAGAATACCGATGGCGGAATAGCCGTGAACGCTATTAAGTTCATTCCAGCGGGTCAGTTCCTGAGTCACAATTGCGGTGGAGGATAACCCCAAAGCACCGGCGATAATCAATGAGGCTTCGGAGCTTAAACCAAAGATAAAGTGCAGTATCGACCAGAAAAACAGGCTACAGAGCACCACTTGAGCGCTACCCAAGCCAAATACGGTTTTACGCAAGGCATTCATCTTGGCCAGGGAGAACTCCAGGCCCAGAGAAAAGAGTAGGAAAACCAGACCAAACTCAGATAGGAAGTGCAGGTCATCCGGGTTAGGAATTAACTGAAAGACAAAGGGACCAATTAACAGGCCGACGATCAGATACCCCAGCACAGGAGGTAAACGAAAACGACGCAGCAGGGCAGTAGAGATCACCGAACCGCTTAAGATAATCATGACCTGATTAAAGTAGTTGGCACTTTCCAAATGAGACATCCTTTTAAGTCATGGTCGCCGAGTGTGATACTGTTATTGACCTTAATCTGGTGTCAGGTTCTGATCCGATGGGCTACTGTCGGCGAAATTGAGTTCTTGCTGTATTAAGAATGATATCAGCATATTGGATTTATTTTTATGGGGGATTTGTGAGTCAGCATATTCAGGTGCAGCAATTATTGATGCAATTACAAACGGCTATGCAGCAGGATCAACTGTGGTTATCTGAGCCACCTGCTGCTGCATTCAACAGCACAGAGCCTTTTTGTATCGATACCATGAGCTTTGTGCAGTGGTTACAGTTTGTTTTTATCGCGCGAATGCAGGCGTTATTGGATGCCCAGGCAAATCTGCCAACCAATGCCAGCATTACTCCGTTGGCGGAAGAGTATTTTCGCATCAATGGTATTCAGGCTCCGCAGGTGATGGCGGCATTGGCGCAACTGGAGCAGTGTTTAAGCCAGGGTTAAAACTCTACGCAGTGCAGATAGGTCAGGACTAAACGCTGACAGTTAAAAGAATCAGGAGTCGATAATCATGTGGTTTCAAAAACAGCTGCAACTAAAAGCTAGAAAACGGGGTTTTCATCTGATTACCGATGAGATCGAACAACAGTTGCCTGAGTTATACCGTTATCGTTGTGGGCTGATCCAACTGTTTATTCAGCATACTTCGGCATCGTTAACTCTCAATGAAAATGCCGACCCTACGGTACGTCAGGATTTTGAAAGCCACTTTAATCAGTTTGTACCAGAGAACGCGCCTTACTATCGACATACACTGGAAGGCAGTGATGACATGCCTGCTCATATCAAAAGTAGCTTGTTGGGTGCGAGTGTGATGATTCCGATTCAAAACGGTCGCCTGGCGCTAGGCACCTGGCAGGGGATCTATTTGGGAGAGCACAGAGACCACGGTGGCAGTCGTCGGATATTAGCGACAATTCAGGGCGATAGTGAGGAATAACAGCAAAAAAACAGCCCTAAAAAAGCCCCTTCATTTTTTAAGGCCTTAGTCGCAGTTATCCCTGTTGTTAAATAGTGCTAACATGAGCCCAGCTTTTCAGGCCGATCAAAATGATAGGCCAAATAATAACAACACAATTAAATGATTTTAGCCTGCGCATTGATGCGTGGGAGGGTTGAGATGAACAAAAATAATAATTCATCAACCGCTGAACGAATATTGGACGTTGCCCAAGACCTGCTTCAGCGTAATGGTTATAACGGTTTTAGTTATCAGGATATTGCTGAGCGAGTCAAAATTCGCAAAGCCAGTATCCACTATCATTTCCCATCCAAAGGCGATCTGGTGATCCGTTTATGTGAACGCTACGTCAATCAGTTTATTGACCGTTTGCATCAACTGGATCAGAAGCACGATTGCAGTTTGCGTCGTATTCAGGAGCTGACCCGAGTTTTCTCCCGTATTGTTAAAGATAAAGAAAAAATGTGTCCAGTGGCTATGCTGTCAGCTGAGGTTGAAGCCTTGCCGCAAGGTGCACGTTCTCATTTACAGCGTTTTGTCGATGAGACGGAAGGTTGGTTGGGGCAAACTCTGGAAAAGGGCCACAGTAAACAGGAGTTGGTGTGTCATGGTGGGGCTACATCTCACTCTCGAGTGTTGCTGGCCTCATTACAGGGAGGCATGTTATTGGCCCGTGCGACCGGTGAGAAATCCCACTTCCAGAAAATAGCCGATGACCTGCTGGCACAGCTGCAACCTTCAGCAATGCCTAGTATGGCGATAGCAAAAAGTGCCTGAATCTTGTTAGGTACGCTATGCCCAACCATCTGCTTTCCGGTATGATGCTGTTTTTTGTCTGGGGAGTTGAGGTTTTCAGATGAGTCATCAGCCTGTAGAAATGAAAGTGGACTGGCAGGATGCTCAGGTTCAGAGTGCGGCTCTGGATCTGTATCAATCCGGCCAAATTGCTCGCAATGCACAGACGAGCAGTTTGATTGCACTGTTGGAATTACAGGGTTGTCTGGCCTCTGATGGTAATGGCAGTTTTTCATTAACCTCTCGCGGACAGAGCACCTTACCAAAACTGCTGGATGCTTTTTACCCGGACTGGAGTGGCAGAGCCCAGGCAAGAGAAGAGATGACACAGCAGGAATCTGATGAATTCCTGCTGCGTTACGAGTTCTTGCAGAACAATATTCGCTTCGATCTGCCGATCTGGATCAATCAGGAAAGTTATAACACCTTGTTTGGTGGCGATCCTGATGCCGAAATCAACGCGGAACAAAAAACGCATCTACCAGAATTTAAAGTCAGTCAGGATGTTGAGCTACTGATTCGTGGCAGTATGGATATGCAGCTTAATCGTAAGCTGAATAAGCCGATTCGACTGGGTGTGTTGCAGGAGATGCTATCTCATATCGCAATTCCTGAACGGGATGTTCACGATATTACTGATGTAGACGGTGAGCAGCCCTACATGGTGATGACGGTTGAAAGTCTGGCGGTGTTCAATGATATCGATGTACCGGATCACCTGATGCTGATCTGGACCCCGTTGCATTATCCTGATCTGGCGATTCATCTGTTAAAACTGATTCCTCATTATGTGCCTCATATTCACTTTGGTGATATCGAGCAGGCCAGTTTTAAATTAGCAGAACGTTTGGCGGATGAAACAGGTCGCCCTTTACGACGCTTTATGCCTAATTTCTGGTCAGAATATATCGACTGGTACGCCAGGGATTGTGATGAGTTAAATGGTTTTAAAGGCAGCCATTGGACTCAGCCGATCAGTTCACATGAAACGGTGCGTACCCTGATGCTGCGTAAGTTATGGTTACCACAGACGGTTGCTCTGCTGGATCCAAGATTGCGCCAGGAGCTCAACAGCCTGCTTAGTTAAAGCTACTGTCTGCTTTATTTATACCCACTATACCTGCTCAGTTTTTCTTGAGGTGGTTTGCGTTAATGGTATGCAGATCGCCTGATCTATTTTGTCTAAACGTTTCACTTCTTATTTAGACAAACATCTTTTTGCACATGTCATAGCGTTTTCTTTATTTGGCTGTCTTATCCTGATTCCTTCGATCTCCTTTAACACTTGTGCTCCATTTGGATCTGGATTATTCACCATTGTGTGATTGTGTTTATAGGGGATGTCATTTATCTTGAAAGATAAAGGGAATTCACGGTCCCGTGAGTTTCGGTCTATCTTTAATTGATAAAGGCAGCATAAATTTGTGTTGTTACGTTGCGTTTTTACCATTCGAGATGCAGGACTCATGTGGGAGGCAAGGAGATGAGTGACAGTTTTTTGTTTGCCAGTGAGGATACTATAGGGAAGCAGCCTGATAACCCTGTTGCCGAAAAGCCCTGGAAAGTGATGATCGTGGACGATGACCCTGCGGTGCATCAGGTAACTAAAATGGTGATGTCGGGCTTTAGTTTTGACGATCGTCCGGTGAAATTCCTAAGTGCCTTCAGTGGCCGTGAAGCCAAGGATATGATTGCAGAAGAGGATGATGTTGCTCTGATTCTTCTGGATGTTGTGATGGAAGAAGACGATGCCGGTCTCGATGTGGCACGTTATATCCGTCAGGAACTGCATAATAATATTACCCGAATTGTGTTGCGTACAGGTCAACCTGGTCAGGCGCCAGAGGATGACGTTATCCGCAACTATGATATTAACGACTATAAAGATAAAACCGAACTGACCAAAACCAAGCTGGTGACACTGTTTTACTCAGCCCTGCGCTCCTATCGTGATATCTGCATGATTAATGAGAGCAGAGGAGGGTTGAACCGGGTCATTCAGGCAATAACCAGTGTCCATGATCCCGATTCTTTAAAGCAGTTTGCTTCAGCTATTCTCGGTCAAATTCTTAATCTACTGGGTTTGCCGCAAGATGCAGTGTTCTGCCACTCTTTGAGTACGTTCTCAGTACAGAATGCCGGTAATTTTAAGGTGATGGCGGCGACCGGTCAGTTGCAGGAATTGCTGGATAATGATGATTTTTCCGTCGTTGACCCTCGTATTGCTTCAGCCTTTGGTGAAGCGCTGGATATGCGTCGCTGTCACTATGGTGATGATTATTTTATTGGCTTTTATCTTACCGCCCGGGGCAGTGAGAGTTTTCTCTATGTGAAAACTGAGCGCGAGATTTCGTTGGTTGATCGCCAGTTACTGGAGATGTATGCCGACAATGTGGCGAATACCTATGACAACCTATTACTGACAGAAAAAGCCAAACTCTCGCAAAAAAGCCTCTTACACCTGCTTTCAGGAGCCATTGAAACTCATTCGGTCAGTGCTGATGAACATGTGCGTAAAGTAGCTGATATTGCCGCCTTGATCGCTGGTGAGTATGGCCTGAATGAATTTGAAGTGGAATTGATTCGTATGGCTGCGCCGTTACGGGATACCGGTAACGTGGCTTTGCCAGAGGCTCTGATTCACCATCAGGGTGTTTATTCTGATGAAGAACGGCAGCAAATGCAGCAGCATTGCCAGTTGGGGTATGAGCTTTTGAGTCGTTCAGATGATCAGGTGATGCAGTTGGCTGCCACTATTGCCCTGCAGCACCATGAAGCCTGGGATGGTAGTGGTTACCCTCAGCAGATCAGTGGAGAACAGATACATGTTGCCGGCCGGATTACGGCATTGGCTGATTGTCTGGTTGCTATGTGTCGCGACAGGCCTGATCGCTCTGCTTACTCTTTAAAAGATGCATTAGCCTGGATTAAGCAGAAATCCGGTCAAAAGTTTGACTCCCGCTTAGTGGATGTCTTGCTGGTTAATGAAGCGAGAGTAGAAGAGATTCTAGCTGGCTAATTCAATCAATTTGTCACCTTCTCACCAGAGGGGAGTAAGGGCAAAACAGGGGCGAAGTACTGCGGAGGTGTTCGATGACTGACCAAGAGGCGCAGATCCACGCTCTACAGGAGGAGATTGCTCGCTTACATAACCAGTTGGTGGAGCAGGAAGCCCTTGCTTCTATTGGCGCCTTGGTGCCTGGGGTCACTCATGAGGTGAATACCCCTCTCGGTGTGTGTATTACCAGCTTAAGCTTTTTAATTGATGAGCTAAAAGAGATTGATCAGCAGTTTCAATCCGGAGAGCTGACAGAACAGTTACTCAGAGATTATTTTGCATCCTGTCACGAAGTGACCGGCTTGTTGAATAAAAACATTCACCGGGCGGCTCAGTTGATTCATAGTTTTAAAGCTATTGCGGCCAACCAAGCTCTAACAGAAGTCAGTGAGTTTAAACTGCATGAGCTGTTGACGGATGTGATTAATAGCCTGCGTCACGAAACAAAGCGTTGCGTTTATAACGTTGAGCTTGAGTGCTCGACGGAGCTTAGCTTGACCAGTGATGCCGGTGCTTTGACCCAGGTTTTTAATAACCTGCTGATTAATAGTGTGCGTCACGGCTTTGCAGAGCAAGACTGTCGCCCCGAGTCGGGAGAGATAAAGATAGTTTGCCAGCCGCAGGGCGAACAGCTACAGATTATCTATCGAGACAATGGTAAAGGCATTTCCGAGACCATTGCCAGTCAGGTATTTATCCCCTACTTTACTACTCGCCGAGGCTCAGGAGGGACAGGGTTAGGCTTGGCAATAGCGAAAGAACTAATGGAAAAACGCCTGGGAGGCAGTATCGCTTTGCAACCTGCTTCTACAGGTGCACAGTTCATTTTATATCTGCCATTATCGATAAATGATGAAAATATCGACAAAACGGAAAAATAAATAAAACCTTTGATATCAAAAAGTTAAATTATTTTCCTGCGTTAGACTTTTGGATTGTAAAACCAAAGTATTAGACAAACTAAAGTGGATATGGTTACCTAGGAGCCGGTTTCGGCATAGGAGGCCATGATGACCGGCAAATTTCTCCAGTTATTTACACTTGAGCAGCAGAATACCTGCAGCGAGTGCCAGGCCCGTTTAGTGCCTGGAAGCTGCCCTCATTGCCAAACAAATCTTCTATTGTTTAAGCCATTTTTCCCCCTGCTATCTGCCACTCTGATTTTATTGTTACTGACTTGGTTTTTGGTGCAGACCTTTCTGTTAAGCAGTACAGCGACAGCACTGGTTGAAAAGCGCCAGAGCGGTTATCTGCCTAAAGAATGCCGTTATTTAAGTCATCTTTATCTGGGGGCAGAGCAATATCAGCCTGTATTGAGTGGGCGTATGGCCTGTATGAGTACGGTGCGTTATTTTGGTGTGCAGCGACAGCATGCTATCCGCTACAGTGCTTTTGGCTCGGCCAATCAAGTGGATGAGATGCACCTGTCTTTACTTCAGGGGCAGAGTGATCAGGAGCAGGCCATTAATGAGTTAATTCGTTTTGGCAATAGTCTGGCATTACCGATTACAGGCCGGGCGTTGCCTGTATCGGTCGGTTTACAACTACGGGAAGGAGAAACTGGTAGTTGGGACCTGGAGCACTTTACTCTATACATTGAGCGTGCCTTGCCAACGAATGACTTCCAGGAAGTTCAACTGATTCTGAAAAGAAAGTTGATTTAATTTTTCTAAAGACAGTGCTTGTCTCTTTGGCTCTAAGGCCGGTTTCTCTCTTTATCCTCTGATGCTTTGACTTATCAGTCCTTTCTTTTGCCCATTTATCCTTTTCTGTGTCGAAAGCCCCTTTGCCCTATCTGCTCTTCTGTTGAGCCTCTTTTTGACTGGCCAGTGTACCCAGTCCATGATTGATCGCCTGGGATACGCTACGGAAGGTGTTGTAGTAGCTGTTTGTCATCACTTTATCTCCGCCCAGGTTGTCTGCATAGAGAATACCCGTCGGGTTACCGCGCACAGATACCGTTGCCAGCATAAATTCTCGCGGGCTTTCCAGTGCCTGCCATAGACTATCCGGTAGGTCCTTAGCAAATTTCCGTGCTTTGTCTGGGCTAGCCCAAACTGCGGAGGGTTTATGCATCAGTTTGCCCAATATGTGTTCGATGCTGGCATCCAGCTCCATACTGGCGAAAGGCGTGTTATCAACAAAGCCTTTGGCATAGACGCCCTTCACAGCCCCTTTTTGGCTACGGGATTTCATAAATAAAATGCAGCGGGTTAAACCCAGATCAAAGTGCAGTACCTGACTGGCACCATCCATCAGTTGGTGGATCGAAAATACCTGATGTTCTTTGACCGTCTGTAAGTAGAAGAGCTTAAACAGGGTGGTTTGTACATCTGCCAGGGATTTAACTTCCTGCTCCACTGGTGCAGTCGCTGCGGTAACAGGGGGCTCTGCCACTTTATTCTCTGCAGCTTTATTTTCCGTAGCTTGTGGCGTTGGTTTAGCCGGCTGAGCTGCCATTTTTACCGGTTTTAGCTGACTGTGGTCAGCGCGAACGGGTTTAACAACCGCCCGCTCCCGGGTGTCGCTGGAAAGGTCTTTTTTGCGTTTTGCCTGTGCTACCATACTGGCTGACTGTGTTTTATGGGTTGCAGAGCGTCTAGGCAGTGGTGGGTGGAGCAATTTAATTGCTGGGGTCCAGACACCAGGGAAGGTGTGCGCTTTGGTAAAGCGTACCGCATCTCTGTGGATTTTTATGATCACCTCTTCCAGAGGTTGGTGCAGGTAGGCGGAAACAATCCTAAATGTTCTTTGAGTCTGAATACTATACCAACTCACGGAGCTATTCAGTGCCAGAGTATGAGCCAGCACAGCACCAAACCAAGGGGTTTGCATATAAACACCCTGTGCCTTAGGGGTCTCCGGGGCTACGCTATCAATCCAGGCACAGCGACCTATTTTTGCCAACATACGAGGATTTGGGCTCAGCAGTCGGGTCAGATTATCTGACGTAAACTTGCTTAAACGCCAATAAGGCAGCATGGATTGAGTGAGCTCCTGACAGGTGCAACCCAGAATATCCTGCTCTACATGGCTTCGGCTCTCACCGGTTTGCACTCTCAGCTCAATGGCGTGGTAGCTTTTTGGTGAGGCCAGTGACAGATACCAATAAACTGAGCTTAAACGCAGGGTGATCCAGTAGCTGGCTTCACCACTGCCAGGAATTTTTTTCTCTGCCCAGGAGTGGGCCAGACTAGCCGCATGCAGGCTGGTATGCAGCGCTTGCAAAAAGGCGTTATGGGCCACTTTAGTCGGGTTAAACGGGATGTACTTCATGTTTTTCAGTACAGGACGCAGCTTATCCATACCCATCAATGACATCGCATGAGGTAAAGAAGATACATCGTTATCCGGACTCGTACTGAGTTTGTTGGCGTGGGCCAGGATCTGAAAGGCCAGCACAGGGTCTTCCGCGATCACTTTTTCCAGATCTCTGAGGGCGCAATCAGGTTTTTGTAGTAGCTGACCCAGATGTTTGCCCGTTTTTGCCAGTGCCGGCAGTGAGACCTGTAACAACTGTTTGCGCCAGTAGGAAAGTCCTTTTTGGCTCTGACCGTTTGAAGTTGCTTGAGAAGTGACCGCCATGAATACATCCAGTTAATCAAATTCCAGGTGACTGATAAGCTTATCACTAAGCCTATTAACACCGATCCAGAGTGTTTCTGTGTGTTAATTTTACAGTGACTGGTTTGATTGTAACTCAGAATAGAGCCAGCTTTCAGTGTCTGTTGTGTGATTTTCTGCACATAACAAAAAAAGCCACAGCACAGGCTGTGGCTAATCCGATGAGAGTATTTCGAGACGTTAAAAATGATGATAGCGATTGGTTAGCCGGTCTCTTTTTGACAATGCGTGCTGTTTTGAGCGTTGTCTAGACACCTCTGGAGAAAGTCTTAGATAGCCCGGCTGTTGACTCATTGTGTATTAGCGATTTACCACCAGATCAAACTCTTTTTGGATCTCCTGATCGGGCTCAGGACTGGTAAGGCTCACTGCATAGATCGCCACCCAGGCCAGAATGAAGCCCGGTACAATCTCGTAGATGTCGAAGATACCACCAGACAATTGCTTCCAAACCACGACGGTAATACCGCCCACCAGAATACCGGCCAGAGCTCCGTTACGAGTCATGCGCTTCCAGAACAGCGCCAGAATCAGGGCAGGACCAAAAGCGGCACCAAAACCTGCCCAGGCGTAAGACACCAGACCCAGTACAGAGGATTCTGGATCACGGGCCAGTAGCAGTGCGATAACAGCAATACCTACTACTGCCAAGCGGCCGACCGTCACCAGTTCTTTCTCGGTGGCGTTTTTACGGAACAGAGCCTTGTAGAAATCTTCAGTCAGTGCAGAAGAGGATACCAGTAACTGGGAATCTGCCGTGGACATCACTGCAGCCAGAATCGCGGCTAGCAGAATACCTGCCATTATCGGATGGAACAGAGCATTAACCAGGATCATAAAGACGGTTTCGCCATCATTCAGGCCACCTTCCAGATATCCAATCGCACCAAAGCCGACAAAGGTCGCGCCCAGTAGGGTCAGAGCGGTCCAGCCGGTGGCGATACGACGCGCTGTGGGGATATCTTTCTCACTGCGGATTGCTGCAAAGCGAGCCAGAATATGAGGCTGGCCAAAGTAACCCAGGCCCCAGGCCATTAGAGAGATAATGGCGATAGCACCCAGAGGCTCACCGTCGACACCATTCAACAGGGTGAGGAGTTCCGGGTTTTTTGCCTCCATCGCGGCGAAAGTCGCGTCCACTCCACCGACTTCGCTCATCAGCATAATAGGCACCAGCATCAGAGCAGCCGCCATCATCAAGCCCTGTACCAGGTCGGTCCAGGATACGGCCAAGAAACCACCAAAGAAGGTGTAGATAATTACCGCGGCGGTGCCTGCCAGTACAGCAGTGAAGTAATCCATGCCAAACACGGTCGCAAATAGTTTGCCACCAGCAACCAGTCCTGAGCTGGTGTAGAACAGGAAGAACATCAGAATAAAGAAAGCTGAGATCACGCGCAGTAGGTGCGAGTGATCTCGGAAACGTTGTTCAAAGAACTCTGGCAGAGTTAGAGAGTCATTGGCCACCTGGCTGTATACACGCAGACGACTTGCGACAATCAGCCAATTTAACCACGTACCCAGTAGTAGGCCTGCGGCCAACCAAACCGCTTCCATACCGGCTGCCAAGGCATAGCCTGGTAGGCCCAGCAGTAGCCAACCACTCATATCGGAAGCGCCGGCAGACAGTGCCGATGGCCAGGGGCCCAGACTGCGGCCACCAAGAATATAATCAGACAGATCCTGAGTCTTTCGGTATGCGTAGATACCGATACCGTAACTATTCAGCCCCCTCTCAACTATTCGCTATCTTGACGGATAGTTGAGATC
>CAYFGP010000173.1:0-12325 GCA_964342385.1 uncultured Oleiphilus sp. | reverse complement strand
TAACAATGAATCCAGCAGAATTGCACAACGATGCGATCGTGATTGATGGTCTGATCTGCGCTAAGTGGGAGCGCGCTCTGTTTGAAGATATGGCGAAAGGTGGCCTGACTGCAGCCAACTGTACCGTATCTTTCTGGGAGAATTTCGAAGGCACGGTGCGCAACATCGTAGAGATGAACAACCTGATCGAAGAAAGCAGTGATCTGCTGATCAAGGTTCGTACTACCGAAGATATCTACCGTGCTAAGCAGCAGGGTAAAACCGGTGTGATGATGGGCTTCCAGAACGCCCATGCCTTTGAAGATCAGATTGGCTACGTTCAGGTATTTAAAGATCTGGGCGTGGGCATCGTACAGATGTGCTACAACACACAAAACCTGGTCGGTACCGGCTGTTACGAGCGTGACGGTGGTCTGTCTGGTTTTGGTCGTGAAATTGTTGCTGAGATGAATAAGGTTGGCATGCTGTGTGACCTGTCTCACGTTGGTCCTAACACGGCTAAAGAAGTGATCGATGAGTCCAAAAAGCCTGTGGCTTACTCTCACTGTCTGCCATCCGGTCTGAAAGAACACCCACGTAACCGTTCCGATGAAGAGCTGAAGTACATCGCGGATAACGGCGGTTTTGTCGGTGTGACCATGTTTACGCCTTTCCTGAAAGCGGGTATTCACGCCACGATTGAAGATTACGTTGAAGCGATTCGCTACGTGTACAACATCGTAGGTGAAGATGCGATCGGTATCGGTACTGACTTTACTCAAGGTCAGGACCAGAACTTCTTCGAATACCTGACGCACGATAAGGGTTATGCCCGTCGTCTGACTCGCTTTGGCGAGATTATCAATCCTAAAGGCATTCGCACTATTGGCGAATTCCCGAATCTGACCGAAGCCCTGCTGAAAGACGGTTTCTCTGAAACTCAGGTCCGCAAGATTATGGGTGACAACTGGGTCAATCTGCTGAAAGAAGTTTGGGGCTCATAAGGCCTTTTTATGGGGCGGCCGCTTCTTGAGCAAATAGAGTCGCCGCCCCTGCTTTTTGATTTTTAGCGATCCCTATCGGGTCAGACGATCTCTTTGATTAATTAGATTTCGATCTGACTGGATTTATCGAATTTTAAAGCACCTAAACAAAACCTTTGTTTAGGGAGTAATAAACCCCGGCTCAACCGATTTCTACGCATCGGAAGGCCAGATGACTGATCCACTGCGGTTGTTTTGATTGTTTGAAAGAGATGCTTAAGAACAGTCGCCGGATCAGGCAAGAGCACAAAAATAAGAGGTAAGAACAATGGGTGTACACGCGCCAGAGATGCCAATCAATGTTGATGACGAAACCGGTGTATGGACTACAGACGCACTGCCGATGCTGTACGTACCACGTCACTTCTTCGTAAACAACCACATGGGTATTGAAGAAGAGATCGGTGCTGAGAAGTACGCTGATATTCTGTACAAGGCCGGTTACAAGTCTGCTTACTACTGGTGTGAAAAAGAAGCGGCTGAACATGGTCTGAGCGGTGCTGAAGTGTGGGATCACTACATGAAGCGTCTGTCTCAGCGTGGTTGGGGGTTCTTTATCACTGAAGAACTGGATATCGAAGCTGGTACCGCCAAAGTACGTCTGGAAAACTCTGCCTTTGTTTACCAATACGGCAAAGTGAACCGCAAAGTGGATTACATGTTCACCGGTTGGTTCGCGGGTGCGCTGGATCAGATCGCTGAAAGCCTGGGTTACGAAGTACGCACGAAAGCGGAACAGACCCAGTGTGCGGCTGAAGACGGTTGTGACGTGGGTTACTTCGAAGTAACGCCGCTGTAAGCACTGTGCCTGATAAGGACCTGATTCACTATCTGATTCAGGTCCGTTGAGCCATCTGCCTCTCTGATAATCTGACATATCTAATGCAGATGGCTCGCACTAAGCGGCTCGAACGATAAATGAGCCGGTTAGCAAGACGCCGGCAGTGTGCTGAGATCATGACACTCAAAAACAGATGACTCAGCCCTGCACAGAATAATTAAAACCTGGCAGCAACGTGCGTAAACAAACCCAACGCGCTGTTTCGACCGGATAAGCAAGAAAGAGATGGGGTCCCGACTATGTCCCAGTTTGATGTGCTGTTTGAGCCGCTCAAAATTAATAAACTGACCATTCGTAACCGTATTGTCAGTACCGCCCACGCCGAGGTATACGCCACTGATGGTGGTATGACCACGGACCGTTACGTGAAGTACTACGAAGAGAAAGCCAAAGGCGGCTGTGGTCTTAGTATCTGTGGTGGTTCCAGTGTGGTATCCATCGACAGCCCACAAAGCTGGTGGAGTTCCGTTAACCTGTCTACGGATCGTATTATTCCTCATTTCCAGAATCTGGCTGATGCAGTGCATAAGCACGGCGGCAAGATCATGATTCAGATTACCCACATGGGTCGTCGTTCCCGTTGGGATGGTGAGAACTGGGTTAACCTGATGTCACCATCCGGTATCCGTGAGCCGGTTCACCGCGCCACCTGTAAAGTGATCGAAGAAGAAGAGATCTGGCGTGTAATCGGTGACTTCGCGCAAGCGGCCCGTCGCGCGAAAGAAGGTGGTCTGGACGGTGTTGAGCTGTCTGCGGTACACCAGCACATGATTGATCAGTTCTGGTCGCCGCGTGTGAACAAGCGGACCGACAAATGGGGCGGCACGTTTGAAAACCGTATGCGCTTTGGTATGGAAGTACTGAAAGCGGTACGTGAAGAAGTGGGCCCTGATTTTGTTGTCGGTATGCGTATCACGGGTGATGAGTTCCACCCGGACGGTCTGAATCATGATGATATGAAAGAGATCGCGGCATACTACAACGCCACCGGCCAAGTGGATTACTTCGGTGTAGTGGGTTCCGGTTGTGATACCCACAACACCCTGGCCAACGTTATTCCTAATATGAGCTACCCACCTGAGCCGTTCCTGCACCTGGCAGCAGGCATCAAGGAAGTGGTAGACGTACCTGTGATTCACGCACAGAACATCAAAGACCCTAACCAGGCAAAACGTATTATTGAAGCTGGTTATGTGGACTTTGTTGGTATGACCCGTGCGCACATCGCTGACCCGCACCTGATCGCCAAGATCAAGATGGATCAGGTGGATCAGATCCGTCAGTGTGTGGGTGCAAACTACTGTATCGACCGTCAGTATCAAGGTCTGGATGTACTCTGTATCCAGAATACGGCGACCTCCCGTGAATACATGGGCCTGCCGCATATCATCGAAAAAACCACCGGTCCTGTCCGTAAGGTTGTCGTAGTAGGCGGTGGCCCTGGCGGTCTTGAATCCGCTCGTGTAGCTGCTGAGCGCGGTCATCAGGTGACCCTGATTGAAAAAGCCGATGAGCTGGGTGGTCAGATTACGTTGGCGGCGAAAGCGCCACAGCGTGACCAGATTGCCGGTATCACCCGTTGGTTAGTAATGGAGCTGGAGCGTCTGGGTGTGGATGTTCGCCTGGGTACTGAAGCCAATGCTGAGCTGGTGCGTGAGCTGAAGCCTGATGTGTGTGTGATTGCGACTGGTGGTCGTCCGTTTATCGATCAGAGCCCTGAATGGGGTGCTGAAGAAGGTCTGGTGATCTCCAGCTGGGATATCCTGAGCGGTAAGGTCGAGCCGGGCAAAAACGTGCTGATCTATGACACCATTTGTGAGTTCTCTGGCCTGTCTGCAGCGGACTATCTGGCGTCTAAAGGCTCTCTGGTTGAGATCGTCACAGACGATATCAAACCGGGTGTCGGTATCGGTGGTACCACCTTCCCAACTTACTACCGTTCCCTGTATGAAAAAGAGGTGATCATGACCTCTGACTTCCTACTGGAAAAAGTTTACCGCGAAGGCGATAACCTGGTGGCCGTTCTTGAGAACGAATACACCGGTCAGCGTGAAGAGCGTGTTGTGGATCAAGTGGTAGTTGAAAACGGTACGCGTCCAAACGAAGAGCTGTACTACGCCCTGAAAGAGGAATCTCGCAACAAGGGCCAGATCAACAATGAAGCCCTGTTCGATATCAAGCCTCAGCCTGTCCTGTCCGAGTCTGGCGACGGCATGATTCTGTGGCGTCTGGGTGACTGTGTATCTCAGCGTAACGTGCATGCAGCTATGTACGATGCCTTACGTCTGTGTAAGGACCTATAAGGATTCGCCATCGCGGCCCGATCGAGTCTTCAGATAACTCTGAGTCGCTCGGGCCGTTTTTTTACGGGTCGCTTTACGGCCAGTTTGGTACGGCCTGTATGGCATGACCTGAGTGGTTCGGTCCGAATAGGGTGATACCTGCCCAATTCTCTACTCTTTCAACCTAATGGGGTAGGTATCACCTGCCTCAGCTCCTGCTCTATAAGGGGAGATGTTATGTCCTTTGAATGGTTACATCCCGCTCTGATTGCAACAGCCCTGGTGCTGGCAGTAATCGGTGCTGTGCGCCGTGTTAGCCTATGGCGTGCAGGCCAGCCGGATCAGGTCAACCTGATGGCCGGTCTGATGGCGATGCCTAAGCGCTATCTGCACGATCTTCACGATGTCGTTGAACGCGACAAATATATGTCCAAAACCCACGCTGCGACCGGTGGTGGTTTTGTCCTGTCTGCTCTGCTGATTATTCTGGTGCATCTGTTTGATGTCGATAGCCAGATTTTGGCCTGGGCGCTGCTGGCTTCATCCGCTGTGATGTTTGTCGGTGCCATCTTTGTCTTTAAGCGTCGCTTAAATCCACCAAGCCGTATCTCGAAAGGCCCTTGGATGCGTCTGCCAAAAAGTCTGCTGGCGTTTGCGGGTTCGTTTTTTATCCTGACACTGCCTGCCGCAGGTGTTTTACCTGAAGGCACGGGCAATGTGCTGCTGACGGTAGTACTGACCGCGCTGATTATCTGGGGCATGGGCGAAATGTTCTTCGGCATGTCCTGGGGCGGTCCGATGAAGCATGCCTTTGCCGGTGCACTGCACCTGGCTTTCCACCGTCGTCAGGAACGTTTTGGTGGTGGTCGTTCTACGGGTCTTAAGCCGGTTGATCTGTCTGTCGTGGAAGAGTTCAACCCAGCGACTAGCGATGAGCAGGTTCTGGGTGTGGCTAAGCCAAAAGACTTTAAGTGGAACCAGCTGCTGGGTTTTGATGCCTGCGTACAGTGTGGTCGCTGTGAAGCCATGTGTCCTGCGTTTGCGGCGGGCCAACCGCTGAACCCGAAAAAACTGATCCAGGATATGGTGATCGGTCTGGCCGGTGGTGATGATGCCAAATACGCCGGTAGCCCTTATCCAGGAAAAGACGTTGGTAACGCCAAAGGTGGTCCTGAGCTGATCATTACCGATGGTCTGGTATCACCAGAAACACTGTGGTCTTGTACCACCTGTCGTGCCTGTGTCGAAGAATGCCCAATGATGATTGAGCACGTAGATGCCATCGTTGATATGCGTCGCTTCCTGACCATGGAAAAAGGTGATACGCCAAACAAAGGCGCTGAAATCTTAGACAACATTATCGCTACGGATAACCCGAACGGTTTCTCACCGGCCAGCCGTACCAACTGGGCGGCGGATCAGAACCTGCCGCTGATGAGTGATGTACAACAAGCGGAAGTACTGTTTTGGGTATCTGACGGTGCCTTTGATATGCGCAGTCAGCGTATCCTGCGTTCTTTCGTCAAACTGCTGAAAGCAGCAAACGTAGACTTTGCGGTGCTGGGTGATGAAGAGCTGGATAGCGGTGATGTCGCTCGTCGTCTGGGTGATGATGCGGCATTCCAAAACCTGGCGAAGCGTAACCTGGTGACTCTGTCCAAGTACAAGTTCAGCAAGATTGTGACCACTGATCCTCACGCTTACCACTGTCTGCGTAACGAGTATCAGGATCTGGGTTCCGACGCTCTGAATGGTGTTGAAGTATTGCACCACACCACCTTCCTGAATGAACTGGTTCAGGCCGGTAAACTGCGTTTGGATAGCTTTAACGGTGGCACCGTGACCTATCACGATCCTTGTTATCTGGGGCGTTACAACGGTGAATATGAAGCGCCACGTGAGTTGCTGCGTTCTCTGGGCATTGAGATTGCTGAGATGGAGCGTTCCGGTTTCCGTTCCCGCTGCTGTGGCGGTGGCGGTGGTGCGCCGATCACGGATATTCCGGGTGAGCGTCGTATTGCCGATATGCGTATGGAAGAAGTAAACAGCACAGGTGCTGAACTGGTAGCCGTAGGTTGTCAGCAATGTACCGCCATGCTGGAAGGTGTGGTTGAACCACGCCCTGAAGTAAAAGATATCGCTGAGATTCTGGCGGGTCAGCTGATCGAGGAGGTGCACTGATGAGTGGTGAAGTTCTAAGACGCGATCCTCGTGCCGAGTGGATCGCCCGTAACCGCCTGCACCCGTTGCACGGTACCATCAATGTGGGTGAAGAAGCGGAAGTACGTGGTCCTTCCGGTCTGATTCGTAAGAACCCTCACAAGGTGGGCTTTATCGGTCCTAACGGCATTAAGCGTATTGATCGCCTGAAGGGTAACGCCGCAGCGGCCGGTCTGGGTCGTCGCAGCAGTGGTCCGCAGGAAGTACAGCTGCCGCTGCATGCGGTTGAAAACCCTGACTTCTACATTGTCGTGGTGCCGGATCTGGTGGGTGGTCGTCTGACCAGCCAGGACAAAGATATGCTGGGTCAGGCTCATAAGCTGGTCAAAGGTATAGAAGGCGAAGGCGCGGTAGTTGCCGTGTGCTTCGGCGAAAGCAAAGAAGAAGGTTATGACACCGCCGGTGTGGATCGTTTGATCCACCTGGGTGGCGAAGAGTATGAAGGTTTTGCCCCTGAGCAACGCCTGGCAGCCCTGATGCAGGTAGAAGCGCAACTGCAACCGAAACACTGGCTGTTCCCAGACAGTGTGCACGGCGGTACTGATCTGGGTTCCCGTCTGGCGGCACGTTTAAGCGAACGTCCAGCGGTTCAGGCGTGGCAGGTGGATCATGCGTCTACGGTCAGTCGCGGTGCCAGTGGCAGCAAGGATATTCAGCGTGCCACGCCACGTATCCTGCTGTTGGCAGAAGAGTGTGCTGATCCGATTGATGAAACCCGTCATGAGGTTCAGGCTATCGAACTGGCTGCTGTACCGCTGGCGATTACCCGTCTGAAAGACCAGGGCCAGGTGGCGGTTGATCCAAACGCCATCCCTCTGGGTGAAGCGGAGTTTATTCTGTCGGCAGGTAACGGTATCCATAACTGGGAGCAGTTCCACGAAGCCGCCGAAGTGCTGGGGGCTACCGAAGGCGCGAGCCGTGTGGCGGTGGATGATGGCTTTATGCCGCGTTTCCGTCAGGTGGGTGCCACCGGTACCTGGGTAACGGCCCGTGTTTATATCGCTGTGGGTATCTCTGGTGCAATTCAGCATATGCAGGGTATCGGCCAGTGTGACAAGGTGATTGCGATCAACAGTGACGCCGGTTGTGACATGGTGAAACGTGCCGCCCTGAGTGCCATTGGTGACAGTGAAGAGGTGCTGGCTGAGCTGATCAAACTGATGCAGGTTCATAAAGCTGAGCAAGCTGAAGGAGGTGACCAAAATGCCGCTTAATGTTGTTTCTTTGGTCTCTGTAGGCCGTCACCCTCAGTCCGGTCGTCAACGCCGTGCCGAGCAGGATGGTCGTGCGGTCGAACTGGGTATGAACCTGGAAGTGGCTCAAAATAGCCAACTGACTGTACTGCATGCCGGTGCGTCTTCCGAGCCTGTATTGCGTACCTATGCGGGTATGGGCCTGCCGGAACTGAAAGTACTGGAACTGGCTGAGCAAGATGATGCGGTCCCGGCACTGGGTGATTATCTGCAATCCGCTAATGCCGATATCGTACTGACCGGTGTGCGTGCCGAAAGCGGTGAGTCCTCCGGTATGGTGCCTTATCTGCTGGCGGAACAGCTGGGTTGGCCGTTGGTGCCGCGTATCGCCGATATTGTTTCTATTGATGATGGTGTCGCTGAGATCCTGCTGGCATTGCCACGGGGCCAACGTCGTGCGGTCAGTGTACCGTTGCCGTTTGTTGCCAGCGTGGATAATGCGGCGGCGGAAGCTCGGCAAACCGCTTATGGTCCGGGTATGCGTGCCCGTATCGAAGGCAATAAAGTGGTTACTGAAGTGGATGAAGTGCGTTCGGGTTGGCAGGAAAGTGATGCCAAACCGCGGCCTAAACGTCTGAAGGTAGTCAAAGCTAAAACCGCGGCGGATCGTTTTAAAGCCGCCACCGCCAAGCCTCAGGGTAAAGCGGGTAAAGTAATGAAGAGTGAATCTGCTAAGGAACAGGCGGAAGAGATCTTCAAACTCTTGCTGGAGGAAAAGGTCATTAAGTAAGGCTTGGTTCATCAATTAAGTCTTAATGCACCGTTTCAACAGGGCCCCGTTAACTGGATGTTAATCGGGGTCCATTTGCGTTTTACAGGCGTTAAAAACAGTCGCTACAATAGGCTCTTTGCGTGTCTGAGAAGATATTAAGAACGAAAATTAAAATTATAAAAACTGGGTTTAAACACCTTAATTTCAGCTGCCGACTCCGATTGGATTGTTAGGTACTGATGCAATTTTAGGAGAAGTTATCATGATGTTCGCTGATTTAGTCGACGAAGTAGATTTCAAAGCACTGCTGATCGCCTGCTCTGCACCGATCACACCGGAGCAAACACTGGAAGAGTGTCAGTCTGTTGTCGGTAAGTGGTTGCAGGAAACACCTGAGATGCGTGAGCCTCTGCTGGCCGAGATCCAGGCGCTGGAAAGCAAAGATTGTAGCCTGCTGCCAGAGGTACAGGATTTTATTCAAGAAGTGTTGAATTAGGGTTATATGGCGTTGTTGTTATTGCCGCGTCGCTATATTTCTCGTGTTAATTAAAACTCGGTTATATCACAAGACTCTCTTTGGAATGAGGCTTGTGTAGGTTGGGCTGAGCAGATGGTAAGAAGCTGATTGATTGGTAGTTTTTATCTCTGCGAACCCCAACATTGATCCGCGATCACGTATAAATTGAATTAACCCTCAATCAAGGTTACATAAACAATCTTGTATCGGGGGAGCGATAATCTGCCGTTGGGGTTCGCGGTTTTGACTCCCTGTGTATCAATTGATGCAGCGTGCCGCTCAGCCCAACCTACACAAGCCTCACTTCGATTCTATCGTCTCAGCAAAACTCACAATCCATAAGAAACGTGTCGCACACGGACTAATCATAGATATTCGCTCTGGTTAATTTATCTTTGTCTGTTTTCAACCTTTGTCTACCTGCTCTATGGTAGAATTCACCCGTGAATAACGTTTTTATAGTGTTTCTGTTTTGCATCCCTTCCTGATGGTTCTCTATAACGCCCGTGATATCAGCTTCTCAGCGTGATTGATTATTTTTGAGTGTCTTGTATGTCGCTTAGAGAAAGCTAAACGACGTAAAAGTGCTTTTACACTAATGACTTACGTGTCAGACAAAATGTCACTTTGTAACCTTGTCGAGAATAGGCATTTAACCGGTTTAAATGTCGTTATAAGTCAGTTGGTGTTGTAGGAGTGCTCGTACTATTGAATGACGTTGGTTCGGGCAAGGAAAAGAGACGACCTTTCCAGCCCCCGTGATCAGCTCAGGCTACCCGGCCTGTCATAAGTACTGGCTAGTACAGAAGTACTCACTAATAAAAATAATGTTATTCCGACAGGGCGTTTCCGAATAAGCCGTTAGAGGTTAGCCAAGGCCTTTAATGATTTTTTCAGAGGCTCCCGTAACGGAAGTCCTGCTTCAGAGCAAAGATTCTTCTTAAAGAACAGAGCCTCTGCGGTTGGGCGAAACAATAAACGGAGTCAATTCTATGAACCAAGCTGTAAAACCCCCTAAGTCGCAGGAGTATACCTCCGACTATAAGGCGGGACAGGACAATATTCAGGTGATGGGAATGGATATTCACAATCCAGTTTTCACCACCAGTGCGCTTGCTATTGTGAGCTTTATTGTTCTGGCTCTGATCTTTCCTGCAGAAGCCAATAAGATGCTGACAGGGGCGCGTACCTGGTCAATCGAAACCTTTGATTGGTTGTTTATGATTGGTGGTAACGTCTTTGTGATCTTCTGTCTGGCGCTGATCTTTATGCCAGTGGGTAAAGTGCGTCTGGGTGGTGCTGACGCTAAACCTGAATTCAGCACCATGTCCTGGTTCTCCATGCTGTTTGCTGCCGGTATGGGTATCGGTCTGATGTTCTGGAGTGTGGCTGAGCCTGTAGCTTACTACACCGACTGGTGGGGTACCCCACTGAACGCTGAAGCTAAAACACCGGAAGGTGCTGCCGCTGCAATGGGCGCAACCATGTTCCACTGGGGCCTGCACCCTTGGGCGATCTATGGTGTTGTTGCTCTGGCGCTGGGTTTCTTTACCTATAACAAAGGTCTGCCTCTGACCATCCGTTCTGCGTTCTACCCGCTGTTTGGTGAGCGTGTCTGGGGTGTGCTGGGTCATGTCATCGATATCGTTGCGGTTCTGGCGACTATCTTTGGTCTGGCAACCTCTCTGGGTCTGGGTGCTTCGCAAGCGGCTGGTGGCCTGAACTTCCTGTTCGGTATCGAGAACAATATCTCCACTCAGGTGGGCATTATTGTTGCGATCTCCGCGATTGCGATCTTCTCTGTGGTCCGTGGTCTGGACGGTGGTGTTAAGGTACTGAGTAACCTAAATATGACTCTGGCTGCGATTCTGCTGCTGTTTGTTGTGTTTGCAGGTTCTATCGCGGGCTTCTTCGGCAACCTGTTTGGTACTGTCAGCGCTTACGCTCAGGATATTGTTCCGCTGAGTAACTGGGTTGATCGTGAAGATGAGAAGTTCTACAAGGGTTGGACCGTATTCTACTGGGCCTGGTGGGTATCCTGGTCACCATTCGTAGGTATGTTCATTGCGCGTGTATCGAAAGGTCGTACGGTACGTGAGTTTATGGTTGCGGTTCTGCTGATCCCAACTGCGGTATCTGCGGTATGGATGGCGGCATTTGGTGCACAGGCACTGGATCAGATTCAGGGTGGCGTAGGCGAGCTGTCTAACGGTCTGGGTGATGTATCTCTGGCGATGTTCCAGATGCTGGAAAACCTGCCAATGGCTGAGATCACTTCTGCGATCGCTATCGTGCTGGTACTGGTGTTCTTTATCACTTCTTCTGATTCCGGTTCTCTGGTCATCGACTCCATCACTGCCGGTGGTAAAGTGGATGCGCCGGTACCACAGCGTATCTTCTGGGCGGTTCTGCAAGGTCTGATAGCCGGTGTACTGCTGTACGGCGGTGGTTCAGAAGCGCTGAAAGCGCTGCAAGCGGGTGCCATTACTGCGGGTCTGCCATTTACTGCAATCCTGTTGCTGATGTGTGTCAGCATCTATAAAGGTCTGAAGTCTGAGGTGTAATACGAGTTATCGTTAACGCTTATTCAGATCAGTCAGCCTGAATAATAGTCTGGCAGTAAAAAGGGCGCGGGTGAGAACCAGCGCCCTTTTTGCATATTGGATTGAAACTAGTGCTGGAGCTTGTGAAGCCAGATCTGGGTTGTTAGTTACGCAGTACGTTATTTTCAGAGTTAGTACTCGGTTAGTAGGGGAAAAGGGTTTCTAAAAAAATCAAACCGATTAGAATGAGCCATTATCGCGTAAAGACTTACTGTTTTATTTAGGAATAGATCATGAAAACTCTGGCAAAATTTGTCATCGTTGCAGTTGCAGCTGTATCCACCCAAGCTATGGCAGGCTCAGACCCTTTTGCAGCGATGGAGCCAGCAGGTCCGTCTCAACATGGCAATATGTCAAAAGATAAAATGAAACGTTTTAGTTGGGGCGGTAACGATGAATCTGAAAAGGATACGGTAGAGGCATCGGTACCTGGTACTGATTCTAAAGCGGCAGAAGCTAAAGCTGCTGGTGCCAAGGTTACTGAGGCTAAGGTGATTGAACCTAAGGTTGAGAAGAGCGGTGAAGTAGCGCAGCAGCCGAAAGTTGAGATTCAGTCAGAAGAGAAGGTTGTTGAAACTCGTGAAGCTGCAAAATTAGAAACAGTCGCTGCTGAGCCAAAAGCTCAACCAGAGAAACAAGTTCAAGAAGCTGCTTCTGAGTCTAAAGTAGAAACTAAACCGCAAGTCGCTCAAACAGAAACTGTTGCTGAGCCAGAAAACAAATCCGAGAAGGCGGTGGTAAAAGAGTCCGAAGAGAAATCCAGTCTTGAAGAGGGCGTGATTGAGTTTGCCTCTAAAGCTGAAAAGTTCCTGGATGAGATCTGATGTGGCTATAGTTTCCCGGACACACAGGCGCAGGTAAAATCACCTGCCAAC
>CAYFGP010000172.1:0-12358 GCA_964342385.1 uncultured Oleiphilus sp. | reverse complement strand
GCATAAAAAGGTGTTGGAGGCGGTTCGGAGAGATGGTATCTACACAAGCCTCACTTCGAAGAGGAATATGAAGTTTATTTCAGGTAATTCAAAGAGATAGCTCAAAAAAACACAGATAGGAAAAGGCAGCGGCTGGGATTTTGGGGGAGGTGATTGGGATGCCGCTGCCAAAAAGGGCTCTGGTTAAGCCCTGGGGGTAAACCAGGAGTAATGGCTTAACCAGAGAAAACTCGAAGTAAAAAGGGGCAGGTGACGCTGCATCCAAAGCTGCCTGGTGCAACGCCCCCTGCACGACTCTTTCAGGTGGTTACCTGAATCTGTTGCTGTTTTTAACTGCTGACCAACTTAAGCCAGTAGCAATACCTGATTCTGTTCCACTTTCACCGGCCAGATACGCAGTTTGACCTCATCATCTTCCAGGCACTGGCCATCGGTCAGGCGGTAGTGGTGCTTATATAGCGGGGTTGCCAGCATTGGCTCACCGGAAATATCACCAATCAGGCCACGCGCATTAAGGTAGGTGTCGCTTAATGGATCGTAATTATCTAAAGCGAACACCGTGTTTTCTTCCGGTAACCAGAACAGGGCGACCTGAGTATCCTGACCTTCAATCGGCAGTAGCGCCGCGACACCTGAGTTAGGCACTAAGTCCTTGATTTGGCAAACAGGCTGCCATTGAGCGGTTTGAGTGATGGCGTTCATGCGCTGATCTCCTCTGCTGGAATACGGTTTTCGTTAGCGGCTGTTTTCTCTTCTTTACGGGCCGGGCGGATCTGGTCACGTTCCTGCACGAACTGGATATGGCTGTCGGTTTCGTCACTATTCACAAACTGACGGAAGCGTTTCAGTTTTTCTGGATTTTCCAGGGTGGTTTTCCACTCACACTGATAAGTGTCGATAATCAGTGCCATCTGGCTTTCCAGCTCTTCACCCAGACCCAGACTGTCGTTCAGAATCACGTCTTGCAGATATTCCAAGCCACCTTCCAGGTTTTCCATCCAGCGGGCAGTACGTTGCAGGCGGTCTGCGGTACGAACATAGAACATCAGCAGGCGATCAATGGCTTGGATCAGCTGTTCATCGTTCAGATCGGTGGCAAACAGATCGGCGTGACGGGGTTTCATACCGCCGTTACCACAGGTATAGAGATTCCAGCCATTTTCTGTCGCGATGACACCGATATCTTTACTCTGGGCTTCGGCGCATTCACGGGTACAGCCAGACACGGCAAACTTGATCTTATGTGGTGCGCGCAGGCCCTTGTAGCGGTCTTCCAGTAGAATTGCCATGCCGACACTGTCCTGTACGCCGTAACGACACCAGGTACTACCGACACAGGATTTCACGGTACGCAGAGATTTACCGTAGGCGTGACCGGTTTCAAAACCGGCATCCACTAGTTTTTGCCAGATCAGAGGTAGTTGTTCCAGGCGGGCACCAAACAGGTCGACACGCTGACCACCAGTGATCTTGGTGTAGAGGTTAAATTCTTTGGCCACTTCACCCAGCACAATCAGCTTATCGGGTGTAATCTCACCACCGGCAATACGCGGTACGACCGAGTAGGTACCATCCTTTTGCATATTGGCCATAAAGGTGTCGTTGGTATCCTGCAGGCTAACGTGGGACTTTTCCTGAATATGCTCGTTCCATACCGAGGCCAGGATTGAACCCGCAGCAGGTTTACAGATCTCACAACCCATGCCCTTACCGTGTTTGGCCAGCAGTTCATCAAAGGTTTTGATCTCTTCAACCTTGATCAGGTGGAACATCTCCTGGCGGGTCAGGACAAAGTGCTCACAGATATCGTTATTCACTTCGACGCCCAGGTTCGCCAACTCGGCGTTCACCACATCTTTCACCAGAGCGGCACAACCGCCACAACCACTGGCTGCTTTGGTGACATCTTTCACTTCGGCGACAGAGGTGCAACCACTGGCGACGGCTTCGACAATCTGGCCTTTGCTGACATTCAAACAGGAACAGATGCTGGCTGTGTCAGGCAGGGCATCGACACCCAGAGCCGGGGCAGAACCGGAACCTTCAGGCAGAATTAAACCTGCGGGTTCAGCCGGTAATTCGATACCGTTCAGAGCGTACTGTAGCAGGCTGTCGTAACGACTGTTATCACCCACCAGCACCGCACCTAACAGGTTTTTACCATCTTCGGAGACGACAATTTTACGATAGGTTTGTGCCGGTTCATCCAGATAACGATACACCTTAGCGCCCGGTGTATGAGCGTGAGCATCGCCAATGGAGCCTACATCAACGCCCAGCAGTTTTAACTTAGTGCTCATATCGGCACCGGTAAAACTTTCACTGCTAGCATCGCCTTCCAGTAGGTGACTCACTGCCACTTTCGCCATCTGATAACCCGGTGCCACCAGACCAAAGATCTGACCGTTCCACAGGGCACATTCACCGATGGCGTAGATATCTTTATCACTGGTCAGACACTGGCTGTCGACCACGATACCGCCACGCTCGCCCAGTTCCAGTTCGGAGCTACGAGCCAGTGCATCTTGAGGACGAATACCGGCAGAGAAGACGATCACATCTGTTTCTAAGCAGTCGCCTTCAAGGTGAGTACCTTCAGCAAAGTTCATACGGTGGCGGCTGTTATTACCGTCCACAATCTCTTGGGTCTGCATACAGGTATGTACCTGCACACCCAGATCTTCGATACGTTGTTTCAGAGTCGCTCCGGCTTCATCATCCAGCTGTACCGGCATCAGGCGTGGGGCAAACTCGACCACATGAGTATCCAGACCGAGTTGTTTCAAGGCATTTGCGGCTTCCAAACCCAGAAGACCACCGCCGATGACAACACCAGTCTTACTACCGTTGGAAAAATCACGGATCTGATCCAGATCTTCCAGGGTACGGTAGACCAGACAGGCCTCACGATCGAAGCCGGGAATCGGTGGCACAAAAGGGTAGGAGCCGGTGGCCAGAATCAGCTTATCGTAACCGTAGCGTTCGCCTTTCGCCGTGGTTACGACTTTCTCGCTGCGATTAATCTCACTGATCTGCTCACCGGCGTAAAAGGACACCTGATTTTTACTGTAAAAGTCGGGTTCGCACAGGGCCAGATCTTCGGCATCTTTATCGGCAAAGTATTCTGAGAGATGCACACGGTCATAGGCGCGGTGGATCTCTTCACCAAAGACACTGATCTCAAACTGTTCTGTACCCGATTGTTCAATCAGTTGCTCAACAAAGTGGTGGCCCACCATACCGTTACCAACCACGATTACGCGGGTGGGGGTGGCTTGAGCGTTAGTATTCATGTTTGAGTGATTCGTCTCAGGGCTAGTAGTCACGGTTCTTCTCCTACCTGTTCCGGCTTGGGCTGTTCAGGCTTCTTTTATCTGCTGCGTCAGTTATGGTGTGACGCTAGATCTGGGTTTAAGCCTTCAGGCGGCTTCGGTGGTTAATGAAACTTGGGGTTGTTCCGGTTGTAGCAGCTGGAGCTGGTCAACCTTTTGTTTATTCAGAGCTTCGCCAAACATCAGGCTGGTGCGAATCGGGCTCAGGTCTCGTCCCGCCTGCAGCAACTTGAAGTACCAGTTGCCATCACTGACATCACCGTAAAACACCACGCCGGTCAGGCGGTTGTTACGCAGGATCAGTTTGCGATAGACCTGACGTTTGTGGTCCTGCAGTAGCAGGGTTTCGGCTCCCGAGTCGGGTGCAGGATTGATCTCTCCGGCGGAGAACAGATCAATACCCGAAATTTTGAGTCGAGTTGCAGTTTGTGTGCCTTCGTAGCTGGGCGGCGTGCTGTTATAGCCAGATGGCATGCTTGTTGACGGGTTCAGTTGTTCCAGTTGGGCCAGATGTTTACCCAATACTTCTGCCTGTTCCCAGATGGGTGCGACTAAGCCATAACATTGACCTCTATGCTGGCTGCACTCGCCAATGGCATAGATCGACGGGTCAGAGCTTTGTAGTTGATCATTGACGATAATGCCGCGTTCACAGTTCAGGCCCGAGGCTTTGGCGATTCGGATCTCAGGTGTGATACCGGCGGCAATCACCAGTAGATCACAAGGTAGATGCAGGCCATCATCAAGCTTCAGGCCGCTCACATGCAGTCGACTATCGACTGCCAGATGTTCTTGCGGGCTGCCGCTCATCGTTTGAGAGATATGCGGATAGCGGCCCTGAATCTTGGCAATCTGACGTTTCAGCAGAAAGTTAATACCGCGCTGAGCTAGTTTCTGTTGCAGCAAGCTTGCGGATGCCTGATCAAGCTGGCGGTTCAGCAACCAGCCACTGCGATGCAGTACCGTGGTACGCATGCCTTGTCCGGCTAAACCAGCAGCAGCCTCTAAGCCCAGTAAGCCACCGCCAACAACCACGGCATGTCCGCCCTTCTTCGCGTACTCCTGCATCTTGTCTACATCAGCCAGGGTACGAAAACCGGTCACACCTAACATCTCTTCACCGGGCTGTCCCAGATGAGCAGGACGAGAGCCTGTCGCAATGATCAGTACGTCATAGTGTTGCAGGCGTCCTGACATGCTGGAGACCGTTCGATTGTCCCGGTTGATACAAACCACAGGGTCCTGGGTAAACAGACGAATATTGTGCTGTTTGTACCATTCCCGACTGTTCAGGATGATCTCTTCAAATTGAGATTCTCCGGCCAGTACTGGAGAGAGCATGATGCGGTTATAGTTTTCGTGTGGCTCTTCACCAAAAACAGTGATCTGATAGCACTCTTGTTGCTGGTGGCGAAGCAGGGTCTCTAATGCCCGCATTGCTGCCATGCCATTGCCGATCACGACCAATTGTTTTTTCATCATGCCACTTCCCTCAAAGGTCAATGCTGCCAGTGTTAATGGATGATCCGGGGCGCGTTACAAAAGTGACGGCCAAAAAAAAGCGCTCATCAGATTGCGTACTGGGATACGCAATTCGATGAACGCCATTGTTCAAAAGGAACCTAAAAAGAAAAGGCTCAAAGTTTTAGTTAGGCTAAGTAACTAACTAAAGGCTAACAACCATGTCCAACGTTGGACACTTAGTATTTAGCATAGCCTGTGCCAATTTTTTAAAAATTATATTTATCAACTGGTTATGGGTTTTTGTGAGATGTATCCGGCTTCTCTTACTGCAGATGCTCACTTTATGGGCACCTAAAAAGTGCGGCTTTGCACCTTTTCGGATCAGGTGGATATTTTGCTCATACAAAGTGTGTAATGAGTCAGGTGATCAATAGATTGTTTAATTTATTATGAAAAAAGCGAAACTGGATGCATCCTGGCTGCGTAACTTACAAAATAGCCAATAAATTCGATGAATCACTTAAGACACAGATAGGGAGGTTAAAATGCCCAGCATGTTCAATCAGCCGGCGGTGGTAACGGATTACCTATATCCTACGGTTCAGCCTATCAGTTACAACGAGCAGCAGCCTCTGATTCACTATCTGGTGGCTTCTGCACTTTTTGCGATTTATGGTGATCAGGTCTGCCCTTTGCTGGAAACGATCACTTGGTGGCAGCTGTTTATTCCTCTGATGCTGGCCTACCTGCTGCGTACTTTGTTGATCGGTTATATCCACAAGGTGGCTTACCAAAAGCGGGTTTCGGCTCAGTTCTATCTGGATATCGGTCTGTTTGTTTTTACCGCTGCTGGTTTAGTTGCCACAAACCTTTATCTCTATGACTCGCCCTGGCACAGCAATATGAAGGTGCTGTTTGGCATGATGATGTTAGGTACCTTTGTGGCGGTTGATCTGGCATTGTTGCGGGAAAAACATCTGGCTTATGAGTTGATCCAGGCCAAGCGTGAACTGGATGTCGGTCAACAAGCCAGCTCCTTTGTGCAGAAGTTTGCCTTGATGGCCGCTGTGCTGGTGATGAGTATCTCGTTAGTGCTGTTTATGGTGGTCAGTAAGGATTTGGATTGGTTACTGACAGACGGTGTGCCTCTAAACCGCATTGATGCCCGCAACAGTATTTTAAAAGAGTTTGCCTTTATTACGATTGTGATTCTGGCCTATGCCCTGCTGGTCATCTGGCGTTATGCCAACAATATGAGCATGTACCTGAAGTTTGAAAACAATGTGCTACAGCAAGTAGCCCAGGGCAATCTGATGGTACGTGTGCCTGTCGCTAGTCAGGATGAGTTTGGCACTATGGCGCAAGGTACGAATGCCATGGTGAGTAGTCTACTGACGGCACAGAACGGTTTGAAAGAAACCCGTGATGCCACCATTGTCGCATTAGCCTCGTTGGCAGAAGCCCGTGATAACGAAACCGGTGCCCATATTCAGCGGACTCAGCTTTATGTCAAAGTGTTGGCGGAGAACCTGAGTCAGCACCCAGCACACAGTGATTATCTGGATGCTGAAACGATTGATTTGATCTATAAAGCAGCCCCGCTACACGATATTGGCAAGGTGGGTATCTCTGATAATATTCTGCTTAAGCCGGGAAAATTGACTGATGATGAGTTTGCCATCATGAAAACCCATGCTCAGATTGGTGCCGATGCCCTTCAGCAAGCCGTTGAATCGGTGAGTGAAAATGCTTTCCTGCGCCATGCTCAGGATATTGCGGTCAATCACCATGAGAAATGGGATGGTTCCGGTTATCCACAGGGCAAAAAAGGTGTTGAGATCCCACTGTCTGCCCGTCTGATGGCCTTAGCAGATGTCTATGATGCGCTAATTAGTAAACGGGTTTACAAACCGGCCTTTAGTCATGACAAAGCGAAAGAGATCATTCTTGAAGGTTCAGGCAAACACTTTGATCCAGATGTGATTGAAGCTTTTGTCGCTTGTGAGGACGGTTTTATTGAGATTGCCCGTAACTTTAAGGATGAGCACTGATTCAATAAGCACTGACCCAATAAGACGAGAAGAATATTAGCGGATTGAAGAAGCTGAACGAGTGAGAAAGATAGGGGAAAGCAGATCGCTTTCCCCTGTTGTCTATTGTCTCCCATTTCCTATCTCCCTGAGCTTGGCAGAACAAGCTTTTTCCCTGCTTTCATTAGAGCAACTTTTGTTTACACCTTTTCTTTATTGAGCTGTTTGGTCTTTTGCAGTTGCCAGAGGCTTAAGCCCGCTAACAATGCAAAAAATGCCGGGTCAGACCAACCAAAACCACTAAAAATGCCCTGAACACTGGCATACAGGGTAATCACCATACCCAAAATATTGGCACCCAGTAGTGCTTTCAGCAGACGCTGAGCTACAGGGGGGTTATCTACCTGATCCAGAAACAGAAAACCGACCAGAGCCAAACCACCCAGAAAGATACTGTTATGTTGAGACAGGAAATAGCTATCGCCGTTGCTGATTTCGATGCCATACATTGGCCATAACAGTGTCGGTGCAAAGAACAGTGCCAGAGCAAAAAAGGCATAGATGGCACTGTGCAGTAGTAGAAAGTGACGTAAGCTCATAATGTTTTCTCCGGTATCAGTCTAAAAGCGAAATAGGTGTTGGCTGGTTTTGGATGTTGATTGTCTTTGAGGGCCGGTTGGCTTTGAGTGTTGGTTCGATCTGATGGTTGATGAGCTCAGGGTTAGAACGGCCCTTGATTGATACGACTAAGCTCTGGATTGATATCAAAGATTCGACCACGGATATCCCGAATGCCCATCTGCTGCAAACGAGCACTGTGCATGGCCAGATAGGCTTTAGCAGTATCCTCATCCTCAAACAGATAGATGCCGCCACCAGTTTGCTGCTCCGCATTTTCGGTCCAGATTTTCCAAATCAGCCCCGGTTCCTGATTAATGGATTCGGCAATCTCAGTCAGTGCCTGAGTCATCTGCTCGCCAAAAGGACCGGAGTAAGGGAAGTCGATCTGCAGTAATTTTTTCATCACGTTAACCTCTGTTGTTCTGAATGCTTGCGTTGTTTTGAATTGTCGCGACAAGGAGCGCCTCTATTCGGCTTGTCGTACGGTATGGGCTAAGCTTATGCTTGAAAAAACTGAGAAAAAAGTTCAAAAAAATGCACTTTTCTGTGTAAAAAATACACCATGAAACTAAAAACAACGTTAGAACAATGGCTAACGCTTCAGGCCATTGATGAAGCAGGCAGTATTCAGGCAGCAGCCAGCCGGGTGCATAAAAGCCACACTACTCTGCTCTATTCAGTGCGTAAGCTGGAAGATCAGTTGGGTGTTGCATTAGTGACGGTAAAGGGAAGACGAGCGGTTCTGACCGAGCAGGGACATACTCTGCTACGTCGTGCCAGTCCTATGTTGGAGCAGGCGCAATCGCTGGAATCTATCGCTGATCAGCTGGTGCAGGGTATGGAGTCAGAGATACGTATCACCATGGATCATCTGTGCAACCGGGAGTGGTTGTACCAACCTTTAGCTGAGTTTATGGCGCATAATAGCGCTACTTCGGTGCATATTCGTGAAACTTCGTTATCGGCGACTCAGCAAGCGGTGACGGAGCAGCAGAGCGAAATCGCTATTGTCACCCTGCCTATTACCAATTATCAGGCAGAGGCCTTTGGTCAGGTATTGATGCGCCCTGTGGTTGCGCCTCATCATGAGTTGACCGAGCGGGGAGCAATCCATATAGATGATCTGCTAACTGCGACTCAGATAGTGATTCGGGATCTGTTACCCGATGAAGCTGAGCTCTCTAGTGAAGATAAACAGAATGTGGGTTGGTTAAGATCACAGCGGCGTATTACGGTAGATAATTTCGACCATGCCTTATCTGCAGTAAGGGCGGGAGTGGGTTTTTGTCGTCTGCCGGATCATGTTTTGGCTAAGGCGGAAAATGCTGATCTGGTGCGATTAAATCTACAGGGTGGGCAGCAGTATCAAGTGCCTTTGCATCTGGTACTACCCTGTCAGTCCTGTACAGGACCGGCAGCTCAGGCGCTATATGATTGTTTGTTAGCCCATGCTAGAACCCGGTTGCAGCTATAGGTTTTAGTCTTAAGCCTTAAGCTCCACGGAAGCTTCAGCCAGGATTACTGATTCAGCATCTATTGATTGAGTACCTGCCCCAGTTGGGTTAGGGCCTGTGTCCGTTTTTCATCCCAGTGGTGGGCAAAGCTCAGGCGCAGGCAGTGACTGTGCTGACCGGATACAGAAAACAGAGCACCGGGGGTAATGACGATCCCTTGCTGTAATGCCTGTTGATAACAGCTGAGGGTATCTTGTTGCTGATCCAGCTCCAACCATAGCGCTAAGCCACCGTTAGGCTGGCTGATGCGGGTGGTTTTGCTCAGTTGATCCGGCCAGTGTTGCTGAATTAGGTGGATCAACTGATCCCGGTTATTTCTTAACTCTACTCGCTGGCGCTTCAGGTGTGATCGGTAGCCGCCATCGCGAATAAATTCGCAGACGCCCTGCTGTAGGTAACGACTACTGGCCAGTTGTGTCACTAGTTTTAGACGTAAAATACGGGCATGCCAGCGGGCACCATCGATCCAGCCCAGTCTTAAATCGCGGGACAGGCTTTTAGAAAAAGAGCTGCACAGGATAACCCGGTTGTTCTGATCCAGAGCCTTAAGCGGATCAGGCTGCTGCACAAAACCAGTATCGGCATAGATATCGTCTTCGACAATTGCCAGATCGTGTTCTTCTGCCAAAGAAAGCAGTTTCTTGCGGGCACTGTCTGGCATCAAGGCACCGGAAGGGGTGGCATAAGCTGGTGACACTACACAGGCTCGGATCGGCCATTGCTTTAAGGCATCCTCTAAAGCATCCATATCCATACCCTGTACTGGTGAGGAGGGGATTTCAATCACTCGTAGCTCCAGCTGTTCCAGCATCTGCAGTACGCCGTAAAAGCCCGGTGATTCTACCGCGACAATATCACCCCGTTGACAGCAGGCCATCAAAGCCAGAAACATCGCATGTTGGCAGCCAGAGGTGATACAGAAGTGCTCGGCTTCACAATGGTAATAACCCCGGCGGTGGTAGTGCAGGGCCAGCTGTTCTCTCAAACCGGGATCACCTGCGGGTTGATCATAGTACTGGGATCGATCACCACGTTGGCTACGTAATGCGCGGCCCAGACAGCGGTTAAGTGCTGTAATACCGGGAGCGGGTTCACCCGCTTGTAGATCCGGCAAAATATCAAAAGCTGCACTGCGACCCATGATGTCGGCAAAAACATCGCTCAGGCTGACAGGCCGGGGTGGCAGCATGGTGGCGGTGGTGCGTGGCTCAGGCGTTTCCTTTCCGGGTTTGAGTACAAAGTAACCGGCTTTAGGGCGGGATTCGATCAGGCCCAACGCCTCCAGGCGCTGATAGGCATGTAATACGGTCGCTTTAGAGATCTGTTGTTGTTCGCAGAGATCACGAATCGAGGGTAATCGTTCACCGGGCTGCCAGCGTTGTTCCTGCAGACCCTTCAATAACCACTTTTCTAACTGCTGGTAACGATATTCCCGCGGCATTTTCTGTCCCGTTTTTATCTCGATGTTTTATGGTTATTGATCGGTGATAGGCCGTATTCGCAGCGCTTACCGTCAGTCACCGGAGCTTAGTGCAATAGACATCAATCACTTAGCTTGCTGAGCGTTAATATACCAAGGCTGCGACACTCCATTACATGGCTCTATTTTGGCATACACTCTCGCACACAAAAACAATCTGTACCTATTATTTTTAATTTTTTTATGCCTGCACCTAAAAGTCATTTTTCGGTAATCTTCACGCTAACCTGAATCCAGATTAGAAGACCGAGTGCTATGGATAAAATACCTGTTGCCCAGATTACCGAGTCTGCAGAACAGGCGGTAAGTTATGTACCGCCAGAAGATAAATTTTATGTTCGCTTGATCGAGGGACGATTCCAGAACTTAAGGCGTATGATCAGCTGGCCGTTGCTGATACTGTTTTTTGCCTTGGTCTGGATTCAGGTGGATGGCCAGCCGTGGCTGTTTTTCTCCTTTGCAGAACGCAAGATTTTCCTGTTTGGCTGGATCGTATCCTGGCATGACCTGCCCATTATGGCTGGCCTGATGATTGCCGGAGCCTGTTTGCTCTTCTTTATGGCGGTTGCCTGGGGGCGGGTGTGGTGTGGTTTTGCCTGTCCGCAAAGTATCTGGACCTGGATGTTTATTCGTATCGAACAATGGGCCGAGGGGAAGGCCAATGTACGTGCGAAAAATGACAAACTACCACTGACCGGTAAACGTTTGGCTCGTCGTATCCTGAAGCATGTGTTATGGCTGGGCGCTGCGCTGTTTACCACCATCACCTTTACTGGTTACTTTGTCCCAGTACGTGAACTGATAGGTGATCTGGTCACACTGGAATCCTCCGTAATGACGCTGGGCTGGCTGATCAGCATGACCTCTCTGACCTACCTGAATGCGGGGTTGGTGCGGGAAAAGATCTGCCTGCATGCTTGCCCGTACTCCCGCTTTCAGGGCGTGATGTTTGATACTCACACCCGTACCGTTAGCTACGATCTAAATCGCGGAGAACCTCGTCGCTTAAACCGCAAGGCGGCTCAGCAGACGGGCGTGCAGTATGCAGAAGCCAGTAGCGCAAATAGTGCCGGTAGCGAAAATAGTAATGCCAGCAGCTGTTCCAGTGCCAAACAGGGTGACTGTGTTGACTGTAATATCTGTGTGCAGGTTTGCCCTGTAGGTATCGATATTCGTGATGGTCTGCAAGCAGCCTGTATCGACTGTGGTGCCTGTATCGATGCCTGTGATGAAGTGATGGCGAAGATTGGTAAACCAACAGGTCTGATCCGCTTTGCCTCAGAAGCTGAATTGGCCGGTAGCAGTGAAGCTAAATCGGGACTGGCCAGTTTATTCCGTCCGAAACTGGCGGGTTATGCCTCTGTCGTGGCTTGTTCGATTGTTGCCGTATTGTTTGGCTTTATGAATACCCTGGATCTACTGGTCGAGGTGCGTCGTGATCGTCTGCAGCTGTACACAAAAATGGATAGCGAAACCGTGTGTAATAACTACTATCTTAAGGTGGAAGCGTTCGATCACGGTATCAATCAGGTACAGGTATCGGTAGAGGGTCTGGAGAACCTTAAGCTGCACGGCCAGCCAAATATCAATATTGATACAGATAATGCAGCCTGGCGTACCTATCGTGTGTGTACCAATCAAGCACAACAGCCAAGAAATGAGATTCAGTTTGTACTAAGTACACCCGATGCGGAAGTCAGAAAGAAAACGACCTTCCTGACCAGCTCAATCTAAGTCGAGGGCGTTGATCGGAAAATCTTGATTGGAATAGATAGGTAAGAAGTCTCTTTAAGAGAAAACCTTTTCAGAAGTGGTTGTGATAAGCAATCAAGCCTTGCCCGGTATTAAGGTCGATACCGGGCTTTTTTGCTTTACTGGACAGTGCGAAGTTCTCGATAGAGGAAGCATAAGCTTGAC
>CAYFGP010000171.1:0-12890 GCA_964342385.1 uncultured Oleiphilus sp. | reverse complement strand
AGAACATGGTCGTGGTTTTGCGGTTGTGGCCGATGAGGTGCGTAACCTGTCCCATAAAACCTCAACCTCGACTGAAGAGATTCAGCAGATGATTGAAGAGCTGCAGGGCACCACACAAAAAGCGGTGGATATTATGCAGCGCGGACAAACTATGGCCGACGATACCGTCACTCAGGCGAACCAAGCTAATAGCAGTCTGGATCGTATCACTCAGGCCGTAAATCAGATCAAGGATATGACCAATCAGATCGCCACAGCCACAGAGCAGCAAACCTCTGTGTGCCAGGGTGTAACACAACACGCGGATGAGATTAATCAGATTGCGGTTCAGATCTCGTCCGATGCTGATAAACAGCTGCAAAGTGCCGAACAGTTCCGACAACTGGCGGAAAATATGCACCAGCTGGTGGGACGCTTTAGAGTTTAATCAACAAAGATTCGCTTAAGTAAGGCTGGTGTGCTTGGTTTAATGTGCGTGATGTAGTGTGCTTGGTGTAATGAGCTTTGCGTACTTGCAGCTTGATTAGACCTTCAAGCCCACTACAGATAGACAGCCTGATACAGAGAATACTCGCCTGACACGGCACATAGAGGATAACAGGGGGTAAAAGGAATGCAGTTTAATACCTATCGCGCTCAATTCTGGCAAGGGGTCCGTGATCTCTTGCCTCTGGTCTCCGGTGTCTTGCCCTTTGGCCTAATCGCCGGAGCCAACGGTGTCGCCTTAGGTATGAGTCCTGAAACCATTATGGGTATGACCATGCTGTTTTTTGCTGGTTCTGCCCAACTGGCCGCTTATCAGCTGATTCAGGAGAATGCCCCTTTTGTCATTATTCTGGTGACCTCTGTGGTAGTGAACCTGCGCTTTGCTATCTACAGCGCCACCTTCGCCCCTCTGTTAGCACCACTGAAAAAGCATCAGCGTTGGCCTATCGCTTATCTGCTATCCGATCAGGTTTATGGCCTCTGCGCCATCCCTGATCAGATGGCAAAATCCGACGGCGAGCGCCTGTGGTATCTGATTGGTGTCGCCAGCAGTATGTGGCTCAGCTGGATACTATCGGTTATTGCTGGAGTTGCCTTGGGAGCCAGCATTCCTGCTGCCTGGTCTCTGGAGTTCACCATTCCACTGGCGTTTCTTGCCATGTTAGTCTCCACCATCACCCGACCGGTCATGTTATTAGTGGCTACGGTTTCTGGTGTGTGTGCTGTCCTGTTTCAGCTACTGCCCTATAACAGCGGTTTTATTGTTGCCGTCGTGGCTGGTGTAGTTGCAGGTTTGTTGTTGCCAAACTTCCTGCCAGCCAATGTTCCATCTGCAAATAAGCTCAAACAAAATCAGTCGGAACAAACTAAGACGCTAACCCAACCCCAAGCCCAGGAGGATAACTGATGGATACTCTAACCCTGTGGTTGCTCTTTATCCTTGTAGGCTTAGGTACCTTTCTGGTTAGGCTTTCCTTTATCGAACTACACGGCTCTACGCAAAAACTATTGGAACGAAGCCGAAATATCTTGGCACTGCTACCACCGGCTATTCTGGCTGCACTGTGTATTCCACCGATTCTATTTAGCCGCCCAACATCAGAATTTCAGTGGGATATTACCCAGATTGTGGCTGCGATTGTCACGGTATTAATCGCTCGTTTTAGCCGGAGTGTATTCTGGCCAATTGTCGGAGGGATGGTTTGTTTGTGGGGATTAAAGTGGTTGATAGGATAGAGTAAACTCAAAAAGAAAGGGCGATATTTCGCCCTTTCTGGTTAGCTTCTGAAGCTAACTACTTACATGCCGTAAGCGGTACTTTGATCCCTAGCCTCTGGCTTCTTTTAAGCTATCAGCAATCAGGAATGCCAGTTCCAGAGATTGGTCAGCATTCAGGCGTGGATCACAGAAGGTGTGGTAACGATCACCCAAATCCTGCTCGGTAATCTCAAAACGACCGCCGATACATTCAGTCACGTTACGACCTGTCATTTCCAGGTGTACACCACCAGCTACAGAACCTTCTGCCTTATGAATGGCAAAGAAGTGTTTCATCTCTTGTAGGACAGCGTTTACATCACGGGTCTTAAAGCCAGTGCAGGCTTTAATGGTATTACCGTGCATAGGGTCGCTGCTCCATACAACTGAGCGACCTTCTTGCTGTACTTTACGTACCAGCGCTGGCATATGCTCTTCGATCTTATCCGCGCCCATACGTACAATCACATTCATACGACCCGCTTCATTGTTCGGGTTGATGCGATCCAGCAGGCGGATCAAATCATCTGGGTCTGTGGTTGGACCCGCTTTAACACCAATCGGGTTATTCACACCACGGCAGTATTCTACGTGAGCACCGTCCAGCTGACGGGTACGATCACCAATCCACAACATATGGGCAGAACAACCAAACCAATCACCAGTCAGACTATCCTGACGGGTCAGCGCTTGCTCATAAGGCAACAGCAGGGCTTCATGAGCAGTGTAAAAACGGGTTTCATGGGTGCTTGGTGAGCTATCAGGATTGATGCCACACGCCTTCATAAAGGCCAGGGTTTCATCAATACGATCAGCCAGATCATGATAACGTTCAAGAGCCGGGCTCTTCTCAACGAAGTCACGGTTCCACTGGTGTACCTGATGCAGATCTGCCATACCGCCACGAGAGAAGGCGCGCAGCAGATTCAGGGTAGAAGCAGCCTGATTGTAAGCTTTAACCATACGCTCTGGATCAGGAATACGCGCTTCAGAGGTGAAAGCATTATCGTTAATAATGTCACCACGGTAAGACGGCAGGGTAACACCATCAACCGTTTCATTATCAGAGGAGCGCGGCTTAGCAAACTGACCAGCCATACGACCCACTTTAACCACAGGGCTTTGACCCGCAAAGGTCAGTACTACGGCCATCTGCAGCAACACCATAAAGGTGTCACGGATATGGTTAGCAGAAAACTCATCAAAGCTTTCTGCACAATCACCACCCTGCAATAAAAATGCACGGCCTGCGGCTACTTCAGCCAGTTCGGCTTGTAATTGACGGGCTTCACCTGCAAAAACCAGCGGAGGCAGGGCCGCCAGCTGATCTTCAACTCTGGCCAGTGCCTGCTGATCCGGATAGGTCGGCATTTGCAGGGCTGTTTTGTCTCTCCAGGATGCCGGGGTCCAGATAGTATCACTCATAATTTGTCCAATTTTCTCTGCATATATATCGCTAAACAAAAATGCTTTCTAACGTTGCGTTTGCTCTCTAGGGTCGCAAACACATTTCTGTAAAGATCGTATTCTTGTTTAAGTGCTTATCTACCCTTATCTGAGATGGTTTATTCCATAACCGACTTGATGGTAGAGGGTAAGATTATGATTATTTTGACGAATTAATCTGACATTACTATGTCCGACTCAGAAGTAAAACCCCCTACAGACACATTTCAGACATAATCTGACTTAGATACAATTTTGCAGCTGCTAACTTCAATTAAGATGAGAATATTTCTTAACTTAAGGACCAACAGAAGATAAAGGAACGCTTTTAACAAAGAAGTTTATGGCGACTTCTTGGACAGTATTAAAGCCAGTTAGCAGGATTCAATACACAACAGGTGCTCTGAAAAAGGGCCCTCCCCGTAAGCAGAAGTGCAGCTGTAACAGTGTCCTTATCATAGACCCGAGATCGGTTAAGCAAATCATCGATAGAACACGTTAAACATAACAGAGCTGTTAAAGCCACTCGAAATTTTCTAAACCAACTACACTTTAGTTGAAGAACAAAAAATAACTTCCAAAGGCCTGAGAGGTAATGACCATGTTACTGAGCCATATTCCCGGAATGTTTACCCACCCTGATACCGAATGGGAACGTATCAAAGACGAACACGCAAGTCCTACCCATATCTATGTTGCTTACATCGGTTTGCTCGCTTTAATAGCACCTGTGTGTGCTTTTATAGCCACCACTCAATTTGGTTGGCGCATTGGCGATGGCGAACTGACTAAGCTAACTGTTGTTAGTGCCTTACAACTGAATGTCCTGACCTATATTGCCATTATTGTGGGGGTATTTGGTTTGGGCTGGATGATTGACTGGATGTCTAAAACCTACGGTAGTGGTCACGATGAGCACGCTGCAAACGGCATCGCCCTAGCGGCTTACTCTTGTACTCCACTAATGCTGGCAGGTTTTGTATCCCTGTACCCTGTACCATGGGTTAACATGCTGGTTTATCTTGCAGCAGCGGCCTATGCAGGTTATCTGATGTATCACGGATTGCCCCATGTATTGGGCATTGAAGAAGACAGAGCCTTCTTCTTTAGTGGTGCGATTCTAACCATCGCTCTGGTGTATCTGGTGACTACTCGCGTGGGTACCGTAATCCTGTGGAATATGGGTTTCGGTCCTCAGTTTGTCTATGGGTAGCACTACTGTGTAACAGATCGAAAACCCTCTGATCTAACGTTTTACTTTACTTAAGCAACAAAACCCCTGATGTCACCATCAGGGGTTTTGTTTTGCCCTCTGTTTTTGATCTAAAACCGGACCAATCTAGCTATCCACTCTTCAGATCAAAACATCAGGCCAGCTGTACCAAGTGCTGTATTGGGTTTAAGAACTCGATTAGAGTTTAGCCGCCCAGATAAGCCTTACGTACATCTTCATTCACCAGCAGGTTCTCACCGGAATCTTCCAGTACGATCTTGCCGTGCTCCAGTACATAACCACGATCTGCCAGACGCAGTGCCTGGTTTGCATTCTGCTCTACCAGGAAGATGGTGGTACCTTCTTCACGCAGAGTATGAATGATGTCAAAGATCTGATTAATGATGATCGGTGCCAGACCCAGTGATGGTTCGTCCAGAATCAGTAGCTCTGGATTACTCATCAGTGCGCGACCAATAGCCAGCATCTGCTGCTCACCACCAGACATGGTACCGGCACGCTGAGCAAAACGTTCCTTCAAACGAGGGAACAGTTCCAGCACGTGCTCCATGCGCTCATCGTAATTGGTCTGATTAAAGAAACCACCCATCGCAAGGTTTTCTTCTACCGTCATAGCAGAGAAAACACGACGACCTTCAGGCACTACTGCCAGGCCGGAACGCATGATTTTAGCGGTTTCTTTCTGGGTGATATCTTCACCTTTCCAGGTGATGGTACCCGAGCTGGCACGAGGATCACCACACACTGTCATCAGCAGCGTAGATTTACCTGCACCATTAGCACCAATCAGAGTAACAATTTCCCCTTTTTCTACGTTCAGGGAAACACCTTTCAGCGCTTCAATCGGTCCGTAGTGGGTATGAACTTTTTCCAGTGTCAGCATTACTCTTCTCCCAGATAAGCCTTGATCACTTCAGGGTTTGCCTGAATCTCTGCTGGTGTACCAGAAGCTAAAGGCTCACCCTGGTTCACTACGTAGATCTGATCAGAAATACCCATTACCAGCCCCATATCGTGCTCAATCAGCAGAATAGAGATACCCTGCTCATCTTTCAGATGCACAATCAGCTCATCCAGATCTTTGGTTTCATTCGGGTTCAGACCCGCAGCTGGCTCATCCAGCATCAGCAGCTTAGGCTCGGTCACCATACAGCGTGCAATTTCCAGACGACGCTGCTGACCATAAGCCAGGTTGCCGGCTTCACGGTTAGCAAAGTCCAGCAGACCGACCTTTTCCAGCCAATAGGCTGCACGGTCCATCAGTTCCTGCTCTTTCTTCTTAAAGTCAGAGGTCATGAAGAAACCTTTCAGCAGGTTGTGCTCGGCATGCATATGCTGAGCCACCAGCAGGTTCTCAATTACCGTCATCTCTTTAAACAGACGCACGTTCTGGAAGGTCCGAACCATACCTTCCTGAGCGATTTTAAAGCCTGGTTTACCACGCATCTCCTTACCCTGGAACATCACAGAACCAGCTGTAGGGATGTAGAAACCACTGACACAGTTAAATACGGTGGTTTTACCAGCACCATTCGGGCCGATAACCGATACGATCTGCTTTTCACCCACTTCCAGGTTGACGCCATTTACCGCCAGCAGACCACCAAAGCGCATCGTAAGATCTTTTACGGTTAACAGATTAGTCACGTTTCAGCTCCAGGTGAGGACGTTTCATTGGCAGCAGACCCTGAGGACGCCAGATCATCATCAGTACCATCATCAGACCAAACAGCAGCATACGGTACTCATCAAACTCACGGGCCATTTCCGGCAGAATCGTCATCGCACACGCTGCCAGTACCACACCCAACTGAGAACCCATACCACCCAATACTACAATCGCCAGAATGATGGCCGATTCGATAAAGGTGAAGGATTCTGGACTAATAAAGCCCTGACGTGCCGCAAAGAAAGAACCGGCAAAACCAGCGAAAGATGCACCAATGGTGAACGCACCCAGCTTAATATTGGTTGGGTTCAGACCCAGAGAACGACAGGCGATATCATCTTCACGCAGTGCTTCCCACGCACGACCAATCGGCATACGAACCAAACGACGGATGACATAAATGGTCAGCAGTACCAGTAGCAACGCCATCAGATACAGGAAGATAACCTTGTATTCACTGCTATAGCCGATACCAAAGAATTCGTGGAAAGTCGTAGCTTCTTCGTCAGAAGGTCGACGCGTGAACTCCAGGCCAAACAGAGTTGGCTTAGGAATACGAGCGATACCGTTAGGACCACCGGTCAGTTCTGTCCAGTTGTTCAGCAGGATACGGATAATCTCACCGAAACCCAACGTCACAATCGCCAGATAGTCACCCCGAAGTCGCAATACCGGGAAGCCCAACAGATAACCAAACAGTGCGGCTAAACCGCCTGCGATTGGCAGCGCCATCCAGAAGGACATATCAAAGTACAGGTTCAGCAGCGCGTAGCTATAAGCACCTACGGCGTAAAAACCGACATAACCCAGATCCAACAGACCCGCCAGACCTACTACCACGTTCAGACCCAGACCCAGCATCACATAGATCAGTGTCAGGGTAGCGATATCCACCGCACCACGGGAAGAGAGGAATGGGAACAGCAGCAGAGCACCTACAGCCCAGAAAGCCAGGACACGCTGTTGTTTTTCGGTACGCATAAAGGATGGCAGCTCATGAGCCTGACCATCGCCCTTCATTTTAGCGGTGACCTTGCTCACTTCCGCACGGAAGTACTGCAGCAAGAACACCAGACCTGCACCAATTAGTAGACCAATAATTTTGTGAGATTCAGACACTTCCAGTGTCGGTACCACACCTTCTACCGAGAAGGAGATCCCCAGTACCATAAAACCCAATATCAGGGTAACGCCCGCGGCCAGAGCAGCCGAAGAGAAACGTGATTGCATCAGATTTTCTCCACTTCAGGTTTGCCCAGAATACCCTGTGGCATAAACAGCAGGATCAGAATCAGTAGGGAGAAGGCCACTACGTCTTTATATTCCGCAGTGAAATAACCTGCGGTCAGACTCTCAGAAACACCCAGTAATAAGCCACCCAGCATAGCGCCAGGGATACTACCGATACCACCCAATACGGCTGCGGTGAAAGCCTTCAGACCCGCAATAAAGCCCACATAAGGATTCACTACGCCGTAGTACATACCCAGCAGAGTACCGGCTACCGCTGCCAGCGAAGCACCGATAATAAAGGTGGTCGCAATCACATTGTTGGAGTTAATACCCAGCAGGTTGGTCATGCCGATGTCCTGTGCAGACGCACGACAGGCACGGCCCATACGAGAACGGGAGATAAACAGGGTTAAACCCACCATACAGATGATCGTGGTCACGATAATGATCACCTGCATATAAGAAATCAGAATATGGCTGCCATCAGGATCACCCAGCAGGAAACCACCCTGAATCATGCTTGGCATCGCGATATCACGGGAGCCTTGAGCAAGACGGATGTAGTTCTGTAGGAAGATAGACATGCCGATTGCAGAGATCAGCGCAATCAGGCGCTTACTACTACGAAGGGGTTTATAGGCCACTTTTTCAATCGTAAAGCCATAGGCGCTGGCGATCATGATACTGACCAACATGGCCAAGCCAACCATGATAAACACATTATCAAAGCCCAGCATGGTTAAGCCGGCTAAGACAATAAACGAAATATACGTACCTATCATATAAACTTCGCCGTGCGCGAAGTTAATCATACCGATGATGCCGTAAACCATCGTGTAGCCGATAGCAATCAACGCGTAGGTACTGCCAATGGTCAAACCATTAGCGATCTGCTGGATAAAATAATAAATAGAATCGGACATTATTCGACACCTTGCGAGCAACGTTTAGCCCGCGGCCTACTTATGGTAGGCCGCGAGTGAACGTTCACAGTGTACTTTGTAAGTGAACTGCTTAGTTCAGTCGTTATTTTTCTAGAGCTTACTTAGCTTCGGACTTAGTGCCGTTCTGGTGCCAGTTGTAAACCACGAAGTTAAATGAGGTCAGGTCACCCTTCTCATCAAACTTAACGTTGCCGATTGGCGTGGAGAATGCGGTTTTGTGCATGTAAGCAGCAACTTCTTCAGAATCAGTGCTGCCTGTAGCTTTCATACTATCAGCCATTACCTGAACCGCAGAGTAAGCAGGCATTACGAAAGGACCAGTAGGATCTTGGTTCTTGTTTTTGAACGCCTGTACCAGAGATGCGTTTTTAGGATCTTTTTCGAAGCTCGGTGGCAGAGTTACCAGCAGACCTTCGGAAGCGGCACCAGCGATAGAAGAGATATCTTTGTTACCTACACCTTCAGGGCCCATAAATTGAGCTTTCAGGCCCAGCTCTTTGGACTGACGCAGGATCAGACCCAGCTCTGGGTGGTAACCACCGTAGTATACGAAATCAACGTTGTTTTTCTTCAGTTTGGCAACCAGTGCAGAGAAATCTTTATCACCTGCAGTGATACCTTCAAACATCACAACATCGTAACCGGCTTTTTCTACCGTGCTCTTAACAGCCGTTGCGATACCTTCACCGTACTGCTGCTTATCGTGGATTACAGCGATGCGGTTAGGCTTAACGTTTTCTGCAATGAAACGACCCGCTACAGGGCCCTGCAGGCTGTCCAGACCGATAGTACGGAAGATCATCTGATAACCCTGCAGAGTAATGTCTGGGTTAGTGGATGCTGCCGTTACCATTACGATGCCTTCATCTTCGTAGATGTCGGACGCTGGCTGAGTGGAGCTGGAGCACAGGTGGCCTACTACAAACTTGATGCCGTCGTTAACAATTTTGTTAGCAACCGCTACCGCCTGCTTAGGATCACAAGCGTCATCGTACTTAACGCCTACCAGTTTTTCGCCGTTTACACCGCCGGCTTTATTGATCTGCTCGATGGCCATTTCGGCACCGATAAACTGCATGTCACCGTACTGAGCCACAGGACCCGATACAGGACCTGCTAAAGCGATTTTAATGTCAGCTTGTGCAACCGTTGCGCCCATCAGAGCTGCAGAAACACCCAGACCCAGTAACGTTTTTTTCACCATGCTCTTCATTATGCATTCCTGTTTATTATTGTTCATGACTCGTTTTTTCGACTGATAAAACAGGGTTTTCACATCAGTCTTTGCTCCGATACATCAAAATATGCCAAGCATCTTTCTAAATATCAGACCTTCGAATAAGGATTATTTACTCAAGGCATTACTTTTGTCTAGGTTTGTATCGGTACAAATCTCAAGCCCAAGTCATTTCCAACCCCAAATAAGACCAAACAAAACCCAAACAACAGTTAAAAAACAATGCATTTATACAAAAATATAGAACATTCACCCTAACAATACTTTATTAGCGGTTTTTACGCCCAACTGTAACATTTTTTTTACATATAATTCTTTTTAGCATTTTTTTTGAATTCAGACACTTAGCAACGAAATCGTAATGTAATTTTTTTGTGCAAAGCCGCCGATTCTGGTCTAAATCTATAAAGGTAGGCTAATTAAATCGAGGTGTCTTATGGCCAGCCAACTCCCCTCATTTGATGTGCTAATGGAACTGGCTCAGAATGACCCCGAAAAGCTGGAGGAGATCCGCCAAAAACTGTCGGAAGAGATTTTTGCTGATGCCACTCCTACTCTACGCCCTAAACTGGAAGGGCTTAATTTCCGCATCAGCATGGAAAGGCAGCGTTCTAAAAATGCTATGCAGTGCTGTTTACGTATTAGTGCGTTAATGCACGACTCTTTTGAAAAAATGCGCCATGAACTGGATGCTTTAGTGGGCCCTGCTCCGAGCAATTTGCACTCAGCTGACGAGTCTGAGATACCTCCACCAATAAAAGAGAACGTCATACCTTTTCCCAGTCGGCATTAAATATCCTCAGGGTCCTAACTTGATTTGGAGTTTAGACCCTGTTGCCTCCTAAGCTCCATTTCCTTTTGCCCCCTCTGAAATTCACAAACGCCACTTATCTTCTCTTATAAAGACTCTAGCTTTTGAAACCCAATCTAAAAGAACACCACTCTTTATAAGCCATCCAAGCATGGCACGAACCCTGCATAAAACAATACAGCTGCGCCATACAAGTGCGCTTACGCACTCAAAAGCAGCACAAAAAAGCTATTATATTTCAATAACTTAAAAATAGCTTACTGAGTTTACGCGCTTTTAAGAAGCAGTATTTTTTTCTTTCTAGCGCTTTATTTGTGCAAAAGCATCTAATTTCGCACCAACTTGGTGCAATAGATAACTGGGGGAACCTGTGGAAAATATCAACAGTGCAGTCGAAACGCTGATGCAGGGAGCTAATACGCTCTTTATTCTTATTGGTGCCATTTTGGTACTGGCTATGCATGCGGGCTTTGCCTTCCTGGAAGTAGGTACAGTACGCAAGAAAAATCAGGTTAACGCTCTGGTAAAAATCATGACCGATTTTGGCTTCTCAACTCTGGCCTACTTCTTTATCGGTTACTGGATCGCTTATGACATCACCTTCTTCAACAGCGCATCAACGCTAGCAGAAGCCAACGGCTATGCTCTGGTGAAATTCTTCTTCCTACTGACCTTTGCAGCAGCAATTCCGGCTATTGTATCGGGTGGTGTAGCAGAACGTGCTCGCTTCTACCCTATGCTGGTCGCTTCAGCACTGATTGTCGGCCTGGTATACCCTGTATTTGAAGGCATGAGTTGGAACGGTAACTATGGCTTCCAGGATTGGATTGAAGGTACATTTGGTGCACCTTTCCATGATTTTGCTGGCTCAGTTGTAGTACACGGCGTAGGTGGTTGGATCGCACTGGCTGCAGTATTGATTCTAGGCGCTCGTATGGGTCGCTACCGCAGTGGTAAGGTTGTCGCTTTTGCACCATCGAATATTCCGTTCCTGGCACTGGGCTCCTGGATTCTGACCGTGGGCTGGTTTGGCTTTAACGTCATGTCCGCTCAAACCATTGACGGTATCAGTGGTTTAGTTGCAGTAAACTCTCTGATGGCTATGGTCGGCGGTATTATTACCTCCATGCTGATGGGCAAAAACGACCCTGGCTTTATCCATAACGGTCCACTAGCGGGTCTGGTTGCAGTTTGTGCAGGCTCTGACATCATGCACCCAATCGGTGCATTAATCACTGGTGGTATCGCCGGTGCACTGTTTGTATACATGTTTACTCTGGCGCAAAACAAGTGGCCTCGTCTGGATGACGTGCTGGGTGTATGGCCTCTGCACGGTCTGTGTGGTGCCTGGGGTGGTATTGCTGCTGGCATCTTCGGTCTGGAAGCCCTGGGCGGTCTGGGTGGCGTAACCTTAGCTGCACAGGTAGCCGGTACTGTTGTCGGTATCGTGATCGCAACTGCAGGTGGTTTTATCGTTTACGGCCTGGTGAACAAGGTTGCTAGCATCCGTCTGGAAGAAGAAGAAGAATTTAACGGTGCTGATCTGAGTATCCACAAAATTGGCGCAACCAGCGACGATTAATCAATACAAAGAATCTCTATGATCCAACGGCCTTTTCATCGCTAATCATAGATATCTACGAGCACAAAGATACCGCTTAACCCGGCGGTATCCCTTTCGCTCTCAATGGGTTACTTTTTAGCCCACCCTGACTGGTGGGCTTTTTTCTCTCTTCCTCTTAGCTGAATATTCAGACTAGATCTTGTATCTCGCCAAAAACATCAGCACGGCATCCTCTTTGATCTGTTGTTGCAACTGATCATCTGGCGCAGGCATGCCCATTAATACCTGAGGCCAAAAAGCATGCGCCTTAATCAAGGCGATAAACTGATTCGCCGCATAACTGACATCTGCTTGCTGTAAACGACCATCAGACTGGGCCTGAACAATCCAAGCCTCCAGCCCCTGTTCTTGATCATTCATCTCAGACATCGCTTTAGCAGACAGCTCTGGTGACTGAATGCATTCTGCCAACATCATACGTGCCAGGCGCATAAACTGCTCAGATTGTAATAGGGCGATCTCTTTATCCGCAAAGGCCATCAGCTGCTTCTCCAGTGCCTCTTCAGCTTGATAGCTTATCCCTGTGACTTCCGCACAATGATCAAACATCTGCTGAGCAATGGCCTGAAACAGTAACTCCTTACTTGCAAAGTGATTGTAGAGCGTACGCTTAGACACCTCTGCATGGGCACAAATTGTATCCATACTGGTATTTTGAAAGCCGTGCTGTAGAAACAGCTCAACCGCCGCACTAATAATTGCCTCTCGTTTACGCTCTTTCAGTGTCAGTTTTGCACTCATCTTTAACCTCAAACCAAATTGATCGCACAAAAATAACACTACTGGGTTTACTTTTCCAAAAAAACACATAAACTACACCGTGTAGTTTACATAAAATATAGAAAACTGAAGTCCACTATGAAAGTCCTCGGGTCTGTTTTAATTGGAGTCGTCTTAACTGGACAGTGCGAAGTTCTCGATAGAGGAAGCATAAGCTTGACGCCTCTCT
>CAYFGP010000170.1:0-12898 GCA_964342385.1 uncultured Oleiphilus sp. | reverse complement strand
CATCGTCAAGCGCCTATTTAGTCTTTTTAGAAAAGACAGCAAACCCCGATCAGAAGTGATCGGGGTTTTTTCGTATGCATTTAAAAAAATCTTAACCAAAATAAACATATAGCTGAATCGGTGTTAAGATTAAAAGTAGTAATTAAAACTCTTTGGATATAAGGCCTGCGGCAAAATATGAGTGATAATCAAGTGCTTTCTGCTGAACTGGAGCTTCAAATTCGTCAGTTAGTAGATGCCAGTATCTCTGAGCTCAAAACAGAACTGATGGCATATATTGACGAGAAGTGTGCTGCTCAACAGCCTGCTGAGGAAGAGGAAATCGAGCCATTAACGCTCAATATGGTGATGCTTCAGGTTGCGGCTATTTTTGAGAAGTTTGCTCATTACGATGAGATTTATCGCACTTACGGTATTGAGGCTGACGCCTTCCAGGATGAATGTAATGAAAGCATTGATCTGATGAAGTTCAAACTGGAACAATTTGAAACTCAGTTGAAAGAGTTCCAGAATCGCCTGCTGATTGAAGAGAGTGGCGGTGATTCCGCTATTCAGGTGAATGGTGAACTTAGAAGAGATTTTGAGGCGCTTTCCAAGGAAGTTCAGGAGACTTTAAACCAGTTTGATCAGTACTTTGATCAGCAGGTGAAAAGTACAGAGGGCATTCCTGAAGAAATTGAGGATATTAAGCAGCAGCTTGCCTCTAAACAGTCTAAGGCAGAAGCTCTAATTGGTGCACAAGAGAATAAAAAGCAGCTAATGGTAAAACTGAAGTTGGCAGTAGACCAGTTGAATAACCAATTACCTAAGGTTATTGCTAAGCAAATAGCAAAAGGTTAAGACGATACCTTCCAGGTATTCTTTCTCCATGTGATAAGCTTTTTACTACCTACCAGTGGGTCAATATTTACTGCGGTAGGTAGTTATATTCACCCAAACGAAAAACTCAATATTATCCAACCCATTGCAGAAGAGTACGTCAGTTTCTTATAGAGAAACTTTTGTTTAGTTGTTTCAATTAATAGATATCTAGGCCTCATATTGAGTGTTAAGGCGAAATATTTAGGGCATCGTTTGTTTATAAATAGTTGCCATTTTCTGAAATAAAATTGGCGAATCCCCCCTTATATATCTACTCTTTAAATTAATTTTCTATAATGCTTAACCCGACTTTGAGTGACGCAAGGTGTTACCTGAGGTACAGGTTTGGTGCATTCCTGCTAATCATGTCACTTATAGTGGCATATCTTGAAGGCTGATTTTGCAAATAAAATTAGTTCTCCGGTGCTTTTACTCTAATTTTTCATGCATGTAAACTTTATTTTACATGGTGTTTCCTCCCATTTTGTCGCACTTTTGCATATATATTTCTGGTGAACTACGTTTAATTCTAGGTAATTGATAGGTTTGTCCTAGGATGGGGTTTAGCAAGATGGAACGTTGCTTGCATTTATGACTATTGCTTTCTATGCAGTCACATTATTAGGGCTGCGGAAAACCCTGTGAACAATCGAGGAAATATAACAATGAAAAAACTGGGTCTGGTAGCTGCATCAGCAGTGATCTCTGTAACGATGGCGGGTACCGCTTTCGCTTCAACCACTCTGGATGCCGTAAAAGAGCGCGGCTATGTACAGTGTGGCGTGACAACCGGTGTTCCTGGATATTCTAACCCGGATGATAAGGGTAACTGGAAAGGTATGGATGTGGATGTCTGTCGGGGTGTCGCAGCAGCCACGTTGGGAGATGCCGATAAGGTGAAATATATCCCACTTAATGCCAAAGAGCGTTTTACTGCTTTGCAGTCCGGTGAGATTGATATGCTGTCCCGTGTAACTACCTGGACGCTGACTCGTGATTCATCCCTGGGTCTGAACTTCGCCGGGGTGACCTATTACGATGGTCAGGGGTTCATGATCAATAAGGATCTGGGTGTGAAAAGTGCGCTGGAACTGGATGGCGCTTCTCTATGTATCCAGTCTGGTACTACTACTGAGCTGAATGCTGCGGATTACTTCCGTGCTAACAACATGCAGTTTGAGCCGGTGGTTTTTGATACCGCTGACCAGACGGTAAAAGGTTTTGAAGCAGGTCGTTGTGATGTACTGACTTCGGACCAATCTCAGCTGTATGCACTGCGTATCAAACTGGCTAATCCAAGCGGTGCTATGGTATTGCCAGAGATTATCTCTAAAGAGCCACTGGGTCCTGTAGTACGTCAGGGTGATGATGGTTGGTTCAATATCGTCAAGTGGTCACTGTTCGCCATGGTTAATGCAGAAGAGATGGGCCTGACATCTGGCAATATCGACAGCAAGATGAAAATGTCTGATCCAGCCGTTGACCGCTTTGTCGGTAAAGAAGGCATCAAGGGTTCTGGTTTAGGTCTGGGCGATGACTGGGCTTACCAGATTGTGAAACAGGTGGGTAACTATGGTGAAGCGTTTGACCGTAACCTGGGTATGAGCTCACCGCTGAAGATTGAGCGTGGTCTGAACGCTCTGTGGAATAAGGGCGGCCTGCAATACGCACCACCGATCCGTTAATACGCTTTAACTGATTGGTTCAGCAGGCACAGGGCGTTCCATGGCTAAGCTGTTGAGTATGGCCATCATACAGAACACATAAAGCCACGCTAAACCAGTGCCTGCTGGTGTATGTCCTATCTTCGGAGGTTGCTCTATGCAAGATGCCGATAAGACGCCGTCTTCCTCAGTACCTGAGCAAAAGACGCGCTTCTGGCATGATCCGGCAAAACGAGCCTTGGTGTTCCAGATTCTTCTGATACTGGTGGTACTCGGTTTTGTTGGCATGATTGTCCAGAATACCCTGAATAATCTTGAGAGTCGGGGTATTACCACAGGTTTTGATTTCCTGTCACAACAAGCCGGTTTCGGCATTACCCAAACCCTGATCGAATACACAGAATCCAGCAGCTATGGTCGAACCTTTATTGTCGGTTTGCTGAATACCATTCTGGTGTCTGCACTGGGGGTTATTGTTGCTACCATTTTGGGTTTTCTGATAGGTGTGGCCCGCTTGTCCAATAACTGGTTGGTAGCCAAGGTCGCTTCAGCTTATGTGGAAATTTTTCGGAATATTCCATTACTGCTGCAGATCTTCTTCTGGTATTTCGCCGTTCTGCAGGCTCTGCCGTCACCGAGAAAAAGTATTGAAATATGGGATACTTTTTATCTCAATGTGCGCGGTTTTTATATGCCACAACCCTTACCGCAGGAAGGTTTTGGTCTGGTTTGGATCGCCTTGTTGATTGCCGTAGTGGTTTCCTATGTACTGATTCGTTGGAATAAAAAACGTCAGGATGCTACTGGGCAACGCTTTCCCGCTTATTGGACCTCATTAGGCATGATTCTGGGATTGCCTTTGCTGGCATTTCTTGCTTCGGGATCCCCATTAGTATGGGAGCAACCAGTATTAAAAGGCTTTAACTTCCGAGGTGGTATGGCCATCCTGCCGGAGTTAGCGGCGCTTTGGGTTGCACTCAGCATCTATACCGCAGCCTTTATCGCAGAGATTGTGCGCTCTGGTATCGAAGCGGTCTCTAAAGGACAAACCGAGGCGGCCAGTGCCTTGGGTTTAAGCAACGGTAAGGTGTTGCGTCTGGTGGTGATTCCTCAAGCTGTACGGGTGATTATCCCGCCGTTGACCAGCCAATATCTCAATCTGATTAAAAACTCATCCTTGGCGACAGCCATTGGTTATCCCGATCTGGTGTCGGTGTTTGCCGGAACGACGCTTAATCAGACCGGTCAGGCTATCGAAGTGATCTTTATGACCATGCTGGTTTATCTGACTCTGAGTTTGTTGGTGTCGGCCTTTATGAACTGGTTTAACAGCAAAATGGCGCTGGTTGAGCGTTAAACGGACAGGAGAGATTCCATGAGTGATCTGAGTAAAGTCAGACATGAGATGCTGCCCGATCTGCCACCGCCTGAAAATACCACAGGCCCGATTGGCTGGGTGCGTCGGCATCTGTTTTCCAGTGTAACCAATACCGTTTTAACGCTGTTTACACTTTATATTCTCTACATCTTATTGGTACCGACGATCGATTGGGCCTTTCTAAAGGCGGATTGGTTTGGTGAGACTCGGGATGCCTGTACCTCAGGTGGTGCCTGCTGGGTATTTGTTACTTCCCGTTTCAGTCAGTTTCTCTACGGCTTCTATCCCGAGGATCTGACCTGGCGGATTGATCTGGCCTTTATCCTGCTGGCGGTACAGCTGGCCTGGTTGATGATTCCAAAGCTGCCATACAAGGGCATTGTTTCGATACTGGTGCTTTTTGTGTATCCGATCGTGGCCTTTTATCTGCTTTATGGCGGCAGTTTTGGTCTGGATGTGGTGGAAACTCATAAATGGGGTGGCCTGTCACTGACGCTGGTTTTGGCGGTGATCGGTATTGTTGCGGCTTTGCCATTTGGTGTGCTGTTAGCTCTGGGGCGACGGTCCGAGATGCCGATTGTGAAGAGCTTCTGCGTCGTCTATATCGAGCTATGGCGGGGTGTGCCGCTGATTACGGTGCTGTTTATGGCATCGGTGATGCTGCCGTTGTTTGTCCCTGCTGAGGTGACCTTCGATAAGCTACTGCGTGCACTGATCGGTATTGTGATGTTCCAGTCTGCTTACATGGCCGAGGTGGTGCGTGGTGGTTTGCAGGCTATTCCCAAAGGTCAGTATGAAGCGGCGCAGGCGTTGGGTTTGAACTACTGGAAGATGATGGGCTTAGTGGTGCTGCCACAGGCATTGAAACTGATGATTCCTGGTATCGTAAACACCTTTATCGCCCTGTTTAAGGACACCAGTCTGGTATTGATTATCGGTCTATTTGATCTGTTAGCTATTGTGCAGGCGGGCTTGACCGATCCGAAATGGCTGGGCTATTCCGTTGAAGGTTATGCCTTTGTTGCCCTAATGTTCTGGATCTTCTGTTTTGGTATGTCCAAATACAGTCAGCATCTTGAGCGCCATTTCCATACGGGCCATGGTTCCCGTTAAGCCCCCGACAGAATTCTGGAGAGATTATGAGCAATACTCGTCAGCTAGATGACACAGTTATGGTAGAGATGCGTGGGGTGAATAAATGGTATGGCCAGTTCCACGTATTAAAAGACGTTAATCTGAAGGTGCGCAAAGGTGAGCGTATCGTAATCTGTGGTCCTTCCGGTTCAGGTAAGTCCACCACGATTCGCTGTATTAACCGCCTGGAAGAGCATCAGAAGGGTGATATTGTTGTTGCGGATACGGTGTTGAATAACGATCTGAAAAATATCGAAACCATCCGCCGGGAAGTAGGCATGGTATTTCAGCACTTTAATCTGTTTCCCCATCTGACTGTGTTGGAAAACTGTGCTCTGGCTCCCATCTGGGTGCGTAAGACACCTCGGGCGGAAGCAGAAGAGATCGCGATGAAATATCTGCGCCGGGTACGTATCGAAGAGCAAGCGCTGAAATATCCGGGGCAGTTATCCGGTGGTCAGCAACAGCGTGTGGCAATCGCCCGTAGTTTATGTATGAACCCTCAGGTGATGTTGTTTGATGAACCCACATCAGCACTGGACCCCGAGATGATTAAGGAAGTACTGGATGTGATGATCGAGCTGGCGGAAGAGGGCATGACCATGTTGTGTGTGACTCACGAGATGGGCTTTGCTAAAACCGTCGCGGATCGGGTGATCTTTATGGATAAGGGGCAGATTATTGAAGAGAACGTACCGGATGAGTTCTTTAATAATCCGCAGTCTGAACGGACCCAGGCTTTCCTAAGCCAGATTCTTAATCACTGATCATCTTTACTGTGAATCACATAGGAATTGTTAATCGCAGTTTTGGATAAAGGCTGAGCCCGATGACAATAGTCGGGCTTACGCTTTCCTTGTCTTCTCTCTTCTCTCTTCTCTCTTCTCTTTTGCCTTCTGTCTATAAGCTCCCAGAGTTCACCTGACAGTGTTTTCTCCAAATAATAGATCCAGTGCAGTATAAAAAGCTTCAATTCCGTTTATGGCCAGTAACTTATCTGGCTTAATAGCATAATGATTGTAGATGGGATGGGAGAAACAATATGGTTGCTGGCTTGGAACGTTCACAGCTCAGCTTAATCGTGTCGCTATTGGCCGGAGCCGGTATCTGGTGGTTAACAGATCTGGATGTGGCACTAAAAACGGGCTTATCGATTCTAGTGGTGATTGCACTGTTATGGATGACAGAGACCTTTCATATCACGGTGACTGCGCTTCTGGTACCGGTATTGGCGGTACTGTTTGGTGTTTTCTCTGTGAAAGAGGCGATGGCCAACTTTGCCAATCCGATTATTTTTCTCTTCCTCGGTGGTTTTGCCTTGGCAGCCGCACTGCATAAGCAAGCACTGGATGAACGTATCGCCAGTCTGGTATTAAAAGCTGCAAAAGGTCAGATGTTGTTGGCCTGTGTACTGCTGTTTTTTACCGCGGCTTTTGTCTCTATGTGGATCTCTAATACGGCGACTACGGCGATGATGCTGCCGTTGGCATTAGGGATGTTAAGTCGTTTGCCCTATGAATCAAACCAAAAGACCTACTGGTTTGTGTTACTGGGTGTGGCTTATTCCGCCAATATCGGTGGTATCGGTACCTTAGTGGGCAGTCCTCCAAATGCCATTGCGGCTGCAGCGGTAGGACTGGGTTTTGCCGAGTGGATGAAGATCGGTATTCCCGCGGTATTACTGATGTTCCCTGTGATGCTGGGATTGTTATGGCTGATTTTCCGACCAGATCTATCCTTTCAGTTTGAATTGGAAGATAAACAACAGCCGATGTCATCCCGGCAATGGCTGACGCTTGGTGTGTTTCTTTTAACCGTGGTGTTGTGGTTATCTAGTAAACCACTGTCTCAAGCTTTGGATATCACCAAAGGTTTCGATGCTATGGTGGCGCTGCAGGCGATTATTCTGCTGTGTGCTCTGAAACTGGTGAACTGGAAGGATATCGAACAATCTGCCGATTGGGGGGTATTGCTGCTATTCGGCGGTGGTTTAACCCTATCGGCCTTGCTGAAAGCTACTGGAACCAGTGTTTTTCTGGCAGAGTCGATCAGTGCTATGTTGGAGGGCGCGCCGGTTATTTTGTTTTTGTTGGTTGTGACCGGTTTTGTGGTGATGCTGACCGAGATCGCCAGTAATACTGCCAGTAGTGCGTTGTTGATTCCGATTTTTGTTTCGATTGCTCAGGCGATGGGACTTTCTCCTGTGATCTTAGCCACCATGATTGCGGTATCGGCTTCCTGTGCCTTTATGTTGCCGGTGGCGACACCACCGAACGCCATTGTTTTTGGCTCGGGCTATGTGCCTCAACAGCAGATGATGCGGGCAGGTGTGGTACTGAATATCGTAATGATTGTGGTGATCGCAGTGATGGCCTGGTTGATGGTTTAAATATGATTTTAGTCTTGAGTAGTAGTGAGTTGTTATGAGTGCATTAAGTGTTTTTCACCTGTTTAGCCTGGCAGCGATCTGGGGTGGTTCGTTTCTGTTTATGCGTATTGCCGCCCCTGTATTAGGCTCTGCCTGGCTGGTGGAGTTTCGGGTCGGCTTAGCCGCGCTGTTCTTGACGCTGGTGGCCTGGTTTCTAAAAAAGCCAGTGTCGTTTCGCCGCCACTACAAACACTTTTTGATTCTGGGGCTGTTTAATTCAGCATTGCCATTTTGGTTCTTTAGCTATGCGGCGCAGACTTTGACCGCTTCGCTATTATCTATCCTTAATGCGACAGCCCCGATCTGGGGCGGTTTGATTATGTCATTATGGTATCGCGAGAAGCTTACTTCCAAAGCGATGCTGGGTATGGTCCTTGGTGTGTTGGGGGTATCCATCTTAGTCGGCTTTGATGGTGCGCTGACCCAGTCAGGCTCTTTGTTATCGGTGTTTGCTGCGATTGGTGCGGCCTTTAGTTATGGTATCGCGACGACCTATACCCGTAGTGCGGCTTCAGTGGATGCCTTTAATAATGCTTACGGCAGTATGTGGGCGGCAACACTTTGGATTATTCCGTTGCTGGCATTTTATCCTATGCAGGGTGAGCCCAATCTAACCATCGTTTCTTCTGTGATTGCATTAGGTGTCGTGTGTAGCGGTATTGCTTATCTGCTCTACTTCCGTTTGGTGGCAGATATTGGTGCGGCACCTACGTTAACCGTGACCTTTTTGATTCCGATGTTTGGTGTCATGTGGGGTGCACTCTTGCTAGATGAACCAGTGGGGTGGCATACGCTGGTAGGTTCACTGGTGGTTATTACCGGTACGGCATTGGTAACAGGCTTCTCACCTAAGGTGTTGCTACAACGTTCTGGTCGCTAGAGTGAGAAAGGGTAAAGCCTCAACGGAATAGTTGGGGCTATTAGATCACTACAACGCCAACCACGCATTAGCAGGTATAACTGGCTCTCTTAAACAGGTTCTCTCCTAAACTGATTAGCTCTCCTATACTTAATGGATCTGGCCTATTTTGATTCAGGTTGTCAGTTGCCCCTGTCATCTCATTTAATCGTTTATACATCTACCGATTTAACGCTAAGGGAAGACCTGATCTAGGCCGACTGTTAATGGAGGACGCTTATGTCTCAGCAAACCCTAACCTTGACTGATAATCGAACAGGCCGATCCATAGAACTTCCCATCCAACAAGGCGTAGCAGGTCCCCCCGTCGTAGATATTCGCGGTATGTACGGTGAACTGGGCCTGTTTACGTTAGACCCTGGTTTTAAATCCACCGCATCTTGTACCAGTCGTATCACTTTTATTGATGGTGAAAAAGGGATTCTACTCTATCGCGGTTACCCTATTGAACAATTGGCTGAACACAGCACTTTTACCGAAACGGCCTATTTGCTGCTTAACGGTGAGTTGCCCAATAAGCAACAGTTGGATGAGTTCAATGGCTTGGTTAGCCGACATACTATGGTGCATGAACAGCTGCTGGACTTTTACCATGGCTTCCGTAGCGATGCTCATCCCATGGCGATCATGGTCGGTGTGGTTGGTGCTCTGTCTGCTTTCTATCACGAAGAATTAAATATTCATGATCCCGAAGATCAGCGGATGTCTGCGGTGCGTCTGTTAGCCAAAATGCCGACGATTGCAGCAGCCTGTTACAAGCATGATCAAGGGCAGCCCTGCATCTATCCCGATAACAAGCTGGATTACACCGGCAATCTGCTAAAAATGATGTTTGCGGTGCCTTGTGAGGAATATGAGGTCAACCCCGTTGTTGCCAGTGCACTGGAAAAGATCCTGATTTTGCATGCCGATCATGAGCAGAATGCCTCGACCTCAACTGTACGTCTGGCAGGCTCCACCGGGTCGAACCCTTTTGCTGCTATTTCTGCGGGTATCGGTGCTTTGTGGGGGCCGTTGCACGGTGGGGCTAATGAAGCTGTGTTAAATATGCTGCATGAGATTGGTAGTGCTGAGCGCATACCTGAGTTTCTGAAACGTGCACGAGATCCTAATGATCCTTTCCGTCTAATGGGTTTTGGGCATAGGGTCTATCGCAACTTTGATCCCAGAGCCACAGTGTTGCGGAAAGAGGCCCAAAAGGTGTTAGATGCACTGGATCGTCATGACGACCCTATCTTTAAACTGGCAGTGGAGCTGGAACGTATCGCACTGGAAGATGAGTACTTTGTGAAGAAAAAGCTCTACCCGAATGTGGATTTCTACTCAGGCATTATCGAAAGCGCCATGGGTATTCCGGTAAATATGTTTACAGTGATGTTTGCTTTAGCTAGAAGTGTGGGCTGGATTGCCCAATGGCAGGAGATGTTGGTGGATAAGGACCAAGTGATTGGCCGCCCTCGTCAGCTTTATCAAGGGGCTTCTCGACGGGATTATCCCCCAATAGATCAGCGTTAACGCTGAGGGTTCAGTAAAAAGACCAGTAAGGAAAACCAGAGAGAGATCATAGGGCTATGATCTCTCTCTGGTTTTCTCAATATTCAAAGTTCCCTCTTCTCAGGCCTTCAAACTGTACCCTCAAGTCCACATCTTCAAACCCATGTTTTTAAGTTCACATCTTTCAAGTTCATACCTTCAAACTCACGCCAATAAGCTCGCTCCTTCAAGCAACCGCGAGCCGTGCCTTCCGAAAGATTCAAAGCTCAGGATTGTCTTTTATAGTTAATGTTATATTATAACATTTAAGTTGTTTTTCTTTTTATCTCCATCACTTAGCGGACTCCTTGGACATTTCCTATGACAAACACCTTGATCAAAAACGCCGTCATTATTAATGAAGGTACTATCCAGGAAGCAGACCTACGTATCAAAAACGGACACATTGACCAGATCGGCTCTGAGCTATCGGGGCAGGACAATGAGCAGATAATTGATGCAAAAGGCGCATGGTTAATGCCGGGTATGATTGATGATCAGGTGCACTTTCGTGAGCCGGGTTTAGTGCATAAGGGCACCATTGCCAGTGAGTCTGCAGCAGCAGTGGCGGGTGGTATTACCAGCTATATGGAGATGCCTAATGTTTCTCCAGCTACCACGAATCTAGAGGCACTGGAACAAAAATACGCTATCGCCCGTCAGGGTTCTCAGGCGAACTATGCTTTTTACCTGGGGGCGACGGAAGACAATCTGGATCAGATCAAGGCTATCGATCCCAGCGTAGTGTGTGGTGTTAAAGTCTTTATGGGGGCTTCAACCGGTAACCTGCTGGTGGAAAACCCGACTGCACTGGAAGCGATCTTTCGTGAATCTCCTGTGCTGATCGCTACCCATTGTGAAAGTGGTCCAGTCATGCAAAAAAATATGCAGTCTTATATTGATAACAACCGCACACCAGCAATCACTGATCACCCGATTATTCGTAATGCTGAAGCTTGTTACGCCAGCTCTTCATATGCAGTGGAACTCGCACGTAAATACGACAGCCAGCTGAATGTACTGCATATCACCACAGCTAAAGAACTGAGTCTGTTTGAAGCAGGTCCTACAGCGGGCAAAAAGATTACTGCCGAAGCCTGTGTGCATCACCTTTGGTTCTGTGATGACGATTATGCCCATTTGGGTAATCAGATTAAGTGTAATCCTGCTATTAAAAGTGCGGATGACCGTGCGGCTCTGCTACAGGCTGTACGCAACAATCAGATCGATATTATCGCTACGGATCATGCGCCACATACCTGGGAAGAGAAGCAAAACCCGTACCCCAAAGCTCCAGCAGGCCTGCCACTGGTTCAACACGCGCTACTGACTTTGATGGATCAGGTCGCCAATAAGAACCTAACCATCGAACAGGTTGTAGAGAAAACTGCTCATAACCCGGCAATTCGTTACGGTGTGCAGGAACGCGGTTTTATCCGTGAAGGCTATTTTGCTGATCTGGTATTGATCGATCCAAAACAAGAAACGCTGGCCAGCCATGACAACAGCCATTACCACTGCGGCTGGACACCTTTTGATGGCCATCGTTTCTCCAGCCGTATTCTAAGCACCTGGGTTAATGGTCATCAGGTGTTTGATGGTGACAAGATCAACCACAATTCAGACAGTGCTATGGCTTTGCGTTTTCAGCGTTAACGCTAAGAGATAAACCAAAGAGACGAGGCAAAAAGATTCGCCAAAAATGGAATCAGCCTGGAATAGATAGCGCATCATCAAAACAATGATGCCTTGCACCAGACATACTCCGATTATTACAAGTCTGGTGCAAAAGCTAATACACAACCAACCTGAACTATCACTGGGAAAAGAGATGTTAAGAAAAAATCCTACCGGTCATTATCCCCAAGTATCTTCCAATGCGTTTATTGATCCAACCGCGATTATCTGTGGCAATGTAATCATTGAAGATAATGTCTTTGTGGGTCCTTATGCTGTGATTCGTGCTGATGAAGTGGATGAGAAGGGCGATATGAAGCCGATCATCATTAAACGAGATTCCAATATTCAGGATGGCGTAGTGATCCATTCTAAGGGTGGAGCTGCGGTTTATATTGGTGAGCGTTCGTCCATTGCTCACCGTTCCATCATTCATGGCCCATGTGAAGTGAGTGATGATGTTTTTGTGGGGTTTAATACCGTAATTTTCCGAGCTCATATCGGCTCTGGTTGCGTGATTCGCCATAACTGTGTGGTTGATGGTATGGATCTGCCAGATAAATTCCACGTACCGCCAATGACCAATATAGGCCCGGGTTTTGATCTCAACAGTATTGAGCCTGTACCTCCAGAGTATTCTTCTTTCTCCGAGTCCGTGGTATCTGCTAACCATGCGTTGGTCGAAGGGTATAAAAAACTTAATAACGAGTTGTAATAGCAGGCTTTAAGTAAGAGCCTCCTGTTATAGGGTAGAGCTCTTGGCTTTATTCAATCACTACACACTTAACCAAGGGAATAGCTAGCTTGAAGGTTAGGCCGTTAGCTTGAATAGGGTACCTCCGTATTCTTCAAAGAGAGAAGAGGGATTGAAGAATACGGATGCTTTGGATCGTTACACTTATATTCTGAGAGGAGGTTACTGTTGCAATTTCGCTTCCTTAATATAGTGACGGGTATCCTTTTGAAGGTTTCTGATCCACTTTTTCGGGACATATTTAACTTTTTTGACTTCTTCCTGTTCTTCCATTGTGGAGGCAAAAACGGGGCTATTTGCAATCGATCGCTTGTATTTGTAGCAATCGCATAGATAGAGAAACTGACCATATTCAAGAAATATGGTCAGTTTTGCTTCAGTAGTATGATTCTTTAGCTCACCCTTCACCATCGAATCGCTTTCTGAAGTAATAAGCCAGTCTCTCCTGATAAACGCTTTCTTGACTGCAGATAAATCATTCGAATCAACATTGTCTAGATGTTAGGTCCCGGATGATTAATTACCTTTTTTATAAATAAATCAGGTTTTT
>CAYFGP010000169.1:0-13220 GCA_964342385.1 uncultured Oleiphilus sp. | reverse complement strand
CAACAAGCATAAAAAGGTGTTGGAGGCGGTTCGGAGAGATGGTATCTACACAAGCTTCACTGCGCAGAGAAATCGAGAGCTGGAAAGAGACTGAATAAATATCAAATCATTCAATCCTTGTCATCATGGATATTTCGCCAGATCACACTCAGCCCATTAACAGCAATATCATCGTAAAGAGCTCAAACTGATTTGGAAAAATCACCTGATTACAAACTCACCTATCCGCCATGCACCGCTTGTGTAGGTTGGGTAGAGCAGCTCTAAGATATTGATTTATAGGCATGATCATCCTCTGCGAAACCCAATGTCAGACTCTCGAACACCCCATACATTCTTGAGTTCCTCTTACAACCTAAATAATCCCAAACAACCCTTTTCCTCCTACCCTGATTAACCCATTTGAGAGCTAACCCATGACAAAAACCGTAAGCTTCTGGTCGCTGGATCAGATCTCTGCACAACAGAGAGAACAACTGCTGCAACGTACCGAATCCGATCTATCACCCTATATGGAGCAGGTGAAACCCATTATCGAGCAGGTACGTGAACAAGGTGATTCAGCTCTGGTTGAGTTTGCCGCTCGTTTTGATGGAGCCACTCACTTTAATGGCGCAGATTTTACTGTGGATAACTTAAAGGTCACCGAAGCGGAATTTGAGTTTGTCGCCACGCAGGTAGATGACGATACCTTAGAGGCAATCCAATATGCCGCAGACAATATCCGCCGCTATCACGAAGCTCAGAAACCGGGCGAGATGACCATGCAGGAAGTGCGTCGTGGTGCTTTTGTCGGTGAGCGTTATCTGCCGATTTCTTCCGTGGCGTGTTATGTACCGCGTGGAAAGGGCTCTTTCCCCTCTGTGGTATTGATGAATGCCATTCCTGCAGTCGTGGCCGGTGTAAAACGTGCCATTATTGTTACCCCTCCGGGGCCTGACGGTACCGTTGATGCCGCCACTCTGGTTGCCGCAAAAGAAGCGGGTATTACCGAGATCTATAAATGCGGTGGTGCCCAGGCCGTTGCCGCAGTGGCTTACGGTACAGAAACATTGCCTCGTTGCAGCAAGATTGTCGGTCCAGGTAGTCCTTGGATGGTGGCGGCCAAACGTCTACTGGCGGATCGTTTAGACCCGGGTATTCCTGCCGGTCCATCTGAATCCATTGTCTTTGCTGATGACTCAGTGGATGGCACTCTGGCAGCTCTGGATCTATTGATTGAAGCGGAGCACGGCCCAGACTCTTCTGCTTATTTGGTCACCACCTCAAAACAAGTGGCAGAAGCCGCCATTGCCGCCCTGCCAGAACATTGGGCAGAGATGAGTGAACAACGAGTGGATTACTCCAGCACAGTACTGTGTGGCCCTATGGGCGGTGTGATTCTGGCGGCTGATACACAAACCGCTTTTGACTTTATCAACGACTACGGCCCGGAACATCTGCAGATTCTAAGCAATGAACCCTGGCAGTATCTGGGTGAGGTAGAAAATGCCGGTGAAGTGCTGTTGGGCCCACACTCCCCAAGTACACTGGGCAACTTTGTTCTAGGCTGTAATGCGGTGCTACCCACCTCTGCTGCGGCAGCAACGGTTTCACCTCTGTCAGTTCATGACTTTATGAAGTTTATGTCTGTGGCCTATGTCACCAAAAGTGGTTACCCGGAGCTGGCAAAACAAGCCAAGCGTTTAGCGGAATATGAAGGTTTTGACGCCCATGCGGCAGCGGTATCAGACAAGCGTAAGCGCTATCTGTAAGCATTCATTCTACTAGCGATAAAAACGTAGCAATACAAACGCTGATAATAAAAACGCCAGAAATAAAAACCTGGCAAAAAACGAAGCGAGTTGTTTACACAGCCCGCTTCGTTGCGCGATTGGAACTCAGGTTACCTGCCTGTCAGGGGCTATCGAGTACAGATGCTATGGCTCAAGTAATTACAGCGAGAAGCCACAGCTCAGGAAATTACAGTCGGTAAAGTCCCTACAGATCAAAAGACTTAAAATGTTCGAGACAGCATTACCTGCAGAGTATTGTCGTTACGACCTACGCCCTTATCCACATCAGTGTCTACATCGTTAAACAGATACGCTGCAGAGATATCTAAACCAGAGAAACTGGTGGATACACCGACAGAGAAATCGCTGTATGCACCGATATCAAAATCATCCCAGTAATTACCAAAGCTATGGCCCGCATGCAGATCCAGATTCACCTGCTCTGTGATGCCCATACTGTAATCCAGTGCCAGATAGTTGCCATCTTCACCACTATTCACATAATCCGGTGCGATAGCATAAGTCAGAGTAGCGCCCTTATAGAACAGCTGCAGATCCACTTCAAAGAAGTCGATATCTGCTGCGTCATAACCTGGGTATTGGAAATAGAACAGCGTGGCAGCATAACCCAGCTCATCGGTCAGGCTACCGGCATAACCACCGTAGTAGTCAATTTCCAGATTGGCATCATCGCCAAAATCTACGTTACTGCCCCAGATACCAGCAAAGGCACCGTTGTCAAAACCCAGATCGATACTGCCTTGTACAGCTGCGTCACCCGCTGTCTGGGTTATACCGCGGAAGCGATAGTCATTGGTAAAGGTTACCGTACCGGAAACCTCAACCGCCTGTGCAGAGTGAGCAAATGAAGTTAGCAGAACCGCAGGGGCTAACCAGGATAATTTCATAGTATTTTCCTTGTTATTGTATTGTGAGGGGGTGTTCAGTTGATCTGTTTATTGAATTGCGTGTAGATATATAAGAAGGAAAAAGCACATTGAAATAAAATAATAAAAACCGATCAGCTAAATCATCATTTTTTATTCAAAGAAGACATTCTGTAAAATTACTTTAAAAATGTACTTAACTGGTTCATTTCTCTTATTTTACCCCACATTTTTTATAAAAATAGCGACAACTATCAGCGTAACTGCACCATAATTGTGCGCTGACAAAGCATTTTTGTCACATCTGAAGCGGATTTTAAAGGATAGAAAAAAGCTTTTTAGGCAATTAAAAAATACGTATCAATACAGTCTTTATTTAATAAATCGACTGCACTATAAATTACTGAATCAATGATTGTGTTATACAGGTTGAAATTAAATTAATCCTATTGCTCTCACAAAAGCGGACAACTTAGAACAATTCCAAACAACTGATTACTTGAACCGGATGAGATAACAACAAAAAATAATTCGATAAATGCAGGGCTGTTGCATAACACTCTTGGGTTAAATACCAGAGTCCAAAATCAAGCTGCCTGACGTTAGGGATAACAGCTAAACATCGATCATCCTGATCTGAAACCGGGGTAAGCCGAACGCCTGAACACGCAACAAAATGCTCAGGATCGCGACATCAACTCTCTGGTCTATGTTTTATTGCAGCCTGTTATCACAACATCCCCTAACGCTTTCCAGTCTTCTGCAACCCTAAAGTTGGTATAACAATGATAACGAAATCCATTTCCTCAAGAATCGCACTAACAGCCGGTGGCAGCCTGCTGTTAGCGGTGATGGCCGTGATGCTGGTTAGCCTCTGGTACGCCGATCAGACCCAGAACAAAGTCACCCAGCATATCGATAACAATGTGAACAGCCTGGTAGAGGAACTGCTGTTGGCGAAAACTCAGAGCCAGGGGCAGGCGATTGAACAGCAATTGAATCAAGGGATGCAGCTGGCGCGACATCTGGCTGATAGCATGGAAAGCACTTTAAGTAGTGGCCAACAAGCACTACTAAATCGAGATAACGTGAACCGTCTGATCGGCGATATGCTCAGTAAACAACAGAACGTCGCCGGAGCTTTCATCGTCTGGGAACCTAATGCGGTAGATAATCTGGATGCGCAGTTTAAAGACAACAGCAACCACTCCAATAGCGATGGTCAGTTTGCACCCTACTGGTTCTGGGCCGACAGTACCGTTGCAGTAGAACCCATTCAAAGCAGTGATATCTATAACGACACCATCACAGAAACCGGTACCCGCCAAACCGAATGGTATTACTGCCCATTAGAAAGCGGTAACAGCTGTATCGCTGAGCCCTACACCTGGGAAGCCCACGGCCAGCAGATTCTGGGTACCTCACTGACCACGGCTATCCGTCATCAAGGTAAAACACTGGCCATTGCCGGGGTGGATACCGTACTGACTTTCCTACAGAAGCTGGCTGAAAAGCTGGATCAGGATCTGTATCAGGGCACAGGTCGGGTACGCATTTTAAGTGAGCGCGGTGTTATTGCCGCTGACTCCAATGTTGCGCAACAAATTGGTCAACTCAACCCTGACTATAAGAGCTTGAAAGCAAGTGCAAATAGCCAAGGGGAGGTTGAAAGAGTTGCTAAATCTGCCCAGCAGGAAGCCTTGTTCAGAGTCAAACTGCCACTCCAAGTTAACGGTGTCTCTGCCCACTGGTCTCTGATTGTGGATATTCCCCAAAGTATCGCCTTAAGTGCGGTACAGCAGATCCACAACGAACTGGAAGATGACTTTAATAGCAGCTTGATGGGGCAGATCTTAGCCGGTGGTTTAGCTGCACTGTTTGGTCTGTTGATTGTCGCCTTTAGCGCCAAAGCCATTGGCCGCAGCCTGCATCTGGTGACTGACCAGGTAACTGACCTGGCTTCTCAGGAAGGTGACCTGACCCGACGTTTTAGCCTGCAACGTAATGATGAAGTGGGTTTACTCGCCAAAGGACTGGATCGTTTTATCCACAAGACCCATGAGATCGTACGCGATGTGGCCACCGAGGTAGATAACCTGCAACATACCTCCCGTCAGACCGCTCAGATCTCCACCAATACCACCACGGGAATTTTACAGCAGCGGGAAGAGCTGAATCAGGTAGCAGCTGCTATTACCGAGATGTCGGCCAGTGCTCAGGACGTATCACAAAATGCCAAAGGAGCAGCTCAGGCCACTGCCGAAGCAAAAGAAGCAGTTAGCCTCAGCTCAGAAAATGTCAGTGCTAATTTAAAGATGGTGCAGTCGATGGCTGCAGATGTGACCGAAGCCAGCAATGTATTGTCGCAGCTGGCGCGTCAAAGTCAGAATATCAATCAGATTGTTGAAGTGATCCAAGGGGTCTCTGAGCAAACCAATCTGCTGGCGCTAAATGCCGCCATTGAAGCCGCCCGTGCCGGTGAAGCGGGCCGAGGCTTTGCCGTAGTAGCTGATGAGGTACGTAGCCTGGCAGGACAAACTCAGAAATCCACTGAAGATATCCAGCAATTGATCGAAGCGCTGCAGAAATACTCCGCCGACGCCGTCTCTGCCATGGAACGGGGTGAGAAAACTGCACAACAGTGTATCAGTACCGCTGAAGAAGCCACGGCAAGCCTAAACTCTGCCGTGGCTGCCATGGGCAAAATCGATGATATGGCTCTACAGATTGCCGGTGCTTCCGAACAACAGTTCGCGGTATCTGAATCGATCTCTGAAAATATCAGCTCCATTCGAGATGTTGCAGGACATTTGGCAGAAGATGCTCAGCAATCCCATGAATACAGTGACCAGTTGGCTGGCTTAGCAAAGCAACTGGGACAACAGATTAACCGGTTTAGGTACTAATCTTTGTTAACTTAGAGGTTAGACAAAGCAGCTTTTTTGAATTTTTTCAAAAAAAATTACCCTTTTTTCCACTCTCATACGTCATATATAGTGAGGGGCTTCTTTCAGACTCTTTTTATCCTCTCTGAACCCGAAGAAGTCTCTCACTAGTCTTCTTTCATACCCTCTGATTTATTCTAAGGAAAGCGATATGACAACTACGGCGCAGCCCGAACGCTTGAGTAGTACCCGTAAGCGCCGAAAAAAGCTCTCTGCTCAATACATCGCCTGGTGGATACACAGCCTTTTTGGTTTAAAGCTGACATTGGCACTATCCTTAGTTTTGCTGACTGGTGCCATTGCGGTATTGGCAGAAGAGATTGATTGGCTGGTCTACCCGGAAATGCGCGTCGAAAGGCAACCCGGCCAGGTTCATCTATCACCAGGGCAACTTGCGGATCAAGTAAAGCTCAGCCACCCGGAACTGAGTGTTTACTATGTACAAACCTACCCTGACCGACCTTATCTAGCCGCTCAGATTGACTTTGATCGCCCCGATGGTTCCTGGGGCAAGCTATGGATTAATCCCTATACTGGAGCCATTAATGGTGAGCTGGATTATCTGACGCCTGGCCGCTTTTTTGCTGACCTGCACGGGGACCTCTTTTTGGGTCGACCCGGACGTATACTGGTTAACTTTACCGGCATTCTGGTGTTAACGGCCCTAATTACGGGCTTGATAGCCTACCCCAAGTTCTGGCGTTATTTCCTGTTTAAACCCAGAACCGGCAACTTACGTGTTTTTCTGGGGGATCTGCATAAACTTGTGGGTCTGTGGAGTTTGTGGATTGTACTCTGCGTTGGTTTGAGTGGCAGCTGGTGGTTTTATCACTTCCCTCTGGCGTTTTATATGGATATGCCAGAGCTGGTTGAACCCCGTAAAAGTAAGCCCTTACTGGACTACGATAAGATCCCTGAGCGACCCAACTTTATGCCTATCACAGAGTTGGTTGAGTCGACTGAACAAACATTTCCTGGCATGCAGATCAATATTGTCCGACCACCGGAACATAACTCTGATGTCTATACCTTGATAGGTACAGCCGATGAATGGCTGTTGACAGCCTGGCGGGGAGATAAGGTCTTTGTCAGCCCTTATACCGGTGAAGTGATTGATACCGATATGGCAGCAGATAGGACGATAGGGCAGCGTTTTGATGGTGCTATGGGGCCACTGCACTATGGTAACTGGGGTACAGGCTCGGGCTATCTACCGGTACGATTTGCCTGGTTCTTTGGCGGTTTGGCCATGACCTTTCTCTCTATCAGCGGCATGTTGATTTATTACAAGCGCGCCAGAAAAGCCACGAAAAAGCTGAAACAGTATCATTGGTTTGCCCAACGCATGCCGATTCTGCAAAGTGAAAAAAGCCAAAATGCCTGGCGTATTTTACGCCCTTTTGGTGGGCCTATGTCCGGCTTTAAGTACCTGAATATCCTGATATTGGTCGGTATGTGCATTGGCTTTGTGCAGTTCTTGATGGTTCAGACTGCAGGCGTATCTGCCGTGCCCAATGTCCATCGCTATCCGGCACAAAGCCTGGGGCCGTGGCAGATCTCAGCGCACATTATGCCCGGTTTACCGGGACAAGCCCCTGTTCGCGCCGGAGAAAACACCAGCCTCAACGTCAATATTCCCATAGAGGCGCTTGAGCAGATTAAATTTAATCTATGCCCGCGTAGGCAAGCCTCGCACATTGCGGGCTCCAGGCAGCATTATTCATGGTGGTGTGAGTTCTAAACATGTGCACCTACCTGTACCGGCTCGGGCAAATTCAAGCAGTCAACTATGGCTAACCGCCGAAACTTGGGACGGTGAATTTTACCAAACCTCCTGGCCCTTATTTCCAGCAGAAAAGGAGTAATGTTCTATTTAAAGAGATAGATACCAACAGAGAGATAACCGCCTGAACAGAAGTTGTTCTACTCAATGGCCTTGTTTTCGATTGATTGATCGGAGACTTTTGAACGCTACTGTTTGGGTCTTACACACATTTTACTGTGTGTATTCTCTATTCCAATCGCACAATCTCGGGGAGATGGGCTCTGCATCATCTCCCCGTTATTGTTTATCGGGCACCAGATCCTCTCAGCCCTCTCTAATCTTTCTGTAATCCATCCACTCGCTCGGCAGTCTCACTATTTCTCTACAGCCCCAATATTTATTCCAGATATAGGTCAAACGACACTCTACGACAAAGATTACGATTACTGTATTGAAAACCAAAGAAGAATCATTATCATTTCAGGCCTGTGTGATATCTAGACAACCCACTATTCCTAATTTAACTAAGTTGAGTGGCCTATGACCCTACTGAATTCCACCCAAGGGGATGCCGTAAACCAGCTCTATCTCAATAACCATAGCTGGTTAACCAATTGGCTAAGGGCTCGTATGGATTGCACTCACCAAGCAGAAGATCTATCACAAGATACCTTTGTGCGTATTTTGAATAATGAGAAAAGTCTGCAACAACTGGTTAATGTGCTACAACCCCGCAGCTATCTGGCAACGATCGCCAAGCGTTTACTGATCGACCACTATCGTCGTCAATCTGTCGAACAGGCATATCTGCAAGCTGCAGCCCAACAGCCGGAAGAGGTGGAGATCTCAGCCGAAAGCCAGCTGTTGATGATTGAAGCTCTGGTTGAGCTGGATAACATGTTGGATGGTCTAGGCTATAAGGTAAAAAAAGCCTTTTGGCTCAATCAGTTGGAAGGAATGCCCTATAGTGAGATAGCCAAGCAACTGTCGGTATCGGTCAGCTCCGTGAAGAAATATATGGCCAAGGCGACCGAACAGTATCTGCTTTTCTCACTGCAACAAACTGAGTTTAACTAGGCCATATCGTGTTAAATGAACAGCAGCGTCGGTCATTGAAAGAAGCATCCGAGTGGTATGTGCAACTGTGTGATAGTGAATCCCAGCAGGATATGACGCAGGATTGGCAGCAATGGTTAGCGGCTGATGAGCACCACCGCTGGGCCTGGCAACGAGTTGATCAGATGCAGTCCCGTCTGCAGCAAACTCGAGGACCAGTGGCCAGCCATACCCTTGAAGCGGCCCATTATCAGATGCAAAGCCGACGCACACTGCTTAAGGGCATTGCCAGTATCGCCGCATTCGGTTTTCTCGGTTTTGGTGCCTATCGTTACCCTCAATGGCGTGCGGACTATGCCAGTAATACCGGTGAGATCAAGCACCTGACGTTGGCAGATAAAACCCGTTTAACCCTGAATACTGCCTCCTCAGTAAATGTCAGTTTTGATGACCATCAGCGTCGTATCCTTCTGCTTAAAGGTGAGATTATGATCACCACTGGGCACCCCAAAGAGGAGCAGCGACCACTTGTGGTGCAAACACCCCATGGTGAGCTTAAAGCATTAGGCACCCGTTTTGCGGTTTCACTCAGCGATCACACCACCCGTTTACAGGTCTATGACGACAAGGTAGAGCTGACACAAGGACAGGAAACCAGCCGTTGGCAGGCAGGACAACAGGTGATCTTTAATCAGCAACAGATTGTTTCCCAGGCATTAACGCCAGGCAATGGTGATAGCTGGACGCAGGGCATGTTAGTGGTTAACGATCAACCGCTGGATCACTTCCTGCAAACCTTGTCGCAATACCGTCGCGGTGTGATCAGTATTGACCCAACGCTTAATCAATATCGCATTAGCGGTGGTTTCCGCATTGATGATACCGATCAGGCTTTGGCTGCTGTGGTGAAGTCTTTCCCGGTTGAGGTCAGCTACCTGACACCTTATTGGGTACGGGTACGTCAGCGCTGATTAGCAAAAATCAGTGTTTATAAAACACTGACTCTCGCTGGTCATAACAAGTGTTGTAATAACAAGGCAGTTAAAAAGTTTAAAAAAATGAGAATTTTTTCCTCCGTCATTGTCCCTTTGTCTTTCTGACCCGTTCTTACAGTTATCAAAGCACAATTTATTAACTTATTAGTCTATTACCGATAACTGGAAGTGATTCAATGACAAGCCGTTCAAAGGCCAGTGTTATGGCCAAACACCCTCTGGCACAAGCCATCTCTAATACCCGTCGCCTGAGTCAAAAACTGGCGTTAACCGGTATGCTCAGCGCTACCCTGCTGGCAATGCCGGCTTATGCCGATGAAGCCCGTCAGTTTCAGTTGAATCCGGGTAGTCTGGGCAATACCCTAACCAGCTTTGCTGCCCAATCCGGTGCAGTGATCTATTTTGATGCCAAGGTGACTCGTGGCCTGAATACACAGGGTTTGAACGGCAGCTATACCGTAGAGCAGGCGCTACAGCGTTTACTCAAAGGCACGTCGCTGCAAGTCGTGAAAGAGCCAGACGGTAGCTATCGTATAGTTCAGCTGTCTTCGGCTGATGCTGAACAAGAGTCCGAGCAATCGATATCCGACCTATCCGGCATTACTGTATATGGTCGTCAGTCCACGGATACCGTCGCCGATATCCCACAAACCGTTTCTGTCTATAACGAAGATCATTTTGATATTGGTGATTTTGATCATGTCGGTGATGTCCTGCGGCTGGTACCTAACGCTGCACCTTCGGGCTCCTCACTGGATATGTTTGCCGATAACTATCTGATTCGGGGTTTTGATGCCGAGCAGTCTGTTAATGGTCTGGGCTTCTCCCGTAAAGATCACCCCTCCGACATGGCCAATGTGGAACGCCTTGAGGTGCTAAAAGGTCCAGCATCCGTGCTTTACGGCCAGATGGAACCTGGCGGCACCATCAACATCGTGACCAAGCAACCGTTGGACTACTTTCAGGCGGAAGCTGAGTTGGAAGTGGGCAGTGATAATTACACACGCACTACGTTGGATGTCACCGGCCCGATCAGTGATAAGGTACGCGCACGTCTGAATCTGGCCTATCAGGACAGCGATAGCTTTGTGAATAACTTAGAGAATGAACGTCTCTTTATCGCCCCAAATGTCTCCATCGACCTATCAGAGAAAACCAACCTGACCATCGAAGGTAGCTATTACCAAAACGAATGGACAGGCCTGAATGGTGGTACACCCATCGAGGGTTCTGTCGTCAGCAACACCAATGGGGATTACAGTAAAGGCTTTAACCCATCGGGTAGTGATGCCTTTACCAAGCGGGACTCCCATGACCTGAATATCCGGCTGACTCATGAGCTGACCGATGATATCAACGCCCGTGCCAGCTATACCTATACTCGCAATGAGGCAGATTGGCAGGAGCAAGCCCCTTTTGGTTTAGGGGATGACATGCGCACCTTGGACCGCATTGTGTTTGCCGGTACCGATACTAGCAAAACCGAGCACAATCTGATTCTGGATCTGAACGGTGAGTTTGATACCGGTGATATCGAACATAAATTTATTGTCGGATTGGATTATCGTAAGGGTGAAGCGAAACGTCCAACTCAGATCTACTTTATTGATTCTATAGATATTTATACTCCTGAATACAGCCCGATTAATCTGGCCGAAAGCCCCCAAGTCCGGGATAGAAACACTCTGCAGGATGATGATGTTGCCGCCTTCTTTATTCAGGATCGTGTCAGCCTGAACGATAGCCTGCATCTGCTGGCTGGTTTGCGTTATATCGACTCAGAGCAATCCCAGAAAAGTATCAACTATGCCAATGACAGTGAATCTGTCGATAGCATCGAGCAAACCGACTGGACCTCTCAGTTGGGCATTATGTATGACATCAATGCCAATACCTCGGTTTATGCCAACCATACCGAGTCTTTTGTTCCGCAACAGGGTAAAAGCTCAGGCCAGAAACCACTGAAAGCGGAAGAAGGTCTTCAGCATGAGATCGGCTTTAGAACCCAGATGGGAAAAATTCAGTTTAATGCCGCAGCCTTTGTGATCACCAAAGATAATATGGCCATTGAAGATCCTCTGGATGATGATTTTGAAGTGGCTGAAGGTAAAGCCCGCTCCAAGGGTATTGAGCTGACTTTGGGTGGTTATATTAATCCAAACCTCTACCTGAGTGCCGCCTATGGTTATACCGATACCGAAATCCTGAGTACCGATGATGACGATCTGAAAGGCAATCGTTTAGCCAATGTCCCTAAACACACCGCATCACTGCAGAGCCGCTATCATATCAGTGCCGTTCCGGGCTTAACTGTTGGCGGAGTCCTGGCCTATATGGGGGATCGCTATGGGGATGATGACAATACGTTTGAGCTACCAAGCTTTACCCGCACGGACCTTACCGCATCCTATGAGATCAACGATGCGCTACAAGCTGGTTTAGTGGTGAATAATATCTTCGATGAAAGCATCTATTCCCCGGCCTCTTTTGATGGTGTAGTACGTGAGCCGGGTCGTACCTTCCAGGCTTCACTGAAATACAGCTTCTAAATTCTTAATTTAGACTGGATAGCCCTTAAGCAAGGCGATCCAGTCTAGAGCACTCTGTTCAAACGATTCGTTTATATCTTTTTAGACAACCGCCGTTGGCAGTATGACAGCGGGTTTTTATCCCTCTTATTTATCACCTTGATAGCGCTTGTCTATTTACGTCAAACCTATGTTTTTCTCTTGATCTCTACGCTTTAGCACACTCTAATACGGATTTTGTAACAACCTATCTCTAGTCTGAAAATCGCTATAACCCCAGTGTTAATCATTGGACCAACATCGACATTAATTTCAGCACCAATACAAACATCATCAATGAATGACCTGGGATAATCAGGAAGACAAAACCATGAAAAAGACACTGCTCACTCTTGCTCTAAGCTCCCTGACACTAAGCAGCATCAGCGCTACAACCTGGGCCGCTACGGATCAATGCGGTGATATCACCATCGCAGATATGAACTGGGCTTCGGCTTCTTTCCTGGCTAATGTGGATAAGATTATTCTGGAAGAGGGTTATCAGTGTGATGTCACTATGATGCCTGGAGATACTGTACCAACCAGCACGTCGATGATCGAAAAAGGCCAGCCGGATATTGCTCCAGAGATGTGGACTAACTCCATTAAAGAGCCCTTGGAGAACGCTGTACAACAAGGCAAGCTGATTAAAGCCGGCCGATCGCTATCGGATGGTGGGGAGGAAGGCTTCTGGATACCAGACTATCTGGTAAAACAATATCCTGAGCTGACAACCATAGAAGGAGTAAAGAAGCACGCTGCCCTGTTTAAACACCCGGAAGATCCTGAAAAATCCATGTTCATGGGCTGTCCTGCCGGTTGGGCCTGCCAAGCCTCCTCCGAAAACCTATTTCGTGCCCTGCAATTGGAAAGTGCTGGTTTTAAAATCGTTGATCCCGGTTCCGGTGCAGGTCTGGCTGGCAGCATCGCCAAAGCCTACGAGCGTAAAACCCCTTGGTTCGGTTACTACTGGGCACCAACGCCTGTGTTAGGTCGTTACCCTATGGTGCGTGTCGATTTTGGCAGCGGCGTTGATGAAGAACACTTTAGAAACTGCCTGACTCAGCCAGACTGCGAAAATCCTAAAGTTTCCATGCATCCACGTGGGCCGGTTTGGACATTAACCACAACGGCTTTAAAACAGAAATCACCTCAGGCTTACCAGTACCTAAGCAAACGTTCCATCGGTAATAAGCAGATGAACACTCTGCTAGCCTGGATTGATGAAAA
>CAYFGP010000168.1:0-13227 GCA_964342385.1 uncultured Oleiphilus sp. | reverse complement strand
ACGACGTTACTGGTGGGGAGTGTTTCTGAACAGGTGGGGAGAAACTACCGCTTACCTTTGTTCTTTATGCATCGTTCTTTTTGTTGCTTTGTTTACGTTTGACGCATCTTATGCTGAGAAGGTTAACAGCAGCGATGAAACGCTATTATCCGACAGCAGTGATCTGCTGAGCGATGATGAGGGATTAGATGGTGAAGGATTACTAGAGGAAGACGACAGTCTGCTCAGTGATGACGATGATCTTTTATCTGATGATGATCTATCAGGCGACGATCCTGATTCCTTAAGCTCAGAAAGCCTGTTTGATAAATCCGATGTTGAACAGGAAACCGACCGTCTGAGCGAGGCAGATAAAGAGCACCAGCGTTTATTTAAAGAGGTAGCCTATCCTTCTGCATCAACCTGTGCCACCTGCCACCCAAGACATTACGATGAATGGTCGGTTTCGCAGCATGCCTATGCACAATTAAGCCCGCTGATGTTGGCGATGCAAAACACCATTAATGTGGTGACCTCCACTACCAATGGTGATTTTTGTCTGCGCTGTCATGCCCCGGTTGGCTCTGAGTTAAATGAACCTTTGGGATTATCTAATCTGGATCGCCACCCGGCATCTCGGGAGGGGATTACCTGTGTGGCATGTCACCGCATTAATAAAAACTTCGGCAAGGTCAGTGGCCGTATCTCTCTTGAACCCGGTGATATCTTTCAGCCTGTTTATGGTCCGAAAGGTAATGACGAGCTGGAGAAAGCGCTGGCACAGCCAGAAAAATTCCGTGTTACCACTCAACCTGATGAACCCGGTCGCGGTATACACGCCAAGGCGGAACGTTTCTTTGAGTTAACCACTCCGGGCTTCTGTGCCACTTGCCATGATGTATTTGCTCCGAATGGACTGCGCATCGAAGAAGCGTTCAGTGAGTTTAAAAATACACCGGCAACAAAAGAGGGGCGCACCTGTCAGGATTGCCATATGAGCAAGGTGCAGGGTGTGGCCGCTGGTTTTGATCATGGTCCTGCGGCGATTGTCGGTGGTGAAGAGACCACACCGCGTAAGCTGACCAATCATTTCTTTGCCGGACCGGATTATTCCATTATTCATCCAGGCATTTTTCCTCATAACGTTAAAGCGGCGCGTTTTAAAACTATGCGTGAGTGGCTGGAGTTTGACTGGCAAGCAGGCTGGGGTACAGATGCGTTTGAGGATGCAATAGCCGATGATTACCCGTTCCCTGATGCCTGGGTATCCATTGATGATCGTTACGATGCCCGTGCGATTATTGAGAAGCAGCAGGAAAAGCTGAAATGGGCTGAAACAAAACGCAGAGAGGTGCTGACAAACGCATTTGATCTGTCGGATATCCGTATCACGCAATCTGATCAGCAGGGTTTGAACTTTGAGGTGGACGTTAAAAGTATTTCGGACGGTCACTTAATGCCTAACGGTTTTGATGCGGAACGTATTTTCTTCCTACTAGTGGAATTAAGAGATGCCAATGGTGATCTAGTGTTTATCTCTGGTGACAGAGATCCAAATGGTGATCTGAGAGACCGTCATTCGAAATATGTTCAGGCTGGTGAAGTGCCGCTGGATGAGCAGCTGTTCAATCTGCAGTCCAAGTTTATGGTGCGTTTGCAGCATGGCGCAGAGCGTGAGCAGGTGTTGCCATCGCCGGTTTCTGTGTCTGTGGCCCCTTATATTCGTCCTGAAAGCCGACCTTCCAGCCTTTATGGACGGGCAAAATCGGCCCGCAAACACCGTAAAGGCATCGAGCCCTTTGGCCATCGTACTGCGCGCTATGAAGTGCCTGCAGAGCAGTTAACAGGTACAGGGCCTTATCAGCTGGATATCAAATTTATCAGTCAGGCTCTGCCGGTCAATCTGGTGACAACCGTTCAGGTGGCGGGTTTCGATTACAACATGTCGCCAAAACAGGTGGCCGATGAGTTAGTCAAAGGCTCTATGGTAATTCGTGCACGTTCAATTGAGTTGGATCTCTAGGGAGCGACACCATGATAGTAAGTAAACGTTCTCTGAAGATGATCCAGATGGGAGTTCTGGCTCTGGTCACCAGTGCATGGGCGTCTGGGCCGCTATTAGCCCAGGACACGAAACAGACTATGGCTCAGAACATGGCTCAGGATAAGGCCCAGGACCTAACACAGGAAAAGCCAGCCAAAAAATCAAAAGCGGCTTTAAGTGATCAACCCAAACCCATGTTACCTGAATCGGCCATTGGTCCCCGGAATGGGCCCTTGATTGAATGGGGCGATCCTTTTCTGAGTACCGGACGACTGCATGATCCTCTGGTTTTACCCACTGGGGCGGTTTGGAGCCCTTCATTATGGATCTTTGGTAGCTATCGGGCGGCTTTACAAGCGGTGGATCATGATGCCAGGGAAAACCATGTGGAAGCTGTACACCGGTTAGATCTGACGGCCAATCTTCAGCTCAGTGGTACCGAACGTATTGTTTTAGGAGTGACACCGTTACATGACGGCGGTGATTTTAGCCGTTATGTCTTTGAGGGGGCCGCTGATCAGGAAGGTGGCCACTCAGCGACGGGAGCCCATGTCTCGACGTTTTTTGCCGAGTTTGAAATCGCCGAGCTCTTTCCCAGTATCGATAGAAACGATCAGTATCCGCTAGATATCGGCTTTGCACTGGGTCGCCAGAAGATAGAATTTCAGGATACTTTTCTGGTTAACGACACCATGGATTCCATCGGTATTGTTAAAAATAACCTGCTGTGGTCCGGTACAAGTAATGCGCGTATTACCTTCTTGTACGCGTGGGATGAGATCCACAGAGGAAACAACGTGGAGGACGATCACGCTAAACTTTATGGTTTATTCACCAGCTATGATCTGGCGGATACCTCCATTGATGCTGATGTGATCTATGTCGACAGTCGCGATGATATCGCTGCAAGGCATTATGGTGACAGTATCCATATAGGTATATCTGCGGCACAACGTATCGGTTTATGGAATACCGAACTACGCTTGCTGGCCTCGCAGGGCTTAGACACCGACAGTGCCGCAGCCAATGATGGTGTGGTGCTGTATCTGGAAACCTCGACTTCTTTCCCAGGAGCACCTCATATCTTTTATGCCAATGGTTTTGTTGGTGAAGGCCAGTTTACCTCCGCTTCCAGAGCTGGAACAGCCGGTGGTCCTATGGGGCGTACGGGCCTGCTGTTTTCTTCCGCAAATTTGGGGGCCTATGGCGCACCGTTAAACAATCGTGGTCAGGATGCGATTGGTAGCGCCATCGGTTATCAGATGTTTTTTGGTGTAAAGAAACGGCTGACTTTTGAGATCGGTGGTGTGGCGGACACCGGTAGTAACAAAACCGGTGGTTTTGGCTTGGCAACCCGTTATTCCCGTAAGCTCTCCCGCCACTTTATTCTCAACTTAGGAGGTTATGTGGTTGAAAACGAGAATAGCAGCGGAACCGGTTATGGCCTGCGTTCAGAGTTGGAGGTGAAGTTCTGAACGGTGCAGTAGGAATGCTTCCGAGATGTGCAACGGGAGCACTTCTAGGTTGTATAGCTTTAGCACTTCTAGGCTATATAGCTGAAGCAATAGGCAAAGCGGTATTGCTCAGGGCTTTGGCAAGGATATCAGGAGCAGCAGGGTGCTCAGGGGAGGGACTATGGTCCAGGTAATAGAAGTCCTAGGAACAACCGCATTGACACTGGCTATTCTGCAGGGGCTGATGGTATGTACGTCATTCTGGCGTAAGCGTCGGGAGGAGATGAGCTTATTAAAACTGAGGGAATCCTATCTGCAGAAAACTGCAAGCCAGGCTTATCAGCAAGCACAGCTGGAGATAGAGCGCCAACAATCCGTTTGGCAGGATTGGCGCAAGTTTGAAATTGATCGTATTGTGACGGAAGCTCAGGGAATCAAGTCGTTTTATTTAAAGCCTCATGATTGTAAAGAGATACCGACGTTCCTGCCGGGACAGTTTCTGACGTTCAGGCTTAATCTGCCGAGTGGGCAAAACATCATTCGCTGCTATTCCCTGTCAGAGGCCCCTGAAGTAAAGGATTACTATCGGATCACCATCAAACAGATTTCTGCCAACGAAAACAAACCTGCGGGCTTGGCTTCTTCCTATTTTCATGAACATTTATCCGAGGGGGATATTCTCGATATCAAACCCCCATCGGGTCAGTTTTACCTGCAAAGAGATCAGTCGCGCCCCGTGATATTGATTGGCGGCGGTATTGGCTTAACGCCGGTACTGTCCATGCTGAACTCAATCTGTGCTTCGGAACCTGAGCGTGAAACCTGGTTGTTTTATGGCGTCAAAAATAAAGCTGAGCAGATAGGGATACAGACTTTGCGCAAGCAGGAGGCGCAGCACAAAAATCTTAGGGTCATTATTTGCCATAGCCAGCCTTTGCAAGGAGAGATTCAAGGTGAGGATTTTGATATTGCCGGGCGTATCTCTTTAGCGGTGTTGCAACAGACGCTGCCTTCAAGTAACTACCAATTCTATATTTGTGGGCCCGATACCATGATGTCTGGCCTGACCGAACAGCTGTCTAACTGGCAGGTGCCTGAAACCGATGTGTTCTTTGAAGCCTTTGGCCCTTCTAGTGTTAGAACCAGCGTTAGAACCAGTATTAGAAAAAGTCCGTCTGCATCAGATCAGCAACATAAGGTGACCTTTGCCAGAAGCGGTATTACGGCACAGTGGTCGGGTCATCAGGATTCACTATTGGAGTTGGCTGAAGCTGAGGGCTTAACCCTCAATGCGGGTTGCCGGGCAGGGAATTGCGGCACCTGTGTTGTCGCCGTTAAAGAGGGCGATGTGGACTATATCGCTGCAGCCGGTGCCCGCCCTGAACAAGGCAGTTGCCTAATGTGTGTATGCACACCCAAGGGTGACATTGTGCTGGATGCTTAGTATGAAACGAATAATTCGAACTAAATCCTAACTAAACCTGAGTTAAGTCTGAACTAAAACGGAACAAAGCCTGAGCTAAGTTAAAACAACAATTTTTTGATCAATCCTATTTGAGCCGAATGCTATGGTGGAGAAAAAGATGAAACTGTCAGAATTTAGAAAAATACTCTGGACCGGTTTAACCCTTTGGTTGCTGGGAAGCTTTACTTCACTTTATGCCGCTCAGCCTGTTGCTCACCATAAAGTGATGGGACCGGATGAGTGTGCAGAGTGCCATAAAGCGACCAATAAAATCTGGCAGGGTACCCATCACTTTTCGACCTTTACGGCGATGCCTCGTTCTCAGGAAGCTCGCGATATTGCCAAAAAGATGGGCATCAAGCGGATAAAAGCGGACAGCGTGTGCCTGGATTGTCATTTCACGACACAAGAGAAGGCTGGGGTGAAGCAGGTGATTGCGGGGATCTCTTGTGAGTCCTGTCACTCACCGGCTGCGGATTGGCTGGAGCGGCATTCAGAATTCAGTGGCAAAAAGAAAGAGCAGGAAAGTGAACAGGAAGCGGTGGTGCGTTGGCAGGAATCAGAAGCCGCAGGCATGATTCGTCCCCATCAACTCTATACTCTAGCGAAAAACTGCTACTCCTGTCATATCACGCCTAACGAGAAGCTTGTCAATAAAGGTGGCCATTCAGCAGGTAGTCCATTCGAGCTGGTTTCCTGGTCCCAAGGGGAAGTTCGCCATAACGTTTGGCACTCTGATGGCAAAGAAAACCTTATCGCTTCACCTGAGCGTCAACGCATGATGTTTATTGTGGGCGCTATGGTGGAGTTGGAAGAGTCTCTGCGCGCGGTGGCCAATGCCACGCAAAAAGCAAAATATGCCATTACTATGGCGAAACGAGCCAAAATAGCGGCAAAACGTATGGCAAAAATCGGTCAGAAAGTTCAGATCGATGAGATTAAGCAGATAATAGCGGTGCTAAAAACGGTCAAGCTGAAATTAAATAATAAGGAGCCGTTGGAAAAGGCCGCAAGCGAGGTTGCCAGTGCGGCGCAAAGTTTTTCTGCCTCTTATGATGGTTCGGGTTTTGCAGCGGTGGATAGCCTGATTCCTGGTCAAGATAAATACAAGGGCACACCTAAGCCATTGCAATAATGAGCATTGAAATAAGAGTTATTACAGCGAGGGTGGAACCAACGTCTCCTGATGCGATGAGGCCAGATAATGATTGAGTTAAAGGCAGGGCAGCCAGAGCGGTGGCTTCACCCTTACGGACAAGAACCATTAAGTGATGAGCAGATTGACCGTATTTTGATGTTGCCTCAGTTTGCTCATATTGATGGCAATGCCTTTCCTGATCTGATCTCGTTACGGGATATTATCCGCTACGATGCGCGTATTGAAACGTATCAGAAGGGGGATATCGTCACCTTACTCGGCGATTACGGTAGTTCAGCTTTCTTTATTCTGACGGGCTCCGTCCGTGTTTTTATCGATAAAGACACGGACCCAGCTGAGCAACTGCGCCAACCTCATCCTAAGCAATCCCTCTATAGCGCCCTGGCTCAGCTTTGGCGCAATGATAAAGAACCTGAAGTACGTCATCCTGTGCAGGATGATCGTAACCAAAGTGCGCTTCAGGTTCACCTTAGTCACTCCGGTGAGATGGCTCGCGCCTATCTGACAGATATTGAAGAGATCTTAAATCAGGCCAAAACCGTCCCTCTGGGTGAAAACCAGATGTTTGGCGAGATATCGGCACTGGCACGTACTCCCCGAACTGCCACTATTGTGGCCGAAAATGCCTTGTTACTGGTGGAGATGCGCTGGCAAGGGTTACGTGAGTTACGTCTGCGCAATCGTCAGTTTCGGGATAATCTGGATCAGTTGTACCGGGAACGCTCTCTATTGAATTATTTGCAGCGATCCCCCTATTTTGATCATCTCGACGACAGTGTTCTGCAACAGATCACTCAGGAAACCCGCTTTGAAACCTATGGCAGTTTTGAGTGGAATGGGATCTTTCGAAAAATTCAGGGGCGCTCTTATCAGGTAAGTCCAGCCAAAAGAAAGGAGTTGATCGAGGCAGAGCCTGAGATCGTGCAGGAAGGTCATCCGATTACCGGGTTGATTATTGTACGTCAGGGGTTTGCACGTATCAGTAAAGCTCTGGATGAAGGCCATCTAACGGTGGATTACCTAACCGCAGATGAAGTTTTTGGTCTGGAGGAGTTACAGGAACAGTACCGAACGGGTCAGAAAGCGATTGCCAAAAATACCCTTCGGGCAATTGGTTATGTGGATGTATTACATATCCCCCTTGAGTTGGCATTGACTCATATTGTGCCTTTTTTAACAGAAGATAAGTTTAGAAAGGGCGTGTCTGTTTTTAGTCCGCAGAGCAGTTCTACCAAACAGAGCGACTCAATCCAGCAGAGCAGTTCAATTCAAGAGAGTAGCTCTATTCATGAGAGTAGCAATAGCCACCAGAGCAGCTTCCATAAAAGTAGTAATAACTGGGCAGAACATCAGGCGCAAATGAACTTCCTGGTGGACAATCGCATTATCAATGGCACCGCTGCGATGTTTATCAATACGGATCGCTGTGTGAATTGTGATGAATGTGTCAGTGCCTGTGCCACCAACCATAATGGCAACCCACGTTTTATCCGTCATGGTTTGTCTCATGATCACTGGTCCATAGCCAATGCCTGCATGCATTGTGTCGATCCGGTGTGTTTGATTGGCTGTCCTACCGGGGCGATTAACCGCAACGCCCAGTCTGGTCATATCATCATTGAAGACAGTCTGTGTATCGGTTGTGGCACCTGTGCGGCTTCCTGTCCCTACGGTAATATCCGCATGGTGGAAGCCCGTACACCAGACGGTGAGCTGATGCGCCATGCGCAAAGCCATAAACCCGTGAGCAAGGCGACCAAGTGTGATATGTGCATCGGCTCTCCGGCGGGTCCGGCCTGTGAACAGGCGTGCCCTCATGATGCTCTAAAGCGGGTCAATATGAAGCATCGGGATACGATCCCATCCTTGGATGAAGGGGAGAATCGTAAGCGCTGGATACGACGCATTGCGCTGTCATCACTGGCCATTTTTGTACTGATTCTTTATAGCCAGATAGAGAAGTCTCTGAGCGAGGCTTTGATCTCTGAACAGCTACTTAGTGGCTGGGTTCTGGTCAGCGTAATCGGGCTGCTGACTTTATTAAGTGTGCGCAAAAAACTGTCTGTTTTGCCCTTAATGAAGCGTTCTTGGTGGATGCAGGCACATATCTATCTTGGTTTGCTGTCCATAGGGATTTTTGGTTTCCATACTCAGTGGAGATTGCCGACAGGTATACTGGATACCCTGATGTGGTGTGGCTTTATTTTTACAACGATCAGTGGCATTGCGGGACTGTTTTTATCCCGTTACTTTCCCAAACGCCTGCGGGTGGGTAAGAATCAATCCGCCGAACGTCTGCTGTTTGAACGCATAAGATTTCTGCGTGCAGAACTGGAAAAAGAGTTTCATGATGCCAGCCTTAAGCTGATCAATAACGTAGCCTCACGGGCTTATCTGGATCTTTATCAGACGGATCTCATTCCCTATTTCTCAGCAACCCGAAACTTCTGGTGTCATATTTTTAATATTCGCTATCCCATTCAAAGGAACTACAAAAAGCTGGAGCTGCTGAATCTGTATATTGATGAAAAGAGTTATCAGGATCTTGAACATATTCGTAAATTAATCGAGAAAAAAGACAATCTTGATTTTCAGTATGCCCTGCAGAGCTTGTTGAAAAGCTGGCCTCTTTTTCATGTTCCTCTGGCTTTTATGATGCTGGTTCTACCCGTGATTCATGTGGTGGTGGTTTACGCTTTTTCTAAAGGTGCGGTGTGATATGGATGACTTGCTGCAGAAAAGAGATCCGGCATCCAGTCGTTATGAACGTCCCTCCAGAAAGTGGCAATGTGCGGGTGGTATAAACGGTAAACCTTGTATGCGTGGGCCAGATAGTCGAGGGACGTGTGGTGCAACTCAGGCTTGTGAACCGATAAAAAAACAGGGGCGTTGGTATTGTACCCGATCTGAAAATTATGGTGGCCCTTGCCAAAGCGGCCCTTTACCTGATGGACAATGTGCCTGCCGTGAAACGCCTTGCATACCAGAGCTTTCTGTTGCATCAGTTAAACGCCGTGTCATTGGTTGGGCATTACTGTTGATACTGGGTGTGGTGACTTTGGGTGTTGGTGGTGCTTGGACCTATCGTTTTATCGATCCGGGGCGTGTGGCCGGTCATCATGTCACGATTGAACAGTGTGATGTCTGCCACTCCCAGACGATGAATCAGGGTTTTGCCCATTGGACGGCAGTGTTGTTTGATCCAGTGGATATTGGCATGGAAAATCAGGGCTGTGTCCGCTGTCATGATCTGGGTGCTTCTCCCCATACGGCCCATAGTTATTCATTGGACATTTTGGCCCAAAAAACAGAACTCAGGCAGCAGGCTGTTCTATCCGAGCAGCAGGCGCTCCTGGCTCAACCACAAACACTTCTAGCTCAATCACAAACACTTTCATCTGAACCCCAAACGCTGGCTTTATTTACTGATAGTGAAGTGGCCTGTGCCACTTGCCATAAAGAGCATCAGATCGACCAAACCATACAAGTGGCTTCCTGTAACGCCTGCCATATTGATCAACATAATCGTTTCCCTGATACACATCCTGAGTTTCAGTCGTTTCCCTATCAGCAACGTACGGCATTGATTTTTGATCATAGTAGCCACTTTACTCGGCATTTTGATAAAGAGCAGCAACAGGCGCCTAAGCTATGCTTGGATTGCCATACTGCTGATTCTGAAGGTCGTCGTATGGAAGTGAAGCCGTACTCGCAAACGTGTGCTGCTTGCCATGATGTTCAAATCACGGGAGAAGAGAGGGCGATAGGACCCAAGGGCATTCCTTTCTTTGTTGTGCCGGGTATAGACAGTGAGGCATTGTTTGAGAGAGGGGTTCAAATTGGTCATTGGCCTGCATTTGCTGAAGAAAAAGTAACGCCTTTTATGCAGGAACTGTTGCTTGGGGAGACATTTTCTCAGTTAGAGACTGCCGATCTGCTGGATCTTAGTACGGCAGAAAAAAATGTACTGCAGCAAACTTATCAGTTGGCATGGGCCGTTAAACTATTTCTCTATGATTTGATCACACAGGGCCCTGAGGCCACTTTAAAACAACGACTTGAGCAGCAACTGCAGCGCCCGGTAACAGTACAAGAGGTTTCAGCTCTATCCGCAACTTTGCCTTTAGATGTTGTACAAAATGCGGTTAATGAGTGGTTCCCTGATCTGGCCAATGAGGTCAAAGCATATCGACAAGGTCATTTTACCTTCTCCTATATTTCAGATGAGGTATCTGGTCAGAAGGCGAAAGAGGGGGATGCCAACACAGAAAATATAAACAGTACAGCAGGCACAAACAGCACAGATGAGACTGAGCAATTACTATCATCATCACTATCGGGCAGTAGTGACGATATTTTATCCGGGGCTGATGATGGAATTCTGGCCGATGAGGACGATAGTATTCTCGGTGATGATGATGGAATTCTGGCTGATGAGAGCGATAGTATCCTCGGTGATGATGAAGGAATTCTGGCCGATGAGAGCGATAGTATCCTCGGTGATGATGAAGGAATTCTGGCTGATGAGGACGACAGTATCCTCGGTGATGATGACGGAATTCTAGCCGATGAGGATAGTGATATTCTAGAAAGCGATGACATCCTTGGAGGGGGCGATATCCTGGCAGAGATCAGTGATGAAAGCTCTGCTCATCAAAATCATGAAAACAAAATAGAATCGACAACGCTGTTATCTGTATCTGAACCTGTTACACCACATATCAGCGCTGAGCAGTGGAATAAGCTGGGTGGTTGGTATCGATCAGAGTTTGCTTTGCTCTATCGCCCAACAGGTCATAGTGATCGGGTTATGATGTCATTAATCTCATTAAGTGGTTTGATATCTCAGCAAGCGTTTTTTCAACTGACCCATGATAAAGCTCAGGGGCAGTGTGCGAAATGTCACGCCCGTACAGAGATGAGGCAGGGGAATTTGATGTTGGAGTGGAAGCAGATGGTCAGCACTATGCCTGCTCAACAACTGACCCGATTCCGTCATGCCCCGCACTTTGCTACACAAACCGTTGAAGGCTGTCATACCTGCCATTTATTGGGGGATCACAGTAAAGCGTATCAACAGGCCTTTCAGCAAACTAAAAGTACGGTATTTACATCAAACTTTGAGCCTATGGTTATTGCACAGTGTGAAAGTTGTCACAATGAGCAAACCGGCTTAGATCAGTGTATCAGTTGTCACCAATACCATCCCGGAGGCGTTGATGTTAAGCCTCTGCGTTCTAATCTCTTGCTTGGGCAGGAAGAGTAAGCTCAAAAACAAAAGAGATTTATGCTGACGGTGCTGAAAAAGGCCGTTATCTCTGTTTGGATAAAGTGCGAATTGTATCGCCTAAATACTGTATCGCGGCCAGATACTCTGGTTGATTCTGGAACAGGGCAAAGTTTAGACGAATATAGTTTTCATAATGCCCCTGAGAACTGAACAACGGCCCCGGAGTAGTATTGATATTGTGCTCAAGAGCCTGCTGATAAAGCTCAAGTGCTTTAATATCTCCAGGCAATTTAATCCAAGCCAGATAGCCACCGGTTGGCGGTTCAAATTCAATCTCTTCTGGCCAATATTGAGCTAAGGCCTGTTCCAGATATCCTAAACGTTCATGATAGCTTCGACGAATCAGGCGCAGATGACGGTTTAGACGTCCTGTAGCTAGCCAGTTTCCCAATGCTCTTTGAGTATGGCTGGGTAATCCCATCTTACTGACAAACAGCAGGTGTTCGCAGGCCTGTTGCCAACGTCCTGCCTGTAGCCAGCCAATGCGCAGTTTTGGCGTTAAAGTTTTGGAGATAGAGCTGCAATACAGTACCCGGTTCTCGCGATCCAAGGCTTTTATCGGTGGCGGTACGATCTCCTGAAACTGCGAAGTGGTTGGAGCTTGTGGGCGGTTTTGATGGAAGTGCAACTCGGCAAAGACATCGTCTTCAATCACTGCAATATCGTATTGATTTGCCAGCTCAATCAATTTCACCCGGTTTTCATAAGGCATGGTACGTCCCGTCGGGTTGTTTACCGTGGGTTGTAACAGCAGAGCTTTAACTGGCCAGTTAGATTTTCTGCCTTCGATTAAAGCGGCTTCCAACAGATTAATATCAGGTCCACCTTCAGGGCATTGCGGAATCTCCACTACTTTACGATTGAGCGCCTGCAAACACTGTAAGATGCCGTAAAAGCAAGGTGATTCAATTAAAACAATATCTTCAGGTTCAGTTGTGACCTGCAGTGCTAACGTGATTGCAGACTGCGTACCGTTGGTGATCAAAATCTCATCAGGTGCACATTGAATGTCTTTGGTAGACAGTATTTGGCTGAGTTGTTGACCTAATACGGGGTCACCCGGTGGAGCCTGATAATGGGCCAGTATTCCACTATCTAACTCCCGTTGCTCAATCTGTACCTGTTTCTTTAATGATTGGTAGAGTTGGCGTACGGCAGGAAAAGAGACACAGGGGTTTGCTGAGCCTAAGGGGATCTGATCACTATGACTGGCTGAGCGTACGATATGAATGCCCAGGCTTTTATTGTCGATTAATCTCGGCTGCAGCTTCTCTTTCTGTTGAGGGCTTAAAGCGGGTTTATTTTGTAGAACAGAAGTCGCTGAGCCTGAAATAGATTCTGCAGAAATCGTTGCTGAAGGATGTGGGAAAAAGCCTGATTTCTCTTTTGCAATAATCCAGCCCTGATCTTCCAGGTATTCGTAACAGCGTACAGCGGTGCCCTTGCTAATATTCAGCTCCTGGCTGAGCTGGCGAATGGAGGGCAGTTTCTGCTCAGGTGGGTAAATACCGGATTGAATGCGCTGGATAATCTGATCGGCTAATACTTGATAACGAAAGCTTGGCATCTGTACCCCTGTGAAACAGAAAAAACTGTCTATTTTTTCATTTTTATAACGGTTTTATAGTACAGATAAGCCAAGGGTACAGCCAGAATGGTCTTATGAAATAAGTGATTTAACACGTTTGGTTTTGGTCGACATCTTCATCACAGGTACCCGCTATTCTGATAATTCGCTAAATGCCAATTAGCGAGAGGAGGTTTTATGCAGGCAACACTGGTTAGCCCGGATATTTCATAAACAAGCAGTAGCCTGTCACTTTTAGGTTCATTATT
>CAYFGP010000167.1:0-13363 GCA_964342385.1 uncultured Oleiphilus sp. | reverse complement strand
CAGATTAATGGTCAGAAATAGCTTAGAACAGAACGCCTCAGAATGAACGGTTACGGTGATCCTGCGTCCTGGGTTTGAGGTATTTAAACCCGAAGCCTTGATCGCTCTATCTGCCGCTTTGTGTTTTGCACTGTATAACCTGATCACCCGTAAGGTAAGTGCTGCAGGAGATGGCTTTAATACCAATATGCTCTATATGGCTCTGGTAGGTTGTGTATCTGCGACGGTATTTGGTATTCCGGTATGGCGGGCTCCGGATGCTGAGGAGTGGCTGATGTTATCTGCACTGTCGGTATCGGGTATTTTGGGACATCTGTTGTTAGTGAAAGCGCTGGAATACGCCCCTGCTTCAGTGTTGCAGCCGTTTAACTATAGTCTTCTGGTTTTTGCCACGTTGTTTGGCATCGTACTGTTTGCCGAGTTGCCGGATATCTGGACTTTGATTGGGTCGGGAATTGTAATTGGTAGTGGTTTATACGTGATTGTGATGGGGCGCAAGACTGAAGCCTAACTCGTTATTTGATTCAGCGTGAGGCTGGTGTGGGTTGGGTAGAGCGACTCTTCGATCAACCGGAATAATCTCGGTTATAGAATCACGAAACCCAACGTCATACCAGCGTACCCCCGATACAATATTTTAGGGAAGAGGGGATTAGCAATAGGCGCTATTAACTACCTCATTCAGATTTATCTTGGCAATTTCTAATAGCTTATTGGCTTCTTCACTGGCGCTCTCCTTCCGATAGGAGAGATAGACCGGGCGTGAGAACTTGGGCGCATCCTCTACATAAAAGAGTCGTCCCTTACTAACTAAGTCTTCTACCATTCGTTCCGGGAAATAACCGGCACCGCCATATTTCAAGATATAGTCCAGCCCCACCATTCCCAAACCTACAGAAAGGCGAGGCGCTTGAGTGCCAGGATAGGCTCTTTTATGTTCCTCTCTGAACTCGGTGCCCCAATCGACAAAGACATAATCTTCAACCCAATCGGTGTGTACTTTTCGGGGCTTAGTAGCCACCAATACCAGGCTATCTTCCAGCAGCTTTTCACTGGTGATATCTGCTTGCTGGCGGGGAATATAGGTTAGGGTTAGATCCAGAATACCATCGGACAGCTGAGTCAGCAGGCTATCGGAATAGTCCATGACGACACGGGTTCCTATCTCTGGCGCATTGGTTTTCAGGCGCTCAATCCACTGGGGGGTGATCTGTTGCCACAGGTTCATCTGTACCCCTAATGCGATCATACCATCGAGCTCATCGGGTAGAGCCACTTCCAGTTTTGCTTGCTCCCAGGCGCGCACCGCTGAGGTGGCATAACGGATAAAGTTTCTTCCCGCGCTGGTCAACTCGGAGCCATCGCGTTTACGAACAAACAACTGAGTATTGAGTTGATCTTCCAGCGCTTTAATTCGGGCGCTGACAGTGGACTGGGTGATGTAAAGGTTCTCTGCGGCAATCTGGAAATTGCCATTACTGGCAACCTCAAGAAAGGCTTTCATGTGATTGATATTCATCGTTTTTTCTCCTGAAGCTTTACCAACAGAAAACAGCTGGGCTCACGGTTTTTTTATTATAGGAAAGGTGGAAATTGTATGCTTTGACCGTAAAGAGTAAAAGGTTTTTGCATCGAAAAAATCGATATCTCACTCTATATATATTCGTTTTACCAATTTTTATTTTGTTGCCAGAATCAGTCTCGACACTGGATGGATGAAGGTGGTGAGGATGTGATTAGCCTCACTTGTTTTTCCCGGTGGTTGTGAAGATAAACCCATGACAATTAGGTAATAAGAACAATGACGACTATCGCACAAACAGATGTAGAAACTGCAGCAAGCTTTGTAACGCCAAGTGCATTCTCAGCCGCAGAAATTCAGATTGAAGAGTTTATCGATCTGGAGCAGTTCCCGATTCATGACCTGAATAGCCCACGACGTCAGGAGCTGTTAGAGCATTGCAGAAAGGGCTTAAAAGAGTCCGGTTGTGCTCACATCGCTAACTTCATCCGTCCAGAAGCGGTTAAGCTGATGCAGGACGAGGCTGATCGTTTAATGCACCTGGCTCGTCAGGCCGATGGTCAGATTAACCCTTACCTGACGCCAGATGATCCGACTCTGCCAGAGCGCCATCCTAAGCGTTTCTTTGAACCACGTACCAGCTCTTTTATCAACGCGAACCTGCTGGAAGATCAGTCTCTGCTGCGTAAGATCTACGACTGCGATGTGGTAATTAAATTCCTGGCAGACTGCCTGGAGCAAGGTCCTATTTTCCGTTGGGCGGATCCACTGGCACGCAACCCGTACAGCGTAATGAAGGACGGTGACTACTTCCCATGGCACTTTGATGGTAACGATTTCGGTATCAGTATTCTGGTACAGGAAGCGGACGAAGGTGGTGTGTTTGAGTGGGTGCCTGATCTGCGTACACCAAATGACGAACGTTTTGATGAAGTGACTCAGGTGCTGTTTGATGGTGACCGTACCCGTGTTAAAACACTGCCACTGAAATGCGGTGATCTGCAGTTGTTTAAAGGTCGTTACTCCATGCACCGTGTGACTACCACTTACGGTAAGCCACGTATCATTGCACTGCCGACTTACGTGACTAACCCATACACGGTAAACCGTCCGCACCATGCTAAAGCGTTTTATGGTGAAACTCTGCCAATCCACCACGAGCGTGAAATGGATCATGTAGATAGCCTGACTGACTAATGATCTCCTTGTAAGTGAATTTAGTTAGCGGATTAAATCCGTGGCTTAATGAACGATTTTGACTAGGGCTTGACCTGACTGATCAAGCCTACAGTGTGTCTGCTTATATCCGTTACAAAAACTGTAGAAATCTTAAATAATATGCCTGAAAGGTTGTTGGGTGTGGGTCTGAATGTGTCGGTTTAGATCCATTGGCTAGAGGCATATTAAGGTTTCTCTGGTTCCCTGCGTGAGGGAGTCTGGAAACAACAATGGCATATCTTCCCATGCCTGTTTTCAGACTCCTTTCTTTTGCATCTGCTTTTTTGTATCTGGCTTTTACTTCACCTTTTTTACCGGCTCAAGCTTCCTCTATTTGCGTTGTACTTTTTATCTGCCATCTCTAGAACAAGTATCTTCAGCTATAGTTGAGAAAAGTCATCTTGTTGAGCTGTATTGATGAAGATTACTTCAGCGCTACTATTTTGCTTACTGTTCTCTCTGCCGGTTATGGCGACAGAGATTGCCCTGTTTGTTCCCCGTAGTGAAACCCCTGCTTGGCAGGCCCAGATTAAGTTTGCTCAGGCTGCGGCAGATGATCTGGGAGTGTCGCTGCGAGTTTACAATGGCCATAACCAGGCACAGCGTATGCTGGCGCAGGTACAGGAAGTCTGTGAACAGGGAGTCGATGGCATTCTATTTATGAATTATGAGCAGATAGGCGAGCAAATTCTTGCTATTGCTGAGCGTCACAAGACCCCTGGAATCTTGTATAACACGGGGTTTGCTAATTCGGATTTACTGCCTCGAACTAAATATAAAACCTGGATTGGCAGTATTATTCCAGACGATCACAAAGCAGGCGCTTTGCTGGCTGAACAGTTATTGCAAAAAGCCGAGCAGGAAAAAATTACTGGAATTAACCTGATGGTGATTAATGGCAGTCTGACCGAGGTCTCTGCTCAGCAACGCAATGCTGGTTTGTATCAATTTATTAAGCACTCACCTCATGTTCAGGTTGTGGCAGAGTATAACGGGGACAAGGATTGGAGTCGCAGTGAAGCCAAGCGACTGTTTATTGAGCATTATCAGCGTAATCCTGCCATAAACCTTGTCTGGGCCGCATCTGACAGTCTTGCCTTGGGGGCTCGTGATGGCATGGCTGAATTGTCTATTCCTATGGATCAACTGATTGTGGGTGGTATCGATTGGTTACCAGAAGCACTGCAAACCATTGATCTGCAACAGACACAAATCTCAGTCGGAGGTCATTTTACTGAGGCGGCTTGGGGAGTGATCCTGCTGAAGGATTATCTGGAGGGCCATGACTTTGCTGTAGAGTCGACTCAGTTCAATTCTCAGATGTATGCGATTAATCATCAGAATCTGAAAACGTTCCAGAGTTTTATTGATGATAACTGGCAGCGGATCGATTTTACGGCCCTTTCAAAAGCTCAAGACAGTGACAAACTCTATAATTTCAGCATCAAGCATCTACTTGATACCTATATACCAAAATACCAAACCATTGGATCTGACTGCGGAAGAGATCGCCTGGCTGAAACAGCATGATACGCTAATGTTGGCCATTGATATCGACTGGCCCCCCTTTGAATATGTCGATGAGAGTGGCCTTTATCAGGGCATTGCAGCGGACTATATGCAACTGATTTCTCAACGCTTAGGTATTACTTTGAAACCTAGTGTAGGCATGTCTTGGCCTGAGGTCATTGAAGCCAGTAAACGACGAGAGTTGGATCTGTACCCAGCCTTATCGATAACACCTAAGCGTCAGCAGTTTCTAAGCTTTACCCAGCCCTATTTGAGCTTTCCCATGATGATCATTACAAACCAGAAAATCCCCTATGTGGGCGATCTGGAGGCTTTAAACGGGCAGGAGGTAGCAATCGTTAAGGGTTATGCCAGTCATGAATGGATACTGGCAAATCATCCGCAAATAAAAGTGTTTGCAGCGGAAAATATCTCGGAGGCGCTTAAAGTGGTGTCATCTGGTCGTGTTTCAGCCTATATCGGTAATATTGCCACGGTGAACTATGTGATGACGCGGGAGGGATATACCAATTTGAAGGTGGCAGGAATCACGCCCTATCGTTTTGAGCTCAGTATGGCAGTGCGCAGTGATTGGCCTATTTTGCGCAATATTCTGCAAAAGGCATTAGATTCCCTATCAGAAGAAGAGAAAAAAGCGATCTATTCCCGTTGGGTGACTCTGCGCTACGAGCACGGTATTGATTACAGTCTGGTGTGGAAGGTTGTACTAGCCGCAGTTCTTGTTGTCGCTGTGCTCAGTTATTGGGCTAAAAAGCTTGCACGGATCAATCACAGACTCAATAGGGAAATGAAGCAGCGTAAACGTATTGAGCGTCAGTTGAGACAGGAAAAGCAAAAGATCGAGCAATTGGCGATTACTGATCCTTTGACGGGGCTGTTTAACCGTCGTCACTATGACAAAGTTTTGCCCGATGAGATCAACCGTATGCACCGCAATCGGGAGTGGTTAAGTTTTGTCATGTTGGATATCGATTGCTTTAAACAGTACAACGACAACTATGGCCATCATAATGGCGATCAATTGTTGGTAGCGATTAGTAAGGTGCTGCAAGAGCGTTGTCACCGAGCATCAGATTTCTGTTTCCGTTTAGGTGGTGAGGAATTTGGTTTGGTCTTTTCTGGTTTGTCACCAGAGCACGCCGAAGTTTTTATTAATGACATCAGACATGCCATTGAGCAATTACAGATTGAGCATAAATTCAGTACGGCAGCGCCGGTGTTAACAGCCTCTTTTGGTTTAGTCACTTCTAATGGCCCTAAACGTACGATGGAGCACTTTTATGAAGCGGCTGATGCAGCCCTGTATCGAGCTAAAAGTAATGGTAGAAACTGCGTTGAAGCGATCGTGTTTGATTGATACACACTTACACAAAAAGCATTTTCAATCGTCTTCGGTCAATGGTTGAAAAGTGAAGCTAGCTGACAAAGATATGCTTTTGTGTGAGAGCTCAGAATTAGTTGGACTTGGCTGGGGTTGGCTAAGAAATTAATAGAGGCTGGCGTTATACCGCCAGCCTGATGTTGTATGTATTAACTTTCTACAAAAGCGCGCTCAATCACATAGTGACCGGCTCCGCTATTTTTACCTTCGCTAAAGCCATTTTCATTCAGGATCTCACAGGTCTCTTTGAGCATGCTGGGGCCGCCGCAGATCATAAAACGGTCGTTTTCTACATCAAAGGCAGGCATGCCCAGATCTTCAAACAGTTTGCCGCTGCGCATCAGATCAGTCAGGCGACCGGTATTTTTAAACTCTTCACGGGTGACTGTTGGGTAATAGATCAATTTTTCACGGATCAGATCGCCAAAGTATTCGTTCTCTGGCAGGTCATCCAGAATCAACTCCTGATAAGCCAGCTCTGAAACATAACGACAACCATGGGTCAGAATCACTTTGTCGTATTGCTCGTAAATTTCAGGATCACGAATGATGCTGAGAAAAGGTGCCAAGCCTGTACCTGTGCTGATCAGATACAGGTTTTTACCCGGTAGTAGGTGATCATTCACTAATGTGCCGGTAGGTTTGCTGCTCAGCATAATCTCATCCCCCGGCTGAATATTTTGCAGACGGGATGTCAGTGGACCATCGGGTACTTTAATGCTGAAGAACTCCAGATGATCCTCGTAATTTGCACTGGCAATGCTGTACGCGCGCATCAAAGGACGTCCCTCAACTTCCAGGCCAATCATAATAAAGTGGCCATTTTTAAAACGCAGGGAAGATGCCCGGCTGGTTTTAAAGCTGAACAGGTTGTCGGTCCAGTGGTGTACGCTCAGTACCTCTTCTTTTAGCAGTGCAGACATGTGGCCTCCTAAGGCAAAGGCTCTGGTGTATAAGCTTGAACCAGAGCAATAAAGTAAGATTAAGCCAAGTGTAGAGTGAATGCCCTGTATCGAAGAAATGGGTAATTTTGATTTTTGTTATCTAAAAAATCGCTATACTAGAGCTAAGTATAGTTAACCCGTTGATTAAGCAATGAAATACAGTTTAAGACAGCTGGAAGTTTTTCTGGCTGCAGCACACTTTGAAAATATCACCCGCGCGGCTAACAGCCTGTCGATGTCTCAATCTGCGGCCAGTAGTGCGCTGAAAGAGCTGGAGCAGCAGTTTGATATTCAACTGTTTGATCGGGTCGGTAAGCGCTTACAGTTGAATGAGCTGGGGCGTTTGGTAAGACCGCAGGCTGAAGCTCTGCTGTCTCAGGCCAATGAGCTGGAGACGGTGCTTAGACAGCATCAGCAACCGGGTAATCTGAAGGTGGGGGCAACCCTGACAATCGGTAATTACCTGGCAGTAAAGATTATGGCGCGCTATATGGCGCAGCACCCAGAAGCTAAGGTGATGTTGGATGTGGAAAATACCGCCGCCATTGCCAAGAAAGTGCTTAACTTTGAATTGGATCTGGGGTTAGTGGAAGGTGAGCTACAGCAGCCGGAGCTGGATGTGATTCCCTGGCGTCAGGATGAGTTGGTGGTGTTTTGCAGTCCTGATCATCCTCTGGCTCAAAGAAGTGAGCAGCTACTCAGTGATGAGGTGCTGCTGGAGCAAACCTGGATCTTGCGCGAAGCAGGATCAGGTACTCGTCAAACCTTTGATCGTATTATGAGTGGTATTTTACCTCAGCTGAATGTCTTGCTGGAGCTGCAGCATACAGAAGCGATTAAACGAGCAGTTGAAGCAGGCTTGGGGGTGGGCTGTTTATCTAGAGTGGCTCTGGAGGATGCCTTTAAGCGTGGCAGTCTGGTGCCGTTAACAATTCCTCAGCGCAATACGCAAAGGCATTTCTACTTTGTTCTGCATAAGCAGAAGTATCGTAGTGCCGGGGTACAGCGTTGGATTGATCTATGCCGTCAGAATGAATCCGTTTTTGGAAACCTTGAAAGTTGAATTGCGAAAAGCGGAGTTGTCCCTTGACTCTTAACGTCAGTGTTGCACACTGGTGTTCTACAACTATTTGATACAACTCGAGAACATACCGGGAGAAGTCTGTTGATTCGAGCTGCTAAAACAGGCCTGTTAGTGCTGTCTATGTTTATTTCTGCCAGTGCACTGGCAGAGTTTATGCCCAAGGATAGTCGTGTCCCTGGAGGTGTCGCGATTATTGAGTTGCCACAAAAAGGTGATTCTCCTCCTCATGTGTTTTTCCAGAAAAAAAGAGTGTATACCGCCAAAAAGGACGGTAAATGGTTTGCCTGGGTTGGACTGCCATTGTCGTTAAAAAAAGGACAATACCAAGCTTACTGGCGTACAAAAGAAGGCGATAAGCCTTTTGCAATTCAGGTGAAGGATAAGAAGTACAAAGAACAGCGTTTAACGGTGAAGAAAAAACACGTTAATCCAGATCCTAAGCAGCTTGCGCGTATTCGTAAGGAGACCCCTATTATTCGGGGAGCGATGGATACTTTTAAACCTGTCGTGTATGAGCAGGCAAGTCTTGTACAGCCTACAGAAGGGCGCATCAGTAGTTCTTTTGGCTTGCGCCGAGTATTTAATGGTCAACCCCGTCGTCCGCACAGTGGTATGGATATCGCTGCGGTTGCAGGTACGCCTGTATTGTCTGCATTAAATGGCAAGGTCGCGGCTATCGGTGACTATTATTTTAATGGTAAGACAGTCATCATCGATCACGGTCAGGGCTTAACGACGTTATATTGCCACTTATCACGTACTGAAAACCTCAAGGTGGGCGATAAGGTGACAGCAGGCCAACAGATTGGCGATGTAGGCGCGACGGGACGGGTAACCGGTCCTCATCTGCACTGGACGGTAACCCTAAATAAGGCGCGTGTTGATCCTGCGCTGTTTTTAAATCGTGAGTAGTCGTTGTTTATTTTTTTAAGTGATACGCAGGAAATAGAGTTGTTTCGATATTTCTCGTGTCACTGACTTTGGGTTTTAAGAGCCGTTTCAAACAGTTCAATAAGATCGGTTTGATCTGGCTCATTAAAGCAGTATTTGGAAGTAAGGAATACTTCTGGGTTCCCGCTTTTATCAGTAGAATTGGCGGGTTTTTCTTCCTCATCAGGCGTTGTCGGCAGAGCTTTTGATAACTTATTAAAAAGGCTCAAGCGAGCCAGATGAGGAACTCGCTTTGTTTTAATTATGCTGAGTGATAATGGCGTTGAAACAGTTTTTACCTGCTTGAAAATGCCATGATTATTTAGCCAGAATGGATGCCGGTATGCAGACTGTTATACGTCGTGTTGTTGCACAATTAAGTGGTTATCTGGAGATGGTTAAGTCTCCATTGGCTATCAAAGTGCTGTTGGGTGTGCTGCTTGGCATCGTCGTGATTGAAGCGATTATTCTGATTCCCTCCTATAACAAACGACAACATGATCTACTGCTGGATATTTCTGAGCGAACCCATCTGATTGCTGAGACCTTGATGCGTTTGGAAGATCGTTCGATTGAACAACGTATTGTAACGATTTCTCAAGTACCAGAAATATATGGGGTTGAGCTGGTGTCAGATAAGCCTCGGCAGACACTGGTTGAACGCTACTCTCAAGAATCAGGCCGGTTACAGGTGCTTTATCCATTATCCGATGGTCAATGGCTTCAGCTGGATACAGATGCGAGCCAAGTGGATGATGAGCTGAGTGCCTATGTGCTGCGGATTATTGGCCTAATTGTTATCATTTCTGCATTTGTCACCTTTGTGACCATGATTATTTTGGGCAAATTGCTGATCAAGCCGCTACTGAGTTTGACCAGCACCTTATCCGATGAATTTGATGGCACGAATTTGAACGCGATAGATGCCAAGATTCTTCAACGTCAAGATGAGTTAGGCAACCTGGCGCGTTCCTACAGTCAGCTGAGAGATAAAGTCGCTAATGCAGTGACAGAGGTTGAGGTATTGGCGCGTTTTCCGTTTGAAAACCCTAATCCGATTCTGCGCTGTACCTTTTCTAATCATGTCTTGTACAGCAACCCTACGGCTCAAGAAGCCGAGCTGTTTTTTGCAGATGCCAGTCAGCAGAGATTAGCTGAAGACCTGGTAGAGGCTGTGCAACAAGCGATCAGAGATGATCAGGCGATCACGATAGAGCTGGTCGGAGAGGGAGAGATCTATTCGGTCACCCTGGTCCCTTTTCCTGAGCATGATTATGTTAATCTTTATGCCCGTAATATTACCAGTCAGGTTGAAGCAGAACGGGCACTAACAGAGATTAAGAATCAGCTTGAAGAGCTTGTGGATGAGCGCACTCAAGCGTTGAATCGAGCCAAAGAAGAAGCTGAATATGCTCGTGAAGAGGCAGAACAAGCCAATAAGGCTAAGTCTGACTTCTTAGCAACCATGAGTCATGAGATCAGAACCCCAATGAATGGGGTAATCGGCATGACCAGCTTATTACAGGACACGGAACTATCCGAAGAGCAGGAGCACTTTGTCACTATTATTAAAGACTCCGGTGAATCCCTGCTACGTTTGATCAACGATATTTTGGATTACACCAAAATTGAGGTGGGTAAGCTGGAGCTGGAAGAAGTTGCGTTTGATCTGATTGAGTTGTGTGAAAGCGTGGTCAATCTGATGTCTGGTAAGGCGTTAGAGAAGCATCTGGAGTTTGGTTCCATTATCTCGCCGGATATTAACGGTATTTACAGCTCAGATTCTGGGCGTATTCGACAGGTTCTGCTTAACCTGGTTAACAATTCCATTAAGTTTACCCCAGCAGGTTCCATTGCTTTGAGAGTGTATGGCGTTGAGCAGGGTATTCGCTTTGAGGTGGAAGATACCGGTATTGGTATTGATGAGCAGCACATTGATCGTCTGTTTAAACGCTTCTCTCAGGTTGATGCTTCAACAACCCGTCAATACGGTGGTACTGGATTGGGCCTCGCAATCTGTAAGCTGATTGTTGAGACCTTAGGTGGCGAAATTGGTGTAACCAGTACTATGGGTAAAGGCAGTACTTTTTGGTTTACCTTGCCGTTGACTCGTATCGATATGTCTCATCTGCCTGATCTGAAAGATATTGATGCCCTGGACAGTAAACAAATTTTGCTTATCGAAGATAATAATGTGAACCGTGAAATCTTCGAGATGAATCTGCATAGCTGGGGCGTGCACTACCATTCCGCCGCAACGGTGAATAGTGCATTTGAAGCTCTTGAACAGCAAGACTTTGATCTGATTATTCTGGATCTTAATTTACCTGAGCGCGACGGCTACTCATTTGTTGAGAGTTATTCCCAAAGAGCAGAATCAGACAAAGTACCTATTCTGTTGGCGTCATCGGCTGACATGTTAGATGACTCAATCAAACCCCATATCTGCTCCTATGTGACTAAGCCGATTCGTCAAAAAGTACTTAAAGAGCAGATCGCAAAATGTTTGGCGCTCTCCTTACCAGAGCTGGAGTTACCAAGCTCTAGTCAAACAGCAGCTAAGCAAGAGACGAGTGCCAACGTCGAAGATAACGCGAGTGCGATTAAGCTGGATATTCTGGTTGCTGAAGACAATTTGGTGAATCAGATGGTTGCCAGAGGGTGTCTGGAGAAGTTAGGGCATGGTATCGAGTTTGCCAATAATGGTAACGAGGCGATTGAAGCGGTCACTAATAAAGATTATGACTTGGTGTTTATGGATGTGCAGATGCCGGAGTGTGACGGTTATCAGGCAACCCGCGCAATTCGTGACCTGAAGGGAGTTAAATCTGAGATCCCGATTGTTGCAATGACAGCGAATGCGATGCAAGGGGATCGAGAGAAGGCCTTGCTCGCGGGTATGAATGATTATATTGCTAAGCCTGTTAGTACTGAGAAGATCTCTGAGGTGATTGAGCAGCTGTTTGTTGAGCGCTTTGACGAAGGCTCGAGCCCTCAAGTTGAGCAGGAAAGCATCCAACAGAAGGATTCTGGCCCGACGGCATCTGTAGTGGGGCCCAACAAGTCAAATCGTTCGCCAACTCAAAACACTTCATCTCAGCACTTGTCTCGGGAGGGCTCTGAGCAGAAAGATCTTCGCACAGATCGAACCGTTGAACCCGATGCGATCATCGATTTTGAGCCTTTAATCTGGTCCGAAAGCAGTGCTGAAAAGTTGTACACACAAATGGGTGTCGATGGCTTGAGAAATATCGTCAATGCTTATCTGAAAAATGCTCAGCAGCGTATTGATAAAATTAAGCAGGCGTTAGTTGATGACGATATCGAGGGGATGCAAAAAGAAGCCAATATGTTGAAGCGCGCTTCTAATACTCTGGGGGTGATTCAGGTATTAAGCGATGCGGAGATGATAGAAGATAAGATTACGGCTGCTCGTAAAGTGACGGAGAAAGAGATTGATAAGCTTGAGCAGGCGTTACAAGACTTCCAACAATATGCTCAAGACAAGCTTGAACGTTGGGAGTCCTGAGGACTCCCGTCGATTGCTAAGAGTAGAAGGGAAATCACGGCTTATGGCTAAGACTGAGGTTGTTCGCTTTTAGCGACAGTTCGAGCTTTGCTGGTTTCCGGCTTGGTGTGAGCCTGTTGCTCTTGAAGCCACCAGCGCTGCTGATAAGTCTGTGTTCCACTCAGGTTAGTACTGAGTGCCATTCGTTGGCCTATAGTTGGCGTCACCATTGTTACGCCCATTTCTTGGCTGAGGCTGTTTAAGCGATTTAACGGTTCATGCCAGTCATGCAGAGCCAGATCAAAGGTGCTGTTATGCACGGGAAGCATCGCTTGGCCTTTAACGTCTAAATGGGCCTGCAGTGTTTCTTCGGGCATCATATGAATATCTGCCCATAGCTCGTTATAAGCGCCGTTCTCCATCACGGTAAGATCAAACGGTCCCAGGCGCTCGCCAATCTCTTTAAAACCAGGAAAGTAGCCGCTATCACCGCTATAAAACAGTGAGATATCAGGTGTTTTAATTGCCCAGGATGCCCATAGTGTCTGATTGCTATCCATTAGGCCGCGACCTGAAAAGTGTTGTGACGGCGTTGCTGTAATATTGGCATTGCCAATATTGATCTGTTGCCACCAGTCTAACTGCTGAATTTTATCTGCATCAACTTGCCATTTAACTAAATGGTCTCCCACGCCCAAGGGCACGATAAAGTGCTCTACCTTGTCTTTCAGTATTGAAATAGTGTTTTTATCCAGATGGTCGTAGTGATCGTGAGAAATAATTACGCCCTTGATCGCCGGTAAATCATCTAAATCAATAGGGGTTGCATGGAAGCGCTTAGGTCCAAATTTACTAAAAGGGGAAGCACGTTCAGAAAAGACGGGATCAACTAACCAGAAATCTCCTTCCAGCGCTAATAAAAGGCTGGAATGGCCCAGGCGATACAAAGCCGGAGCGTTATCGTTTTCGGCGATCAGTGTTTGCCGATCCAATGTCCGGACAGGAATAGGTTGGGCTGGCACAGCCTCTTTGCGCTTATCAGTAATATAGCGCCAGATGATCTTATGCATATTGCCGGAGCCGCTAGTGACCTTCAGCGTATTATGGAACTTGCCATCACTGAATTGATCCGATGTTTGGTAATCGGATTTAGGTGATTGATTCGCACAGCTGATAAAGGTTGCCATTAAGACCTAGACAGTGCGTAGTTCTGATTTCAATGAACTGCGCATATCCAGTCTAAACT
>CAYFGP010000166.1:0-13383 GCA_964342385.1 uncultured Oleiphilus sp. | reverse complement strand
GCACTTCTTGGATTCAAGTAATACACACTTACACAAAAGTGTTTCGATATTTTTGGTCAATGGCTGAAGCATGAAACTATCTGCTCAAGAGAAACTTTTGTGTGAGTGCTTCAGAGCCATCCGATTATGGAGGCTATTGTTTTAATAGCCTCCAGCCCCTGATTTCTCTCTCAAAAGCTGACTACTGGGTTCTTCTCTTTCCTTGTCTGTTCAGGCTTTTCCCCGTACAACTCTATGTAACGTATTGATTGGCTAACTTGTCGCTAATCGAATACGACGACAATCAAAGAATAACAATGATGGCTATTGGATAGCCTGTGAGAGGAATTATGTCTGAGCAGTATAGTGGCAGCTGTTTATGTGGTGCGGTAAGTTATCAGATGGAAGGGCCATTAAAGTATTTCCAATATTGCCACTGCAGTCGCTGTCAGAAAGTGACGGGTACGGCCCATGCGGCTAATATTTTTGTGCCTCCAGAACGTTTTCAGTGGTTAAGCGGGGAGGATCAATTAGAACGTTTTGAACACCCTGAAGCCAAGTATTACGCGACCAGTTTCTGTAAACAATGTGGTTCCAATATGCCTTGGTTGGTGCAAGGTGGCGGTAATGTGGTGGTGCCTGCAGGGTCATTGGATCAGGATCCGGGTATCAGGCCTTCTTCCAGTCTGTTTTGGGCGGATCGTGCCTGCTGGTATACCGAACTTGAAGAATTACCCAAATTTGATGCGATGCCTGTCAGAAAATAAACACGGTCGTAGGTTTTGAAAGTAACGTAACCTGCTGTAAAAAGTGCGAACTTTTTTAGCCGTCTGTTCTCCAATTTATTGGCAAATTTACCTGTATGGTAAAGCTTTGTTGTTCTGGGACTGTACGGCAGCACTTTTGAATTATGCTAAGCCAAAGTGCTTGTGCGCAGTTCCTGTGGTTATGTTGTTTCCTTGATCGCACTTAACCATACTTGAGCCACGGTAATTTTACCGTGGCTTTTTTATTAGGGCTGCTGATATCTGATAGGAGCCTGCTGAAAGTTCTAACGCCTTTAGATTGCGACTATAAGTTACCATTAAGCAATTGCATTCATCGGTTCTAACTGAGCCAATAATCCCTTAATGTCGATCTCATCGATCTGCTCTGCAGACAGATACTGCTGACTAAAGTGCTCAAAGGCCTGATTCTGTAATAGCAGCGTGAAAACCTGATGATCAATATGGCCGTTGAGTGTCATGCTAACCATAATCTGCAGCGATTCGGACAGGGTATTCGCTTGTTTATAAGGCCGGTCTCTGGCGGTAAGGGCCTCAAAGATATCCGCAATCGCCATCACTTTCTCTGGTACAGACATCTGATCAGCGCTCAGCCCTCTAGGATAACCCTGACCATCCATTCTTTCGTGATGATTACCGGCAATTCTCGGCACCTCTTTCAAGTGATCCGGTAGTGGTAAACCGCTAAGCATGACGATGGTGTGCACGATATGCTCATTGATCTTAAAGCGTTCCTCTTCGGTTAAGGTGCCATAGGGAATGCTGAGGTTATAACGTTCACCAAAGTTAAAGGCGTATTTCGGCAGGGTCATATTAAACTGCCATTGATTATTAGGATCATCGGGCGTGACCGGTGGTGTATGGCCTTCCTGCCATAACACTAAATGTTCAGGCCGGTCAGATAGCAGTTGTTCCTGAACCGGTAACGACTGTATAGGCTGATCGACCAGTTGACTGAGCTCTTCATGGGAGAGTCCCAGGCGATTATCAAAGTGCCTGAACCAGGTTCGGTCGCCGATCTCATCAATACGTGCCAGATCGTCGGGTTTTATACCGCTCTGTCCCTGATTAATACGAGCGATAAAGGCAAACTCTTGCTGCAAGCTATGTTGCGTATCCAATAATTGTTGCTTGAGGGCACCTTCATCCTGACCTTGAGCCCGTTGCTGCCAGTAATGCAGTTCGGCATCACGCCAGAGGATTTCAAAACGCGCCCGAACTTCATGGATACGGTTATAGAGCGTTTCCAGCTTGGTGGCTTTATCTATGACATGTTCCTGGCTGAGAATTTTACCGCAGTCATGCAGCCAGGCGGCTACTCGGAATGCCTCCTGTTGCTGTTCATCCATAGTGAAGTCAGCCAGAGGTCCCGTGTCTTGTGCCATCAGATTTTGGATCAAATCGTTGGCGAGTTCTGGTACTCGCTCGCAGTGGCGACTGGTATAGGGGGATTTTGCATCAATCGCATCGGCCAGCAGCCGTAGAATGCCTTCGATCATCTCTTTTTGTCCGTGGATCAGACGGCGAGTTTCTATTGCTACTGCGGCAGAACCGGATAGATGCTCAATAAAATGATTCAGGTGATCATGATGCTGTACATCTCTTTTGGCGCGAATAATCAACAAGCCTTCCAGCTCCTGATTACGCTTGCGTAGTGGTGTTACCAGACACTGTTCTGCCCTTGCCAGCTGTTCCAGAATATGAGGTACCAGGCTCAGGTGCTGCTCTTGATAAGCCAGTTGTTCAGGAAAGGCATCAGGGGCGGTCTGGCAGGCTTGTTGAAAGCCTTGGTTATCAGCATCAAACAGATAGATGGCCCCCTGCTGTAGCCCGGTAGCCTGAACCATATGATCCAGTACGCCTTTGAGCATCTTTTCCAGATCACTTTCCCGATTCAGCAGACTACTGATCGACTGGAAGTGATTAATGGTGAGAGACATCTTATCCACCACCTGATTCAGCTCGCGTACCTCTTTGATCTGGGAATCAACACCAGAGACCTGATGGAAATTAAAATTGGCCAGATCCCGTACCTGCAGGGTGAGCAATTTAAAAGAACGACCAATACGGGAGCCGGTATATAAACCCAGTAATAACATGACAATAGTCAGTAGAATTGCCCAACTCAGTTGGTTATAGATCTCCTCTTTCGCGCTGGCCAGTAACTCCGCTTCAGGCACTGCAATCAATACCTTAATACCGGCTTCAAGAAAGGTACTGACGGGAATCCACAGGGTGTACCAGTCTTGTCCGTTAAGGCGAATGGGATGAATCTCCCCTGCATCAGGGTTAGCTGCGGTAAGCTGCTGGAAAATGCTGATACCCAGATTATCCAGTGAGCTCAGTCGGTAGCTGTCACCTTCCTGTATCAGCATACGTTGGGTATCACTGTAGGCGAGTACCTTTTCTGTCTTATCAATAATGGTCAGTTCGCTGTTCGGAGTCAGGCGCAGGTTGGTTAGCTGGGCGGATAGGTCGGTGATTGAAGCGTCCATCCCGATTACCGCATCCCCTTGCGGACTGCGTGTCGCCAGGGTGATACCGATCTCTTTGGTGGTAAAAAACAGATAGGGTGCGGTCAGGATCTGTCCCTGATGTTGCTGGGCATCCATATACCAGCTACGCCCCCTGGGGTCGTATTTGTAGTCGGTTTTAACTTCTGAGCTGACAATGGTCAGATCCTGATTGTAGAAATGCCACTCGCCTACCTTAGTGCCATTTTTAACCGTAATCGTTTGCAATAGATACTGAGCATTATCCGGTACTTGGTATTTCTGTTTTAATGCCGTATTCAGGATTCTGAGCAGGAAAAACTCCCCATTATCGTAACCGGCATAGATGGCACTCAGTACGCTGTTGGAGGTCAGGGTTTCTGCCAGCACAGGTAAACGCTTTAAGCGCTGGGGCAGGTTTTTGGCTTCCAGCAGCGGATCATGGCTTAAAATCTGGAGCGCGCTTTGCGCGGGGCCGGTAATACGTTGGGCTTTTTCATTAATGGTTTGACCCAACTGCTGTGCTGTTTCACTGGTTGCCAGTAGCAGGGCTTGTTTATTACTTTGATAGCTTTGTACGATCAGCAGCAGGCTTAACAGAAACATGGCGCTAAAGATCGCCCAGCCGATCAGTAGTTGAAGAGAGATTCCTTTTTTAAACAACAGCATGAACTTCTCCCTGAATCCCGTGGGGTTGCCTTTGGAGAGAGGCAGTGTCTTAACTTAATATAGGCAAAATCATAAGGTACTGAGACGGTTTAATGGATAAAAAAAGCGTATCTTTAGTCTTAGGCAGCGGCGGAGCTAAGGGGCTGGCACATATTGGCGTGATCCGCTGGCTGGAGGAGAACAATCTACATATTGCGTCTGTGTCTGGCAGTTCGATCGGAGCTTTGGTGGGGGGGATCTACGCAGCAGGCAAGCTGGATGAGTTTGAGCAATGGGTTCGAGCCATCAAAAAAGCCGATATGGTCAACCTATTGGACATTGCCTGGGACAAGTCGGGTTTAATTAAGGGCGATCGTATTATCAACGCTCTTGTTGAGCTGGTAGGAGAGCAAAATATCGAAGACCTTCCCATCCCTTTTACCGCCGTAGCTTCTGACATTATGGGAGAACGCGAGGTATGGCTTAACAGTGGTCGTTTGTTTGATGCCATCAGAGCCTCTATCTCACTGCCGCTGTTTTTTACTCCGTTTGAGCTGCATGGCACGCCGTTGATTGACGGTGGTGTGCTGAATCCGGTCCCTATTGCCCCGACTTTTAGTGACCGGACCGATATCACCATTGCGGTAAATCTAGGTGGGGCTGTCTATGTCGATGGAGGAGGTTTTGGTCACGAGCTTGCTCATGAAGTAGAGCAGAAAACCGTTGCCTTAAAACAACCAGACTCACCAGCACTGCATGAAAAAATTACTCAGTTTTTTAAGGGGCTGCAGAAAAGCTCAGAAGAGATGCCAAAGATGGATATCTCAGCCTATGATGTGGCAAACCAGGCCTTTGATGCGATGCAGAGTACTATTGCACGACAGAAACTGGCCGCTTATCCACCGGATCTTGAAGTGGAAATCGCCCGTAATGCCTGTGGGACTCTAGAGTTTAACCGGGCAGAGGAGATGATCAGTCTGGGTTATCTCACAGCAGATAAGAGCTTACGCTCACTACGTTTGGCTGATGATCAAACCATAGTCATTCCAGGTGGGCATGAGATCTATTAGGGGCATACGTTGTGGGGGAAAGATAAGCCCGAGTGTTTATCGGGCTTATAAGATCTAGGGTTGAATAAAACCCTTTACTTGTGTGGTGCTATTCAATCTCTTGAGAGGTTTTATTAACCCAGACGGATTGAATTTCCTCTTCGGTCAGTTCACGCCACTCACCTTCAAAGAGCGCTTCATCCAATTCAATCGCACCGATTTGTTCTCTGTGTAAGCCAACAACCTTATTGCCCAGCGCAGCGAACATACGTTTTACCTGATGGTATTTACCTTCGGTAATGGTCAGCAGCACTTCGGTATCATCAATACGCTCAAGCAGACCGGGTTTGGTCAGCTCATCTTCACCGTGCAGTTGAAGACCATGCTCAACCTGTTGTTCCGCATCAGCGCACAGAGGTTCTGCCAGCCAGACACGGTAGCGCTTGATGCACTGTTTTTTCGGTGAGGTGATTTGGTGGGACCATTGGCCATCATCCGTAATCAGTACCAGGCCTGTCGTGTCCACATCCAGGCGACCCGCAATATGCAGGCCTCGGGTATTGGGAAGTTCATCCAGGAAATTAATCACTGAAGGGTAGTCTTCATCAACCGTTGAGCAGATAGTATCAGCCACTTTATTGAGCATGATATAACGCTTTTTCACTTCACCAAGCAGGCGTCCGTCCAGTTCAACTTCAATCTCTGGTGTCACTTTATAGGCACCATTGCGCACTATTTCACCGTTACAGGTCACCAGATCCTGACGTAATACTCGTTTGGCTTCGGCGCGGGAGATGCCGCTGTGATGGCAGATAAATTTATCTAAGCGCATGGGGGTCTCTAACTGTGTTGAGTCGAATGAACAGAATGCTCAGGTGGTGTCTGACATAAAGGCAGACACCACCTATGACTTAATAGGATACGGGATTCGTGTTATTGGCGCAGTGCTGAAATAGCCTGCACCGCCTGATCAACAATATTCTGTCGTGCGGATTGTGAAATCCAGGCATTGTGTGGCGTCACAATCAGGTTTAGATCTTCCTGCAGGGCATCTAGCAAAATATTGCCATTGACCGGAGGTTCTTCGGTGAGCACATCGGTCGCATAACCGGCCAGCTGACCTGATCTGAGGGCTTGTAAAGCATCGGTCTCGTTCACAATGCCGCCACGGGCACAGTTGATCAGATGCAAACCGGGTTTAGCCAATGCCAGAGTCTCTTGATTGATCAGGTTCTGAGTATCAGGACTGAGTGGACAATGCAGTGACAGCATATCTGCTTCCGGTAGCAGGCTTGTTAGCGCGGGGCGACTATCACTATTTTCTTGGCCTGGTCGAGCTTCTTGACCCGGTCGAGCACTGAAGCTCACCTTCATATCAAAAGCTTCTGCCAGCTGAGCCACTTTACTGCCTAATACGCCTGAGCCCACAATCACTAAATGCTTGCCCGCCAGTTCACTGACGGAGTGCTGCATCATGCAGAAAAATGGGCTTTGCTGCCATTGACCGTCCATGATCGCTTTACTGTAGCGAACCTGCTGAGTCGCCAGCATCAGCATTAACATCAAAGTATGCTGAGCCACACTATTGGTACCGTAAGCGATGGCATTTTTGACTGGAATATTCAGTTCGGCTGCAGTTTCCAGAGCGATATTGTTCATGCCCGTGGCTAAGACACAGATCAACTTGAGTGATGAGCCGCTTCTGATTGCGGCATCATCCAGCACAACCTTGTTGCTTAAGATAACGTCGGCATCCTGAATCCGGGCCATCAGCTGCTGTGGCGTGGTCTGTCCATAGACATCAAATGTATCCAGCTGCTGCTCAAGCCCTGAAAAATCAATCTTTTCTCCCAGACTATCCGCATCCAGTAATACACCTTTTAACTTCATCAGGGGCTCCATTTTCAGGTTGGGTACGTAGAAACGACAAAGTGTAAAATATTCAGGGTGCGAAAGGAAAAGTTGAGTGCTTTTATATTGATAAAGTCATTATGAAAAATATGGTTTTTAATCCCTGATGTTCGCGAAAAAATCGGGCTAATTATGTCGGCTTAATATGGATTAATCTGTTTTTAAAAGATATATTTAGCACCTTACTTCCAGAGTTGTGAATTTTGAGTTTTTGGTCCAGCCTTGGTTGTAAGAAACGGGTGTAGAGTTTAAGCTTTACCTGTGTAATGGATCGGATTCTGGGTAGCCGTCGTGGATCGTAGAAGTATTCTGAAAGCATTTTCCATCAGTGGTTTCGTGGCATTGGGCAGTGGCTCTGTGATGCGACAGCTGCTATTGAATGAACAGCAGAAAGTAATAGTGACTGCTGATCCTTCTCAGGTACCTGTAGCTGAAAACGCGCCAAAAGTACCCGAGAAATTGGTTGAAATCGTTGAGGAACACGCGGCTTCGTCGGATTACCACGAAGTGTCAGCGCCGCAAAAACTTGAGCAGCAGGTTGCTGAACTGAAAGCTGAGATCGAAGCTGCGGAAAGTGATCCTCATGTAAAAGATTACATGCAGAAAATCCGTTACTTTGAAGGGGTTTTCGAAGACGATTTCTTTGTTTCTGAGCAGGAATATAAACTGATTCAGGATACGCTGAAGCACTTGGGGCGGGTTCAGAGAACTATCGGTCACGGTAACTTTAATTTGATCAACTTCGACCAGATGATCAAATATGGCCGTAACTTTTCACAAGTGGGTGAGTTCAGCAAAACAGAACTGGATTTTCTTGAGCAGCTATTTTTTGTCGATGCCGGTAAATACGGTTTCTACGGTGAAAAGGTACTGCCGGGTTTAACCGACAAGATTCCTTCCCGTGAGCTGGTGAAAGTGCCTAAAACGGGTCACTACCTGTTTAAAGGTAAGTCGCTGAAGCTATACCATACCCTACGTAAAGATGTGGGTGAGGATATCTTCCTGACCTCAGGCATTCGCAGTACCGTAAAACAGATGTATCTGTTCCTGTCCAAAGCGGTACAGGCTGAGGGCAATATGTCCAAAGCATCACGCTCCCTGGCACCTCCGGGTTACTCTTACCATGCGGTGGGTGACTTCGATGTCGGTAAAGTGGGCTACGGCTATAAAAACTTTACTGAAGATTTTGCTGAAACGGATGTCTACAAGCGTCTGCAGGATCTGGGTTATATCGATATTCGTTATACCAATGACAACCGCTTTGGGGTGCGTTACGAACCCTGGCACATTCAGGTGGTTTAAGTCCTCCTACCGTCTTCCAAGGCATAATCCTTCGCGGGGTTATGCCTTTTCTTTATCTGAGTCGAAATAATGAAAACAGTATTGGGTCGCTTCTGGTTACCTGGGATATTGTCGTGCCTGTATATTTTAGGTTTCTGGCTTGAAAGCCATCAGCAACAGGTATCAAGTCCTGTGGCGAAAGCACTGCCGGTTGCACCGGGTTTTAGTGCCACCCATCTGGATCTATTGGCAAACACATCTTCAACCAAAGAGAAAAAGCAGCGTTTTTTTGCGCTGTTGCAACCACTGATTGCGGTAGAAAACCAGTACATTGAGCAGCAAAGGGCCTGGTTAGAAGCCCTGCAGCCAGAGCAACTGAGTCAACAGGAACAGTTACTACTGCAGCAGTTAGCCGCTGAGTATAAAGTAAATGCCAGCAGTGATCTGGAGCGCTATCAGGAGCTGCTACTGAGAGTGGATACTATCCCGTTAGAGCTGGTGTTGGCCCAAGCGGCGAATGAATCCGCCTGGGGGCGTTCCCGTTTTGCCCGTGAAGGCAATAATCTGTTTGGTCAATGGTGTTTTTCTCCGGGCTGCGGTTTGATCCCTGCGCGTAGACCAGAAGGTGCCAGTTATGAAGTGGCAAAGTTTGTCTCGGTACAGCAAAGCGTGCGGGCTTACCTGCATAATCTGAATACTTTTAAGGCTTATAAAGTGTTACGCCAGCTTAGAGCAAAATTAAGGCGGAATGATCAAGAGGTCAGTGGTATGGTGTTGGCAGAGGCTTTAGAGCGCTACTCCGAACGGGGGAACGCGTATGTGCAGGATCTCCAGAGTATGATGCGCGTGAATCAGGCGCTGGTGGCTCAAGTGGTGCAGATGACTGATCGTAAGTGATTAAACATCATATCTATAGGGATATATCAGGTAAAATAAACACTGGCTTAGTGGCAGTTAAAATAAAATTATGACAAAAAAGTATGCAGTGACCGTTCTAGGCGGCGGTAGTTTTGGCACAGCGCTGGCGAGTATTGCGGCAGACAATGGTTTTCCGGTTAAACAGTGGTTGCGGGATGAAACCCTGGCGCAGCAGATTAATGAGCAGCGTCGCAATCTGCGCTACCTGCCGGATTATGAAATTAACTCCAATGTACAGGCAACCACTAACGTTATCGAAGCGGTTGCTGGGGCTGATATTATTTTTGTTGCGATCCCCAGTAAGGCTTTTGCCAGTGTGGTGGATCAGGCACGGGAGCATCTGAGTAAAGATCAGATCCTGATCAGTACTGCGAAAGGTATTCAGGAAGATGGCTTCCAGCTGATGTCTGAAATTCTGAAAACACATACCCCCAGCGAGCATATCGGTGTCCTGAGTGGCCCTAATCTGGCCAAAGAGATTGCTCAGAAACAGATGACAGGTACGGTGGTAGCCAGCACTGATGCTGAAACCCGTGACGCGATTCAGCAGGTATTAAGCTGTAATTATTTTCGGGTTTATGCCAGCGATGATGTGTTTGGTGTTGAGCTGGGCGGCGCGCTGAAAAATATCTATGCCATCGCTTCTGGTATGGCGTCTGCACTTGGAGTGGGTGAAAACACCAAGAGTATGCTGATCACCCGCAGTTTGGCTGAGATGAGCCGCTTTGCGGTAGCTATGGGCGCTAATCCTATGACTTTTTTAGGTTTATCCGGTGTTGGCGATCTGATTGTCACCTGTACGTCACCCTTAAGCCGTAACTTTAGGGTTGGGCATGCTATTGGTGAAGGCAAAAGCCTGGATGAAGCTGTGGCGAGTCTGGGACAAGTCGCAGAAGGTGTGAATACCATACGTCTGGTACGTAATAAATCCATGGAGATGGAAGTGTATATGCCTCTGGCCTGCGGCCTGTATGAGGTGTTGTTTAATCAACTGCCGGTACAGCAGGTGATCCATGGATTGATGACTGGCCAGCAGAACTCCGACGTTGAATTCGTTTTGCCCCGCAGTGAGTGATAAAGGTTTGTTATGAGTAAGAAAAAAGCAGGCATCGCCACAGAAGCGTTTTGGTTACGACTCATCTTTATGCTGTTCTTTGTTCTGGCCTATCAGATTGCAGAGTTATTGATACTGCTAGGTGTGATACTCCAGCTGTTTTTTATTGCCCTGACCGGTGAGAAAAACTTGTTCCTGCAGCAATCAGCGGCCAACTTAACCGCTTATGCTTACCAGCTTTATCGTTACCTGACGTTCAATAGTGAGCACAAGCCTTTTCCTTTTGCACCCTGGCCAGAAGGGGAGTCTCCGGATCGCGACCCCTATCGCCCTGACGAATAGCCCTGTGTAGGAGGATCTATTCTATGAAACTGATTATTTTTCGACACGGTGAAGCAGGTCAGGCCAGAACGGACTTCGACCGTTGTTTGACGTCCCGTGGCCATCAACAGGTGGCTGCCATGAGTCAGGCAAAACATTCTGAGCTTGATCAGGTTCAGGCCTTTGCCAGTCCTTATGTACGGGCACAGCAAACATTGGCTGAGATCGCTCGGCATTGTCCTCTGAGCCAACAGCATACGCTACCGATTATTACCCCGGATGATTCACCGGAAGCGGTGATTCAATGGTTATCAGAGCAGGATGAGTCCAGCTTTCCACTGTTGCTGGTCAGTCACCAGCCTATGGTGAGCCGCCTGATCAGCTTATTGGTTAAAGGTGATTATCAAGGCTATTATCCTATGTCCACAGCCTCTATGGCTGTGCTGGAAGCGGATGTCTGGGCTAAGGGATTGGCTGAGTTAACCTCCCTGAACCATGCTGATGACCTGGTATAACACCCCATGATATTTCCTCCTTTCCAACAAGCGATGAATCTTTTCCAGCAGCAGGGTTTAAACCAATATTGCCGTATGTTGCGCGAGCAGTTGGAAGGCAATTTGCGTCGACCTTACCGGCCACATGGCTTGATTGTCAGTGAGCAAAATGCCAACGGTGTCACGGCTGAGCTGCTCTATTGGCAACATGATGCGCCGCGCCGTTATGTACTTTATCTACATGGTGGCGGCTATGTGCTGGGGTCGATGGATACCCACAGAGAGTTGGCGGCTCAGATTGCCCATAGAGCTAATGCCCGAGTGTTGGTCATTGACTACCGTTTGGCACCGGAAACTCAATACCCTGGTGCTTTGGATGATACGGAGCAAGCGTATCGTTGGTTGTTGGATATTGGCGTGCCTGCGAATCAGATCGCCATTGCCGGTGATTCCGCTGGGGGCGGTTTAGCACTGGCCCTGATGCAGCGCTTAAAACAGCAACAGATGCCGTTGCCTGCTGCCTCGGTATTGTTATCTCCCTGGGTTGATCTGACTTGTCAGGCGGCGAGTCTGGATACCAATACCGCCACGGATATGATTTTAAATAAGGCTCAGATGATGAGTTTTGCCAGGGTCTATGCCGGTAGCACATCTCTGTCTGAACCTGGGCTGTCACCCCTGTTTGGTGATTTAACCGGTTTACCGCCCTGTCTGATTCAGGTCAGTCGTCAGGAGCTGCTATTGGATGACTCGGTTCATCTGAGTGAAACCCTGGAAAAAGCAGGTGTAATCAATCAGCTGAGCAAGTGGAGTCAAATGCCTCATGTTTGGCATCTGCTGCATAAATATCTGCCCCAGGCCGACGAGGCCCTAAAGGAAGTGGGGGAGTTTTTACAGTATCGGGTAAAAGCAGATTAGAGGTTTATGGATTCAAGTGGTAATTGAATAAGTATTTAGCGAATAAGTATTAAGTGTCATACCATAAAAAAACGGGATATCTGTGAACCAGATATCCCGTTTTTTTATGGTATAGAGCTTATGATACCGAGTTTGTAGTGTCAGAATCGTTACCACATAGCAGCATTGAAACTGCAAAGTCTAAAAAGAAAAGGCTTAAACCAGCTGCAACCAATGCAGAATAAAGACCCCAAAGGTGATGGTCAGTGTTGCGCCTACCGTGGTGAGTGCGACAATATTGGCAGCTAACTTATCATTCCCACCCATGGCTTTCACCATCACAAAACTGCCGGCTGCTGTAGGGCTGGCAAAGTAGAGAAACAGGATGCCCAGGGTTTGACCGGTCCAACCCAGTGCCCAGGCGCCAAAGGTCATAATGACGGGGAGAATCGCCAGCTTCATCACGGTCGCGCTCCAGGAAGCCACGGAAGAAGCTCGTAACGCTTTTAAGCTTAATGATGCGCCGATACAGAGCAGTGCCAGCGGCAATGTCACACCTGAGAAGTATTCACCGGTTTTCAGCAGAACCTGAGGCAGCTCGATATTCAGTAGCGACACAGGTATTGCAGCGACCACAGAGAGGATCAGCGGGTTTTTGACAATATCCAGCAGAATCGGCCGCCAGCCAGCTTCGGCTCGACCCGGCATCGACATACTTAACGCGATGACCGATAGAATATTGTAGATAATGATCAGACAGCCCAGCAGGATTGAAGCCATCGGCATCCCGGCTTCACCAAACTGGTTGGCGACTAATGCCATACCGATCACACCCTGATTGCCGCGAAATGCGCCTTGAATAAAGACACCGCGATCAGCCTTTTCACTGATAATCTGCCGGGCTAGCCAGATCAGAAAGACAAAGCCAATCAGAGTAACAACAGAGGCGTAAAGCAACACCTCAACATCCAGGCTTTCCCTAAGATCCGTTTTACTGATATTCAGAAAAACCAGGGTGGGCAGAGTGACCCTAAATACCAACGCGGACGCGATTTTAACAAAGTGATCATCCAGCCATTGGATGCGGCGAAAGATAACGCCTAAAAAAACGATAATAAAAACCGGTGCCGTCACCTGCAGAGTTGCAGACAGCGAGAGAAGAAAATTTTCCATGTATCAGTGATCAGACCCGGTGTTAACCGTTATTAATTTGCCAGGCTGCAAAAGCGACGGCCGCAATCACAGTGATAAAAAAAGACAGATTACGCTTTTTGCGGGACTCAGGAGAGCGGCTTGGGCGGTTGGATTTGTCCACAGGCTGTTGACTCATAGGGTTACCATTAACGGTTATGGCTAAAAAATGTGATCGGGACTTTGGCTTAAACCCGTGTTAAGCGTACGATCAGTACATTGATTAGCAGGTGTGAATGCAGAGCAGATTTCAAGTCTGGCACTCTACTGGCAGTTGTACCTTCCTGCAAGTTGATTAATTAAATTAACACACTGCTGTCCGGTTTAAAAAAACGGAAGGGGCTGGAGAGCTTAACCTCTGGG
>CAYFGP010000165.1:0-13389 GCA_964342385.1 uncultured Oleiphilus sp. | reverse complement strand
TGAGCAAGAAGGGGTCTCAGGCAGGATCGAAATTTAAATCACTGATTCAGGTAAGTGTGTATACATGGAATAAGTGTGTGTATGTATGAAATAGGTGTTTCCAGAGCAATATCATGGTTGTCAGCTTGATTTATTTTGCCACTGCAGTCGATGACTGACTCTTACCTGTCATTGCCAGGATGCCGCCAGAGGTAATCAACGCGATCCCTAACCAGGTATTTAATTCCAACACCTCACCCCATAACCACCAGCCCATCAAAGCAGCAAAAGCGACTGAGCCATAGGTGAACGGGCCTAGCTGCCCCGCTGGAGCCAAACCGTAAGCCTTACTTAAAAATAGCTGAGCCAAAGTCGAAGTTGCAGCCAGAATTAATAACCAGAATAGCTGAATCAGAGTAATCGGCTGCCAGACCATAAATGCGGGTATAGCGGATAACAAAGCACTGAAGAAAGCGAAATAAAACACAATTCGCTGTGCAGGCTCCGTATCCCGCATACGCCGAATCGTCACTTTGGCTAAGGCCCCTAACATAGCGCCTACCAGAGCGATCAGCACCCCGATATTCAGCGCTCCCTCCTGAGGATTCAGAATAAACGCGGTGCCGGTAAAACCGATCAAAATAGCCACCTTGACCATAAACCCGATACGCTCACCTAACCAGAAGAAGGCGATCATAGGGATAAAAAACGGCGCAGTTTGTTTGATCAGAGCAGCTTGTGCCAAAGGCAGGTGGCCCCATGAGTAAAACAGGCAAGTCATGGCGGTAACACCAACACCCGCACGCATAAAATGAAAACGCAGTTTTTCGGTCTTAATCGCCGCTAGGCCATTACGTATCAGCCAAGGCAACAGCAGCATTAAACCCAATAAGTTTCGGAAAAATACGATCATCTGTGTCGGCAGGTCTTCAGACACATGTTTAATGGCCATACCGGATAAGACTAAGAACACTTCGGAAATCAGGATTAAACTGGCTCCCACGACAATGGGTGAACGCCAATTTTCGGAAAGAGTCATTGCGGCTTTATCTCGCACTAGCAAAAAGAAAGCGACATTCTAGCAAAATATAGATATTTTTATCCGTTGCTAAGGCTAGACATAAGCTTAGAAATACCAGTGCTTCAATTTTTCATCCCTGCTCTTTCCCATCATGGCGGCCTTACATAGTAGTATCGCTTTATGATAGTCCAAAGCAGGGGAACACATACCTCCATAGCGGAATCTTACACTTTAAACTGTTCAACCTGAGCTTTCAGTTGATGAGCCGTTTCGGTCAAAGTATTGGCGGACTCTGTGATATGTACAGAAGACTCTGTAATCTCTTCTGAACTGGTATCAATAATGGTTAAGTTCTGGCTGATTTCCTGAATCACACTGGACTGTTCCTCTGCAGCACTGGCAATCTGGCCAGACATATCAGAGATCTCAGAAACCGCCTGAACAATACTTTCCAATGAGGTCTCTACCGCATGGGTTTGCTTAACGGTATCTTCCATCTGCCCCTGATTTTCCTCGACCAAAGTGAAGGCTGCATTCACTTCGTTTTGTAGGTTTTGAATAATCGTCGCAATCTCTGTAGTAGACTCTTGTGTACGCGTAGCCAGGGTACGCACCTCATCCGCCACCACTGCAAAACCACGCCCTTGTTCACCTGCTCTGGCAGCTTCAATCGCCGCATTCAGTGCTAATAACCCTGTCTGCTCCGATACACTATTAATAACTTCAACTACATTAGAGATATTAATACTACTGGCATGCAGTTTATTGATCATATCACTGAGTTGCTTCACATCTGAGGCCAGTTGATTAACTGATTCAACAGACATCTGCACAGCATCGTGGCCTTTATTTGCTAGCTCTCTGGCTTCTCTTGCTTTTTCAGCTGAATGCGTAGTGTTATCAGCTACCCCATGTACCGCACTCGCCAATTCTTCTACCGCCACCGATACCTGAGAGGTTCTGTCACGCTGTGAACCAAGCTCCTGAGTACTATATTCCACCGATTGAGTAGTTTCATCAGCGATAGAAACCAGTGTTTTTGAAGTGTTGGAGAATACACCTATTGTGCCAGCAAAGTTCTCAATCGTGTCATTTAATCCCTTAGAGATTCTGCCTAGCTCATCCTGACTAAAAACTTTAGCTCTTACAGTCAAATCCTGATCAGTTCTCAACTTTTCCATCGTTTCAGACAGGGATAAAACCTGACGTTTCAGATTACGCATGATGTAATAGGCCAGAATGAAAACCGTGGTAAACATCGATAGTGCAACAATGACATAAAGCCATAATACCCAAGAGGCCTTATCAGCCAAATGTTGAGCTTCTGCAATAAAGTGTTCAGCCAAAGTCTCTTCCAACCCTTTTAGTAGATTGATCCGCAGGGTTGCTTGCTGAAACCAATGAGTAGAGTCCACACCAAAATTACCTTCCGATGCTTTATCTGCAGCCACTTTTCTCATGCGCTCTACAGCTCTCACTGCATCATGAGTGTTTATTCTCTCAAAAGCAGTGATATGTACCCTATCGCTTAATTGTGTAAACTTACGCGCATAGACCTTTTGCTCACTAACCAGAGTAACAAAGCGTTCGAATAGGCTACCTGTAAATTGACCTTTAGCAAAAACCCCACTCAGCACAGCCCTCTCAATCCCTGCACGCTCTTTTGCTTGTAAAAAATTAAAATAAGCAAGCGCAGAGCGCACTAGATGACCATCTTCACTTATAGATGCTGTAATGGATGCGGCTGATAACAATTGGGCATTCAGATTTGTAAAATAGTTAATTGCCTGCACCGTTGGAATTGAGAAGTTACTGACTTGTGAACGAACCCCCTTTAAACGTTCTAACTCTCGCCCTACAGAAGCAATTAGTTGAGTTAATTCAGTATTATCAAGGGAGTTCTGTCGAATAAAACGTTGCCAATCTTGGAAGGCATTATCTGTATTACGCCTCTGCTGTAGTAAAGTATCAGCAAATTTCTTACCAGAAGAAGCCAAAAAGCCTGCTGTAGCACCTCGCTCTTTTTGTAATTCATGTACGAAATTACTGTTTACTGTCACCAATTCAGTATAAATCACTAATAGATCATTTTTCTGACTGATTTGATAGCTAGAAGCAATTTCCTTGCCAAGAAAGGCCACACTAAGCAGCAAGGGTAAAGCTATAAGGAAGACTAACTTATACTGGAAACTAAGGTTTTTCATACGACAATCCTATACGTCTGCAGAAGCTCAACGTTTTGAGTGTAGTACAAAGACAGAATAACCAAGCAAAAAAATCGGTTTTATACGAGCGATAAAAAGCCTTAGTGAACAAGAGGTTAAAAAGAAACACCTCCTCTAACAGCAAAAAGGCGACCGTAAAGGTCGCCTACAAATAAGTCAAACGATTGATTAGTCAAATAAAAAGTTAGCAATCAATTCCTTACCACCTTCGGTAGCAAAAGACTCTGGGTGGAATTGGATACCATAGATAGGATGTTCTTTATGCTGCACACCCATCACTTCAAACTCACCACCCTTGCGAATACGGGACAGGTTATCAAAATCCTTCTGTTCGATATCATCACCCACCACTGCGGTTAACTGAAGGCAATCTGGAAAGCTTTCCGCTTCAGCCATCAGCGAGTGATAACGCATCACCTCCAGCTGATCCGGAATATTACGAAACATACCGGCACCATCATGGCTAATAGGGCTGATCTTACCGTGCATCGGCAGGTGGGCTTTAACCACCTTACCACCGAATACATGCACAATACCCTGCATGCCCAGGCAAACACCTAACAAAGGTGTCTTAGGACCAAACTCTTTAATTACTTGAGCACAAACCCCAAAGTAGTTGTCGTCATCCGGGGAACCTGGTCCTGGAGAGATAATAATACGATCAGGATTAACCTGTTCCAGCTCTGCCAGCGTCACCTCATCGTTGCGCTTTACAATAATCTCAAAGCGCTCGATATTGCCCTTACTCTGTTCAGCAGTCAGGATCTCACCGATAAACTGGTACAGGTTATAGGTAAAGGAGTCGTAGTTATCGACAATAAAAACTTTCATCTCTGGCTCCCTTACTGTGCCAAATCGTCGTTGTTTGAAGGTGAATCGTTGTTAACAGGTGAATCGTGAGACGATGATTCAGTATCCTCTTCGCCCGGTGCAGTTTCTGGCTCAGCCGGTGCAAACAGATCCAGTACCTTCTTGGTACCGGCAAACTTACGACGGATCTCTTCATATTCATCTTCCGGGTTGGAGTCGTAAACGTTACCACCACAGGTTTGAACGTAGGCCTGCTCACCGTTGGCAAATACGGTACGAATCGGAATCGCAAAGGTACAATCGCCATTAAAGGAGAAATGACCTACTGCACCGCCATAAGGACCACGACCATCGTTTTCCATCTCATTGATGATCTTCATCGCTTCAATCTTAGGCGCACCTGTCAGGGTACCGGCCGGGAAGTTACTGGCCAAAGCGGAGAACATATCGTGTTTGTCGGAGATAATACCGACAATCTCACTGGAGATATGCTGCACGTGGCTGAAGCGTTTGATATCCATCAGGCTGCGCACCTTCACGGTACCAAACTGAGCCACACGGCCGATATCGTTACGGTGCAGATCAACAATCATATTGTGCTCAGCGATCTCTTTGGGATCATTCAGCAGCGCACGGGCGTAATCAGTATCTTCCTGTTCGGTTTGACCACGTTTGGCAGTACCGGCCAGCGGGAAAGTTTCCATCTCACCCTGGCGCAGGCGGAACAGTAGTTCCGGGCTGGCACCGATTAGCTTCTGATCACCAAACTTCACGTAGTACATCTGCGGTGATGGGTTCACCTCGCGCAGCTTCTCGTAAATATTGATGGCGTCACCTTCCAGCTTAAAGCGCTTTTTAAAGCCCACTTCGGTCTGGAAGATCTTGCCGTCGATAATATCCTGCTTCACCTTGAGCACAGCGTCTTTGTGCTCTTCCTGGCTCATGGTGTCGCCCAGCGAGGTGATGGTCAGCTCGCCATTTTTGGCCGGTGGTGCATTGATCAGCATCAGCACCTCTTCCAGACGGCTATCGGTGTAGTAGAAATAGATCACTTCACCGGTCATCTTGTCCAGAATCAGGCCATCTTTGAACAGACCAAAGCGGAAAGCATCAAACATATCACTGTCTTGAATGCTCAGGCTTGGCTCAAAGTAGTTCATGGCGTCATAACCCAAATATCCGGTCAGACCGCCGGCATACTTACGGGAGATGATATTCTGCGGCACGATATCCCGTAACAGGTAGTAAGGGTTATCGCTTTCATAACGCTCGGTAGAGCCATCACGCTGCTCTACTACCAGCTCATTGCCATTGGCATAGAACTGAAGCTCTGGATCAAAGCCTATAATAGAGTGACGAGCGATATGGCTATCTTCACCTAATGATTCCAGGTAGAAGCAGTGTTTAAACTTCTTTTCGATCTTTTTAAACAGACCAAAAAAGTCACAATTCGCAGTAATCGTGACATAGCGCGGCTTGCGCGGCAGCTCAATCGGTGTTGGCTTTTTGGATGCGTCTTTGGTGGACATAGCAAACCTTATTTTGTCTCTTTTAAGGCACGAGAGCCGCGGGTCACAGTGGCAATGCCCACACCCAGCTTCTCGGCGATCTGTCGCTGAGGCATGCCTTCACGCAACAGTTTGAAAATTTGTAAACGCTTGGTGATCTCGGATAACTCGGACGGTGTTAACAGGCCCTCAATAGCGCTCTGCATCTGCTCGGCGTCTTTCATCGCCAGCAGATGGTTTACCAGTTCATCCAAATATTGTTGATCGGTCGTTTTTGATGTATTCATGTACTAGTACACTATCACATTTTAGGCTTGGGTCAAGGAGATTCACTCTATTCTATGCCAAAGGGCGCTAGAGTTTTAATACTATGATTTTTCAGATAAAAACAGGGGGTATTAGAAAAAACCAACTGACAAGGCTGGGCTCAATTAGGTATAAAGGATTAAATAACCACTTTTTTCGACAGGTTTTATCGCGACTTTAACTGACAGCTAACTACTTGCGATTCAATGCCATCTGCATGCTGACAGTACAACCTACAAACCTAGCCCAGGAAACAGAGAAGAGAAAGGCAAACAATGACAGGATTAAAAGCAAAAGTCTGGATGACTGCCCTTTTTTCATCCCTCCTGATGCTCATCATTATGACATTTGGCCTGAACGGTATTAATCAGGTTAAACAGATTAAAAACCACTGGGCCGAGTATTTAAAAGAACAGGGCCAAGCCTCCCATACTCTTAACCAGATCCAAAGCCAGCTGGGTTATGGCGGTTTCATCCACGATTTTAAGAATTTTGTTCTGCGCCAAGATGAAAACCGTCGTTTGCAAGCCTATGTTCATGTTAACGCGGCATTAAAAAATGTCAGAGAATATGCTCAATACGATATATCTGAACAGGAAAAGCATGCATTAACCGCTCTGGAGCGGGTGCTGGAACGTTATAAAAGCAATCTCAACCTGGCTGAAGCCATGATTGCCAAGGGTTACCCTTCTGTTTCTATCGATAATCGGGTTCGTGTCGATGATACCCCAGCATTGCAAGCGATCACTATTCTGTCAGATATGGCAATGATCAGAAGCCAAAAGAATCTGGAAGAAACTGAACGAGCCATTGATAAAGCGATGACACAATTCTATGTTGCCGCTTTTGTTCTGCCTTTTATTTTACTGCTAACGGCCGCAATCATAGTCTTTATCTATCGCCTGCAAAAAGCCAACTCAAACGTTCGCAAAGCAAACCTGTATTACAACAAGCTATTTGAAACCTCTCCCGATGCGATGATGATAGTCGCAGAAGATGGTGCCATCACTCAGGTCAATGATATTGCCAGTACAATAACCGGCTACAGTCGCGACGAACTGGTGCAGATGAAAGTCGAAGACCTGATGCCTAATAGTCTGCGACACTCCCATCACCATCTACGCAATCGTTACTTTCAAGCGCCAAAGAAACGCTCAATGGATGGTAGCCTGGATATTGTGATTAAAAATAAACAGGGTAACGAAGTACCAGTAGATATCAGTCTGGGTTATCTGTCAGAAGATGGCCATAACGTTGCCATCGCCAGTATCCGGGATATGACCATCCGTAGAAAACAGCAGCACTCTCTGGAAAGAGCCGCTGCTGTGTTTGAGAATATCTCCGATGCCGTACTGATCAGCGATATCAACGAAAATATCATCCTGGTCAACAAAGCCTTTGTCGAGATTACTGGTTACAGTGAAGAGGAAAGTATCGGCCAAAATGCGGGGTTTACCCGCTCTGGCAAACACGGGGCTGATTTTTACCAACAGATGCACCACAGCCTGAAAGAAACGGGGCAATGGCAAGGCGAAATCTGGGATCGCCGTAAAGACGGTGAGATCTATCCTAAATGGCTCACAATCACCTACGTTGATGATAAAAGGCGCCCCTACTATATCGGTGTGTTCTCCGATATTACCCTGAAAAAAGCGACAGAAGAGAAACTACGCCAACTGGCCTTCCATGATCCTCTGACCGGGTTATTGAATCGCTTATCACTGACCGAACAGTTGGGCCATGCCATTAAACACTCTGACCGGGTTAACCGACCAGTGGGCGTAATGTTTATTGACCTGGATAATTTTAAGAAAATCAATGATAGCCTGGGCCATCAGGTTGGCGATGAACTACTTAAAGTCATTGCAAATCGACTCACCTCAGCCGTCAATGCTGACGATATTGTTGCCCGTTTAGGTGGCGACGAATTCATGATTGTTGCTGAAGAGATTCAGGAACCTCTCTATCTGGAACATCTGGCGCAGAAGCTGTTGCACACTGTGTCTGACGTGGTACAGATTGATAGCCATGAACTCTTTGTATCGCCAAGTATCGGTATTAGCGTTTATCCAAGAGATGGTTCAGATGCCGCAGAGATGATCAAAAATGCCGATACCGCCATGTATCGCGCCAAACATGCTGGTCGTAACTGTTTCCAATTCTACTCCGAAGAGCTGGCAAAAGCGGCTATGCAGCGCCTGTCACTGGAAAGCGACTTACGACAAGCCTTAGCAGAAGAGCAGTTTGAGGTGTATTACCAACCTCAAATCGACTTTGCCACGGGTACGATCAAGGGTGCGGAAGCCTTAGTACGCTGGATTCATCCTGAAAAAGGCATGATCTCACCGGCTCACTTTATTCCTATCGCGGAAGATACCCGCCTCATTATCCCTTTAGGGCAATGGGTGTTAGAACAAGCCTGTTTGCAACTTAAAACCTGGCACCAACAGGGTTTTCACTTACAAAGTATGAGTGTCAACTTGGCCGGCCCTCAAATTACCCATAGCGATATCTGTCAATTGGTATCAGATGTCCTGACCCAGAATAAGCTCTCAGCCCAATATCTGGAATTGGAGATCACCGAAACCTTTATTATGGAGCACCAGACAGAAGCCATCCCTGTACTGGAACAGCTGAGAGATATGGGCATTCGTCTGGCCATTGATGACTTTGGTACCGGTTACTCCTCTCTTAGTCAGCTAAAACAACTGCCTATTCACAAGCTCAAAGTAGATCGCTCTTTTGTTCAGGATATTCCAGAAGACAGTAATGATATCGCAATTACCAAAGCGATTATTCTGATGGCCAAGAGTCTACAACTGGAAGTCATCGCCGAAGGAATTGAGACCGTTGAACAGCAGATCTTCCTCAGTGAATTAGAGTGTGATGAGGGGCAAGGTTTTCTGTTTAGAAAACCGGTAACTGCTAGTGAATTTATCGAACTGTTCCAGCATTACCAAGCAAAACAGGTAATGAATTTTACTATCTAACACTTTGCTCCTAAGAAGATCACTCTTCAGAGAATAGCTGCCAGATTAATCCCGAATAATGAGATCTGGCAGCCAGCGCTGTTCACGTTCAACCTCATCCCTTTCAGCTTCAGTCATCACAGGTTGATTGAGATCTTCCGGCGGCGAGGCTAATAGGTTCAGATCAACGGCCTGGGCTTCCCCCACAATCACACCATTTTCAATTTTTAAGTCGTAGTAGATACCATTCCAGAAATTGGCCCCAAAGGTGTTTTTGCGCTTGAACATAAATAGCAGATCATGGGATAGCCAGCTCAGATCATCCTGAGTAACAGTCCTAGGTTGCTGATAGGGATAAGGTAAATGGCACCAGAGCTCTGGCCCTTCCAGGCATTTCATCTCCTTCATAGAAAGGAAATAATCAACAAAGTGATGGTGATCCAATTTCAACTGATAGAGGCTACTTCCGCCCTGAGCTTTGAAATGAACAGTACCGATAAAGTGCTCCTGGCCCTGTTTGTCCAGTAACAGAATCTGCTTTTCCCCCGCTATCGCATGACTACTACCATAGCTTGTAGGAGCGAATAGCAACGCAACAAAGAGTAAGGTTAACAACCAAAGCAACAGTACTACAGATTTTATTAATGCCATGCTCAGCACCTCTTGTTATTTCACTCAGTGTATAAACTGAACAAGCAAACAAAATGGTACTTGGGTACTAAACCCCCTCTAAATCTTCACTGGCGAGTTTAACTCAGTTAGAAACTGCGCAAGCAAAGCCACTGGAGCTCACATCAATAAGAGCTATTGCCCTAATGATACACTTTAAAAACTACTTAACTTAGTTGTCACGCAACCGTAAACACTGCAGCGCAGCATTAATATTAAATCACTAAGGAAAGTAAGGTAATCACCATGACCTTTAATCTGCGCACCATCCCTATTCGCTGGCGACTGGCTTCGATGTTAATCGTGACTTTAATCGGCATGGCAATCCTATCAGCCGTTGCTATGAATGAGATTAGAGCGGTCATGCTGCAAGAAAAAGAGATTAAAACCCAACATCTGGTCGAGTCTGCTCACGATATGCTGGATTACTGGCATGGCAAAGTGGAAGAAGGTCAGTTATCTCCTGCGGAAGCCCGTGAAAATGCCCTGGAATCATTAAGATATATGCGTTACGGCGATGGCGATTACTTCTGGGTACAAGATTTAGAGGGTGAAATTATTATGCATCCAACCAAACCTGAACTGGAAGGCCGAAATGCGCTTCATATTCAGGATCCTAATGGCGTTTACCTATTCCAGGAGATGACGAATCTAGCCCGCAACCAGGGAAAAGGCACAGTGCACTACCATTGGCCAAAACCGGGACAAAATAATCCGGTCAGTAAGATCGCTTATGTTGAGCACGAACCCAAATGGAACTGGGTGATCGGCTCAGGTATCTATATCGATGATGTGGATCAGCAGTTTTGGAAGAGCGTGGCTCTATTTCTGATTATTGCCGGTGCCGCTGCTGCAGTGATTATGGTGATGGTTGTCACCATTGCCGGTTCTATTATCCGCCCCATTAACCGTACTGTTGATGCCATGGATGAGATCAGTCAGGGCGAGGGAGATCTGACCAAACATATTGAAGCTGATGGTAACGATGAGATTTGCCGTATGGTGCGTCACTTCAATAAATTCGTCGATAAGATCCATGACTTGGTCTATGAAGCCAAACAATCCACCGATCAAGTGGCTACCGCTGCAGAAGAGCTGGACACTATCACCACTAACAGTAGTCGCCTAATTCAGCAACAAACGGATGAAACGGACCAAATGGCTACGGCGATCGAAGAGATCACTCACACGGTCTCAGAAGTGGCTCGTAACGCTGCAGAAGCTGCAGAGGCCGCCCGTAATGCAGACCTGCAAGCGGCTGAAGGCAGTGATAAAGTTGGAGCAGCTATTAAAAGCCTGGATCAACTTGTTTCTACAGTTCAAAACTCAGCCAATGTGATTCACCAACTGGAAGAGCGTAGTGAGTCCATCGGCAGTGTACTGAGTGTGATTCGCGATGTGGCAGAACAAACCAATCTATTAGCTCTGAATGCAGCGATTGAGGCCGCACGAGCCGGTGAACAGGGCCGGGGCTTTGCTGTCGTTGCCGACGAAGTGCGTCAACTGGCTGGCCGGACTCAGCAAAGTACCGAAGAGATTCATTCCATTATCTCTGGCCTGCAGCAAACCGCTTCTCAAGCAGTTCAGGAGATGAAGAGCAGTCTCAGCCAGGCGGATCAAACCGTTGAAGTGGCCCACCAAGCCAATGAAGCCCTGGCAATTATTCGTAACGCTGTTACTCAGATTAACGATATGAATATGCAGATTGCCAGTGCAGCAGAAGAACAAACCGCAGCCGCCAATGAGATCAGCCAGAATGTCGCCAATATGGTGGAACTCGCCAATCAAGGCAATGCCTGGACTCAGGATACCGCCACTGCCAGTCATGAGATGGCCGAGCTGGCAGAGAGCCTGCGTGCCACCGTGGGCTCGTTTAAAGTTTAGATTTCCTATGATGTTTAGGCATTTTCAAGGTTTAGGAGCGTTCAAGCCTTAACCCATTTTTCACCTGCCAGGCGTTAAGCTTATTCCAACCTTAACCTTGTCCTGGCAGTTTCTTGATCCATTGTCAGTTCTAGCTTTAACGGAAACTAGCCTCAACGCCAGGCCTTAATAGGGCTTGGCTTTAACAGAAAGAACTACCAGCTACCTACCCATCATAATCGGTCTGAAAAGGCAGCCCGATACATGAGTTTGATCAAAAAAAGTTAAAGAAATCAGAATGGTGCCGATAAAGATGTACTAAGGTTGAAGAAAAGACACAAAAATAAACATGAAACAACACGGCTCAACCTGACGCATACAAACATTATCCCGAGTTAACATTCAGAGCAGAGGGACGCTCCATGAGATTACGTCAAATTACGAGCGCTAACGGCATGGCCTACTGGCTGGCTGAACTTCGTCTATCGAAGCAAGACCATCTACTAACCGCAGAAGGCAAAACAATTACTGAAGCTTTTAATAGCTGTGTGGATCAATTTAAGCGGTTAAGGAACATATACTGATAGAACGCTGAATAGTGCAGGACGAGATACTCAACCCAAGTATCTTATGAGGCCCGTATCCCTATTCGAATATAAGCACTCACACAAAAGTTTCTCTTTAGAAAATGGCTTCATGCTTCAGCCACTGACCAATAAATATCGAAACACTTTTGCGTAGTGTGTATGTGTGGCATCCCCCTTGAATACAACCTTGCTGAATGGAACTCAGCAAGGTTACAAATCACGAAGCCTTTTATTAAGCTGCTAGCGGCTAATAAAAGTCTTATCGGAACAGCATTATAGATAACTCAATTTATCCCCAACCTGAATCAGCAGCCCTTCACCATTCAACAAAATTCCGTTCTGACCAAAGTAAGCACCTTTTAACTCTGGCTGTGTTTTCATCTGTACCAGTGTCGCTAGCGGCTCTTTGGCATCAATAACTTCTGCTGATTGTTGATCAATGGAAGTAACCTTACAACGCTGACAAGGTTTACGTAGAGCGATCTTAAAATCGTTATCTTTTTCCTGGTTTCCTATTTCTACCAGTTGATCCTCATGAAAAGCCTCCAGCCCTTTTAATACGATATTGGCACGGAAGCGATCCATAGAAACCGGCTGACTGCCTTTAGCTTGTAGATTGCTATTTAACAGCGCCAAAGAAGCTTCATTGGCAATAAGAAAAGGATACGCATCGGGGAATTCAGTGTGGGCTTGCTCTCCTTGCAGAAAGTCTGGCTCTACCGGACGAGTATGGTTTTCGGCAAAACGTACCAAACGCAGATCACTGCCTTTCCATTGCCCTAATGCTTCAGTCAGCCATCGGGAAGCTGCTTCACCTTCATCTATAGCATGACACTCGTCACCCCAAACCACTACTGAGCACTCTTCCAGTTGCTCTGTCTGCATCTGCAGAGGAATCTCCAAAGGAGATAAATCCGCGTATTTGAGTACCAAATTGTCTGTAGTTAGCCCGACTTCAACCAGTGCCATTTTGGCCAGATTACGCTGAGTAACAAACTGCCCTTGCGAATCCACCACCATCCAGTGCCTGTCATAGGCTAGTCCTGTGACACCTAACGCCGCTTCTTTAACCTGAATACCACGCAGAGATTTAACCGGATAAATATTTAATGCTGTTACTTCAACCACGGGAACTACTGGGCTTTCCACCAACACCGGACTATCCTCATATACTGACCAAAGGAGCCAGCATACCCAGTGTAGTGTTTGATTTCATCTGAATAAAACAGTCACAGGATGGTTTTGATCCAAGGTGCGCCCAGTTGAGAAAGCAAGATAAGCCCCAGATGCCTAACCTAATGCCGGGAAAGGGCATTTAAGCAAAATTATCTTTAAATTCTTTTAATTAATGCGCCTTTCAGACTATTTTCTTGAACGACTTTTGGTATACTTGCGCGCAAATCGATTTCAGATTTAAAGCCCAGGTTGCCTCAGATGGAAATAATCAGCCGT
>CAYFGP010000164.1:0-13712 GCA_964342385.1 uncultured Oleiphilus sp. | reverse complement strand
CAGGTCATCAAGGTAGCTAACCCTGATTTCCGGAGAGATACAAGGTTGCGGTAGAGCGGCACGATGAAGTGTCTTGATAGTGATGAAATGCAAACCGCGAAACCCAACGGCAGACCATCGTTAACCCGATACAATATTGGTGTCAGTACCAATATAATATCTACATACCTGATGTGGCTTCCATAACGGATAGATCCCGTGTTGGGTTTCGCAGTTCATGTATCGGGCTGGCCGATATTTTTGGTGTGCCGCTCTACCACAACCTACACTCTGAAGATGGTTCCAGGCCATCGTTAGCCCGATACAAAATTGATGTCCGTCTCAATTCAATCTCTACATACCTGATGTGGTTTCCATAACGGATAAATCCCGTGTTGGGTTTCGCGGTTCATGTATCGGGCTGCCCCATATTTTTTGGTGTGCCGTTCTACGCCAGCCTACATAAGTCTCACTCTGAAAAGGATATTACGCATATTTCAGGCTAATTCTTAACCCGCAACCTGAGCGATCCAATCCTGCAGATTGTAATAGTTGCTGATACGCGCCACCTTGCCATCACGAATATCAAAAAACGCTCCAGCAGGTAGATCATAGGTTTGGCCATTTGCCTCTGGCAGGCCTTCATCGGTATTCAGATATTCACCCAGTACACGGAACTCTACCGCAGCACGATCACCAGCTTCGTTGGTGGTAATCGAGATATCCACAATCTGCTCTTTATAGTGATGGTTCATGCGTGCCATAAAGGTTGCAAATACCTCACGGCCCACTTCACGACCGCCTTGGTTGATATCGTGTACCACGTCGTCGGTCAGCAGACTTAAAAAGCGCTCCATATCCTGCTGGTTAAAGGCATCGTAGTAGTTCTCCAGTAGGGCTACAGTGTTCTGGTTCATGGCGTTGTTCACTCTCACTTCAAACAGATAATTGTTGTTGTCATCCAAAGGGACTTATCACTGCTTGCCATATTAGCAGTCGATTTTCGATGCTCTTTGTCTCTGTGCGACGTTTTATTTGTTATTTGCTATCGGACAAAAAGAAGGCCCGTTTGAACTGAGTTCAAACGGGCCTTATCTCAAACGGTATTTACGTTATGACAGATCGGCGACTTCCCTCTCGATCATTTTTTTCACGTTTTCCTCATCGGCGATCAGAGTCTCACCATCTTTGCGCAGTGATTTCACCAGTCCTGCCATCATGGCCAACAGTACAAAGGTAAAGGGGAGTGCACCAGCAATCGAAGCGGCTTGCAGGGCTTTTAGTGCTTCATTTCCACCCATCAACAGTACCAGCAGAGTTACGACACCTAACATCAGGCCCCAGATTATACGCTGCTGTACCGGTGGACGGCGGCCAAAGGCCAGCAAACGTCCCAGAACCAGAGTGCCGGAGTCTGCGGTGGTGACAAAGAAGATAATTACCACGACCAATGAACAGGCTTTAGCAATAACCGCAGCAAAACCTGGGGTGAGTACATCAAAAGAGGCAAAGATGGTTCCGGCATAATCCCAGTTTTGTACCGCACTGGTATAAATGGTCATATCGGGACCGTATATAGATTCATAGATCCCGGCTGAACCGATAAGCCCAAACCAGACTAAAGACACTGCAGAAGGGATAAACATCACACCGACAACAAACTCACGGATGGTTCGGCCACGGGAGATACGGGCGATAAAGACACCAACAAAGGCTGCAAACGCCATCCACCAGCCCCAGTAGAAGATGGTCCAGCCGCCTTGCCAAGTGCGTTCTTCAGGGCTACGCGCCGTCCACATGGTCATAGAAATCGCTTCTGTGACGTAATCACCCAGTGCGGTCAGCGTACCGGCAATCAGGTAGTTACCATTACTGGCCAGCAGGAAGTAACTCAGAATGGCGATACAGATATAGGTATTGGTTTGTGACAGCAGCTTAATACCCTTGGCGACACCACTGGTAGCGGAATAGGTTGCGATCACCGTCACCAGAATAATCGAAAGGATAGTGATCGTTTGAGAGGTCTCTTCAATCACGCCAAGTGAAACCAAACCCGCGCCAATTTGCTGTGTGCCTAAACCCAGTGTGGTTGAGATGCCAAAGATAGTGCCCAGCACCGCTAGAATATCCACGGTATGGCCGATCGGGCCGTAAATTTTATTGCCGATTAAAGGATAGAGTGCCGATCGAATCGACAGCGGTAATCCTTTGCGAAAGGCAAAATAGGCCAATGCCAGACCAACAATACCGTACATACCCCAGGCGATAGTGCCCCAATGAAAGATCGTCAGAGTCAGGCCACCAGCGGCGGCTTCTGCTACCAGGTCATTAGGAATAGGGAAACCTTCATCACCGGGTTGTAACCCCGCCGCTAATGCGGCTTGTTTCGCTTCGAAGAACTGGGCCACGGCGGCTTTGACTTCAGCGCTTAAAAACGGGTTACCGCCACTCCAGCCGCTGGCAAAGTGGATCATCGGCTCTGACATGGAGAAAAACAGCATACCCGCACCGGTACCGCAGCCAAACAACATGGAGAACCAGGCAAAGTTGGAAAACTCTGGGCGTTCATCATCACGTCCCAGTCGAATAGAGCCGACCTTGGAAAACATAAAGAAGAAACACACTAAAAAGGCCAGCATCATCACGACGATGTAATACCAGCCCAGGGTTTGTTCAATCCAGCTTTTCAGGCCAAGGAACTGCTCGCTGGCGGTTTGGCCGAGCAGAATGGTGTAGAGCACAAAGACGGATACCAGCGCGATGGCAGTAATACCGAGAGTGGAGTTGAGGCCTTTCAGCATGCCTCTTTGTTCTATCAATTCATCAATCTTATCTTCACCCAGCATAAGAAAATCCTCTGTACGATTTGTTGTATTAAGCGGCGAAACAACAGTCTTCAGGGCAAGTAATCCCCTACCTTTCAGGCATCTGGATGCTGAAAAGATCGAAACAAGCTTGTTTCACGGCGTAGCATTCAATCCCTGAATGCCGGGAGCCCATCCGGTGCTCCCTATGACGTTTTTGTACGGACTATCGGGTAACAGGTCTGGCAGAGCAGCAAGGTTGCAGTGTGCTCACTCTGCCGAAATAACAAGTCTTGCTTTGTCGCTGAAACAGGCTGTCTGTTTTGAAACAAACGGCCTAGTTCTGAAACAGACGGCTTAGCACGCGCAGGCGGCTCTTAAATTCAGAACGATCCACATAGCAACCGCGTAGGTGACGGCGGCCTGAACTGGTTTCAAACTGGTTGCGACCATGCAGTACACGACGGTTATCAAATACCACCATTTCACCGGCTTTCAGTTTGATCTCAATCTTGAAACGCTCATCTTTAAAGCGTGCCATCAGGTTACGGTAGGCCAGGTAGTACTCACGCATCACATCGGCTGGCAGGTCGAAAATATCGGCCAGGTGGGCGTTGTATTTGATCTCGATGATATTGCCGAAGTTATCCAGGTTGATGACCGGGTGATGTTGGCGGATATCGTGGTTGTCATCGTGGAAGCGGAAAGGAATAGCGTGATCAACCAGCAGTTGGAAGTGATCCGGGCATTGGCTGCGCAGCTCTTCAGCGACCTTCAGACCATCAACAAAAGTGGATTCACCGCCTTCACTTTCATTGGCCAGACAGTGCAGGAACTGATAACCCGGAGGAGTTTCCTGGTTAGCCAGATCCGTATGCAGCGGCAGCGAGATTGAGGTATAGGCCAGGTTGATCGGGTCATCCACGGATACTACATCGAAAGTGACGCCAAAGTTGGTTTGACGCAGGTAATCGATACGCTGAGCGGTATCCACTACGGCACTCTCGCTGTCAGGCATACCGTCGATAATCGCCAGACCATAACGATCCAGATTGGACATCCACTGATACAGGGCTTCTTCGCTATTCATCACCTCATTGTGGTGACCGACAGGGATTTTGTTAGCAAAGGAACAATCCCAGCTCTGGTAACTGGTGTTGTGTCTGTTTTCATCTTGCTCGGAGTAACTGTTCAGGTATAACCAGGCGGGATCGTATTCACTGCGGTGATCACCCTCAGACCAGTCAATGGTCAGTACACCTTCATTGACTGCAACAGAGATCGGATGGATATCGACACTTACGCTTAACAGGTCAAAGCTTCTTTCACCGGTCTGTGGGTGAAAGGCTGTAGGGCAGTTGTCTCGCAGCCAGATATAGTGATAGCTGGATTCTGAATCATTGTCCCACTGAACAGTTAGCAGGTGCTCTTCCTGGGTAACGGATTGAATGGCTGGCAGGTCGACTTCGGCTGGTGTCGAGCAGAGAGAAAGGCTCATCGAGTTGTCACTCCTTTGTATTGTTATTGAAACATTGGAACCCCTCTCATGCTATTGACGTTGTATTCTTTATACAAACAACCTATTTTTAGTATTTTGATAAGCTGGACTAATAGTAAAAATGAAAACGGATCTTCCGCCCCTAAATTGGCTCAAAACGTTTGAGGCCGCCGCCCGACTGCTTAATTTCAGTGCAGCTGCAAGAGAATTGCATATGACTCAGTCTGCGGTGAGCCAGCAGATTAGACTATTGGAGCATCACCTGGGGGATGAACTATTTATTCGCAAGCATCGCAAAGTCACTCTGACAAATAGTGGTTTGGCTTATCTACCGGTAGTACAGGGGGCGATGTTTAATCTGCAGCGTAATACTGCTGAGATCTTTTCACCGATTGGGAAAGGTCGCTTAGTACTTGAGGTCAGTTACGCCTTTTCATCGTTATGGTTATCCAGCCGGTTATATAAATTCTGTGCCCGCTATCCGGGTATCGGCTTGCAGCTGGTGCATTCCAACTGGGACAGTGACTTCTTCTCTGGTTCACCTGATCTGGCCATTATGAATGGTGCTGGTGAGTGGCCTGGGTTGACCCTAAAACCCCTTATTACGGCGGAATTAAAGCCGTTTTGCACCCCTAAAATTGCACGCTTATTGAGTGATCCAGTTGATCTGCTATCTCTACCACTCATTGAAGTTGTCGGTGTGAATACCAGTTGGCCACAATGGTTTGAAGCGGCGGGTATTAAGATGGAGAAGACGACGGATGTGCTCTATCACAAGGTAGATAATGCCCTGACGGCGATGTTGATGGCGGAATCCGGTCTAGGTGTGATGCTGGGTTACCCGGACTTTTTTACCAATCAATATCTGAAAAATAAGCTGCGGGCTCCCTTCGATATCAGTGTACCTACCCGTGATAACTACTTCCTAGCCTACCCGGAAGGCCGACCGCTATCAAAATCTGCAACCGTCTTTAGTGAGTGGCTGTTGAAGGAGTTGCAGATAGCCCAAGGCAATAAAGATATAGATAGTAAATCGGATAAACACTGATATATGGGATAGGCTTGGATGGATTAAGTCTTTATAAAACAATGGGTTGCAGGATTATAGTTATAGGTTCGAGGTTATGGATAAAAAGATGAGGAACAGCAGTACTGCTCCTCTTGCTTGAAGTGTATCTAATACCCTAGACATCAAGCCAATGGGGTCAAGCTTGCAGGGGATAAGCTTATAAGAGCCCCATTAATAGAAATTGTTAGGCCTTGATTCAAATAATCAGTGCAATCCAATCAGGCGGCAAAAATCCAATTGAGTGCCACAATGGCCGCGACCAGAAGGAACATGGTTTCAGCCACTACCAGAGCGATCTGCCCCTTACCCAGGGTTAACATCGCTTGTATTGAGGTACGCACGCCCAGAGCCGCAATGGCAACCACCAAGATCCAACGGGAGACGGAGCCCGCAATTTCCAGAATCGCTTCCGGTACCAGATGGAAAGTATTCAGTGTGGCGAGGATGGCAAAAGCGATCAGGAATCCTGGTAAACGTACCGCAGAACTGCCCTCTTTGGAGCCGGTCATAAAGAGCACTAATAATAGCACTAAGGGCAGACAAGAGACTCGCATCAGCTTCACAATCGTTGCCGTTTCACCTACTGGTTCTGATATGGAGTAACCGGCACCAACCACCTGTGCCACATCATGAATTGTCGCACCCAGGATAAACCCTGCCATCTGATCCGTTAAACCCAAATACTCAATAATGATGGGATAGACAATCATGGCAATGGTGGATAGGGCTGTCACTGCAATGACGGTGAACAGTGTCTCTTTTTCTGCTTGTTTGTTAGTGGGTAAAACTGCGGCTAACGCTAATGCCGCTGATGCACCACAAATGGCTACAGCCCCACCGGTAAGCAGGCCAAACTGCCAACTCTGGCCGATTAAACGTGCGCCTAATAATCCAAAGCCAATAGTAAGGGCGATTAAGCTGCCCGTTCCTGCAAGACTGGCAATACCCAGTTCCATAAAGTCACCGGCACTGATCCTGAGTCCCAACAAAGCCACACCGACTCGTAACAGGGATTTTGAACCGTATTCGATGCCCTCTGCACAGCGACTGTCCTGGGCTAAAAAGTTAAACGCCATACCGATAAGCAGTGCGAATAACATCACTGGAGCACCGTAATGTTGTCCCAGGGATTGGGCGGCAATGGCAATAATGGACGCCAGCAATAAGCCGGGCGTATAAGAAGTCCATAGCCGACTAAATCGCCCTGAAACTCCCTGAACATTTGCTGTTGAAAAATCCATAACAAGACCGTTTGAAACTGAGTAGAGAAGGGTTCAATTCACAGTTCAAAGGGTATTTATATATTTTTCCTTATACAAATTAACGATTTTGACTTACTTAATAAGTCAGGCTTATCAAAGAGGGCTTTTGCGATATTATGGGAGCAGGGTGCAACATTGTGAGACAGAGTACGGTTTTGTGAAATGGGGAAAAGGGCATCGCAAAGCGCAATAAGCAACTTGCTGTCGCTTTTGTCCTTAGGCATCAAAAATTAGTTGGTATAATCAGCAGGCATTAGAAGGGTATTCAAGCCATATCAGAACGATAGAACACGGCTATCAGTCTGAATAGAAATCAGGGCATACCATAATGAAAAACTTCCGTCAGAAGCTACCACCTCTTGATCCTCTGATCGCTTTTGAAGCGGCGGCACGGCATTTAAGTTTTACTCAGGCAGCACAAGAACTGCATCTGACTCAGGCTGCCGTTAGCCAGCAGATCCGCCAACTGGAAGATTTTTTAGGTATTCCTTTGTTTCTTCGTGCTCACCGTTCTGTCAGCCTGACACAGCAGGGGCGAGATTTTCAGCACACTATTTCAGCTCTTTTACTTGAATTGGCTAATGCGACTCGGGAGATTAAAGTGACCGACAGGGACAATCCTCTGACTATCGCGACAGATCAATCCATTGCATCATTATGGTTGATGCCAAAACTCACCGAGTTCCGTGCCCAGCATCCTGAGATAAAACTGCGCTTGATCGCCTCAGATGACCTTGAAGATTGCATCAATCAGGATGTGGATATCGCGATCACCTTTGGTAGTGGCCAATGGAAGGGCTATAACTGCTGTCAGCTGTTTGTCGAAAAGGTCTATCCAGTATGCAGTCCTGACTATATCGAGCGGTATGGCAAGATCAAAGATGCCGAGGATTTGGTGCATCACCACCTCATTGAGCTGGAAGATCATAACTCCAGTTGTATGAACTGGCGGCGTTGGCTGAATGCCAAGAATGTTGATCTTCCCGTTGAGCGGCTGGATATCTCTCTGAATAGCTACCCTCTGGTGATTGATGCGGCAAAAAATGGTCAAGGTATTGCGTTGGCTTGGCAACATCTCACTACCGATGAGCTGATACAGGATAATCAGCTGATTAACCCCATTGGGCAAAGTGTTGAGAGCGAGTTTGGTTATTTTGTTTTATGGCATAACGACCAACGTTTATCTCAGGATGGTCAGGCATTTTTAGAGTGGATACAAACAAAAATCCAAACCTGATTCTGAGAATAGAAAGCCTGAGATTACAGGGCTGGAGATTGTCGGGACAGATATTATAGGTACGGAGGTTTATAGAGGCTGAATATATTGTTTACCTCCAGGGAGCCGCCCGGGCAAATTCCACAAAACGTGTCACCTCATCCAAATTATCTCCCTGGCCCCACTCAAAACCAATCGACCTTAAGTCAGGAACATCCTGTAATGGCCGAGTCACAATATCCGCAGAAGCGTAGCATTCCGGCACAATAGCCACGCCAATACCCTCCTTGACTAAGGTTAGTGCTCTATCATCCTGATTGGTGATATAGGCGTTATTCAGCCGAATATCCAATGCTTTTAAGATACCCAATACGATACGGCGATGCTCGCAGTGAGAGCGAGTAATAAAGGGTTCATCACCCAGATCTTCAAAACGAATTGCGCTGGATTGGCTGAGATGATGGTCTGGCGTCATCGCCAACATATAGCGCTCGGTAAATAGCTCCTGAGAATAGACAAAGCGACGATTGGCACTGGATTTCCCCTGTCCGTTTGCAGGCAATAACGTCAACGCCAGATCAATATGATCTTCCCGTTCCATACGCTCAATCTCGGGGCTACTGGCATCGATCACATAAAGTGTGACACCGGGATTTTCCCGTCGGTATTGCTCAATTAACCGTGCCACCAGAGTAATCGGTAGGGTGTTGACCACGCCTAAACGCAACATGCTTTGTCGATTATGGCGTTTGAGTTCTTCCTTCGCTTTAGAGCATTCACCCACAATTAACTTCGCTCGCTTTAACAGCTTACGACCTGCCGGGGTCAGCACCACATTGCGCTTATTGCGTGTAAAAAGTTTCACGTCCATCTCTGCTTCTAGCTTAGAGATCGACGCTGATAATGCCGGTTGAGATACAAAGGCCCGCTCCGCACCACGGGTAAAACTCTCTGATTCTGCTGCTGCCAGAAACAAACGCAGTTGCTGTAACTCCATCATAACCACCATTTATGATAATGATACATATAATCCATTATATCTATCTTAAAGAAGCTCATACACTGTTAATCAGTAAATCGGCCTTCTCAGAGCCAAATGCTAACAAGGCTGGCTATTACAAAGTGGCTATTAAAAGGACAGCTATTACAGGGCTAGCAATCAAACGGACAGCTATTACAAGGTTAACCGTGGCAGGTGAAAAGATGAGTCAGAGCAAAGCTATCGCATTGATTATAGGTGCAGGGGACCATCTGGGTTCCGCCATTGCCCGTCGTTTTGCCCGCGAGGGTTTTCATATTGTCGCCACACGTCGTCGTGGTGATCTAAGCCAACTGACACAGGAAGTGGAAGCTCTGGGTTCAACCATTACTGCTCTCCACTCTGATGCCCGTGACGAGCAGCAGGTCACTGAACTGATTGAACAGGTTGAAAGTGAAATAGGCCCTATTGAGGTCGCTGTATTTAACGTGGGCGGTAATGTGCGTTTCGGTATTACCGAAACCAGCACTCAGGTCTATCGCAAGGTGTGGGAGATGTGTGCCTTCGCTGGTTTCTTAGTGGGACGAGAGGTCGCGAAAAAGATGCTGCCACGACAACAGGGCACCATTTTGTTTACCGGAGCTTCTGCCAGTTTACGAGGTAACTCAGGCTTTGCAGCCTTTGCCGGGGGTAAACATGCCTTACGTGCGCTGGCGCAAAGTATGGCCCGTGAACTCGGTCCACAAGGCATTCATATTGCCCATGTGATTGTGGATGGTTTGATCGAAAATGAAGCCACTAAAGAGTTTTTACCTGACCTTTATGCCAGCAAGGGTGAAGACGGCATTATCCAGCCGGATGATTTGGCTGAGGTGTATTGGCAACTGCATCAACAACCTAAATCGGCCTGGACCTTTGAGCAGGATATTCGACCGTTTGCCGAGCCCTGGTAATTAAGATAATTGAGATATCACAGACAACAAAACCAAAAATGAGGATGACGACATGAGCCAAAGCACAGATAGCAAAAGCATCGACTTCTATTACGACTATATCAGCCCGGCTTCTTACCTGGCCTGGACACAACTAGAAGGTATCTGTGAGCGTACCGGAGCAACCATCAACTACAAGCCGATGCTCCTGGGTGGTGTATTTAAACAGCAGGGCACTAATAGCCCGATCACTATTCCTGCTAAGTGGCAGTGGATGCAAAAAGACTTTGCCCGTTACGCCGCTCATTACGGCGTGCCTTATCAGTTAAACCCTCATTTTGTTTTTAGCACTGTAGCTGCCATGCGGGGGGCGATCTGGGCGCAGCAACAGGGCCGTATTGAAGACTATAACCAAGCGATGTACACCGCTGCTTGGGTGGATGGTAAAGACCTGTCTTCACCGGAAGTCTTGGCAGAAGTACTGACTAGTGCTGGTTTTAACACCGAAGAAGTGATGGAAGCAGCCACTCAACCAGAGATCAAACAAGCGCTGATTCAAGCCTGTGAAGGTGCGGTAGCCCAAGGTGTGTTTGGTGCCCCGACCATGATTGTCGAGGGTGAACTGTTCTTTGGCCAGGATCGTTTAGAGTGGGTTGAAAGAGCGCTGAAATAAATCCAGTTTCAGATGTTTTTTGGTTTGATAAAACAGCGAAGTACTTGGGGAATTATCTGATTTGCCTTCAGTGCTTCGCTCTATCTTTGTCTTAGAACGCTGCGTTGAGCTCAGGTTTCAACCGCTACGCCTCAGCTAATCAACTATAAGCCTTAACCGCTACGCTTGAGCTCAGAGCCCAGAATACGATTCAAATCCCGTAGCGAATTACAGGTCTCCATAAGAGAGCAATAAGGCGCATACTGACTCATAATGGAATCCCCGGTATCCCAGCTAGTTTGTCCTTCAGGGTTTAACCACAGCACCCGCTGGCTACGACGGTAAACCTCTTCCCACACGGCAATATTGCCATCACTGCCGTTATTACGAGCGTCACCCAGCATAATCACCGTGGTTTTGTTATCGATATCGGCCAGCGCCAGCTGTTCAAAATTGGCCAGTGCCTTACCATAATGAGTCGGTGAATTGGCCCAACGATTCAGGATTTCTGCCAGTGCTTCATCCATCTCTTTTTTAGCAAACAACTCGGTCACTTCTGCCATCTCTGCAGAAAAGACAAAGGAGCGCACCTTGGGCAAGACATCCTGCAGGCAATATAAAAACAGCAGCAGAAAACGCGCGACACTGCTTACCGAGCCACTGACATCACAGATTACCATCACCTTGGGACGTTCAATGCGGGTGGATTTCCATTTGGTATGGAACAGAAAACCATCAAATGCCGCATTGGCGGAGACGGTACGACGTACATCCAGCATGCCGCGCTTGGTAATACGTCGTCTACGACTGTGCATACTGGCCAGACGTTTGGCAGCTTTGCGCACCAACTCGCCCATCAGTTTGTAGTTGCTGTGATCAACACTGGTCAGGCGGATCTTTTGCAGATTACTTTCGCGCAGCTTCTGGCTTTCACCTTGATTAAACAGTAGGTATTGCTGTTCAACATAATCCCGAATCTGTTGCTGTAGTTGTGAACGACGTTGACGCAACAGCTGCACCAGAGCACTGTTTTCGTCTTCCTTCGCCATCTCCTGCAATTCCTGCTGTAACGCACTATCGCCCATTGCCTGCATTACCCGATAGGTGGCAATGGGGATCTGAGTACTAAAGGTCACCTCTTGTGCACCCGCGCCAGCACCGGCTCCAGCGATCATCACCTGCAGTGCCGACATATCTCCGGCCATCAATTGCTGCGCCAATGGTGAGGTAAGATTAGCAGTGGCTTCCGGTATCTGATTGCTGTTCTGATTTTCTCCAGAGGAACTGGCTGAAACCGTAGCTTGCTCACTAGCAGCTTCACTATTAGCCACTTCGCTTTCAGCATCCTCTGTCTGTTCATAAGCCTCTTGCGATGATGGCTCACCGCTCTCATCTTGCAGGTGACCGTAACCATTAAAGTACTGATCAAAGATCTGATCATGAATCAGGCGATGTTCCAGACGTTTGCTCAGCGTCATACCCAATGACTGCTTTAACAGCGGTGCATTATCAATGCCCACCAACTGAGCCGCTTTTAAAGCATCCAGAGTCTCCGCGGAGGAGATAGGCAGACCCGCCTGACGCAGGGCATGAATAAAATCACCGAGTACTTTCTGCATAATGCGGGCTTCTCGTTAGCGCTGCTTGTTGGCTGCTTTTAACAGGTTATCGATCTCGGGTTCCACCGCCTCGATATCATCCTGAAACTTCAGCAACAGATTGAGGGTGGTTTTGATCCAGTCATGGTCCAGGTTATCCACATTCAGCAGTAACAGCGCTCTAGCCCAGTCGATGGTTTCGCTTACTGCGGGCACCTTCTTCAGCGCCATCTCACGCAGCTCACTGATAAAGCTCACCAACTGCTGCTTGAGCTGATCATTCAGCTCAGGCACCTGAGCGGTAATGATTTTTTGCTCAATGGTTTTCGATGGGAAAGGAATATAGAGATGCAAACAGCGACGTTTTAACGCATCACTTAGCTCACGGGTATTGTTACTGGTCAGAAAAACGATAGGGTTGGACTTGGCTTTAATAGTGCCCAACTCAGGAATCGAGATCTGATAATCCGACAACAGCTCCAGCAGAAAAGCCTCAAACTCCTGATCGGCTTTATCGATCTCATCGATCAGCAAAATGGCCCCGTCTTCAGCTCGTAAGGCTTCCAATAGCGGACGTGGCTCCAGAAACTCATCGGAATAGAAGATATCGCCAAACTGATGCAAACGGGTCACAGACTCATCCAGTCCCTTGGCACCGCGCATCACATCGCCCAGCTGATCTTTCAGCAGCTGTGTATAAAGCAATTGCTTACCGTACTTCCACTCATACAGTGCCTTGGCTTCATCCAAACCTTCATAACACTGCATACGAATCAGCGGCGCAGCTAACAGTTCAGAGGTTTTCTTTGCCAGCTCCGTTTTACCCACCCCCGGCGGACCTTCCACCAGAATCGGCTTTTGAAGATGACAGGCCAGATAAACCGAAGTCGCAATGGCATCACTGCAGATATAACCCAATGCTTCAAAATGCTCTTTGATGGTATCGGGAGAACTGATTTTGTCCTTATTACGGATAATCACCGGAAGCCTCTGTTGTTGTTATGTTTATGGTTATGTCTATGATCGTGTCGCTGATAAGGAGACAGAAGAGTACGCCATATTGGATTAGCTCTGGCGCATATGACAAGTGCTAACGGTGACCGGGGCGTCAGGAAATGCTTTTTGAAGATCTTCCATCACCAAGCTCTTCAATGGTTTAGCGAATTTGATCAATGTATGATTTTACCAATTAAGGAAACCACTTCTTCAGGGACTCGCTATGATTTATGAATCAAGCTATTGGAAAGATGATCTGCTCAAACTAGCCGATAAACTTGAGCGTAGAATTGCTCAAAGACGATGGGGCGAGAAGAACTTTTATTCCCTGGAAAAGGATATTTTCTTAGGCTTTTACTCAGTACGAAAGTTGATCGAGTCTTACAAAATATCTGATTCGTTAAAGAATAAAAGCTATAAAATTCGAGAATTCCCGTACAGCGGTCAGCCTGAATCAATTTCTACAAATGTTGAAGCTGGCTCTTATGATTTGAGTAAAGGAAGGGAAGTCAGCATAACTATTGCTCAATTATGTAATCAATTTATTCATAGTCATCACTTCCACCCATTTTTTATCCCGGGAGGAAAGTACCTGGTTGGTTTTTTCTTCTGCTCAGACCACAAAAGAACAACCTGCATATATTTAATTACCATTTTCGATGTAGTGGAGATCTACTGGACAGTGCGAAGTTCTCGATAGAGGAAGCATAAGCTTGACGCCTCTCTA
>CAYFGP010000163.1:0-13794 GCA_964342385.1 uncultured Oleiphilus sp. | reverse complement strand
ACCATTCAATGTGTACTCACATTGATAACGGTCTTTTAAGAGTTGTCGAATGTCTTCGCCAATTAATCGACCACCATTACGCTGTTCCTGCATGGTTGAAATAAGAACTTTAAACTCATCGTGCAGAGCGGGTGGCAGTGTATAAGGTCGACCTGAACGAGGGCGATCTATAGCCCCTGTATACCATCGGCTTTAAAGCGATTATGGAAGGTTGAGACAGTTTGATAAGAGGCTTTAAGTCTAACGGCAGTCTCACGTCTACTGACTCCATCTTTGAGATGAGCCATCATCAGAAGCCGAATGCGGGTTCGGGCATTCGGCTCCTTGCGAGCAAGACTTTCAAAGTCATAATCATCAAGTGAGTAGTCAGCCATTTCTCTATCTCAAACCTAGAGTATATGCCAACTTTTCAGTATTGGTATAATCTCTTGGCGGCTCTGGCTCCATCTAGCGATAAGCATGAAATATATAATGTTGCCTTAGGCGAGCAGACCTCGTTGCTTAAATTATTAGATCTTTTAAAAACAGAGCTACAGTTACGCAATCGACCCTATCAACTAGAACCTGTTTTTGCACCAGCAAGACAGGGGGATATTAAGCATTCTTGTGCTGATACGACTAAGGCCTGTGAACAGCTTGGTTTTTCACCGCAGTTTAATATTGGTCAAGGCCTTACCGAGACGATAAATTGGTATATAGAAAACGAGCTTTAGCCTAAGAGATAAGCGTAGAAAAACCCTCTATTGAAGGTGGTTTGTACTGCCTTCTTTTCCCTCTGTTTTTTCTTATATGGTGATCCTTCCTTTTAAAGTGCTATCTGTAGGCTTTTACTCTGCAACAAGGGGTAAATAGGTCTAAATTAAGTGATATTCTATCTGATAAATTTTCTCTATCAGATATACTTATATTTATTCATTGGACAGTTTCAGTGTCTAGGTCAAAAATGGCCTGTAAATACTGCTAAGTCATAAGGTCTTCCCGAGAGACCGTAGAATAAAAAAAGTGAGCTTGCCATGATGAGTCCATTGCAGAAAGTCCAACAAAAAACCTACGTTGATGAAGTTGTCGAACTGGATAACAACAGCTGGTGGGTGTATCGACGTACGGTAGATTTTAACGGCACTATGAGCCCGACACCACGTATCGTCTTTTTTGCCAATAGCCGCGATGCCGTGGACCAATGGATGGCCAAGCAAAACAGCTGATGCTAATTGTTCATCAGTCCGCACTTTAGAAAAACTATCACTTGGTCAGTAGTGCGACGTGATAGAGGTTGGTTATCAGTCCGTTCGGTTTTAATTTTATTTGTGAGTCTGATCAGACTGATTCCATCCAAACCAAATTCTAACGAACACGGGCTCACGTTCGTGTTTCTGCTCGTCTTAAGAAAGTTTGTCCGATTATTCCTTCTTATAAGCGTGTGCCTTGTAAGTGTTAAAAGGATTACGGAATGCAATTTTAAAAGCGGGATGCAATTTTAAAGAGAGTAAGGGGTTTACATGAGCGCAGAAATGACGCCTTTTGAAATACGTCAACAGATTCGAAGCGGTGAGTTCACCGGTAATACGTCCGGTTTTGCTCAGGGGTATGTCCAGGGCAATCTGGCCATTATGCCAAAAGAGTGGGCGAATGATTTTCTGCAGTTCTGTCAGCTGAACCCTAAGCCGTGTCCGATTGTCGGTATGTCCAGCCAGCCGGGTGATTTTATGCTGCCGGATCTGGGCCAGGATGTAGATATCCGTAGCGATATCCCTAAGTACCGCATCTATGAAAACGGCACTCTGGTTAAAGAAGTCACTGACGTTAAAGACTACTGGCAGGATGATTTTGTCACCTTCCTGTTGGGTTGTTCTTTCTCCTTTGAAGAAGCCCTGATCGCCGACGGTCTGGAAGTACGTAATATCACCGAGGGTGTGAACGTGCCGATGTACCGAACCAATATCGAATGTCGCCCAGCGGGTCGCTTTAGCGGTACGACTGTAGTGAGCATGCGTCCGATGAAGCCTGCGGATGCCATTCGTGCCATTCAGATCTGTACCCGTTTCCCTTCCGTTCATGGTGCGCCACTGCACTTTGGTGATCCGGCTCAGATCGGTATCTCTGATATCAATAATCCTGATTTTGGTGATGCGGTCACCATTAAAGAAGGTGAAGTGCCAGTATTCTGGGCTTGTGGTGTAACACCTCAGGTCGCCATTGAATGTGCTAAGCCACCGATCTGCATTACTCATAGCCCGGGTCATATGCTGATTACCGATCTGCCAAACAGCCGTCTGGCCGTACTTTAAGGAGCCCGTTATGACTTTGAAATTAAACTGTGATCTGGGTGAAAGTTTCGGTTCCTGGAAGATGGGGCTGGATGAAGCGGTAATGCCGCATATCGATCAGGCCAATATCGCTTGTGGTTTCCATGCCGGTGATCCACTGGTTCTGCAGAAAACGCTGGCGATGGCGAAAGAAAACGGCGTGACTATCGGTGCGCACCCTGGCTACCCAGATCTGGTGGGTTTTGGTCGGCGTAGTATGAAGGTTTCGGCTGCCGAGCTGAAAGCCATGGTGCAGTATCAGATTGCGGCTATTGATGGTATGGCGGCTACTCAAGGGCTGACCCTGAGCTACGTCAAACCTCACGGTGCGATGTACAACGACATGATGGCTGACGCGTCAGTACGCGCCACCATTATGGAAGTGATTGCGGAATATCACCGTCCGGTTGTTTTGATGCTGCAAAGTACGCCAAACGCAGAAACTCATCTGGAAGAAGCTAAGGCGGCAGGTATTGAACTGCTGTTTGAGATTTTTGCCGACCGTTGTTACGACGATGATGGCAAGCTGCTGGCGCGTACTAAACCAGGTGCGGTACACACCAAAGACAAGATGCTGGCACAGGTTAAGCAGTTGAAAGAGCAGGGCACCGTAACGACGGTTAGCGGCCATACCCTGACTCTGCGTGCCGATACCCTGTGTGTTCATGGCGACAATATGGACGGTGTCAACGCCATTCAAGAAATTCGTCAGTTGATCCAGAACTGATCCGGCGGATTGAGAGGATATAGGCGTGAATATGGCAACAAATAACACATTAAGCCAAGCTGATCAGAGTGCTGAATCGGGACTTCGTATTGAAGTGGCCGGTGAAAATGCTCTGATCATCTATTTTGGCGACAAAACCAGCCCTGAAGTGTCTGCTCGTGTACAACAAGCGGTGACCATTCTGCAGGAAGAGCTGGGCGATAAACTGATTGATATGGTGCCTTCCTATGCATCTCTTCTGGTGATCTACAACCTGATGCTGGTGGATCATCTGGAAGTGAAAGGCCGTATCCGCACCTTGCTGGCCTCACTGGGCAATGCAACCAGTACTGAAGGTCAGTTGGTAACGCTACCGGCGTACTACAGCACTGAATCCGGTCCCGATCTGGAAGATCTGGCCAAGCGTGCTGAGCTGAGCGTAGAAGAAGTGATCAAGCTGCATAGCGAAACCGAATATCGTGTCTATGCCATCGGTTTTGCTCCAGGTTTTGCTTATCTGGGTGAGGTTGATCCTCGTATTGCAGCGCCTCGTCTGTCGACGCCGCGTCAAAAAGTACCTCGTGGTGCGGTAGCCATTGCCGATCGTCAAACCGCAGTTTATCCCGCAGTATCGCCGGGGGGCTGGAACCTGATCGGCCTGTGTCCAACCCGTATGTTTGATCCTGAAGCTGAGCCGACTATGCCGGTACAAGTGGGTGATCGTATCAAATTTAATCCCATCGACCGGGACGAATTCTTGGCCCTGGGAGGTGAACTGTGAGTACTAATACGTCTAGCCAAGCCGGGAGCGGCTTTAAGGTACAGCAACCGGGTCTGTTAACTCTGATTCAGGATGCGGGTCGTTTTGGTCACCATAGAATCGGTTTGACGACCGGCGGTCCGCTGGATAGTCAGGCGTTTAAATGGGCTAACCGTCTGTTGGGCAATGAGCTGAATGCTACGGTGCTGGAAGTGAGTATCGGTGGTCTGGTGCTGACCGCTGAAGTGGATACCTGCATTGTACTGACCGGTGCCGAGATGCCGCTAAAGATTAACGGTCAGGAACAGGATCGCTGGCATGCGCATCCGGTTAAAGCCGGTGATCAGATCGAAGTAGGGTTCTCTGCTTTGGGTGCCCGTGGTTATCTGGCGGTAGCCGGTGGTTTCCAGGTGGAGCATAGCTTCTCCAGTAGCGCTACCGTGACCCGTGAAGGTATCGGTGGTCTGAACGGTGAAAAGCTGCAGCAGGGTGATTACCTGAAGTGTGCTGCGGTAAAACCTGCACAAACCTTCCGTTTGCCGGAAGCGTATCGTCCAGATTACTCCGATCAGATTACGCTGCGTGTGATTACCGGTTATCAGCAACATGCGTTTAGCGACTATCAGAAACGTGTGTTCTTTAGCAGCGAGTACAAGGTCACGGATCGTGCGGATCGCATGGGTTACCGTCTGGAGGGCCCGGAAGTGAAGCCTTCTATCGACGGTATTCTGTCGGAAGGTATCTGCCACGGTGCGATTCAGATTCCAGCAGATGGTCAGCCTATCGTGCTGTTGAATGACCGCCAAACCATCGGTGGTTATCCCAAAATCGGCTCTATGATCTCACTGGATACGGCCCGTATGGCGCAGCTGTTACCGGGTTCCCGCGTGTCATTTGAAGAGATCACCATAGACGATGCGCACAATCTGCATTGTCTGGCTCATGCCCATTTTGAGCGTGTTCAGCCTGAAGCGATCAACTGATTTTCTATTTTTTAAGCTAGCGAAGAACATGCTTTGGCATGTGTGGTAAAGAATAATGATTAATGAAGCAGCCCTTTCCAAGCAGATCGAAGACTTACTGGTGTCCCGCAACCTGCGTGGCATGAAAACCGTACAACCGGCACTGGCGACGGGTTACTACCTGCGTGCGGCTCGTATTCTGAACAAGTGTAAAGGTCACGTACTGATCGGTACCGGTTTCCCGGTGGTTGATACCTTTGAAACTGATGGCCCTGTGGGCGCTATCGCTCTGTATCAGGCACTGGAAGCCTTGGGTGCGACGCCAGTGATCGTTTGTGGTCCACCGGTTTCTCAGAAACTGATGGCGGATTTCCGTGTACACGAGATCCGCGTCGGTGAGCACCAGGAGCGTACTCTGGAAGCCTTCCAGGCGCTGTACAACTACCACCCGGATGCGGTGCTGTCTATCGAGCGTCCTGGTCAGGCCGCTGATGGCGGTTACTACAATATGCGTGGTGAGAGCATCAGTGAGCGTACCGCGTGTTTTGATACTTTTGTTACGAATGCTAAGTGTCCAACCATTGCTATTGGTGATGGTGGTAACGAAATTGGCATGGGCAACATCTCTGAGGCCCTAAAAGGCCTGGATATTATGGCTTCGGCTACCTGTGTTGATGAGCTGCTGATTGCTGACGTATCCAACTGGGGAGCTTACGGCATTATCGCTTTCCTGAGTCTGTGGAACGATAAGGATCTGCTGTCTCAGGTGAAACCGTTGGAAATCTTGCAGTACCTGTCTGATCTGGGCAGTGTCGATGGTGTAACCCGTAACAACGAGCTGACCGAAGATGGTCTGCCGGTGGAAGAGGGTGATAGCATTCTGGCTGAGCTGCGTAAGCTGATCGGCCACGCAGGTTAATTGGCTTTTCAAGTGAACTAGCTCTCCAAGTGAATTAGCTTGGTGTTTATTACTTGAATCCAAGACTAAGTAAGCGCTTTAAAGGGTTCTGATAGGTAGTGATATGCGGTTAAGAAACTTAAACACCTTTGTAAAGGTGGCACGTTTAGGTAGTTTTCATGCGGCGGCTCAGCAGCTGCATGCGACCCAGCCGACAATCTCTGCCCGTATCAGTGCCTTGGAAAGCGAACTGGGTACCCAGTTGTTTATCCGTGATAAAAGTGGTACCCGTTTGTCTTCCCGTGGTATTCAGTTGCTGCCTTATGCGGAAAAACTACTGGCGATCAGCCAGGAGATGAAGCAGCAACTGGCGGAAGAAAACCCTCAGCGGGGCACACTACGTATTGGTATCGCCGATACTCTGGCCCATCTGTGGTTATCGGAGCTGTTAAAGCACTGGCAGGAGCAACACCCACTGATTTCTTTTGAGTTGATCAGCGATGTCACGCCAACGCTGACCAAGCAGCTTGAAGAGTGTCAGCTGGATCTGGCCTTGATGGTATCCGATCAAACCCTGCCGGAAGAGCTGGTCACCGCACCTTTATGCAGCTATCCCCAATACTGGGTCGCATCCCCAGAGTTGGCCGAAGCGGTTGGTAAAACGCTAGGTGATAACTTTATGGTGGATCCGGAGTCTGTCGTGCAAACGGTCAGCCAGATCAGTGATGAGCGTGTGCGTAGTGTACGGGATCTGGCCCAGTTCCCGGTATTAAGTTTCCCTCGCAATACCCGTCCCTGGAACTATCTACAACAGTTGTTTATGCCGCTGGAAGAGATGCCGGTATTTCATACCTGTAGCTCCGTGGCCAGTTTGGTGAGCTTGGTGACGCAGGGTATGGGGATTGCACTATTGCCGGAACCCATCATGCGTAAAGAGATGGCCGAGGGCAAACTGGTCAAAATTAACACTGCGGAACAACCACCTGCATTGGCATTTTGCTGCGGTTGGCGTCTGGATGATGACCGTATTGTGCCGCAGTTATTGGCAGAAAGTGCCCGGGAAATTATGTCCGATAAGGCTTAAGTGACCTGTTTTGATTATCCGAATGATCACTGGTCTGTACCAGAGTCAAAAGCAGCGTCTGCTAAAGCAGTGAAAAATAATTTTCCAATAGGATAAAAAAGATTTATTTCCTATTTTTTTGGTAAATATAGAGATGTTTTCTTAAGTTTGTTTTGCTATTGAAAGCAAAATATTTTTTTAGATACACTGCCGTCAGCTAAGAAAACAGCCAAAAGCACCCAGATGAATAACTCGTAGTTGTCGTCTGCAAAATCAATAGATAGCAGCTGAAAAAGAGAAAAGTATTTATCTGGATAGGAAGAGCTGTTCGGCAAAAAGAATAAGTCTGATCTGCTAACACCTTGTTCGCATTAACAAATTGCGGTGAGCAGAATCAGGTCGTTTCGCTGAGTAAAACCTTGTGATCAGCACGTTACCCGCTTTGTACTATTTTTATATTAGGTTGGTCCTGGCTGGTATTCGTCGTGCTGTTTAAACAACGCCTTTATCTGCGTTGTTGGGTCTAGCAACCGGGGTTTTATTTGGCATCCAATAATGAGTTAGAAGGAAAGGTCATATGAGCATCGCGTACCTGAATGGTGAATACCTACCGCTGGCAGAAGCCCGCATCTCTCCACTGGATCGTGGTTTCTTGTTTGGTGACGGCATCTACGAAGTGATTCCGTACTACAATGGTCAGTCTGTAGGTCTGATGCCACACATTGAGCGTATGATCAATGGTCTGGCTGCTATCGAAATCAAAAGCACGCTGACCGCTGACGATTGGAAAACTCTGCTGGACGATCTGATCGCCCGTAATGGTGAAGTAGGTGAGAACCTGGGTGTATACGTACACGTATCCCGTGGTGCTGATGTTAAGCGTCTGCACGCTTATCCAGAAAACGTAGAGCCAACTATTTTCGCGTTTGCTTTCAAGATCAAAGATCCTGAGCCTGCAGATCGCACTCAAGCACACCAGTACAGCATGATCACCACTGAAGATCTGCGCTGGCAGCGTTGTCACATCAAATCTACTGCGCTGCTGGGTAACGTGATCCACTATCAGGAAGGTCACGCGGCAGGTGCAGACGAGGCGATGCTGTTTAATGCGAAAGGCGAGCTGACTGAAGGTAGCTCCACTAACGTATTTATCGTTAAAGATGGCGTTGTTGCTACTCCAACTCAAGACAACCAGATCCTGCCGGGTATCACTCGTCGCATCGTACTGGACAGTCTGAAAGCTGACGGTTCTATCAAAGTTGAAGAGCGTATCATCACTATGGATGAAGTACGTGCTGCTGACGAAGTCTGGATCACCAGCTCCTCTAAAGAGATCGCTCCAGTGACTAAACTGGACGGTAAGCCAGTGGGTAACGGTGAAGTAGGCGAAGTTTGGGAAGCTGCCTTCAAGATCTACACTGCTGCTAAATTTGGTGTATAAGGCCTGATTACTGAATCATCGGTTTTTTACACCCAAGGCTAGGATTTGTTGTGATACTCAGACCTCATTGCTAAGCCGGGTCTGAGTAAACAACGGTTAGCCTCAAAACGCCTATCACTGAGCATTGAAGTGGTAGGCGTTTTTTTCGTTTTGCTGCTCTTTATTACTAATTGCCCAATTTATCTTTCTCGGTTTCTCATCTTCTCGTATCTGATTGCTATCGGACCTGTTTTATCAAATATGCAGTCCAGTGGGTCTGCTGCGTATCTCACGCTAGCTACAGTTCGGTTCAGCAAATATCGTTTTATTCAAACGCTTAATTTAATCTAAAAATCTGGCCGAAAGGTCCTAACCGCTTATGCTAATTTACAGGGCCTAAGTTCTGTTCCGTGAGTTGCGTTATGCCAATCAGAAAGCGTTATCAGTTTAAAGATGAACAAGGATTCAGTGTGGAAGGCGTCCGGGTAGGGCGGCTCAATCTGGGCATTAACACCACCTTTATTATCTATCGTCTGGGCGATACTCTGATTGACGCCGGGCCATCCAATCAATGGTCTGAGGTTAAATCCTTTATCCAGCAACAGCCGGTACATCGACTGCTACTGTCTCATCACCATGAAGACCACAGTGGCAATGCGGCACGTATCGCACAGGGTTGTCAGTTAACACCTTACGCGCCTCAACAAGCCAAACATAAGTTTGATGACGGCTACCGCACGCCGATACTGCAAAAGGTGATCTGGGGTGAACCCAAACCCGTTAAAACTCAACCAATGCCTGGCTCTCAACAACTGGAAGGTTATGGTGAAGTTGTAGCAATACATACTCCAGGCCATGCTAAAGATCTGCACTGTTTTTATCTGCCAGAAAGGAAGTGGCTGTTTAGTGGCGATCTCTATATCTCGAAATCCCTGCGTATGCTGAGAAAAGATGAAAACCTCGCCCAGATCATGCTTAGTATGAACAAAGTACTGCAGTTAGATTTTGATGTGCTCTTTTGTCCCCATCGCGGCATTTTGGAAGATGGCAAGCATGCAATGGCAGAGAAACTCAATAATATGTTGGAACTGTGTGAGCGGGCGCAGGGACTGAAGCAGAGTGGTTTGAGCAATAAAGCAATCGCCAAAAAACTACTAGGTCCGGAAGAAGCAGTGGGTTATCTGACAGGTTTTAACTTCTCCAAAATCAACCTGATCAACCAAGCAGTTGAGGTAGACCTATCTATTATCAATTCGCCGACAGTCCATATATAAAAACAGAGCTAATATGTAAAGAAAGTGCTCATATGTAAAGACAGAGCTAAAGGGTGGTAAAATAGCGGCATAATCATAATGCAAAAAAGCGATTTAGCACCCATGCCAACTGATTCAACCATCGCAGAGAATGCTGACGTTATCTCAGAAAACGCTGAAGCTCAAATGCAGTCTGACTCTCCAGCTTTAGCAGACCAATATCCCGTCAATAAATTCGATAATTACCACGCCCATCTGTATTACGATGCTGATAGCGTCGCTTTCGCTGCTCAGCTACGGGAGCAAATTGCAGAAAAGTTTGACTTGCCCGTAGGTCGTCTGCATGAAAAAAACGTCGGCCCACACCCTATGTGGAGCTGCCAGATTACCTTTGCTAGTGATGACTTCGATAGCTTTATTCCCTGGCTGGATGAAAATCGTAATGGTCTAACTGTTTTAGTTCATGGTGTTACTGAAAATGCCTTAAAGGATCATACCGAACATGTTTATTGGCTCGGGGAGGGTGTTGAGCTGGATATTTCAATTTTTATCCAGTGATAGAAAACTTTCTGCAAAAGATTAAAAGGATGTAGTTATATCTTCCTCTTATTCCTCATCGTAAGGAAAGACGAGGGTTTGTTCAGAGGGCATCATAATTTCTAGTAGAGGAAATATGATGCCCTTTGCATTCTAACAAGCTTGGGCTTGGGCTTGGGCTTGGGCTTGGGCTTGGGCTTGGGGCAAATTAAATCCAGCCAATCAGCTGCCACCACAGGTAGTTCAGAGGCAGTAACAATAAAATCGTTGCAGCTGCCAGACAGAGGCACAGTTTTGCTGCGTGGCCAATGGCTACACCACCTAAGGGCATCGCCATTAACAGAGGTACGGATTGGTAGGGTAGTACGATGGTTGAGAAACCAAATACCTGTGTCATCAATACCGCTTCAAGACTAAAACCTGTATTAGCACTGAACTGTTCCGCCATTGGTGTTAACAATGCGGGTACAGAGGGTAAGGTGCCGCCTACTGCTACTATTAGAGCAGTCAGGGACAAGGTGAGGTAGTTTTGCCAGCTGTTCCCTTGTTCCAGCGGTAGTTTATTCACGACGTTATCTGCCAGCAACACGCCCAAACCGGTGTGGTTAATAATGGCCCCGAGAGCTAATAAACCCGATACAACGATCAGGGAATTTACGCTGATCTTTTTGCTAAAGCTTTCCTGGCTGACTAAGCCAATTTTAGGCATCAGTAATAGGGTTGCAGCTGCTAAACCGATCCAGGCAGATGAAATATGGTGAATGGAATCGGTTACCCATAGCAATAGCGTGACTGACATTATGCCCATCAACATATATTCGCTTCGACTGATTGTTTCAGTGCTCTTTTGTTGGTTACTGGCTTTCGGTTGATCAGGATAAAGCCAGAGAATCAGCGCAATCAGCAACACAGATTTTAACGCACCAAGTACAGGAAAGTGCAGAAGCAGGTACTCTGCATACATAGGTGTCCATTGGTGAACGGTTTCTGCAGTCCCTATCATCACCATATTAGGGATATTAGCTGGAAGGATAGCAAAAGTGGGGATATGACAGCCAAAGGCTGCAGCCAGGACCAGGCCAATACGGCCATTGCTGTTGTCAGTAAAGCCGCAATTATGGGCGATAGCAACTACGATCGGCATTAGAACAACCACGCGCCCTACAGAAGAGGGCATGGCAAAGCCCAGTAATATACCGATAATAACAATGCCGGTTACCAATTGCAGATAGCTAGCATCCAGCTTTCGGGAGAAAACTTTTGCTAAACGAGCTGCTAAGCCCGTTTCTGTAATCGCGATACCTATCACCAAACCTGAGAAAATCAACCAGCAGGCAGTAGAAGCAAAACCAGAAAAAACGACATCAGCGGGTGCAATAGATAGCAACATGGCTAACATCATGAGTAATAATGCTGTGACGGGCTCTGGAATCACACTGGTGGCAAACAGGACTATAATGCTTGCAACTAGTGCGGCTGATATTGATTGGTTCAAGCTCAGATAGCTTGCCACTGGACTTAGGAAAAAGGTTACACAGATGACTGTAATCAAGCTGAGTGCAAGTACCGGTTTGATGCTTGATGACTTAAGCTTGGGTAACCGGGCTAATAAACTCAGTTTGGGTTGATTAATATTGTTTTCGCTCAACATAATCACCTCCGGTGGGAATTAGTACAATGACTCTTCAGAGTCCGCTTAAATCCATTATGCCGTTAATTTAGAAGTGACTAAGGCGATAAAATGCCAAATAATATCGAGAATAGGACAAGTGGTCAGGCGATTAAGTCGCCATGTACTCCCCGGCGTAAGTTCAACATTGGCGGTTTGGATAACCCTCAATGTCCGATTCTGGGCATTAAAGACACTATTCTCTCTAGCAACGAGCTGGATTCTCATAGCCATATTCGTGGGCAGCTGGCTTATGCGACTGCTGGAATTATCAAGGTTTATACAGAGGATGGTTGCTGGGTTATTCCTTCCTCTCAAGCCGTATGGATCCCCGGAAATATGAATCACTCTGTGACAGCTGAGGTTGATGCAGAGATTCGCCATCTGTTTGTTGATCCAACCTGTTTACACCGTTTCCCCACTCAGTGCAGTGTCCTGGATATGACCCCGTTACTAAGGGAATTGATTATGCGGGTAGCAGATTTTGGTACTCATTATGAAGTGGATAGCCCGGCAGCGCGAATCTGTGCTGTTATCCTCGATGAGTTGGAAGAACTTAAACCTTCCTTGTTGTATCTACCGGGTGCAGAAGATCGTCGTTTGCAGAAAGTGATGCAGGCGATGATTCAAAAACCACAAGCTGAGTTAGGCCTGAATCATTGGGCTGATTATGCAGGAGCGAGTGTGCGTACTCTGAGCCGGTTGTTTGTAAAAGAAACGGGGATGAGCTTTCAGCAATGGCGCAAGCAGTTGCTGTTACAGGTCGCCGTACATCGATTAGAGCAGGGTATCAGTGTGACTGAGGTTTCCATTGAATTGGGCTATAAGAGCAACAGCGCTTTTGTGGCTATGTTCCGTCAGGCGCTTGGCAAAACCCCTGGTCGTTACTTTAAAGCGGCGCTACTGAATGAATAGCTTTTTTAGCCCCTTAACCAGTTCTATTCTCCATCTCCATCTCCATCTCCATCTCCATCTCCGATGCCATTTCTTTAATCGCTGATGGTTTGCTTTGCGTTCCAAACTGCTTACTCCAACTTTTTATACTTTTTGCATTTCGATATTTTTCTTGCCTGCTGTTCAGCATTTGCAAAATGCAATTCCGTTGTAACCAATTGATATTCAATAGATTTTTTTATGGCCCGTTTTGTGCGTAAACTTCCTTAACACTAGTAATAAAGATCGCTGCCTAATAAAAGTCTGCTGCTAATTATCAGTAACAAAGAAAAACTGTATTTCGAGTAGAGACTTTGCCTGGGTATGTATTGGACAGCCGCGAGAGCGGTAGGGAGTGTTTTATGAAGCCACTAATTTTTTGCAGCCTATGTCTATCGGCAATTGTCACGGTTGGATGTTTTTCTGAAACCGGCAGTAGAGGCAATTCCTCTCAAGCGGCCAGTTCTTCATCGACTCAGGAAGAAAGCCCTGCAGATATTTCCACTACAGACCTTATTGCCAGCGAGACTTTTGATTTTAACAGTCAGCAGCAGGTTTCGGTGCAGGTTAATTTAGCTGAGCTTGCCAGCGAGGGGGCTTATCTCAACATTTGTTACGCCCAGCAGGATGGAATAATTGATAGAGACAACTGCCTGGTACAAGCACCACTGGAACAGGGTTCGTTTTCAACTTATTGTTTCGGCCAACCTTTGGGGTGATGTTTCTCCGGCAGCAGGTTGTCGTTTCTATCGCACAGAGAAGGGGTGTGATGCCACTGATAGCTTTAAGTTCTATATTTTGGTGCCATTGAAAACTCCAGTGGATCAGGCAAGTGCGCCTTCAGGTACATTAAATCCCTTTATCTTTGCCACCCCAGGTTACCATCATGGTGTAGCTCAGTATGGCGGTCGGGGTTTAGAGATACATCTGAAGAATAAACGAGTGAGCGCACGTTTTAATAGCCAGTATTGGGGGATGGAAGATGACAGTTCCTCTTATCCAGCAACCTCTTTTGTTTCACAATCCGGTTTGCCTTGGGCGCTTGAGTTACCTGCGTTATGGCATCATCCTATCGAAAAAATGGACTTGGTTGAAGCTTATCCCGGTTTTGTAGATTTTGTGCAGTCCTCAGGTAATGAACAGGACCCTGCATATCGAACCACGACGGGTTCCTGGTATCTATCTCCTGCATCGGATCAGAAAGTGATATTTAATTTCTGAATCCCATAAAAAACGCGATGTGCGGGTTTAAAGCAGATTGAGAAGACATGGCAATCATCATCTAAG
>CAYFGP010000162.1:0-13858 GCA_964342385.1 uncultured Oleiphilus sp. | reverse complement strand
CAAAACTACGAGCAGCTGCTTGAAAATGTGTCCGGAAAACTGTTGCCAGATCAGTCTTGCTGTTTGTGGATGCGCTGATATTCTCTCGGTGTGTAACCCGTACACTTTTTAAACACCGATGAAAAGGTCGTCACGCTTTCATAACCCACATCAAAGCACACCTGAGTGATGGGTAAGCCCTGTTTTATCAGAGTCTTAGCTTTCGAAATCCGCAGATCCCGCAAATAAGCTCTGGGGGTTAAGCCATACATACGTTGAAAGATTCTGACGTAATGGAAGCGAGACATAAACGCCTCTTTCGCCAGATCATTCAGCTCTATCTTGTCGGAATAGCACTTCTCCATAAAAGCCTTAGACTGCCGGATCTGCACATATTGCTCTGGCCGAAACGAGCCCTCTCTATAGATACGATCCACTTCATTTTCAAAGAATGTTTTTGGTTTTTCTGACATTGGGGCTTCTATAGCAATAAAGACAAATCACGTCTGAGTTTAATACAGAACGCTGCCATAAGCCGTATTGGCTCAAGTGTTTTGGATGTGAGGCTTTGAGTGAAGTTTACAGCGGGGTAGAGCAGGGCTACTTCGTCCCATTAGGAGTCAGCTGCAAGTACTTTTGTTCAAGCTCATTTGTTATCAAGCGAATGGGTTATCAAGTACCTCTGTTATATAAGCCGTTTTAGCAGCCGGGTAATCCTGTCTTGAAACACCTCTGCTCACAAGATCGATTTTTAACTCATTGTATTTCTCAACTAAGGAAGCATCCGCTAAATGCGCATCACGAAAGGCAATATGTGCAAGCAACTTGGGATCTTGCTCCTTGTAGGCATGAATATGGATGTAGTCAAAAGTCTCCTCATCATTGTAAAACGTGAAGAAGCTGCGTCCTTCTACTCCATACGCACCTTTACTGGTAAACCCTAACTCCACGAGGGACTGGGTTTGCTGGGCAAAGTCCGCGCCCTGATGATATCCAATACCAATATCCAGAATAGGTTTAGCGATACAACCTGGAATAGCGGTGCTTCCGATATGATAAACCTGAGCGTCGCCCAGCAATGGACTAATCTCCGCTGAGACAAGCTTAAAAGCTTCAGCCCATTGTTCAGAGTAATGCTCATGCTGGACAGTAAAGCGCCTAAGGCCAATACTGAGCTCCTCAAGCACACTGATAAGGTTGTTTTTATTCATATGGGAGCTCAGTTTATCATATATATTAGCGGTCGCTTGGGGAGGTTTGTCAGAGAACACTTCTCAAATACTGATCGAGCAGGGCTCGTTTTCCCTCGATGGGAAACAAATTAAGCTCACATAACTTGTTGATAGCAATCCAGCTCGGGGAGTAAGTATTAGTTGGACTAGATTTCCCCCGTTCTGGGCCTATTCCTAGTTTTACTTCTCCACTGAAATCAATAGCTACAAAGAACTGCTCTTCACGGCCTTCATTGCTAATGGTGAATGTATGCGATAAACAATGAATCGATAGCGAAACCTCTTCCATTGCTTCCCTAATCGCAGCAGCTTCAAACGTTTCGTTATCTTCAACCCCACCTCCTGGGAAAACCCAATAGTGGCGATTACCTTTGTATCTCTCCATCAAAAGAATTTCTTGTTGCTCATTGATGACGATTAAACTGGCTCTTGGCTTCAAAATATGGGACAACCACTCTCTTCTTATAGATTTACATTCGTGATCAGTACCCCAGGCTCTTTTTAGACAATTGCGCCTGGCCTTACTGAATTTTTAGTATTCAACCCGATTGCGGCCGTTAGATTTGGCACGATACAGAAGTTGATCAGCTTTATCTAAGAAGGATGTCTTATTTTGGAATGAGATACTAGGATCAGCAGTACATAGACCTATACTGGCAGTAACGTGTGAACTGGTTTCGCTAGCTTGATGATAAATATGTGTATTTCTGATTTCAGCCAGACAGTTATCGGCTAATTGTTTTGCTTCATCTTTTGGGGTTTCTGGGAGAATCACAATAAACTCCTCCCCTCCAAATCGGGCACTAAAGTCAGCAGGTCTTCGGAAACTACGATTAATAATTTCAGCAACAGATATTAAGCACTTATCACCTGCAAGGTGGCCGTAGTTGTCGTTATATTGTTTGAAGTGATCTATGTCGATAAACAGTAGCGAAAGAGCACTACCATTTCGAACAGCTCGCTGAAACTCCATATCGAACCTTTCGTTAAAAGCTTTTCGATTAGGGATGTTAGTCAGCTCATCGACATACGCCATCTTGCGGTTTTTTTCACTTAACTCTTGCAGCTCAAGTTCAAGTGCTTTTCGCTCTGAAATATCAAACATAAAGCCAATCAGTGCTGACGTTTTATCGCCTTCTCGCAATACATGAACGACATCTCTAATCCAGACAAAGCTACCATCACTCTTTACGGCGCGATAATCAGCCTCGTGGTCAATGCCTTTCTCCGATTGAGCAATACAGTAGCTAGCTGTTCCCTCCCTATCGTCTTCGTGCATACGATCGATCCAGTCCTGGGCCGTTTTCCAACTCGAACAAGGCCAGCCTAGTAAACTTTCTATCTGGGGCCCAATATAAGTAAACTCTTTGGTATCCCAGTCGATCTTCCAGGGAATCGCGAGGGTGGACTCAAGCAGCGTTTTATAAAACTTACTTTCTTCTACTTTACTCATGATTTATCAAACCATCTAAGCTTGCAGCACAGCATTTTCACGTTGTGCATGCGCTTTTTGCACGTTTCAATATCTCATCTGGCATTTAGTAAGCTTATGTGTAGGAAGGGAAATGCGAAAGGTCTTTTGCTTTTAGTCTTTGAAAACGAGCATGTGGGCCATTTCTGATCAATATCGCTCGGTTATTCTAAGATAGAACCTCTTAGTGCATTGATATTAAATATATTTTTAAAGGCCATTGACCTTCCAGATAGAGAAGATGAATACGTCTGCTATTTCTAACTTAGCCTGCGTATCGTCATGCATTTGGTATTCGCGGTCAGCTCAGCCAAAATAGTCAGAACAGATAGGGCCAATTGAGGATAAAAATGTCAGATTGGATTCAGGTATATAGCGCTGCAGACTCACTAGAAGCACACAGCCTAAAAGGCTTGTTAGAAACTGCTGGTATAGAGGTGCGGCTAAAGGGTGAAAGCCTGTACTCGGGTATGGGTGAGCTACCGGCAACAGTTCTGGAAGTGACTTTATGGGTTGAGGATATTCAGCTCAGTAAGGCAACTCAGTTGCTGGCCGAATATGAGGATAGCAGTGCTCAGCCTTGGTATTGCTCGGGTTGTGGCGAGTTAAATGAGAGTAACTTTGAGATCTGCTGGAATTGTCAGAAAGAGAGAAACTCTAGTAAACTTTTTTAATTTACACAAGAATACTAAGCTATTTATTTTGTTGCTGTGATTGATATGTATCTATCAAAGTGTCTTATTGTCAGGTTAGATATTTTTTTACTACTATTTCAGCCTATATGAATAATAACCATAGCACTAGGTGAATGTATTTGATTTCTTACCCGTTATTGAGGAGGTGCTTGAAGTGCCTATATGGATTGTAATGCTGATTGTCTAATATAATAGTAAAAATATCGTTGGTAGTTTGACAGAGTTCCCCTTGTACAATATATACAAGGGGAAGCAACATTAATGCATTTGATCGTTTTATATTACCAGCGAGTCACAGTAATGGGGCCAAAACTCCCCTCTGCAATGGCTCCACCTTCTTGATAGCCGCCAAAGCCTAGTTCTATATAGGCTTTCTTATCATGAAAGTATGCGCTCCCTGCTGCAAATGCATCAGATTGTCCAATATTGCCAAACATATAAGAAGTGGTGGTTACACCTGTTGTGCTATTTTTTACATCATTTCGATCGGTTGCATTGTGACCAGCAACCCAACTATTATTGAGGAAATAATCCCAACGCCATACACCTGAGCTGTTCTTCCAGTATTGTATCTTAAGGCTATAAGTTGCGCCTTCTGACCAAGTTCTATTGCCATATAGTCCACTGTTAAAAGGAATTTCTTTAACTGTTCCCCAAATATTAAGGTAGCCTGTTGGGCTATTGCCATCTTTACGGAATCCAATTGCTCGGTAGTTCATCTCACCATCATATAAACCAAAGTTAGCCCAACAGCCACCGCTTCCAGATGTACACCATGGACGTAATGTCGTTTCAATAATAATACCGCCATTAAAGGCAACTTTGTTGCGAGATACAATTAAATGACCATCGCCTTGAGAGGTGTTTTCACCATGGAAATTCAGTTTGTAGTTATTTGCAGAATAACAAGTATTAGGACCGCCAATAGTGTAAAAACAACCACTGTCGGGTGCAGTATTAAATGTCCATCTATTGTTCGGGTTAAGGCCTGATAAGACAGAGGACACATCACTCATTGATACTCCTTCAATTTCTGGAAGAGAAGAGAGATCTGTTAATGAAGTGACAGGTCCTGGAAATAGGTGGTGAGTTGATGGAGTATGGATATCAAAGCCATGGTGAAAATATCCAGCAGTACTTATTTTTCCTGAAGGCCAATTCTCAAATGTTGATCTTTCCTGATAACTGCCAGATGGTGTTGCTTGATAATTGGGGGAGCTAACCGTTCTGACTTGAGATGGAATTGCATGAGCCAGAGTAGATGTAGCCAGTATCGATATTGCTAGTGTTTTGATAGCTTTTATTTTCATCTTAACTTCCATATTGTTTCGTATACGATAAGAGTGATCTTATTACAATATGATGCGTAAAATTAAAAGCAATTAAATATGATTTTAAATCTTTAATATTAAATCAATAGTGACACATATTGTCTGCATGCAAGACAGAAAAACATTAAATTCAGCTGAAAGCTCTGTTTTTATTGGATTTTACTGCCTGCATTTGGTCTTGTTACCACAAGAAAGTGTATTTTATTTATTCGTATTGATTAATAATTGTTTTTTAATGCCATAAGACAATCACCGATTTTATATCTAAAAAGTAACTTCAGGGTAAGAAATAAAGTGAGTCAAATAGGAGAAATCTTAAGAGTTGCTGGAGTTATCAGAAGGAGAGGGCACAACTTTAGTCCTCTCCCCTTCGTTATATTAACTGTATTCGCGGTAATAGCTCAGACAAAACGCATCAAACGTTTTCTTCTACCGATGCAGCTTCTTTGCGTTGATCCAAATAGCTTACCACCTGATTGGCCATCTCTCTGGCGGTTTTTCCGACACCGTAAATGGTGGCAGAGGCAAAACCGGTCCAATCCCCTAAGCCAACCAGCCATAAGCCGTCGATATCGATGGCGCGGGTTTCTTCGGTTTTAACCCGGCCATCTTGAACGATGCCCAATGGCTCCAGCATATTCAGTTTGGCTTTAAAACCTGTGGCCCAGATGATGGCATCAAATTCTTGCTGACTACCATCGCCCCAGGTGACGCCCTGTTCTTCAATGGTAAAGTCTGCGATGCGGGCTTTAAGTAGGCCTTTATCACGGGCTTTACGTACAGGCTCTACCATCACGATATTGCCCAGGTTTACTGGGATTTCGGCTTTTTGTTCGCTTGGCTGATCCGTTGTTTGTTCTGCATTTTTATCAGAGCTTTGCTCTGCACTTTTCCCTGACGCCCCTTCACCATTTTTCATGGCCAGATATTTCTGGGTAGCTCCAGAGAAAAGGTAGCGACCATCAACATCATCCGGCAGATACTTGGGTAGATATTTTGAGGTCCAGGTGACCTGAGCCACTTCTGCTAATTCGGAAAAGATCTGTGCACCGGTGTTACCCGCGCCAACGACCAGTACCTTTTTGTCGATAAACTGTTCGATGCCTTCATAAGCGACAGAGTGCAGCTGCTCACCCTGAAAGCGTTCGATACCGGGATACATGGGAATTCTGGCACCACTAGCGGTACCTGTGGCCATCACAACGGCTTCGGCGTAAAAGTCACCTTGGTTGGTTTGCAGATGGAATACGCCATCCTCTTCACGTTTAACCGAGAGTACAGTCGTTTGGCGTTGAACCGGAAAACCGTAACGGCTTTCGTATTGAGCTAGATAATCGATAAATTCGTTTTTGCTTGGGTATTCCTGTTCGGTCTTTGGCATAGCCCAACCGGATAGGGAGCTGTATTCAGAAGGAGAAAACAATCTGAGTGAGGCCCAGGTTTTGCGCCAGCTACCGCCGGGTTATTTATTGGCATCCAGTACCAGATATTCGATCTTTTTACGGCGCAGATAATAAGCCGCTGATAATCCAGCCTGACCGCCACCGATAACAATTACGGGATAGATTTTTTTCATCTTGCTCTCCCACAGAACACTTTTTGGAGCCTTATAAACTGTAGAGTCGATCAGGCAGAGTGCACGACAATCAACCTGATCTTCTTTTTACTGCCTTTATTTAAAGCGGCTTGCTTATCGCCTGTCTTACATCCATTTCACCGAGAAAAGACTTATGAAAACATGTATGAGTAAAGGAAGCCTGCGCTGATCGCCATACCCAGAATCACAACTAAGAAGGCGGCAATCATCTGATTTTTAAAGATGGCTTTCAACAAAATTACCTCCGTCAGGCTGGCACCTGCACTACCGATAATCAGAGCCATCACAGAACCCAGAGCCATGCCTTTTTTCACCAATGCCGCACTTAATGGAATTACCGCTTCGGCACGAATATACAGTGGAATACCGATCACTGCGGCCACTGGAATGGCGTACCAGTAACCTTCACCAGCGTATTGGGCGATCAGATCTGTCGGCATAAAGCCGTAGATAAAGGAGCCCAGAGTAATACCGATCAGCAAGTAAGGCAGTACCTGTTTAAAGTCTTTCCAGGTAGATAACCAGATACGCATCCAACGGTTAGGCTCAACAGTTTTTGATGTAGCAGAGTCCCCACAAGAACCTGTACCACAGTCACTTTCTTGTTTAGAGGGGGCTCCACAGCCACCGCTATTAGTACCAGAGCTGCAAGCACTCTCTTTTTTAACAGGCTCTGCGCAACTACTGGTGCCACAGTCACTCACCTGTTTAACAGGTTCACGACAACCGCCAGTACTTGTACCACAACTGTCCGCTGCACCTGCGTCCAAGTAGGCTTCTTCACGTACGTAACGTTCAAAGCCCAGTTTTTCCAGTACATAACCTGCAGTTACCGATACAGTCATCGCAATGGCGAAGTAGAACACCGCCACCTCCAGACCAAAGGTAACCACAAACAGTCCGATAATTACTGGGTTCAGCAGTGGACTGGAAAACAGGAACACCATCATGGGGCCAAAACCAGCTCTGGCGCGCAACAAGCCTTTCAGAAAAGGAATGGTTGAGCAGGAGCAGAATGGAGTAATCGCTCCTAGCAAGGCCGCTATCACATAACCCTTACCCTGACGCGAACTTAGGATGGATTGGATCTTTTCCGGGGTAATAAACTCCTGCAATACGCCAACCAGATAACTGATGGCCAAAAACAGGATGATTAGCTCTGTGGCTAAAAAGGCAAACATACCCAGGGTTTCTTCCAGCATGGAAGCAATTTCAGGACTCATAATATTTTCCTCGTAATGAGCGCTTCATCAGGCTTTCCGGCTTGATTCCCGAGAAGTCCATAAGCGCTCTTGAATTCTATATTTCGAATTATATGTAAATATAAAAATATCAGTCAATTTTTATTTCTAAAAAAATAGAAATAAATGTCCAAAATCTTTCCCGTTCTGTAACGAGATTGGAAAGGTAAAGCGCGTATCAGGGAGAAAAGATATTTAAAAACAAACAGTTAAATAAGACCGAAACTGCAAGTAACTGAATGGTAGCAAAAAGAAGGAGAGGGCACAGGAAAATACAGTAAAGGGAAATGGGGCAAACTGGGTTTGCCCCGAAGAAAATCAATCAGTCTAGCAGGGGATTAATGTTCTGAATTGAACTGATCCATCTGCTTTTTGGTGAAGCTTTGCAGATAGTTAATCAGCTCAGAGGAAGCCGCCAGTGCGGTGTCTCTATCTTCTGCCATCAAGGCCTTCATCTGACGGATATAAAGGTCAGTACAGTAGGCTTGATCATCATCCGTCGCGTAGTAACACCAGAAACGGCGGGATAGCCCTTGAGTGGTTTTAATGGATGAGAGAATAAACTCGTTCTTGGAAGATCGCGCCAAAATATGGTGAATACTGCGCAGTACTGCCATAAATCCTTGACGATCACTGGCTTCTAACGATTCCAGTGTATCAATTACCGGCTGAATCTCGGCTTTATCTGCTTCTACAATTCGTTCCAGTGCCTTTTCGATACATAGGCGTTCAATAAGCGAACGAGGTTCCAGCAGTTTTAACATAGTCATGGGATTCAGTTCAGGAATCACCACGCCAGCACGGGATAAACGCACCAGATTTTCATTGGCCAGTTTCATCAGGGCTTCACGCACAGGCGTACGGCCCAAACCAACAAATTCACTGATCTCGGTTTCGGTCATCACGCTGCCCGGTGCTAACTGGCAGGATACGATAGCGGCTTCCAATTGCTCAGCAGCAATTTCCGCTTTGGTCTTCTTTTCTAAGGAGTTCGACATAAAGTCATTATACTCAAATGCTTAGCTCATGCTAAAGACTCCTCTGCGGCAATCACCGTTATCCATAATCGCAGTCATCCATTGGGCAAAGTGTTTTATGCAGTAGCCAGGGGCTCAAGAGTGTTTTCCTCTACCTATAGCGTGCCATCCTTATCCATCGTTCTGCCAAAAAACTGCTGTTCAGCAATTTAAAAACAAAGAAAACTTGACTCAGATCATTTTTGGAATAAACTTTCAGAAAATACTGAAAGTTCAGAACTCAAATTATGAAAATGACCGAAAAGCTTGAATCCTTTGTGATGCACTGTGGTGAGATGGGCAGTCGCTGGGGTTTTAACCGCACAGTAGGGCAGATGTATGGCCTACTGATTATCAGTGAAGAGCCGTTGAGTGCGATGGAAATTTCAGAAGCACTCAAGATCTCCCGTGGCAATGTCAGCATGGGCATTAAAGAGTTGCAGTCCTGGCGTTTAGTGCAGATTCACCACAAACCCAAAGATCGCAAAGAGTATTACTCTCCGGCCGGTTCAATCTGGGATATGGCGATCCGTGTCTTTGAAGAGCGCCGTAAACGTGAGGTTGATCCAACACTGTCACTGCTGAGGGATAACCTGCTGGACGAACCTGCGAACCATCAGGAGCTATATGCCCAGGACAAAATGCGGGAGATTCACGATCTTCTGGAGACGATAACCGAATGGGCGGGTGAACTGCAGGGCCTTAGCCCCGACAAGCTCAATACCCTGATGAAACTGGGTGCGGGTGTCAGCAAGGTTATCGATATGAAAGACAAACTTCTTAAAAACGATTGAGCGAATTGGCGGTTGCTCTGAGCACTTTTTTTGCGTTCCTCACTGGATTTATCCGGGCATTAAACGTGTTTTGAGTGACTGCCAAACTCAGTCCTTTCCCCCTTGAGCGCATCATAATTTTCCTTCTCTTGCTCTTCGATGCGCGCAGAATCAAGTTATGAGGTACGTTATGTTAGATACCTTAATGCTGTCTCGCATTCAGTTTGCTGCGAATATCAGTTTTCATATTTTGTTTCCAACCATCACCATTGCGTTGAGTTGGTTTGTTTATTTTTTCAAACTACGCTTTGATCAAACCGGCAATCCGGTATGGATGCGTGCCTATCGTTTCTGGGTAAAAATCTTTGCTCTGACCTTTGCCCTGGGTGTGGTGAGCGGCATCACCATGTCGTTCCAGTTTGGCACCAACTGGCCCATGTTTATGGAAACAGTCGCTAATATCGCAGGCCCATTACTGGGTTATGAGGTATTAACCGCCTTTTTCTTAGAGGCAGGGTTTCTGGGTATCATGCTGTTTGGTATGCACCGGGTTTCACCCAGAATACATACCTTATCCACGTTGATTGTTGCCATTGGCACCACAATTTCAGCATTTTGGATCTTGTCGCTCAACTCTTGGATGCAAACCCCTCAGGGGCATGAGATACGAGACGGCGTCGCCTATGCGGTGGATTGGTTTGAGATTATCTTTAATCCCTCTTTTCCTTACCGCTTGTCCCATATGTTGTTGGCTTCAGGTCTGACTGCGTCCTTCTTTATCGCCGGTATCAGCGCCTATCGCCTACTGAAAGGTGATAATAAACAGGCACCAAAACTGACGCTGAAAATTGCGTTAACGGTTGCCGCTATTTTGACTCCGCTACAGGTGTTTGTGGGTGATCTGCATGGTCTAAACACCTTAGAGCACCAGCCACAAAAGATCGCGGCGATGGAAGGGGTATGGGAAACCGAAAAAAGTGCCCCACTGCTGCTGTTTGCGATTCCTGATGAAGAAGCTAAAACCAACCACTTTGAGATCGCCATTCCCGGTATGGCCAGCTTGATTCTGACCCATGACTTTAATGGTGAGATTAAAGGCTTTAACGAGTTTGAAGGCGAAACACCGCCGATGGCCCCCGTGTTTTATAGCTTCCGCATTATGGTGGGGATTGGCATGTTAATGCTGCTGATTGCCTGGGTGGCACGTATTCAGCTGGCCCGTCGTGAATCACTACCGAATTGGATGTTAAAAGCCTTGGTCGCGATGAGCTTCTCAGGTTGGGTTGCCACGTTAGCCGGTTGGTATGTGACCGAGATTGGTCGTCAGCCTTGGTTGGTGACAGGGGTTTTAAGCGTCAAAGATGCGGCGACAGATATCGCGCCTGCCAATGTCGGCCTCTCACTAACGGCTTATCTGGTGCTGTATGCCGTCTTGCTCGTGGCCTATCTGCATACCCTGTTTACCATGGCCGGTCGTGCGGTTGAGATCGAAGAGATCAGCGAACAGGAAAAGGCAGCGCAGACCTCAGGCGCAGGCTCAATCCCAAGCTCAGTCTCAGGCCCGGCTCAGTAAAAAATACAGGATACTGATTATGTTTGAAGCAAATACTTTGGCAGTTATCTTTATCGGTTTGATGGGGCTTTCCGTGCTGCTGTATGCCGTACTGGATGGTTATGATCTGGGAGTGGGCATCTTGCTACCTCTGGATCAACAAAAAAACAGCGATACCATGATCGCCTCGATAGGCCCGTTTTGGGATGCCAATGAAACCTGGCTGGTATTAGCGGTTGGCTTGTTATTGATTGCTTTTCCTGCCGCCCATAGCCTGGTGTTTAAGGAACTGTATCTACCAACGGCAGTGCTCTTGATCAGCCTGGTACTGCGCGGCGTAGCGTTTGATTTTAGAGCCAAGGCGGTTTTCAGTCATAAGGCTACCTGGAACAAGGTGTTTAAAATCGGTTCATTGCTGGCGGCCCTGAGTCAGGGATATATGCTCGGCATGTATGTGATGGGCTTTCAGAGTACACCCGCCGCTTATGGTTTTAGCCTGCTGAGTGCCTTCGGTGTCGCAGCTGCCTACAGTTATATCGGTGCCTGTTGGTTGGTGATGAAAACCGAAGGCGAACTGCAACAACAAGCGGTGAACTGGGCAAAAAAATCTGGTTGGGTGTGTTTTATCGGTGTGGTCTCGGTCTCCGTAGTGAATCCTGCCATTAATCCCAGCGTATTTGCCAAGTGGTTTACCTGGCCTAATATGGCGTTGATTGCACCACTGCCGATCATCTGTTTTGCCCTGTTTGTGATCAGTGATCGACTGCTGAAGCAGCTGCCTCTACCGGGTGATAAAAAGTGCTGGCTGCCGTTTGTAAATGCCGTGGCGATTTTTATCCTGTGTTTCTTTGGCTTGGCCTTAAGCTTCTTCCCTTATATCGTGCCGGACCAGCTCACTATCTGGGAGTCTGCAGCAGCACCGGAATCCCTGAGCTTTATCCTGTGGGGTGCAATTCTGGTGGTACCTGTGATTATCAGCTATACCGCGTATTCCTACCGAGTGTTCTGGGGTAAGGTACGGGAGTTGAGCTACTACTAGCCAGTCGCCATTATATAGCTACTACTAGTTAACGGCCCTTATATAACAACTGCTGTGTTTATGCTGAAGCCCTCTTGGTAAAGAGGGCTTTAGTAACTTATTGGCTGACAAAAACAGGTCACACTAATAAGTTCATAAAAACAGCTTCTCACAGCAAAAAAAGCGCAGCCGAAGCTGCGCAAATGCACCATTTGGAAAAGGGTGGAAGGTTCACAATCAGTAGTAAAACAGCTGAGCACTAAACAGCACTAAGTTGCTCTAGGCAGTCTAAGAAAGCTCCCCTGTGAGTGTACTCAGCGCTTCATACTGATCAGGACGACGGTCACGGAATACACCCCAGGTATGGCGGTATTCACGCATATAATCCAGATCAAAACTGGCACACAGCACAGCCTGCTCTTCTCTATTAGCTTCCTGAACTTTCTCGCCCAGATGATCAGCAATAAAGGATGAACCATAGAAAGTCATACTGGTTTTATCCGTGTCTTCCTTACCAATACGATTTGAAGCGACGACAGGCACCATATTAGCGCCAGCATGGCCCTGCATAACGCGTTGCCAATGATCACGACTGTCCAGCTCACTACAACCCGGTTCGCTACCAATAGCGGTGGGATAAAACAGAATTTCCGCCCCCTGCAGCACCATTGAACGGGCCGCTTCTGGGAACCACTGATCCCAACAAATGCCGACACCGATATCCGCATAACGGGTTTTGGCGATCTGGAAACCGGTATCCCCAGGGCTGAAGTAATACTTTTCGTAATAACCTTCGGCATCCGGGATATGGGTTTTACGGTAATGACTGACAATAGAACCATCCGCATCGATGGTGACCAGCGAGTTAAAGTAGCAGTTACCGGCTTGCTCAAAAAATGAGATCGGTAACACCACTTCCAGCTTTTTCGCCAAGGCCTGAAAGTGCTGAATCAGCGGGTTATCCTGCACGGGCTTGGCCAGCTTAAAGTGCTCTGCATTCACTTCCTGACAGAAGTAAGGTGCTTCAAACAGTTCCTGCAGCAGGATAATCTGAGCGCCCTGACCATAGGCCTGTTCAACTAAAGCTTCTGCTTGCTGGATATTGGCATCCAGATCCCAGGAACATGCCATTTGAGTGGCAGAGACAGTGACATTTTTCATAATAAAACCTGTGTTAAAAAGGCCACTGATCGGATCTTTTGCTGCACTTTGAAGGCTCCCACAAACAAAATTCAGGCAAAAGAATCCCATCAACCTGCTATCAGCCCATTGCCGTTAAGCTTTGTTCTGAAGGTAAGCTGTGATCAGTAACCTAAGGTAAACTCAATAAAAGAGAGAATAGAAAACCGTTATTAACCCAAACGGATACGTCGATGCCTAAAACGGGGCGTACCGAGGGATTGAGTCAGGCCGTTCTATGTTATGAATCACTTTGAGCTGTTTTGAACGGCTCTAAAATCAATGAATCAATTGCCCACTTTGACCCGGCTCCACATACGGTTGAGTTGCTTCTCAAAACGTTTAGGGAATTCCGGTAGTGGCACCAAACGAGCTTTTACATTGGCATCAGGATAAATCCCCTGATTTTTCAGTAGATCTTGATCCAGATAAGGTTGCGATGCGGAATAGCCGTTAGCAAAGCGCACGGTATTACTCACCTTGGCGATCACCTGGCCGTCCATCAGGTGGTTCAGCAGGGCATGGGCATTCTCTGGATTAGGGGCGTCGACTGGAATGGCAATGGCATCAAACCACAAGGTCGCACCTTCTTTAGGCACGATATAACCCAGATTAACGCCGGTGCCGGCTTCATCGGCACGATCCTGGGCCATAAAGATACTGCCGTTATAACCCACCGCTAGACACACCTCACCGTCAGCCAGGTCCGACATATACTGAGAGTCACTACTGTCCGGTTAAGCATAAACCAGCTCCATTGATAGCTGATCAGGA
>CAYFGP010000161.1:0-13921 GCA_964342385.1 uncultured Oleiphilus sp. | reverse complement strand
AGCCTGAGAGGCGTCAAGCTTATGCTTCCACTATCGAGAACTTCGCACTGTCCAGGTCTATAGATGCACTCTTATTTTAAGAGCGAGTACAGTTTTTAGTTGATAATTATGCATTTTTTTGAAAATAGACCAAGGGGACATACATCTATTATAAGGCGGTTTTTCTAAATAGATTGAATGGTTGTTAAAGCCTTTGTTGTGTATAGAATTGGTCTTTTTTATTTTTCGATGTAATTGTTGTTGTAATATTTTTGATAATCTCACATTGTTATTTTGTCGTGATGAAATTAATTGAGCGGTAGCATAATTACAGTTAGCTTTGCAAGGGGCGTCGCTGTAGAGTAAATAGCACAATCTCTGCAGTTAAATAGTTGTAAATAAAAAAAGATGTTTTTCAATCACTTGTATGGATTTTTTTATTTCAAAAGGTATCTGATTTAGGCAGAGGTGAAAATATAGCTTTCTGATTAATATCCTCCATGCACTGTCGCTAAGAAAGTAACTCTGATCTTATGTAATGCGATGTAATATAAAGTCAGTAAAAAAACACAATAATAAAACCCGCTACATAGCTAAATAAGCACTCACGCAAAAGTTTCTCTTTAGCAAATGGCTTCATGCTTCAGCCATTGGCCAAAAAATACCGAAACACTTTTGTGTAAGTGTGTATGTAAAAAATTAAACAACATAAAATATGTGTAAGGAAAAAAAATGGCTAAGGTATGGACGATTAATGTTCAAGTTAACACGTTGTTTTTAAATAGTATCTCCGGTAGCGGTTCATGGAACAGCCCTGTAGGCTCGGGTACGTACTGGAGAAACAATGTCAGAATGACAGCTGTTAGTGACAACCCTGATGATGCTATTACTGTTGGTGATGGAGATAGCTTCCAACTTACTGTCGGTAAAGATGACAAGATTCGATGGGTAGTCAGTGAAGTAAATCCTGTATATAACAACCATAGAAGTGTATGTATGTACGGCTTTTCTCAGGGTAGTAACTGGGATGCTAACCTTACACCACCTAACACAGTAATCACTGAAGCCGCATTCTCTTCTATTTTGAATGGCTTTAATGCACCCGAACAACCTGGTGGTAACTTCCTGAAGGCATCAACGTCAGATATTTCTATCCCGGAAACGACTGTGAGAGCCAGCGCTGAAAATTCTGATATCTCTTATTATATGAGACTTTTACTACTTGATATCAGCGATATTCACTCACCAAAAATCCTGAAGTTCCTTCAAGTCGACCCAACAATCAAAATTAGATTGTAAGAAACACCAGGCCTGCTTTCAGCAGGCCACCATCTATCTTTTCAAAGTCAAATGGCAATACGTGCTACAAAAAATCAGAAGACAACTTCTTTCTGTATACGCTTTGAGTAGAAAGTTCTCCCTCTCACATTAAATCGACAGATTCGATAAAGGACTCCCCCATGAGTAAGTTATGGACAGTAAATATTCAAATAAACACTATTTATTTCAGTAGAAAAAGCTCTTGGGAGAAACCGTTCAGAAATGACAGGGAATGGCAAGAAAATATTAATATGACAGCTGTAAGCGATAATCCAGACGATCAAATAATTTCCGGTAACATTAACGACTTTAGTTTATCTGTTAATGCGGGTGATACTATCCAATGGGTTGTCAGTGAAGTGAATCCTATTCAGTCAAATAAAATTAGTGCATGCATGTATGGTCTGATTGCAGGAGAAAATTGGGAAAATAATCTATCTGAAGTAAAAGTATCACACAAAAATATTATATTTTCGTCGGTTGAACACTATTTTAACGGGCCTGAACATCCAGAGGGTGATTTTATTACCTTGGACTGTGTTAATGCTTCGATTCCCTATGCTCAGATAATAAAAAGCAAACTAAAAGAAAAAGTCTTTTATCATATAAATATCGCTTTGATAAATACAGATGATATAATGGAGCCGAAAATATTTGATTATATACAGTTGGACTCTTCTTTCTTGATAGAATCCTCAATATAGTAACACTAGAATATATTCAGCCACAGAATATTTTTATCTCACATAAAAGCTTATACAGAAAGGCTGATCTCTGATTTTATCTACTGTTAAAGGCCTATATTGATTCACCTTTATCAAGGTGAATCAATCAACAATCGTCAGGTCTCAAAAATACCCTCTATAGGCTTATACGTAAGAAGTAAGTGCATTTCCCTCCTCTTAACACCTTCTTAATGCCTTGCTCTGTAGCCTGCGCTCTATCTGACTATCGATATGAGCATTTCAGTTATGAAGGCACCTCCTGTAAAAGCATTAGGTCTGGCGGCGTTGTGTTGTCTGCTTATGGCCTGTGTTCCAATTAAAGAAACCCACTTCTCTGCGCAAGGTCAGCAGCAGCTTGATGGTTTGGCTGAGTGGCGGCAGTCACAAGAGACAGGTATTGCCGCAACAAAGCTGACAGATCTGATTGACTCTCCTGTGGCGATTGAGCTGGTTGAGCATGGGCTTAAGCATAACCCGGGTCTGCAGCAGAGTGCTTTCGCCATTGAGATTGCCCGGCAGACGGTAGTGAGTGCTCAGGGGGATCTGTTGCCTGAGAGCAGTCTAACGCTGGGTCAGAATAAAACTGAGGGTGAGTCGAGCCGTTATCAGACCAATGTGTCAGTCAGTTGGACACTGGATTGGCTAGGTAAGCTGAAGGATGGTGTGGATGTGCAGGAGGCGGCGCTGCTGAACACGATTGTGGCGGATCAGTATGCCCGTGATCTGTTGGCATCTTCGATTATGAATACCTGGTTACAGTGGGTGCAGCAGCAACAGTTGATTGATATTGAGCGCCAGCGTTTGAAGGTGCTGGAACAGAATGAGACCACGATTGTTGAGCGTTACCGTAAGGGGCTTGATGCGCTAAGTGATCTGGATTCGGCGCGTAGTCAAAGTGCGTCGTCTCGGGCGACGTTGGCATCTAATGTTGAGGCTCATCAGGCATTAGGTCGGGCGTTAGCGGTGTTAACCGGTGATCAGGATGTGGTGCTGCAAGCTGCCGATCAGTTCCCTGAGGTGTTTGTGCCTCTGGCGTCTTTACCTGCTCAGGATCTGGGTCGTCGTCCCGATCTGCAGCAGGCTTATCTGAATATCCGTATGGCGGATCTGAACAGCGCGATTGCTTATAAGGCGCTGCTACCCAGTTTCTCTTTAACCGCTGCGTTTTCTGGCAGCGATACTTCGTTTCAGGATGCTTTGCTGACCAGTCCGGCCTGGTCGTTGCTGGGTCAGCTAACGGCGCCTTTGTTTCAGGGCGGTAAGTTAAAAGCGGCGGCGAAGCAGGCGGAGTTAAGTGCTGAGCAAGCTTATTGGGTTTATCAGGAGACTCTGTTAACGGCAGTTAAGGAAACAGAAGACGCCTTGGGTCAGGAAAAGGCGCTGACTGAGCAGCAGTTTCATATCGAGGATGCGCTAGCCAATGCGGAGCGCAGTTTTGCTATTTATCAGACCAAATACCGTCAGGGCCTGGTGAGTTTTCTGGATCTGCTGACGGTGCAGACACAAACCTTTGACCTGCAGATGCAGCGTTCTCAAATTATTTACCAGCGTTTATCTAACCGAATCACCCTGGGGCTGGCACTGGGTTTAGGAGTGGAACAATGAACAAACTGAGCGCACAGATTGCCGTCACTCTGGTGGCGGGAGGTTGTCTGGCGGCGGCTTATGCGTTTACGCAGCAACCTGCTGATGGGGCGGCTGGCCCGAGTGGTAAACCGCCGGTTTCGGCTTCTGAACAGTCTCAAAGTTCTGAGCCTTCGAAGGCTCAAGAAGGAGTGAATGCTCCAGAGCGATCTACTAATCCAAAGCAGTCTACTAATCTCGAGCCGTCTATTAATCAAGACCAGTCTACCGCTCAAGCACAGTCCAGAAGTCAGGGCCTGCCAAAAGTGTCGGTCATTATACCTCAGGTTCAGTCCCATCAGGCGCTGGTGACTGGGGTTGGTACGGCGACGCCGGTACAGACATTGAGTCTGGCCTCTGAGGTCAGTGGCAAGGTGGTTAAGTTATCCCCGGCACTTAAAAGTGGCCAGCGGGTGAGTCAGGGCGATCTGTTGTTAACTCTGGACGATACCCAGTACCAGGAGGCGGTCGCCAGTGCTCAGTCTGCATTGGCAACGGCTGAAGTGACGTTGCTGCAACAGCAGCTGAATCAGACCCAAGCAAAAGCGGAGTGGCAGCGTTCTGGTCTGAATGGTAAGCCGGATTCTGCCCTGGCGTTGTATGAGCCACAGGTAAAGGCAGCTAAAGCAGCAGTGGAGTATGCCCGTCGTACACTGGAAAAAGCCCGTGCAGATTTACGAAAAACCCGTATCACCGCACCGTTTAATGCCTTAATTATCACCCGTTCTGTTGAGGCGGGTAGCTATGTACAAGCCAGTAGCGCAGTAGCAGAGCTGTACGGTACAGATCAGGTGGAGGTTGCGATTCCTTTGTCGTCGCAGGATTGGAGTCATCTGCCCCAAACGCCCGTTAATACGGACTGGTCAGTGACTTTGTCGGATATTGAAAGTCAGTCCCAGTGGCAGGGTTATGTGGATCGTGTGGAACAGAATATCGACAGCAACACCCGACAGCGTTCGATTATTCTGCGCGTGGATCAACCGCTGGAGCAAACGCCTCCACTCTATCCCGGTACTTTTACTCAGGCCAGTATTCCGGGTAAGGCACTGACGAGTGTGTGGCAGGTTCCGGCATCAGCCATTACACGCAATAACGAGATCTGGCTGGTGGATGCCTCCGGTATGCTGGCAAAAACTCCGGCGAATGTGCGTTTAAGAATGACGGATAAAGTCTATCTGGAACCGAGTCAGGATCAGCAGATTCCCCGTATTGTCACACGACCTTTGGCCAGTTATCTGCCGGGTATGAAGGTTGAAGCGATTAGCAATAATCAGCAGGTGTCCCGATGAGACATAACAACCTAATTGATCCAATGATCAATCCAGAGACTCAGCCCAGAGGTATTATTGCTTGGTTTGCCGGTAATAGTGTCGCGTCTAACCTGCTGTTGCTCAGTATTATTTTGCTGGGCCTGTTGTCTATCGACGGGCTGCGCAAAGAAGCATTTCCACCCTGGCCAGTTGATTCGGTGACGGTTACCGTTGCGTATGACAGTGGTGATGCCAGCCAGACCGAGGAAGGTATCGCACTCAAGGTGGAAGAAGCACTGGCCAGTGTCAATGGTATTAAGCGCATTACCTCGGTGTCTGACGCCAACAGCTCTGTAGTTACGGTGGAACGGGTCAGCGGCTACGATCTGGATAAGCTGTTAGACGATGTAAAAAGCAAGGTCGATGCCATTTATAACTTCCCTGCAGATGCCGAAAACCCGGTGATCGAAAAGCAGGAGATGAAGGAACACGCCTACTCTATCAAACTCTACGGTGATACCGACCGCGAAACTCTACAGACGTTGGCAGAGCGCATTAAGCTGGATCTGCTGGCCAAAAGTCAGATCAGCAGCGTTGATATTAAGGGTAAAGCGGAGAAGCTGTTATCCATTGAGATCGATGAGGCCCAACTGGAAGCCTATGGCCTGACTCTGACCGATGTGCAGAACGCGATTAATGCGGAGTCTTCTTCGGCGCTGTCCACCAGCTTGCGCAGTGAAGATCAGATTGTGCGGCTTAAGGTAGCGCAGCAAGCCTATTACACCGAGCAATTTGCCCGTATCCCTGTGATCACCAATGCTTCAGGCGCTACGATCAGATTGGGTGATATCAGCCGGATCGAGGATGGCTTTACTGATCGTACTTTTACCCTTGCTCGTTATAACGGTCAGCAGGGTATCGGCCTAGAGATGAGCGTGAATGAAACCGGCGATGTGATCAAACTGGTGGAAGAAGCGGATCAGGTGGTGAAAAAATGGCAGGCGTCGACGTCTCTGCCAGATAACGTTGCTATTGAAGCCTGGAACGATGGCAGTGAGTTGATCAAGGATCGCCTGAGCCTGCTGATCGAAAATGCCCTGTTCGGTATTGCGTTAGTATTTATCGTACTGGCCCTGTTTCTAAACCTGCGTGTTGCTCTCTGGGTGGTGGCCGGTTTGCCGTTTATCTTCTGCGGTACGCTGTTTTTTATGTCGGAGTCTTTCACCGGCATGTCCATTAATGAGATGACCACCTTTGGTTTTATTCTGGCGCTGGGTATTGTGGTGGATGATGCTGTTGTGGTGGGTGAGAGTATCTACTCAGAGCGTCGCGACCGAGGCGATACTCTGGCGAATACTATTCGGGGGACACAGCGGGTCGCCGTGCCGACTATCTTTGGTGTACTGACCACAGTGGCAGTATTTGTCGCCCTGGCCAATGTAGAAGGTGGCATGGGGCAGGTTTACAGTCAGTTTGCCGTAATCGTAACGATCTGCCTGCTGCTGTCACTGGTGGAATCCAAGCTGATTTTGCCTTCTCACCTGGCGCATCTGAATACCCACCGCAAAATTGGCACCGGCTGGAAAGATAGTTGGGCCCGTATTCAGCATAGTTGTGATGCCGGATTATCGTGGTTTACCCGTCAGGTTTACACGTCGTTGATCCATCGGGTGGTTCAGTTTCGCTATGCCGCAGTTATGCTGTCCGTTGCAGCATTTCTGCTGGTGGTCAATATGCCATTTAACGGTAGCGTGCGGGTGGGGTTCTTCCCGGATATTCCGGGGGCGACGATCTCTGCGGATCTGACCATGCAGAACGATGCCAGCTTTGGTATGACCCATCGTAACCTGTTAAAGCTGGAGGCCTTGGCGGAACAGGCGGATCGAACATTATCTGGTGCGGCTAATCCTAATACCTCTGATATTCCCTCAGGCATTGATACTGTAGAGATTATCGCCAGCGGTGATTTTACCGGCTCGGTAACTATCGAACTGAATAAAACGGCCAGCTATTCCATTAATGAATTTACCCGTGAATGGAAAGCGATTACCGGCACGTTAGAAGGTGTGAAAGCACTGGATATTCGTTCGGGCTTTGGTGGTGGTCGTGAGTTTAAGGTGGAACTGAAAGCCTGGGATACTCAATCGCTGGAATCAGCCGGTCAGCGTTTCTTAGCGGAGCTGGCGCAGATTGACGGTGTACAGGGTATCGACAATAACTTTAGCGCAGGTCAAAACCAGTTACGCTTCCAGCTGAATGAGTTGGGTTACGCTCTGGGTATCACCACTGCAGATCTGTCCCGTCAGGTACTGCAAGCCTTTGGTGGTGAAGTGGTGCAGCAGTATCAGCGTGGTAAAGACGAAATTAAGGTACGTATCCGCTACCCGGAAGCAGAGCGCCGGGATATTAACGACGTACTGAACGCCAAAGTGCGTCTGCCTAATGGTTCTATTGTGCCTTTATCCAGTGTAGCGTCAGTGTCAGAGGAGTATCAGCAGAGTGAACGCACCCGAATTGGTGGTTTGCAGGCGTATCATGTCAGCGCCAGCGTCGATAAAGCAATACTATCGCCAACGGAGCTTGTTCAGCAGTTAAAGGCTTCTCTTGTACCCGAGTTGCAACAGAGCTACCCGGATCTGGATATTCACTTTGCCGGTGAAGCAGAGGAACAAGCAGAAACCGCAGGCTCTATGGTCGAGCTGTTTATTGTCGCCATGCTAGCGATCTATATTCTGCTGGCGGTACCTCTACGCTCTTATATTCAGCCGCTGATCATCATGACTGCAATTCCCTTTGGTCTGACCGGAGCCATTTTGGGCCATTGGTTTAACGATATGATGCTCAGTATTCTGTCGTTTAACGGTATTGTGGCGTTAAGTGGCGTAGTGGTGAACGACAGCCTGTTATTAGTCTCCCGCTATAATGAGAACTGCAAGTCTGGACTGGATCATAGAGAGGCGATTATTGAAGCTTGCTCAGCCCGGATCAGACCCGTACTGCTGACCTCGCTGACCACATTTGCCGGTCTGGCACCACTGTTGAGTGAAACCTCAACCCAGGCGCAGTTTATTATTCCGGCAGCGGCTTCCTTGGGTTATGGCATCTTGTTTGCGACCCTGATTACACTGATACTCATCCCGGCGATGCTGATGATCCAACATGATATTGCCAGGCTTTTGTTGTTATCCCCAAAAGCAGAGAAACCGATGGCTGCGACGTTAGAGCGTGACCTCTCGGCTGAACAAAAGACGACTGAGCAGCAAGCCACTAGAGTACAAGCGGCTGAACAACAAGTAACGAGAGAGCAAACAACAGCCAAGCAGGACGCGATAGAGGAGATGCCATGTTAAATGTGCTTTTGGTTGAAGATGATCGAGATCTGGCGCTGTCCGTGATCGATCATCTTGAGATCGACAATATCATCTGTGACTACGCGGCTAACGGTATCGAAGGCGCGGCACTGACAGAACAGAATAATTACGATGTCCTGATTCTGGATATTAATATGCCGGGCATGGATGGTCTGAGTCTGTGCGAAAAGCTCAGAGCCGAGGGTAACGACACTCCGATTCTGATGCTGACGGCTCGGGATACCCTCAGCAATAAGCTGGAAGGTTTTAACGCCGGTACTGACGACTATATGATCAAGCCGTTTGAGATCGAAGAGTTACTGGCTCGTCTGCATGTTTTGTCCAAAAGGCGCAGTGGTCAGGTCTCGGTGTTAGAGGTTGCACCTTTTCGGTTGGACCTGAATAAACGGGTGCTAACAGTAAATAATACGCCGGTAAAGCTCAGCCCTACCGGATATAAGCTACTGGAGGCACTGATGCGTGCCAGCCCTAATCCTGTTCCCCAGACCGAGCTGTTTATGAAAGTCTGGGGCGATGAAATACCGGATAGTAATAAACTGCGCGTGCATATCCATAATCTCAGAAAAGCGCTGGGAAAACCTCTGAATGGAGAATCACTGGGCAGCCAACAAGCCGGTGATCGGATTAAAACAGCTCCTGGCTTTGGCTTTTATCTGTCCGATGGTGCGGATCAGTAAAAACGGCCTGCGACTGTAAAAAAACAGCTCTGCGAAACTTCCCATATGGATCAAGACCATGAAAAGTAAAAGCCTGAAAGCCTATGTCCTGTTCTGGATTATTATGCTGGCAGCGGGTATGTCGGTGCTGCTGACTTATCAGGCCACTCAGTACTTTCTGGAAGGCTTTGAAAAAGTATCCCAATGGCAGATGATCCAGGCGGCTGATCTGCTACCGGAAGATACTCCCGCTCAGACGGTTGCCTTTGACTATCATGTCGCCGCTAGCTGGGATCAGGTGCCAGAGAATATTCGTGAAGCTTTTCCTGAGCCGCCAGAGCAGCATAATCAGTTACAACTTCATTTGGTAAATTGGTGGTACTTTGCCCCCCCGGAATACTCCTACTCCCTGCTATCGGCAGTGAATAGAGCGGGTGAAGTACGCTATATCTCCCGTTTTATGGATAGAAACCAGAAAGAGTATTCAGGTCCCAAAGGCATCGATCCTATGGTGGTGATTGCATTGTGGGGTGTTGGCTCGTTAGCAGTATTTATCGCCGTGGCCTTTAAGGTACTGAGCAATCTGACTCAGCCTGTACGGGCCTTACACCACTGGGCCCAAGGCATTGATCTGGATAAATCGGATAAACCCTGCCCGGATTTTCACTATAAAGAGCTGAATCAGCTGGCGGGTATTATTCGGGAAAGTTTGCAGAAAACCAGACAAACTCTAACCCGAGAAAAGCAATTTCTGGGTTTTGCCAGCCATGAACTGCGAACCCCTATCGCCACACTAAGAAGCAATGCCACCTTGCTGGATAAAATCAGCCCGAATCCATCAGCCAAAGAGCGTGAAGTACGTGATCGCATTCTACGCTCCAGCCTGACGATGAAAGGCATGACAGAAACGCTGTTATGGCTTAACCGGGAGTGCAGCGAAGATATTCCTCTGTCTTCGGTCAATATTGAAGAAGCTATTCAACAAGTAATCAACGAACAGGAATACCTGCTAACCGGAAAGCAGATCAACCTGAGTATTGAAACAGTGTCTTGCTCTGGCCTGTTACCGGCAGCGGCATTCCATATTCTGCTGACCAATATTATCCGCAATGCATTCCAACATACGGTGCAGGGCCAGATTACACTGCGACAGGATGCTGATCATATTGAAGTGACCAACAGCCTGTTTAACGGCGATAGCCCGAATCAGACCGGCTTTGGCCTCGGGTTAATTCTGATTCGCAAACTGGCTGAGCATCTGAACTGGCAGATTAAAGAGCAGAAAACAGAAACCGAGATGAGCTTCACGGTGTGTTTTGCCAATCGTCCCAAGTAAGCCGTTTAGTTATTAAGCGGCTTTTCCATAAACACACTTACTGGATCATCAGGATAATTGCCAAAGGGCCCCCGGATAACAAAACCTAGCTTCTCGTACAGCGCAATCGCTTCCGGTTGTTTGATGCCAGTCTCTAAGCGCACCAACGGCCACTGCTGGTTTTCTGCGTGCTCCAATAGAGCTTGCATTATGGGTTTGGATAGACCTTTGCCTCTGTGCTGCGGTTGGACATAGATACGTTTTAATTCACCGTATTCATCATCATTACCGCACTCGCTGGTATCCTTTTTATGCACGATAGCGCCACAGGCCATAATCTCATCGTTATCTTTAATGCCGATAAAGTGCACGTCGTCAGACATTAAGGCATCAATAGAGAGCAGCTGATTGCTTTCCGGTGGATAAAGGCTGTTCATCAGATTATCAATATCCTGAATAACAGCCTGTACAGCGGGGGATTCGGGGTTTAATTCAACAATTTCCATAGATCAAATATTCGGTGAAAGTGTAGTGATAAGAGTGCGGTATTGGAGCTGTTTGGATTAGCTGATAAAGAGTGTTTGCCAGTTACAACAGCCAATGGACTTATATAGTAAGAGCCCAGAATTTGCCCCTCTTGTTCAAAGACAAAGGTCTTGCGGGGCAGCTCACACCAGAGGTTATAACCTTGTTCAAAGGTCATGTCTGGTTCAAAGGCATACGTTTCCTGAGCTTGAATCACCTCAAAAAAGGTAGGCCAGAAGTGTTCAAAGTCAGCCTTGGTGATTTCGCGAATCATCGGCTTTTTATCTCTAACAAAATACACTGTATTTCTAACACAGAGATAGGCACCGGACTATGCTCATTTATTGATCAAGTGGATAAAATAAGACAACTGGATCTGGTAACACGGAAAAACAAAATCATTCGATATCTTCTATTTGGATTCAATACTTTCTCTTCTGATGCGATGCCTTCCATTCTGAACACCAGAAAGTATGGTTTCGTTTACTCAAGAAGCTTTTGTTTCACTGCTTTTTTCGCGGCAGTTGTTTAGCCGCATCAGTCATCTCATTTTACCTACTTTTATCCAGCGAACCGGAGAGGGAGGGATTACTTAAAACACATATCTGCCCAACGGGCTAAACCTGCGGTTACAGAGCCAAAGTAATCACCATTGGCCAGTGGGATATCGCCCACAGCCTCTTGCACCGCTTTTCTTAGGATGGGTGAGCGGGAAGAACCACCGGTGATATAGACGACATCCGGTTTAACCGAAGCCTGTGCAATCGTCTCTTCAACCAGCTTTTTGATTCTTCTGACTGGCATATGGATCGCTTTTTCCATTGCGTCGGCTGTTACCTGAATTTGCAGCTGTTCAGAAGGCAGGTCAATGGACGCCATATATTCACCAGCATTAGACAAAGCGATCTTGGTCTGCTCAGCTTCTGCCACCAGGCTATAACCCAAAATATTCTCATAAACTTCGATTAAGCGTTCTAGTTTATCCGGCTGCTGAGCATCACGCTGAATCTGCTTCAGTTCATTGATATTGTTACGGGCATAAAAGCGGCGCTGGGCTTCAACGTCATTAATCGCAATCGCTTCCCAGAACGGCATACTGGCCACCGGTAGGCCTGATCGGGTTTCAGTATCCTTGCCAAACTCGGTCATAAAGCGTTTATTGGCGATATGGATATCCAAGTCGTTACCCCCGGTGAAGCTACCGGTATGACCTAACAGGGTTTCCGAGCGTTCGTGTTTTCCAACCCAGTCAGGTCCCATACGAATCAAGGAGCAGTCGGAGGTACCACCGCCGATATCGACGATCAGTACATTTTGATCCGATGTTAGACTGGCTTCATATTCCAGACCCGCTGCCACCGGCTCAAACTGAAACTCTACGTGTTTAAAGCCTGCTCGTGTCGCCGCTTTATGCAGGATATTGATCGCCTGCTGATTGGATTCTTCACCGCCACGGTTGTGGAAGGTTACGGGACGGCCAATCACCGTTGAATCCACTTCTTGCTGTAGAGAGGCTTCAACCCGTTGTTTAACGTTGGCCATCATGGCACAGACGATATCTTCAAAGATGGCGTAGCGAATGGCATCCAGTCCCAGCATCCCCAGGAAGGACTTAGGAGATTTTACGTAGTAGTAATCGGTTGGGTCTTCCAGATAGAGTTCCGTCGCCTGTTTGCCAAAACGCAGGTCATCGGGCAGTACATCAAAACCTTCGTATTTATTGGTATTGATAGAGCTTCTAAGCAGCCCTTCGCTCACTGTACCTACAGGCTTAATATCCAGGTGACGGTACAGATATTCAGAGACGGTTTCCCGATTGGGCGCACATAGGGTCGAGGGGATAAATAACTCGTCGTCTGCTAAAGGAATGGCCTGAACATTGTTATTTACAATATGCGCAACAGAGCATGTTGCGGTACCAAAATCAAAACCGATGGCCATCTGTGTTCCTATCTCTTGTCTGCTGATATCAAAAATAGTCGATCAGTTGAGCGACTATTTTGTGCCCTTATTTTGGAGGGGGCGTTTGGGAAAAGCGCGCAAGGATAGCAGATGTTCGTAAGAGGATAAAAGCCTGGTTTTTAGCAGGAGTTGTAATGAATTAAACTCCTGCTAAATTAAGCCTTTCAGCAAGGACTGGTACAAATTAGGCAAAGCGGCTAAGCGTATCCAGATAGCTGTTCATACGGCCTGCAGTTACCGCTTGAGGATTCAGGCGATCTGCCAGTCTCATAGCCAGTTCAAGCTTTTTCAGCGCTTCTTTCTCTTTGCTGGCTAATGATTCAGCGGCTTCTGAGCCATTAAACTGGTGTAAGCCAAAAGCCAGCTGTCGAGTATTGACATCCAAAGGGTTGGGGTGGCTGCCATCGAAGTTGTCCAGCACCTGTCCAGCTTTAGATAGAGTATCGATCAGACGACTATCGGTAGCTTCATCTAAGCCTTCACTGAAGTCCTTAATAAAAGCTTTCAGCTCATTTAAAGGTGTGCCTTCTTTCTCTTTCTCTGGCTCATCCTTTTCCTGAGTAGTCAGTGGACTTAACATATCGGCATCAACTTGACTGATCAACCCGTACTCTGTCAGCCGGGAGACAAACTGAGATGAGATCGTGAAGTTTTCAGCACCTTCTTTAAAGAACTCCTCATTCAGCTTTTGAATTTTCACCGCTCGACTAGAGAGTTGAATTTCAGATTGAGCCGTTTGAGTCGTATCTTTAGCAACGTCAGTCGTTGACATTATTTCATGGGCGGTCGCATCAAGCTTCTGGCTTCTGCTCTGACTTAGATAAGTATCACTATAGGCTGAATTAATCCCAATCATAGTCCCTGTCCCGTGTAAGTTGCGCTGAATACCTTTATCTATTGAAAAACCGTGCCATAAATAAAAAATCATTTAAAAACAGAAAGATAAAAATAAAAGACTGCACAAAACTCTTAACTACAGGTAAAAACCGGCAGCCCAGAACAGTTCAGCGGCGCTAAACTGCCGCTAAATATTCATCACCTGGTTAAATTGTATTCATTGTCCGATTAAATCACTTGGCTAAGATATCTCTTAATGGGTATACCGTCGTGCTCCAGAAGCTTCTAGATTGGTAGAAAAGCTTTTAGCCCGGATATTTCATAAAAGAAGGCAAGTTCCGCCCAAATCATTGATATG
>CAYFGP010000160.1:0-13985 GCA_964342385.1 uncultured Oleiphilus sp. | reverse complement strand
CTAACCCTGATTTATTTGTAAAAAGAGTGATCAATCATCCGGGACCTGACACGTAACGAGATTGGTTCAGAGCGCTATCTGGGCGCTTTGTTAAACAAACAAGGTAATGGTCATTGCCATCCATTAAACCTGTGTATCGGTGAGGCCCGGGCTGCCGAGCAGTTGGGTGTGCGTATTTTTGAGCAATCCAGAGTGACCAAGCTGGTTCAGGGCATTGCGCCTCAGGTGCATACCGAACAGGGCGTGGTTAAAGCAAAACATATTGTGCTATGCGGTAACGCCTACCTGGGCAATCTGGTATCCGGCATATCCAATCGTATTCTTCCTTCCAACAGTTCGGTGATTGCCACAGAACCTCTGACTGCAGAGCAACAAGCCAGCATTCTGCCCCATAACCGAGCCGTGTGTGATCCCCGTACCGCTTTGGATTACTTCCGTTTATCCGGCGACGGGCGTTTGCTCTTTGGTGGCTTATCCAATTATACCGGCCGGGAACCGGTTAATTTACAAAGTGTGATGCAGAAAAAAATGCTGCAGGTTTTCCCGCAATTACAGGGTGTTCGCATTGATTATGGCTGGAGTGGTCAGATGGGAATCGGTATTAATCGTATGCCGCAGATGGGACGCTTAGAAGGTAATGTGTATTACATTCAGGCCTATTCCGGTCATGGTGTTGCCCCGACACATATGATGGCCCGTATTGCCGCAGATATGATCGCCGGACAAGCCGAGCGCTTTGATATTTTTGCCCGTATCAAACACCTACCATTCCCAGGCGGCAAGCTGATGCGTACCCCCTGTTTTGCTTTGGGCATGATGTATTACAAGCTCAAAGACGAGCTCTAATCTGATTGAGCAAACCTTTCTGAATGGGTTGTTGGTGCACAGGGTTTCACGGCTTATTTATAGTCGCTAAGTCTTGTTATCCCCAGTACCTACCAGCTGTTCAGAAGGTTTGTGCCTGCCGAAAGAAATATAACTGCTGAGGAATAATAATGAGAATAGGCATCCTGATTGCCGGGGACACTGAAGGTGAACTACAGGCTCAATTTGGTAGTTACGCCGATATGTTTGTCGAGCTGTTCAAGCAGTCCCGCTATGCTTTTAGCTACCGTTGTTATGACGTGATTGCGGGACAATGGCCTGAATACCCTGCGGACTGCGATGGCTGGATCATCACAGGTTCAATACATGGCGTTTACGATAACCTTCCCTGGATGGAGCCATTAAAAGGCTTAATTGTGCAGATTGCTGATTTTGGTCGCCCCCTATTGGGCATCTGTTTCGGTCATCAGATTATCGCCAGCGCATTGGGCGGAAGCGTAGAAAAAGCCCATCAGGGCTGGGGACTGGGAGTACACAACTATAAGGTGGATGCCCAGATCGTTCCAGGATTAGCTGGTTTGTCATCGAAATTAAAGATAAATGCCATGCACCAGGACCAAGTGACAGCCTTACCAACAGGGGCTAAAACCTGGCTCAGTTCTGACTTTTGTCCCCATGCCGGCTTTATCTTTAATGACAATGTACTGACTTTTCAGCCCCATCCCGAGTTTACCGAAACCTACTGCACGGAGCAGATTAAAGAGAGTTACGGTACTGAGTTTCCGGCAGAGGTTGCAGATCAAGCCTTAGCTCAGTATCAAAACCCACAAAAGCAGGCCGATACCAAGCTGATTGCTCCCTGGTTAGCAGGTTTTCTATTACGACATAAACAGCAGCGTTTGCAGCAATTTGACTCGATCAGTGAGTTCGGCAATCAAGAACTCCCTTTGTTTTAATAAACAACTTAAGTGCTTTGTTTTTTAATAAGATATATTTACGCCATATTTTATATGGCGCAATATTATCAACTATCACCCCTGACACCTTAATAATCAATGTTGAATCTATAAAATAAAAAGCACATAAGGTAAGCAAATGGTTATCTTGTATTAATAATACAAGTATTTAACTACGCAAACACCTTGGCATAATATGTTATAGCAGTATGGGAGGTCATTATTAGTGGGGCTAATATGGCATTCCTAGATACAGTTAATACTGCGTGCTGACAGCTTGTGTTCGATCAGGGAGACACAGGCTGTTTCTCGCCCAATCATTCATACCCTGCTTGAATGATACACGCTTACACAAAAGTGTTTCGATATTTTCAGTCAACGGTTGAAAATGAAGCTAAGGCTAAAGAGAAACTTTTGTGTGAGTGTTTATCCCTGATTTAGTCGACTGAAATATAAGCTCGAAACCGCTTTGTTTCAGATTATACGCTGCAATAAAAGTTTCTGTTCTTTCTTAATGTTATGAGCAGGAAATTGCGAAGTCCTCTTGCTGTCGGCAGGAGGACATTGGAACGATTTTGTTGGAGCGTATATGGCTCTTCAGGAAATGTTGATCATTTTCTACTCTTTTTAAGAGGGACTTATGTCCCTCTTTTTTTATGCAAAATAAATAGTGTATCTGAGGTTTAAGTATGTACGACTATCATCAGCGCACAGAATTACTTGCTGAGGTACATTCTCGGCCATTTCAACTTTTCCACACTCCCATTCGTTTATTACATTTAGCTGCTTTGTATGATGGTAAAGAGCTATTTGAAATTGAACGGCAGGTGTTGGCAGTAATACAAACACTGGGATTTGCTTTTACGCCTGATCACCAGGGTTTTCTTTTTATTACAGGGCAGCAGTATGCTATACGATATGAGCCTCATAATGAGTTCTATACTCTGACCTTATACTATATGAGTGATGATAAAGAATTAGTTGCACCCGGTACTTTAAAGCAGATGCTGCCGGGTGCTCTGATGGTTGAGTTAGAGGTTTTTTGTCAACATAGGCAAGAGTTATTACCCTCTAAGCATAAAGATAGTGAGCAGGAACAATCAGACGATCCAATAAACAATCAGCACAAAATTCCCTTGAGCGCTCAATATTGCCAATCACTGATTATGGCGGGAGCAGCGATTGTTACCACTGACTTTCATATCAGGCCAGACCGACGCTGTGTGACAATTCTGGTACAAGATATTCAGCTAAAACCGGCAGAAATAGGGCGTTTGTTGCAGCGTTTATGTGAATTGGAAACCTATCGCCATATGGCTCTACTGGCACTCCCAATCGCACGCAATCTGATGCCCGAAATTACTTGTCTGGATCAGCAGCTAGCATCCATTGCCAGTGAAGGCGTGGATATGGATTTATCAGATAAGTTGGCACGCATGACCTCACTAGCGGCACAGGTCGAGTCTATTTCTGCTGCAACGGCCAATCGTTTCTCTGCCAGCGATGCCTATTTTGCGATGGTGGATCGCTGTATCAGAGAACTGCGTGAACAGTGTTTTGAAGGGGGGCTGATGATCGGGGAGTTTATGGATCGTCATCTTCGTCCCGCACAACGAACCTGTAATAGTGCCGCTGAGCGTATTGATCTGTTATCACGACGCATCGCCCGTGCTACTGAGCTGGTTCAATCCCAGGTTAACTTAAAGATAGAAGAGCAAAATAAAGCCCTGTTAGAGGCGATGAATACCCGCGCCCAGCGCAAAATGCGCCTGGAGAGCAAGCTGGAAAGTCTCTCCGTCGTGGTTGTGGTGTACTACCTCTATGATTTAGCAGATCTTGCACTTAAGAACCTGCTCCATAGAGGGGAACAGCTGGAGCTGATGTTAACCGGCTTGACGTTACTCTTGCCTGTATTATGTCTGGCGGTACTGTTTCTGGTGCGCCGCTTAATGCGTGGCTATCGGGATGAGTAAAACCACTTGCGAATAAACTGACATAACAAGTATAAGGTCGGGCTAATCAAAGATTAGCCCTGATTGAGTAGAAGAGTCGATCAAACAATCAAGACCAGCCTTGTATCTACACTCTTATCAGCTGATCCTGTATCGAGTGATCTTATAGTGCGCGTGATACAGCAACCACCAATGTATTATCGTTGCGGAAGGCACCGGATTTAGTCTTATCGCCGCCGCTAATACTGTTAAATAGGTAGCTTGCAGACAGGTCAACACCTGCCACTGAGCCGGATAAACCAACCGAATAATCTTCGTAGTCTTTAATGTCGGCACTGCCCCAGTATTTACCAAACGAGGTACCTGCGTGCAGATCCAGAGAAATCTCGTCTGTCACACCGTAACTGTAATCAACGGCAGCATAGCTACCGGCTTCACCGGTATTGCTGTAGTCATTAGTGTGAGCCAGTGTCAGGCTTAAATCACCGTAATAGAGCGAGCCAGCCAGCTCATTGTAATCGGTACTCTTGCCGCTTTTTCCTGGATAGGTAAAGCGACTGAAGGTGACGGCATAGCTCAGGTCATCGTTGATATCGTCGCCGTAACCGATGTAGTAATCGATCTCTACCTTGGTGTCATCGCCATCACCGAAATCTAAATTGGTTCCCCACATACCGATGCTGATGCCTGAATCGAAGGCGGCATCCAGACTGCCTTGCACCGCTGGATCCCCAGCCGTTTGCGAAACGCCACGAAAGCGATAATCGCTGGTAAATGTCACACTGCCTGAAACTTCTGTGGCTTGAGCCAGACCGGAAGCAAGGGTTAACGCTAGGCCAGTTAAGATTTTCCTCATGTTTCAACCTCTTTGTTATTGTTTTAAAGCGGCTTCATTCTGGTTAAGTCGTTTGCTTATTTTATATACCTCTTAGGAGGTATTTTTCGAATAATCTATCGGTTTTAAGTGGAATTAGAGATGATTAAATCCGAGTTAATATTCATTTTTATAGACATAAAATCGGCGTTTAAAGGCTATTTGTTGCATTTTTTACTCACTTGAAGGCTGAGTGTTGAAAACTAATTAAAATTTATCGAAAAATATTGTGTAATACAGAAATCAGGAATAAAAAGGGTCATGATTCAGCATAATCATGACCCATAAAGTGTTTGCCCGTGAATAGACGGTATTTGGGAAAACGTTATGGCACAACAAACAGAACAGTACGCCCCTCTCTGGGAGGGGTTTGAATTGCTTCAGCTGATGAATGCTGTAGGAAAGCAACAAGACGTTGATATTTATCGATTACTGGCAGAGGTCGAGATTCCTGTCCAGCCAGGGGAAGCACTGGCAGATACCCTAACCTGGGTGACTTTGGAGCAGGAATCTCAACTCTATGCTCTTATCGCCAATGTTAACCAAGACCCTATGCTGGCATTTAATCATGGTAAGGCGATGAGTATTGTGCAGTGTGGTGTGCTGGGGCAAACCATGCAGAGTTGTGAAAGCCTGTTATCTGCGGTACAGGTGATGGAGCGCTATGCCAGTCTGTTCAGCTGGAAAACACATTTTCGCTTGCACCAGATTACCTATGAGAAACAAGCGGCTGCCTCTCTGGTTATGATTCCCTGCCCACTGGATGAGTGCTCTAATATTTTTGAGGTCGAGAGTACCTTTGCAATTATCAGACGTATTTTTCATGAGATCTTGCTGGAACCGCCCAAACTATTGGCAGTGCATTTCAAACATCGCGTACATCCAGATGTTAAAGCGGCGTTTAGCCAGTTTATGGCCTGTCCTATCAAGGACAATGCGGCCACAAATGAGATTGTGATTTCGATGGAGACAATGAACCGCAGGCTACCCTATGGCGATGCGGCGATAAAAGAGATGTTGCTCACCTTGTGTCAAAAAGAGTTACAAGGTCTGGAGCAACATACCAGCCTGCTCTGGCAGGTGAGTCATTTTCTGGAAACCTGTGAGCATCCCACCAATATCGAAAAATGTGCAGCACACTTTTGTCTATCTTCCCGTACTTTGCGCCGGCGGTTAAAACAATACGGCACCAGCTTTCAGGCCTTGCTGGATCAATACCGTTTTGAGCGAGCCAAACAGCATCTTGTCGGTAGTCAGGTCTGCCTGGATGTACTGGCTCGGGAGTTGGGCTTCAGTGAAGTACGTAGCTTTCGGGTTGCCTTTAAACGTTGGAGTGGATTGACACCCAGTGCATTTCGACAACAACGTTTTGAAGAGATACAAAACTAATCTCTTGCCCCAAAGAGGTATCAAAACCTGGCTGACAGGGTCTGTCATAACTATCCCCTAGGGGGTATAGCGACCACTATTTTACTTTTTTTGTCCGAAAATGTGCCTTTGCTGACCACTTTATGTCTTTGTAATTTGCCTGCTTGTTTCAGAATGAAAGAGAAAGGTCATCTGACAATAACAAGATAGAGGTAACTGCAATGACTAGACAATTTTCCCGTCGGGATATGCTGAAATCCTTAGGTCTTGCTGGGGCAACCGCCATGTTCCCCCGTGCTGTATTAGCCAATTCAGTGCTGAACCCGGATGTCGTCATTGTAGGTGCAGGGGCTTCTGGCCTGTCTGCGGCTAAGACATTAATGGCTAAAGGCGTATCGGTACTTCTGCTGGAAGCATCGGATCGAATTGGTGGCCGGGCCGTTACTGATCACAATATCTTTGGTGAGCCTTACGATATGGGTGCTTCCTGGCTACACAATGGCCGGGATAATCCCTATCTGGATTATGGCCTGGATAATGGTTTTGATATGTACCAGGACCCGGATCAGGAAGTCGTCTATGTCGGTAATCAGAAGGCCAGTAAGGCACAAGTTGCAGCACTGGAGAGCTTAATCGAAAAAGCCCAGCGCCGTATGGATTCAGCCGGTGAGCGACGTCGTGATGTCAGTATCGATCAGCTGATTGGAGATCTGTTAAAAGATAACCCTTGGGGAGAGGTTGCGGCTGGCGCTATAGGTCCATGGGAGATGGGAGAGGATCTTGATCGTATCTCTGTACGGGATTGGTGGAGTCAGGAGGGAGGCGTCGATTGGTTATGCAGAGAAGGTTTTGGCACTCTGGTACAGCACTATGGTCGTGATATTCCAGTACAACTGAATACCTGGGTCAGCCATATCGACTGGAGTGGCCAGGGCGTTAAATTGGAAACCAATCAAGGCACCATACGTACTAAAAAGGTGATCTTAACCGTATCAACCGGTGTTCTGGCCTCTGACAATATCAAATTCACACCTCAACTGCCTGTTGAGAAGCAGGAATCCTTCCACGATCTGAAAATGAACTCCTACAACCATATCGCCCTGCAGTTTGAAGGCGGTTTGCCTGATCTGGCAGCGGATCAATATATACACGGTGATTTCAATAAACCTGAAGCGATTGGCTGGATGACCAATATGCGCGGCCAGAGCCTATGTTTTGGTTTTGTCGGTGGTCGCTTCTCAGAGTCACTGGAACAGGCCGGCCCTACAGAAGCCGTTGAAGTTGGCTTGCAGGATCTGGAACGTATGCTGGGCAGTGAAGTCCGTAAGCGCTTTAAGAAAGGCTTTTTCACCACCTGGAGTCACTACCCCAATTTCCAGGGCTCTTATGCCGTGGCCTTACCCGGGAAATTCAAGGCCCGCAAAATCCTGCGCCAACCGGTGGCTGACCGAATCTATTTTGCCGGTGAAGCTTGTGGCCAGGAATACTCTGCCACAGTGAACGGTGCCCACTTGAGTGGTATTGAGACGGCACGTACTGTCCTGCGAGCACTGAGTTAGTCGCTTTAAATGTCAGCAATAACCTAAAAGCCCCAGCGATAACCGAATAGGCCGAGTAATAACCAACGAAACCAAGTAGTCGCTGAACAAGCTGGGTTTAGCTAAATAAGTCAGGTTGTAAAGGTAAGTATTTAGTTAACTCACATTAATTATTTAACCCTTTAACAACCTGAGTACCGGGACATAATGAAAATAAATCAGGTCGATACGGCCGCCCCCTCTCTAAGAACAATCACTACAAGACAGTACTGATAAAAATAAATACACGAGGTTCGTTATGACATCTTCTCAGGTGATAGATGTACAAAGTGCAGCTGCCGCTGACAAGCAGCCATTATGGAAACAAGGGAATGCGGAGCCTTTTGTCAGGATCGAAAACATTACCAAGAAGTTTGGCGACTTCACTGCGGTGGATAATGTTTCTCTTGATATCTATAAAAATGAATTGTTCTGCCTGCTGGGTGGTTCAGGCTCAGGTAAAAGTACCCTGTTACGCATGCTGGCTGGGTTTGAAGAGCCGAGCAGCGGCCGCATTCTGATTGACGGTATCGATATGTCAGGTATTCAGCCCTGGCGGCGTCCAGTCAATATGATGTTCCAGTCTTATGCTTTGTTCCCCCATCTGAGTGTCGGCGATAACGTTGCCTTTGGTTTAAAACGGGAAGGCCTGGATAAAGGTGAGATCAAACAACGGGTACAAGAGATGCTGGAGCTGGTACAGCTAGGGCATCTGGCAAAACGTAAACCTCACCAACTCTCAGGTGGTCAGCGCCAGCGTGTCGCCCTGGCTCGCGCGCTGATCAAACGACCTAAGCTGCTACTGCTGGATGAGCCCCTGGGTGCTCTGGATAAAAAGCTGCGTGAAGAAACTCAGTTTGAAATTATGAATATCCAGGAAGAGCTCGGCGTAACCTTTGTCGTGGTGACCCACGATCAGGAAGAGGCGATGACCTTGGCCAGCCGTATCGGTGTAATGAACCACGGTGTGATTGTCCAAACCGATGAGCCTCATGATGTGTATGAATACCCCAATAGCCGCTTTGTGGCCGACTTTATCGGCTCGGTGAATATGTTTGAAGGTCAGGTAATTGAAGATGAGCCGGACCGGGTGCGTATTCAGTCTGCCGAAGCGGGCTGCACTCTTTATGTTAACCACGGCATCAGCTGCTCTCCTGACCAGGTCGTTCATGTGGCGGTTCGTCCTGAGAAAGTCAAAATCAGCAAAGAAGCCCCTGAACAGAAGGAAAACTGTCTACAAGGGGAGATCGATGAGATCGCCTATATGGGGAGCTTGTCAGTATTTCGGGTGCGTTTAGCCAATGGCAAAGAGGTTCGGGTGACCCAACCCAACTTTAATCGCCATATGGGCGAACGTTTTACCTGGCATGACAAAGTCTTTCTTTCCTGGGATGAAGACAGCAGCGTGGTATTAACGGCATGAGTACTTCAACAGGTTCTGCGTGGATCGATGAAACGTCCACACAGATGAAAAAATACAGTTTCATGCGCCGTATCAATTGGGGCAAGCTAAGTGTTGTCGCAGTGCCTGCGCTGTGGCTGGGCATCTTCTTCTTTGTACCCTTTCTGGTGGTGTTTAAGATCTCACTGTCAGAATCAGCCATCGCTATCCCGCCTTATACCGATATTCTGAACTGGGATGCAGAGGAGCTTTATTTAACCTTTAAGTTAAATATGGCCAACTACCTGTATCTGTTTGAAGATACCTTTTATCTTGATGCCTACCTAAGCTCGGTAAAAATCGCCGCTATCGCGACTGCGATCACTCTAGTCGTGGGTTTCCCGATCGCCTATCGCATCGCCCGTGCAGAAGGCTCAACCCGAGGGCTGCTGCTAGCGTTGGTGATTCTGCCTTTCTGGACCTCTTTTCTGTTGCGTGTTTACGCCTGGATGGGTTTTCTGAAAAAGAACGGCATCGTCAATGAATTCCTGATGATGACAGGCATCATTGATCAGCCGTTAGTTATGCTGCAAACCGACTTTGCGGTTTATCTGGGCCTTGTCTATACCTATCTGCCTTTTATGGTACTGCCTCTTTATAGCGCACTGGAAAAAATGGATATCAGCCTGTTAGAAGCCGCTGAAGATCTGGGTGCTCGACCGGCACAAAGCTTCTTCCTGATTACCGTTCCTCTGGCCTTACCAGGCATTATTGCCGGCTGTTTGCTGATGTTTATTCCTGCTGTTGGTGAGTTTGTGATTCCTGCGCTGCTGGGTGGTTCCGATACGGTGATGATCGGTCGCGTTTTGTGGGATGAGTTCTTCCTGAACCGTGATTGGCCGATGGCCTCTGCCGTTGCCATTGTCATGCTGATTATTCTGGTGATCCCCACCATGATGATCCGTAACGAGAATGCCGCTTAAGGAGAGTGCTATGAAACGTCGATCTATTTTCCTCAATGTCACATCTGGCGCGGGTTTTCTATTTCTCTACCTGCCGATTATTGCACTGATTGTTTACAGCTTTAACAAGTCAAAGCTGGTGACCGTGTGGGGTGGCTGGTCCTTAAAATGGTACGCCGAACTACTGAACAATGATCAGATTATTGATGCCGCCCTGCTCAGTCTGAAAATTGCTTTTCTCAGTGCCACCTTGGCGGTAGTGCTGGGCACCATGGCGGGTTTTGTATTGAGTCGCTTTGGACCTTTTCGCGGCAAGATGATTTTGTCTGGTTGGGTCACCGCACCTCTGGTAATGCCAGAAGTGATCACGGGCTTATCACTGCTACTGCTGTTTGTGGCATTGGAAGGCATGTTTGGCTGGCCATCAGGTCGGGGCACCAACACCATTATTATCGCCCATACTACTTTCTGTATGGCTTATGTGGCGGTCATTGTGCAGGCCCGTCTGGCATCTCTGGATGAAACACTGGAAGAAGCGGCGATGGATCTGGGTGCTAAACCCAGCTCGTTATTCTTTTTGGTCACACTGCCTTTGATCGCGCCGGCCATTATCTCGGGTTGGTTACTGTCCTTTACCCTGTCACTGGATGATCTGGTCATTGCCAGCTTTGTCTCCGGTCCGGGTAACAGCACACTACCAATGGTGATCTTCTCTAAAGTTCGCCTGGGTGTGACACCAGAAATCAATGCACTGGCCACCATTATGATCATGATTGTGTGTATCGGTGTGGTTGCTGCTATGTATCAGCTGCGTCGACAGGAACGCATGCTGGCACGTCCTGAGTAGTACAACTGCTATTGGGCATAGCTTCTCGGAATTTTAGACACTGAGTATCAGTATCTGGTCTGTAGCGTCTGAGCTGAAGAAAGGTGTGCCCTAACACTCTGAAAAATAAATAGATGATCAATACAAAAAATTAAAAACAGAACAATAAAAAGACAGGTGAAGATTATGAAACTGGGGATTCTTGCTACAGGCACTGCACCCGAGGAATTGCGTGCTCAATACGGCTCATATGCCGATATGGTAGAGCAGCTGTTTTACCAAACCCGCTACAGCTTCGAATATGAAGTGTTTGATGTACGCGATGGCATTTTTCCTGGCAGCGCGGAACAGTGTGATGGCTGGGTAATTACCGGCTCTAAGTTTAATGTCTCGGAAGGCCTGGATTGGATGCTGCACCTGAAGCAGTTAATTCTTGAGATCAGTGCTACCGGTCGCCCTTTAGTAGGCATCTGCTTTGGTCATCAGATTATTGCCGAAGCTTTTGGCGGTCGTGTTGCCGCCAATACCCAGGGCTGGGGCGTGGGTTTACACCGCTATCAATTGACCCATTGTCCTGACTTTATGATGGATTCTACTCAGAGTTTTACTATCAGTGCCATGCATCAGTATGAGGTGTCTGAAAAACCTGAGCAGGCAGAAGTCTTGGCTACATCAGAGTTTTGCCGCAACGCGGCGATGTTCTATCCCAATAAGAATATTCTGACCTTCCAGGCTCATCCCGAGTTTAATACCCGTTATGAGCATGACCTGATTGAGCTGAGAAGAAGTAACCCGATTCCGGCTGAAACGGCAGATGCTGGCTTGGCGACACTGCGCCAATCTGATGCCGCAACGGATTCCATTCAGGTGGCACGTTGGATGGGCGCTTTTCTATCGGACTGCGCTGCCTAGAAGCTATCGTTCTGCTTACCAGTTCACACCACCGGATAAGCAGAGCGATCCAGCTGCCAGCTAACCAGGCATCTATATAGCTAAGCTGGAATCTATACGGATAGCCTGATTGTGCTGGTATCCAAAGCACGTCCTATCAAATGGATGCAATGGATACCACAGCATCTGGCCTATTTCCTTTTCTATCCTTGCCTTTGCCTGGCCGTTATCACCTGACAGTCATTACCTAATAACCATCATTATCTAATAGCTATTGGGTAAGGGCGTTCTGTGCCTGCTTGTTACCTGATCCAGGAGACTGATATGAGTTTATCTGTTTGTCAGCGCATCGTATTAACGATGGCTGTAACACTTGTTTTATTTCTCATCACTTCAGTAATGTCCTATTACAGCTTTAATACAGTGGGGAAACATCTATATACCGTGGTACAAGAGACCTCCCCCAGGGTTTATATCAGCGCTAATCTGCGTGCCAATCTGGCCGACGCCAAATATCAATTATTGGAATATATCTCAGGCCGAAGCGAACAGGATAGTCCGCAGGTGAGTGAGATATTGGCTGGACTTCACCAGTCCTTTCAACAGGATCTGTCAGATCTGAAAAGCCGTGGGGTGACAGAGGCTGAGTTAAAAGAGATGAGTACCATGAGTGACGCCTTTTTTACTTTGGCCGAGCAGGTCGTCCAACAGCAGGCACTGTATCGGCAGCAGCAAGACAATATAAAACAACAGCAAGAAGAGTTTGGTTATGCCCGCCAGGAGCTGGGCTACGCTTTTGAAGATCTGTTGGATGACGAGTACCGCTTTGAGTTTCTGCAAAAAGTCAGCCCGCTATCGGATGCATCAGCTTATTTGATCAGTCAGGTGAATACCCTGCGGAATACCACCGAGGAAGCTGAAGTCTCACGTTTATATCAGGAGATTGGCGAATATATCGAGCGCATCGACAGTACCATTCCAGCGGTGAAAAGTGTTGATGCAGAAGCCCATAAAACCTTACTGGATAGCTGGCAGCCTTATCGCGATCAATTGATGGGTGATGATCTGGTATTAAATGCTTATCTCAAATCGCTTGCGGCACAAAAGCGCGCCGGGCAGCTGTTGAGTGAGACGGAACAGCTTATCAGACGGAATGATCAGTTAATCGATAGCCTGATCCAGGTCGCAAAAAAAGACGCTCAACAAACAGAGCGCATCACCTCTGCTACTCTGGATGACGGCAAACAACTGATTATTATTGGAGCGTTGTTCGCGGCACTATTTTCTGTCCTATTTAGCTATCGCCTGGTGTCTTATCTGCAAAGTGCCTTGAGTCAGGTCGTGTCCGGTATTGAACGTATTGCGGCTGGTGATCTACAGGTATCTCTCTCGCTAAAAGGCAATGATGAGCTGACTCAGTTGGCTCAGAGTACCAATACCCTGGCGCAGGAGCAGCGTAATCTGATTGAACAGATCGTACAGGCGGTTAACCGGGTGCAAAGCACGGCTCGGGATGGCAGGGAGATCAGCCAGGCAACCCTTTCCGGTGTTGAACAACAAGGTCATGAGAGCAGCAGGTTGTCAGCAACAGCAACTGAAATGGAGGCCAGTGCTCAGGAGGTGGCAGAACATGCCAGACAGACGCTCAGTGAAGCGCAGAATGCGCAAAGCACACTGCAGAGTAACAGCGAGGTGTTAAAAGGCGGCAGTGAATCGATTCGCAATCTGGCCAGCGAGCTGGAACAATCGATGGAGAAGATTCGCCATCTGAAAGAACACAGCGATGCCATTGGTGATGTGGTCGGTGTTATTCGTGAGATCGCCGAGCAAACTAATCTACTGGCACTGAATGCCGCCATTGAAGCGGCCCGTGCCGGAGAAGCTGGGCGTGGATTTTCTGTTGTCGCCGATGAGGTGCGTTCATTAGCCAATCGCACACAGGGTTCAATCAGCGTGATAGAAGATCGTATTGCCAACCTGCAGGCGGGTACCGAAGGGGCTGTGAACTCGATCTCAACCTGTGTTCAGGATGCTGGGACATGTCGTCAGCAACTGGAACAAAGTACCCAGGCACTGAACTCGGTTGTACAGGCAGTGCAGTATATGCGTGATATGAATGCTCAAGTGGCAACAGCAACCGATGAACAGCGCACAACCGTGGGGGATATCAGTCAAAGCCTGCTGGAAATTAATGGCATTCTGAGCTCAACCACACAGGGCGCGGAACAATCTGCTGCACAGAGTGAAGCTTTACTGAATTTATCGGACCACTTAGCCGGTTTGGTTGCCCGCTTTAAAATCTAGCTCTAGCGCAAATGCTAACCCGGATATTTCATGTAAGGGCTAAACAAAAACGGCTGAAAGCCTTATGGT
>CAYFGP010000159.1:0-14032 GCA_964342385.1 uncultured Oleiphilus sp. | reverse complement strand
GTTGGCAGGTGATTTTACCTGCGCCTGTGTGTCCGGGAAACTATAGCCACATCAGTTTATTTGAAAGCGGATTATCCTTTTTCCAAGGAAAGGATTAATCTTGTAATCAGTGCCTTCAATAGAGCAATGACGATGCTGCAATCAATTATTCAACAAGCTGATTCAGAACCAGATATCCTTGCTTTGTGGCTTTACGGGTCTCGTGCTCGTGGAGATCATAGCCTTAGCAGTGATTACGATCTGGCTGTGCTTTTTGCTGATCAGATTGACGATGCTTTTGAAAGACGAGTCAGGCCTGAAGTGCGTGCACTGGAATGGCAAGAGAAACTAGTGATACCTGAGGGGAAACTCAGTATTGTGGATATTAGCAGTTGCTCAATTCCGCTAGCCTGGAGTGTTTTAGATGAGGGACAGCTGTTATTGGATAAATCTCCTAACCAGAGGGAACAAACTGAGTCCAGAATATTTTCCCTTTGGCGCTCAGATTATTTACCCAGACTGAAAAGGTTAGCTTGATGGTTTCTTCTGCCTATCTACTCTCAATTTCGGATCATGCTGATGAGTGTGAGCAAGACCTTCAGGAACTACAAAAGCGTCTTACTGAAGGTCATTGGAGTCGTTTTGATGAACTGGCTGCTGAAAGAAGTCTTCAGGTTCTGATTGAAGCAGCAATAGGCATTGCCAAGCATTGGGCAAAAGAAACTACAGGGCAAACACAGCATGAAGCTTTAGCCTCATTTAACTGTTTAGCTGAGCAGGGCTTAATTGGCTCTTCTATACCTTGGAAGAAAATGATCGGACTTCGGAATGCTCTGGTTCACGATTATTTAGTTGTCGATGTCGAGATTGTTCAGTCTGTTATTTCCCAGGAGTATTACCGACAACCCTTATGTTTTATTCGTTCTGCAGTGTCTGCTTTGAGGTAGTGTATAGCTATAATTAACTCTTATCTGAGTTTCTAAGTATCGTCTGTATTTTAAAGCGAGGTTTGGCAGGATAGTCGAAACGAGGCTTAAAAAGCTCATTCTATATGTATAGAATATTTTGAAATTCATGTTGGGTCACTATCTTAAAGCTAACGCCAAGCAGAAGTAGTAGAGATGTAACGTCAGAACAAGGATGTCGCTGGGCGTGGGTGTAATCTCACTTACCATTAAATGCGCATCATCAATCAAGGAGCAGAGATGCGTTTTTCTCTAAGAGAACTCGTTAATATATTATTCGGTCGTCAATCTGGTGCGGTCTCGCAGACAACATGTCTGAGCAGCAACCCCAATGAGAAATTACAAGAGACACCTGTTACTTCGGCATCGTTAAGTGATTCTCAGCTTCAATCCATTTTGAATTATTGGTTGGACTTTGAGTTATTCGATATTCCTGAATGTCCCTATGCTTCTGTTAAGAATAAAGAGAGTGAACCTGCAAGTCAGTTTGATGAACAGTGGTTAAATGCTGAAAAGCCACTTCCGAAAATTAAGAAAGACAGCAAACTGTTTGTCATGTTCCAGTGCCATCGTGCTGGATATTTGTTTGCACAATATGAGGGGAAAGATGGTAAGCCTTTACATCCAAATACCGTGACACCAACAACCTATTTGCTAGGTGTTGCTTTTATTCCAACCCTTAACACTGATCCTTCAACAGGTACAAAATATCTGACCTGGCAACTATCTGAAGAGGACCAGGATAAAGTCGTTAATCTTGCCACCATTCGCACTATCTATCGACGGTGCCGTTCTGCTGTATCTGAGAATATGGCTTTAATGGATTGGGTTGAATCCTGTATCGAATCAATTGAGCATCTCCTCATTACGCAACTATCTGGCGTGCGGGTATCTGATACTGAAACTGTTGAGCCTTTCACAACTCTGCAGTTGAAAAAAGCTATCATCGAAGTAAATAGGAGTATCGCAAGGACGTTTTGGCCTACACGAGACTCAAGAGAGTTTATGGAAAGGCATGCTAAAGATGTAAATGTTGATCAGCAGGATAAGTTTGATGAAGCCGGTAATCCTAATAAGAATAGAAGTGATCTTGAAGATATCGCTACATTTCGCTGGCGCTTTTGTTATTACCTGGAAGGTAATGAGCAAAATCAATTAGGTCCGTTTTTTGCCGAAGATTTGAACTATCTCGCTGAGGAGGTCAGTAGCAGTTCTGCTAGGGATGCCTTGTCTCCAGCGTTATATTGCTATCTCCAGGGCAATCAACGTCAGATCACTCTGAGGTCTGCAAGAGAAGATAGTGATAAGTATCATGCGATGACGCGGGGATTTTTCAAGGGGCGTTGGCCTGATAATCCTAATCATGGTCTTAGCCTTTTGCAGTCTTGTGCGGTCAATTTGGTATCAAAAAGAGATGATAATCCTGTTGTTGCTGTTAATGGACCGCCTGGAACAGGTAAAACCACCTTACTGAAGGATGTCATTGCTGAACGCTTTGTTAGCCGGACGATTCAAATGCTTAAATATGAGTCAGCTGATGGGGCTTGGCTTGGTTCAGAGGAAGTGCTTGAGGCGATACTTGATGCATCAATAGTTGTTGCTTCCAGTAACAACAAGGCAGTGGAAAATATATCAAAAGAATTACCAGCCTTGGCAAAGATTCATGAGCCATATCGTACTGAGATAGGCTATTTTCGCGAGCAAGCTCAAGACGACGAATGGGGGTTGTTCTGTGCTGTATTAGGTAATGGTGCCAATCGAAAAGCATTTTGCGATAACCGATTAAATAAGTTATTAGAGTACTTTAACAGCTTAAGTGACTATCTAGGCTTATCCTCTTTGGTCTATCAACTCAATAAAAATGAGCGAGACAAAGCGGAAAGAATGTTGGTTGATTACTTTCTCCAACTCCAAACTGTTGGGAAAATATCTTCATTTGTTCAGGAGATTGACAGTTGCGAAATATACCTAAAAGCCCATATGGAATTTTTACGGCCATTTAGTATCAATCTTCGTAAGGTAGCTACTAATGAGATACCACTGGAGGAGTTTATCTATAAGTGGTGTCAATTGGATGATGTGCGTTGGAAAAACTCTCTCAATGCACTAAAAAAATTATCGCAAGTATGGTGGAAAGCAGAGATCTGGAAACGTGAGCTTGAATCTGAGTATCAACATAGCAAAGAGGCTTTCGAGACGTTACTTTCACGCCACCAAGATGCTTTGGAGGATATCAACTCTGGTCGCTTTGATCATTGGGGGGGGGAGCCAGGTAAGCACTTAATATTTACGTCAGCATATAAGCTACAGGATGAAGAAGACCCTCGTGATGCTGAGGCACGAATTCAACAGTTGTCACCTCTGGGACGTCCTGATTTAAATCAGCTTAGAAGCCAACTCTTTATTGCAGCGTTACGTGTTAGCGAGGCGATAATTAAACTAAATGCTGCAGATCTTGATGAGGATCTAAGATTATTGCCCCAGTTGATCAATGGTAAATATCAGAGCAATGAAAATCCACCAGTCCATGAGAAGTTATGGGGCTTGTTATTTCTTCTTTTCCCTGTTGTATCAACGTCGTTATCGTCTGTAGAAAGCCAGTTTCGGTTGATGCAAAAAAAGTCCACCATTGGTTTAGTGATGCTTGATGAAGCTGGGCAGGCTGTTAATTATCATGTTGTTGGTTTACTTCAACGTTGTAGGCAAGCCATTGTTGTGGGGGATCCGATTCAGCTTGAACCTGTGGTTCCTGTGCAGGGAGAAATTGATAGAGGAATCGCATCTGATTTCATTGCTGTATCCAATGAAGATGGTCAGATTTCTTGGGGGGATCGCTTTTTGGTCAGTGAATCGTCTGCTCAACTTCTTGCTGATGCTGCGGGTCCCATCAAAGCAGTGATCGGACAACGAGAGGTTGGATTGCCATTGCTTGTTCATCGTCGTTGCACAGAACCTATGTTTTCGATAGCCAATAGTATTGCTTACGACGATAAAATGGTTCTTGCGACAGAGTCTTATAATTGGTGCTCTATTTCTTCTGGGTGGCTTAACGTGATTGAAGATAAAACTTCAATTAAACGCCAGGGCTATCGCAATAACAGTGAAGCAGAGGCCGCATTTGAGTTAGTGCGTTACTTGGTGGAGCATCAGCCTGACATGACAAAGGGTGGAATTTATCTGATTACACCTTTTACTCATATGAAGAATGAGCTGAAATATTGCTGGAAAACGTTATCTAAACAGCCTGCTAATAAAAAGTGGATGGAACAAGCTACCCGACTGGCTGGCAAAGATGCTGACATAGAGGATTTTGCTAATGACTGCATTGGTACGGTTCATACTTTTCAGGGTAAAGAAGCATCAGTGGTTATCTTTTGTTTAGCAGCCTCCAAGATTAGAAATACATCAGGTGGCATCAAATGGGTCAACAGTAAGCCCAATCTTATTAATGTTGCCGTTACGCGGGCTAAGAACCATCTATTTGTAGTGGGTAATTATGAAGATTGGCGTTATGAGCTATGTTCCAGTCAACTGACTCGGGATGGTATGACGATCTACAAAAGTTTGGATCAACTGAAGACCAGCCCATCATTATTGTTAGAGGAGCACTTAAAGAGGGCTTTAACTTTTACTCAAGTTGCAGAGCCAAGTTCTGATTATAGTGATGTATGGTAATTAGTTGTCTGTCTGCCCTAATTCAGAATATATCTGCAATCATGCAATTAAGGTCCTGTCTCAGCCAGAGTAGGGCCTTCCTGGCTATATCGTCAGTTCTAATGGGGGCCGGTATAGCTTGATAGACAAGACAGATTTCCTCAAACCAACTCTTCCAGAGTATCATTAGACATAAGAAAACCTTAGATCAGGCCTCAGAATGAAGAAGCTTCCAATCGCTGTGCAGACCTTTGCAGAAATCCGTGATGGTCAGCATATTTATATCGATAAAACTGAGCATATACACCGTGTGCTGCAGGGAAGTAAGGCCAATTTTTTATCCCGTCCCCGGCGTTTTGGTAAGAGCTTACTTCTGGATACCTTTAAGGAGCTGTTTGAAGGCAATCGTAAACTCTTTTCTGGGTTGTTTATCGAGGATAAATGGGATTGGTCGCTGAGTTATCCGGTGATTAAGCTGGACTTTGCTGATGGCACGTTGCAAAGCCGTGAAGCGCTGGATCAGCGTATTCGCAAGATGCTGAAGGATTGTGCGGATCAACTGGCAGTGTCAATTCAACTGGAAGGTAATGATATTCCCGGCTGTTTTCGTGATCTGATCGTGGCGTGTCATGAAAAGTACGGGCAGAAAGTAGTTATTCTTATTGACGAATATGATAAGCCTATTCTCGATAATATTGAGCAGCCTGAGCTAGCAGCCCAAATGAGAGAAGGTCTGAAGAATCTGTATTCTGTGATGAAAGGGCAGGATGCTTATATTCAATTTATTTTTATGACAGGTGTAACCCGATTCTCCAAGGTGAGCTTGTTTAGTGGGATCAATCAGCTTCAGGATCTGACGTTGCATCCCAACTATGCCACGATTTGTGGTTATACCGAGCAGGATTTAAAAACAGAATTTGCTGAATATCTGCAGGATGTTGAGTGGAATCAGTTGAAGGAGTGGTACAACGGTTACCAGTTCTCCGGTAATGCGGTTTATAATCCTTACGATATTTTGTTGTTTATCAGCAATGGCCTGAAATTTCAAAACTACTGGTTTGAAACAGGTAGCCCATCTTTTCTGCTTAAGCTCTTTAAGCAACAGCAATATTTTTTGCCTGAACTGGAGACGATTGAGGTTGGTGAGGAGATTCTGGACTCTTTTGATATAGAGAGTATGGATCCGGTGACTCTGCTTTTTCAGTCTGGTTATTTAACTATTGCAAGTGAAACGTTCAGAAGAAACCGCTGGTTGTACAAGCTCGTGGTGCCCAATCTGGAAGTGAAGCAGGCGCTGAACGATCACTTTATTAATGCCTACACTCAAGAGCTGCCTAGCCGCAAGAGCCAGCTTCAGGATCGGTTATACAATGAGTTGTCAGTGGGCAACTTGTCAGGTTTGGAACAGCAGATTAAAGCGTTGTTTGCTGGGATTCCCTGGCGCAACTTTAACCATAACGATCTACCTGACTCAGAGGGCTATTATGCCTCTGTGCTCTATGCGTTCTTTGCCAGCCTGAATGCTACTGTTATTCCTGAAGATATTAGTTGTCACGGGCAGGCCGATATGACCATCATTTTGGATAACTTTATCTATGTGATGGAGTTCAAGCGTGATACGACGGAGGAGTATCAGCAGCAAGTACCGAACCCCGCACTGGAACAGATTCAGCAACGACAATATGCGGCTAAATATTTGGCTGCGAAAGAGTACGTTGGACAAGATAAAGAGATCTTTGAAGTAGGGCTGATTTTTAATATCCATGCCCGAAATCTGGTGCAAATGGATTGGATTCTGTTGGAAGGCTAGTCTATTGATTTATCAGAGCATTCAGTCAGTGATGCATGTTGGACATCAGATCAAAAATGGCTCTCTCCAGCGATTAACTGGAGAGAGCCGTGTCTATTTAACGTAAAGCCGATTGGTTAGGATTCGGCTGAATCCGGCGTTGATAGAGGACGACGGCGATGTTGCTCCTGCTTGTCCGGGAACATGGCAGCGAAGAAGTCTTCCCAACCACCGGTACGCACTCGGATCAGGTCGTATTTCTCCGGGTCTTTAGTGGCGTTGGTGAAGGTATCCGGTGAAGCACAGGTCACTGTCAGGATATTGGAACCCTCTCCGCGAGCAAACTGCTTCAGTACCTTGATTAAATCCTCTTTAGGGAAGTTTTCTTCAATATTGAAGTCTGTTGGCGCACCATTGGTCATCGCCTTGGTGCCTTCGCCCTGATAACCGGCCAGAGACTTGGCAAAAGATGCGGGCTGATGATCAACAGGCATATCCGTTGGGCTAGGAGCCGGGCTAAGATCCGATGGCAGAGTCTGACCCGCACGACGACCATCGGCACTGGCACCACTGCCATAACCCTGTTCACAATGGCTGGAGAAAGTACCCACACCTGGTTGGATTTGAATACCAAATGGGTGATCTTCACTACCAAAGCGGTCGCTCAGGCTACGGAATTTCTCTGCAATGGTATCGATCGGTTGCTGATAGGTGCCAACACAGATATGGGTGACATCTTTCAATAACTGGTCGCCAATGGCATCAACTTCCGGGTTACCTCGGCCATATTTAGGTAGTGACAGTGCTTTTTCCCGTAAGCGCTTAAAGCGTTCAGCTTTTTGGGCAATACGGCCTTCGCCAGATAATGAGCTGACAAATGGCTCGGTCATCTTATGGCCCCAGTCGCACTTCAGGCAGTCCAGTAGTTCTGGCAGGGAGGTGATGGCGGTATCCGGATCAAACACCAGTTTCTTAATGGCATACAGGGAGTTAATGGCATTACCCAGAGCGGTAAAACACGGGCCATAAATATTGTATTTTGCGCCGCCGCTGTAGATATCACGACCACTTTCCACACAATTCAGTGTCAGCATAGAAAGTAGTGGTGATGGGCAATAAGCGGTGTTATTACCGTATGTGCTCAGCTGGGATGATACGAGTTTGGTGTATAACCAGGAGAAATGCTCTTTATACAGCTGATAAAGGGTGTCGTAATCCTGGATATCTTCCGAGTTTTTCGAGGTAAAGGAGACGGCCTTACCTTGCAGATAACCCATGCCCGCGCTGATATAGGTACGCCCTTTGTTTAAGGCACATTCCAGGGGCTCCAGCATATTGACGCCGCCCAGAGAGAACCAGTTTTCGCCAGGGAACTGGGGTTCGTAACAACCGTCACAAGCGTAGTTACGGGCGCTCTTTAATGAAACCGTCGAGTTCCACTTGCTGCTTTGTTCGCCCAGTTTGTCACCGCCAACCTCATCGCCACTCTGGCGCAGGCCTTCGATAAAGAGTTCATCATTTAAGAAGATAGGGTGAGCACCACCAGACAGCACGCCTTTCGCCGCTTCTTCAAGCAGTTCCTCCGGGATATCTTCACGTACCCGCAGGGATAGGGTTGGGGCATTCAGTGGTAAGCGGCGGGCTGCTCTCAGACACAGCATAGTCAATGGGTTGTAGGCGGGTTTGCTCTCTGCCTCATCTGTGGCCAGGGTGCCACCGACGGTGATCTGCTGAATCCACTGGTTGATTGAGCTGCCTTGAGAGTAAGGTCCGGCAGAACCACCCATCGCAAGGTTACCAAGCGGCTGGTGGTCTTCCATATTCAGACGGTTAGGCAGTACTTTTTCGTTGAGCTTAACAAACAGGGCATCAATAATTTCCTGAGCGGTGTCATCCGTAAAATCATCACGCTGAATATCCTGCTCATAAAAACGGATAAATTGCTGATCGAAGCGGCCCAGAGCTGTCGGTTCCCCGGTGAGGTGCAGACAGCAGTGGAAGGTGAACATCAGCTGAACAGCATCCAGGAAACTTTCCGGTTTTTCACTGGACAGTCTTTGCATGCGCTCGCCAATGGCTTGCAGGTTACGCTGTTGCAGCTCCTGACCCGCGGCCATGCTCTCTGCCATCTTAAAGGCCAGTTTGGCATAGGATTGAGAGTAATCCTGCACACCTTCAAGGGTCAGTAGCATTGAGCGATAGAATTCGGCTTTGTCATGATCGCTTTCGTCAGCCAGATAGCCTTCTACCAGTTCATGCAGACCCTGAATACCCAGTGACAGCAGACGATCGAAGTCTGGAATGACATGGCCAACACCGGAGGCTTCACTCAAGTTACCGGTCAGGTAACCTTTCATGCGCTCATCTTCGGTCAGGTAGGTCATCACATAGCGACCCTGGCCCAGGGACAGGTTTGGCAGGGCACCAACGATAATTTCTTCCGGCTGAATACGATAGGTATCAGAGCCATTGACGATCAGACCTTCCGGTACTTCGAAGTGACCACAGAAAGGCACTAAGCCGTTTGCTGTCCTGATCTTCTGGCCTCTGAAACCATAGTCTTCAGAGGTCAGTAGCTTCAGAGACATCTTGGTCGCCCAGCCTTTTCGAATCATCACCGAGGAGGCCATTACCTCTTCTGCCTTCTCCGGGCCGTAATATTGAGTAATATAATCTTTTAAATCACCCATCTCTTCCTGTTTACGATTGATATACCAGTTATCGTCCCAGCGGCTAAAGGAGTTTTCCAGCAGGCTTAAAATACGGTTGCTGGGCGGAAGAAACTCCTGCTTCTTCTCATCGGACATGGTCATCATGTTGTAGATATAGTTCTTATGGTTGTAATACATATAACCATTGTCAGACTTATCTTTGTAATGTGAATCCAGTCGCGACCAGTCCACGCCCGGGAAGTCTGACCAATCGTTGATCTGCTCTCCCTGCCAGTCATTGTGATAACTCTGGCCAGGCACCAGACCCAGATCAGAAATACACGGAATATAGAAGAAACCGCCCAGGTCTGATTTCACATGATTAAAAATACGGTCATTCATATAGTCGGGCACGTTACCGATCTGGTTGCCCATAATATTTTCCAGAATACCTATCGATTTGGCGTAGCCTGCAAAATAGATCCCTTTTTCATCACCGCGATTACTGCCTTTATGGGCCAGCAGTGGATCGTTTAAAAACTCGGACTGACCAAAAGGCAGACCCAGTCTTAATACCGGTGTGGTATTACCGTGCTCGTCCTGTACGCGAGAACTCTTGATATGAGAGCGGGTGTCCCGGTTAGGAATAATAATATCATCAGTGGTGCGGCCAATCAGATCTTCAATCTGTTCCTCTGACATGGCATGGATTTGAGACCAGTTGATGGTAAAGCGCTGGGCAAGCACAAAAGAGGCACCGGCATGGGCGATATCTTCGTCACCTACTAAGCTGTGCTTGGCGATGGTAAGCGGATCAGCAGGGTTGTTCAGGTTCTCTGCAAAGCGACAGCCCAGTACTTTGCCTTCCTTGCTATCGGATCCGTCTGTTTTAGAGGCACCCGGTTGCGCTGTGATTTCAACTTCTGTACCAAAGATAGCTTTCAGGTGATCTGACAGCAGACCATATAGATCGGCACAATCCTGTTGATTATCCGATTTTACATGCAGCCATAGATCCTGCTCAGAGTCTTTAAAGGCATTGGAAGATTGCTCAAACACCTTTGACGTTTGATCATTCTCTTCACTGGGATGCTGTAATGTCATACCCGCGGGCAGAGGGAGTTGCTCGTTCTGACAGATTGTCTGCCAAAGCGGCAGGGAAACCCCAAGTGTTGCCGATGAATGATTTTGGTTTAAAGAGGGATTGCTGGCAATATCTTGCTGAATCTGTGTCACCAGTGTGGCCAGTTGTTCTCTTGATGCCGTTTTTCCAGGTAAACGGCACATCACAAAAACAGCATGAGGGCTGGGGTAGATCAAACCCCGTTGTACTTTTTTCCAGATATCTTTTGCACTGTTTTTAATGCCTGGGTTCTCATTCACAGTCATAAGAGGCCTCTTTTTAGTTTCCATACCGTATGCAGACATAAGGTGATTTTTACCCTATATCGAGCGGGCTGATGTTAATTTGATTGTTTGATAAGAGATAAAGGGGGGAGCAAACATCGCAGCGATATTCCTGGTTGATGTTTGCTCTAAGCACTCACGCAAAAGTTTCTCTTTAGCAAACAGCTTCATTATTCAACCGTTGGCTAAAAGTATCGAAATGCTGTTGTGTAAGTGGGTATGACTTGGTGGTAATAAATATTACGCTGCCGGATCGATAACAAATTCAGCACAACGGGTACTTGGTTTGCCTTGTGCCTGTTCTGCATTTAACAGCGTTTTAATATCCAGAGGCTTCAGCTCTTCTGGTAGCGCAATTTGCAGTTCCGTCAACATGCCACCTTTACAGCTCAGACGGACCTTATTGAAGCTACCCTCACCGAAGCTATTTTCAAATGCGGCTTTAAAGTCTTCACGTTGAACCGTATTGCCAACATTCTTAGCCACAAAATCGCTCACAAAGTTTGATGCGTTAATCTGATTGATCAGATCAATGGCTTTGGTGTAGTAAGCATCCTGGCTTAGGCCACTGCAGGTGCCGTGTTTCCACCACTCATGACGCTGTAAACAGGAACCATACTTTGCACTTGGCATTACTTGCCCCAGAGACTGCCTTACGTTATCAGACAGGTTGTCCAGCTTAGGATACTCTTGGCAGAATTTAGGCAGGCCGGCAACGGTATCTGGCATGGGTTTTTGATAAGCAACGCAGCTGCCATATTTGATACCGCAGTCCGTTTTATTTGGCCACAGACCATGCAGTGTAAAGTTGGATGCGGCAGGGCTTTCCGGGTTTAACGCCTTACACTCAGGGTTTTTACCCTTGGACTCACAAAATGCTGGTTGCCAGCTGATCGCTAATACATATGAGTCAAACTGATCAGCGATATTACATACTTTACCTGATGGATTACCGCGATCAGAGCCACTGTCGCTGATTTGAAGGTCTTTGATACCACCACATGATGCTTGAACCCAACGGTCAGGCACTTGTTGGTTTTCTGTGCGTACTTGCAACCAGCGGATATCATCTTCCTTAGAGCTATCTGTATTCATGATCGAATACGTTGTTCCAACGGTAGACATCATGTCATCTGGATTGGTTAGCTTGCGCTTGGATTGGTACATCTCACAGCTTTGTTCAGCGACAAAATCACCACTGGCCGGCGCTGCCCATACCTGGAATGAGCTGACCACTAAGGCGCAGGAAAGAATAAGTTGACTGGCTTTATTCATGAATAATCCTTATCAATTGGGATGGGTGGTACATACTTACACAGAAGTGCTTAGGTTTTTTTAGTTGTTAATTACACTAAATAAAGTGTTAAACATACTTGTACATATTTACACAAAAGTGTTTCGACATTTTTCGGCCAGCGGCTGAAGAATGAAGTCATCTGCTAAAGAGAAACTATTGTGCGAATGCTTATGTCGCCTTATTGAGTGCATGAAAATCTGTCAGGCACTATAGATGTACGAGGTTAGAAAATGTATTACATTGAATTACATAGGCGGGTGATGAGAATGAGTTATTGGCTGTAATAACTCACTTGTTACTGTAACTAAAGTCTTAAGGGGATAGGACGAAAAATAGAGGGAATATGTTGGTTGATATACACATTTATACAAAAATGTGTCGATATGCTTCAGCTAGCGACTGAGGTTTGAGTATTCAGGCAGTGGTATGTCTGAGAAAATTTCTGAAATGACGTTATCATCCTAAATGCTAACAGGAAGTGATTCGTCCAAGTCTTTCATAACTTCCCCAAACATCTGCTTACCTGGTTGATATCTGGGTTAGCTCTCTGTACTTCGATTAGGCCTTTGTACTCTAAGGTCTACCTGACGCCTACCCTCCAGTAATCCGTATCCGCTAATACTCGATATTAAAGTATTAACTCAAACTAGTGTTTAGAGTCTTTACTATTAAGGTGAATGAGTTATGTGATGAATGTCATTCTTTAGGAGAGAAGTATTAGCCAATCTAAAACCAGTTGGATAAATTATCAATATAGAAATATTTTAGATGCGGTTTCAGTGTTTGAATGCCAAGGATAAGGTTTTTAGAGCTTTAACTTCAAGGCTTAATGGATCTGCAGCGGGCATTGATATAATAATTTTTGGTATTTAAAAGGTGGTTTTATGAACAGCATTAAATTAACAAAATTAATTATTACGGCTGTTGCTGTAATTGGAATATCTAATGTTGCTCAGGCTGGTCGTTGTGATCCTGATATGTTAGCTAAACTGCCTGAGAAAAAACGAGAAATGATTGAAAAGCGCTGTGCCAAAGATGCCAGTAAGCCAGCCTACACCATTAGTAATAAAGGTAGCGAGGCGAGAGAGAAAATGCCTCAGAATAACTATCAGGGCAGTGATTTGAAGCAGTTAATCTCGAAAATTAAAACTGCGTGGAAGCGTAAATATCCTAAAGACAGAATCTTAGCCGTTAAGATCACCAGTGAAGATTGGAAGCGAGATGCAAACTGGAAAGCGAACTCAACTTCGATCTACAAAAATGATACCTCAATTTTAGGTGGTAAAGTTATTGTTAAAACAGATAATAAATTAGCCACTATCTTTCCCGCTTATGTTAATAGAGATAACTCGAATGGTAAGATCAATATTGGTGTTGCTACTAAGAAAAATAAATATGTGATTAAGCAGATGCTCCTGTCTAATGTGAACTAGGCTTAGTTTTGATATAAAAGCAGAGGTTCTATTAGATGCCTTTCTCTTTACGACGGCTTTTACGAAGATTCATTGTTTTGAACTTCTGGAGGTGATGAACAATAACGTTGATAGTAGGGTAATAAACCAGCCTCCGAGCAATAGGGTGCCCAAAATTATCAGGTTGTCCGGGCGTCGTTTACCTAATAACAGAAGTGTCTGCTCACCAACTTTAAACTGCATCGCTTCCGTCTCGACGGTTGGCAGAGGGTTTAAGGGGGCTTGTGGATAGAGGTAGGGACGTGAGGTTCGGGGAAGCAGAGTATCGACTCGAACCAAATAGCCTTTAATGGTTTTTAATTGAGGAGATTGTTTGCTCCATGAGGGGCGGCATATATCTGTAATAATCTGACTGGGCAGCTCAGGATTCCAACCTCGTCCAGTAAAAGGGGTAAGGCACTTATGCTCATAGCCCTCATGGTATGTACTTGCTCCTGAGGCATCGGGTGTGAATGTTTTTATTGCCCAATGCAGGGCGAGGTCATTGCGTAGTATCCCGGTTATCTCAACATATAAAGGGGTTTTATCAATATACTGTTCAATATCTTGGATCGCTATTTTGTAGGGTTTAGAACCCAGTTCATTAACTTCTCTAAACGCTGCTGAACCATAGGTGAAGGCAAAAACACCTGCGACTAAGAAGAGAAGCAGAGTGATTTTATGAGCTTGACCAAACCGAGTGGCAAGCCATGAATATGAGAGAAACAATAGAACTGCACTGGATCCAGTTATCCAATATCCGCTGGTCTCAGATTGAGCAATATAGCCCGGATATTTCATGTAAGGGCTAAACAAAAACGGCTGAAAGCCTTATGGTT
>CAYFGP010000158.1:0-14082 GCA_964342385.1 uncultured Oleiphilus sp. | reverse complement strand
CAGGTTCTGGCTCAGGTTCTGGCTCAGGTTCTGGCTCAGGTTCTGGCTCAGGTTCAGGTTCAGGTTCAGCAATAATACTGCTGCCATCTCCGGCATCAATGACCAGATTACCGTTCTGGGCTGCATCACCTACGGCATCCAGAGCTGTTTCACCTTCCCGGTCCAGAATAGTTTGGGCTGAGCTGTTTAATGCAACATCCAATTCTGCGACCTGATCCGCATCACTGGTTGGTAGAGCATCATTAACGTTATCAACCAAAACGCTGCTTTCATTAACTGCAACGCCGAGCTGTTCATTGTTCAGGCTTTCTTCTGATTGGCTGGAAAGAGTGCCATTTGCATCAGAAAACTCACTATCAAGACCTAAATCATCTTCGGATTGACCGGAAGCAGAGGAGTTGGCGTCGGAAAGTTCACCATCCAGGCCTAAATTGTCTTCAGACTGGCCAGAGGCTGAGGCATTGGCGTCAGATAGTTCGCCATCGGATAGGGACGCGCTACTGCTTTTGTTTGAGCGGCGGGTATTGGCAGAAGCTGATTGACTATCATCTGAAGAATCATCCGAGCTAGTGTCTTCAGCGCTGTCGCCGCTGCTTGATGCGCTGCTTTCAGAGGAGTCACTGCCTTCTTGATCTTCTGAGCTCTCATTCTCTGAAGAGCCATCATCTTGCCCATCAGTACTATCATCGTTGTTATCGGAGGAGGCTTCGGTACCTTCGTTGGAATCATCCTCGTCCGAAGAGATGCTCTGTAGAATAGGGAAAGGCTGAATTGTTTTTTGGATAACATCCGTTGCCGATGCGGCAAAACCAAACTCACCACTGGCAAACACCAGTTCACCAGTGTCATTGAATAAGCTGACAAGACCGGAATCAACGCCTAGATAAAGTCCTGATACAGGACTATTGCCTGACCATGGGTTGATATCAGATGGATCCACCAGGACAGCTTTATAGGCTGTTCCCCGAATACCGATAGTCGCGACGGCTGTTTCAACTTTGTAGTTAGCAAAGCGTTTTTTACCGATGAGGCCGGTCACCTTTCTCATACCGCCTTTTAGCAGGCTGAAATTTGCTGTGCCGTTACTCTCTGCTGTTTGTTTAAATTGATAGTCGTCAACTCTAAATTCACTGTTAGGTTTCAGTGAGAGGATACTGCCATCAGAAAAGCGGATATGGATACGGCCCTCTGAGCCGGTTTTGATGGTATCACCACTTAAAATATGGGTCTTTGCTTTTAGTGCTAGGACAGAACCATCGGCACGTAATACCTTGTTGCCACCTGTGCTGATGATTACTTTACCAGCAATATCATCTGCCTTTGCCCAGTTTGGCCAAGTCATTAGGGCTGGTGCAGCCAGCATAGTAGAAGACAGGCCTACGGCAGATAATCCTATTTTTGAAAAACGCAGTTTTAAACACTCTGAAATGACCATAATTAATACTCGTATTTCACGCCAAAGGACACGACTTCTCGATCATACTCATACAGTTCAATCGAAGAGCTGTTATCAATAAAGGAGGAGTTCAGGTTGACGCTGAACTGTTTATTAAACAGATAGCGCCAAGATAGATTGAGTGCCTTGTATTTATCATGACGACGAGTGTTGTATAACCAGTCGCGTCCTTGGTATTCCGTATCCTGGTAGATGGCTGCTGCGGTAGCAATATTCTTCTCGGTTATGGGTAGCTGTAGGCCTAAGCTGCCACCGAAGAATTGTTTCTCAACCGAGGCTTTGCTGACCGTAGTGACATCATCGGGTGTTTCTTCACCGTAATAAAGGTTGGAGAAGAGGATCGGGCTATTCCAGATTGGTAATACTTTGTATACGCTGGCACCGCCACTGACCTGCACTGAGTCACGCCAGGAGATGCTGCTATCGGGATAGCTAAAACGAGAGGCAGATAAATAAGCACTGGCCGAGAGTGTATTGCTGAAACTGTGGGTATAGTCAGCAGAGAGGCCTAGCATATTGCGGAAGGCACTGTCATCAGTACGGTAGTGTTGGCCCCTGGCAATAATTTGGAGGCGGTCGTTATTTTCCAGGTTGTAGCGTAATCCTCCGACAATATTGATGGTGCTATTGTTAAAGCTATCTTCGTCTTGATAGCTCTTATGGCTCACATCCCCTTTAGCAAAAAGGGTGTACTTTTTATCTATCGGTTTGGTAATCGAGGCGCCAGCGTTAGCCTGTACATAGGAATCTCCTTTGCCTAGAGATTCATCGGTCAGCTCAACCCTATCCAGCTGATCTTCTGGTGCGCTATTCAAGTTGCTATCATGCCCTACAGTGACTTCGGCATAGACTTTCTTCGTAACTTTATACTGTTGCTCTCTTTTTTCGATCAGTGCTAAGTAACGCTTAATTTTAATAGCGACTGCTTCTGGGGGCTCTTTTAATAAAACGGTATTAAATTCTTTTTTGGCTGCTTCATTGTCTTCCAGCAAATACATGCCCCTGGCATACTCTAGTCTCACCCTGTCATTTTCTGGGTATTGAATCAGTACCCGTTCTAAGGCCATTGTCCCTTCACCTGGGTGTCCAGAATCAACTGCAGCTAAACCATAATAGAAGTCAAATAGGGGAGTACCTTCCAGCTCTTCTAAACGTTCGCTGGCAATATTGTAGGCATCTTCCGATTTACCTTGTTCGGTTAGTACCTTTAACTCATTGATTAAATTGTCCTTATCCGTTTGAGCGTAAGGTGTAGAGGAAAAGGTCAATGCCGTCATAATCGGCAATATGGTGAAACCCTTTTTTAAGTTTAGCCATCTCATAAACTGATAACCCTGTGTGAGAAACTAATGGCAAACGAGGCTGTCTGATCGTTTTGGCTAGCCGCGTCATAGAGAGCCGGAACTAACTCTCAGACTAGCTACTGAGTATAGAAAAAGCTACCTTTTATGCGGGATAAATACTATTTCTACATAGTCGAAATATCTTATAAAGCAAGGGGGATAGGTTTTAGTGTGTACACTCTATTTGAGGTGTGTACTAACTAACTGCTGGTAGATAAAAGATATAACCAGTTTTTTATATGGATCTTTTGTCGTTTTGCTTACTCAGGTGATGTTGTTGTTTAAAAAACAAACAGAAGACTATTGTTGGTTGTAGTGGGATATAGTGATATATACCGTGAATAACCTGTAGCCGAAGAATGCGTACTTTATTGAAGATCAGCTTTTGTTTGAGTGCTTATATGAGATTTTTCTGTGGAGTGCTTTTGGCTGAGGAATATCTGAAAGAGGTATCTGCATTGTAGTGGGGAAGAAAAACCTGAAAGTTGTGGCTTTCAGGTTTTTATCGGTCTGTCTTATTGCTCTGGGCCCATTTACCAGGCAATCACCACATCACCTTGCTGAATGCCGATTTTGTCTGGATCTGTTGCAACCTGTCCGCGAGCAAAGAAAGGTTGTACTTTTTTCAGTGTGAGAACCAGTTTGACATTTTCTAGTTCGGTATAAGGATTCTGCTGGTTGTCGTAGAAAGTGCTAAGGCGATAAATATTGAGTGTATCGCCAGGCCTTAAGCCCGCATCAGCGCCAGAATTGATATAGACGTTACGGCCATCAGTGCGGGTTATCTTAGCCATAAAAGGCTGACAACCCAGAGAAGCTTGCAGATCTTCGGCGGCTTGCTCCATGACTGTATTGACCTTCTGGCCATAATCACTATTCCAGAATGAGATGGCGCCAAAGCCTGGCTTTTCATTCAGAGGAACATTCCAGTTGCCTTGGGTGTCATAACGTTGGCTATAAACCATAGAGCCACTGAAGCCGTCATGGACATAGATATCCATCTGGAAGCGGCGCTCAAAACGCTTATCTTCATACTGCATCTTATCGCGAATTTGTTCGATATAAGATTTTTCCCGCAGTAAGTCAGGGCGCACCATAGAAATATCACGAATGACACCACTGACCACATACTGCACGCCTAATTTACCTGCGGTACTGACCGCTGTTGTTAGGGTGCCTTGCTCTGTGACTGAGGTTGGAATAGTTTCAGGTCGGTTGTAAACCTGAAACTCAGAGGCGTCCAAAACTCTTAAACGCTGTTGACTGGACAGGCGGCGACTTAAATCTGCCGGAAGCTTTTGGCTGATCTTATAAAAACCACCAAAGGTAGTGGATTGAGGATCGGCCAGATAGAAAGAACTGATTGCGGCACTGCGCAGGTAGTCATTACTGGATTCAGTACCACAGGTATTGTTTTCCGTAATAACATCGGCGCTGATGGTCAGGTACATGATGCCATCTCTGATCTCCTCTTTCAGGATATTGATATCCTGTACAGTTCCATTGGAGCTGACTCTGAGGTTATCGGCGGTAATGGCACCATCTGTCATCTGTTGAAAGCTGCTGACGTCCGCGCCTGCCTGCAAGCTGACTTGCTGAATGGCATCGCGAATAGCCGCCCGGCGTGCGCTGACCAGATCCTGGTGTTGAATAGAGGCCTGGCCGGTTGCTTCAAGCCATTTGGCTTCGGCCTGAAAACTACTGAGGGCCAGGGTTAAACCCAGGCCTTTCAGAATGTTGTGACGGATCTTTTTACTGAACAACCGACCACTCCTTGTATGATCTGATAGGTATTAGTTCAGATAATACTGTCCTGGCTGAGTTTTCACCAGAGGGCGAGTAACCGCTCGAGTGTCAGGAGACTGACCGTGAACGGTTGGTGCAGTACAGTTTGGTGACTGAACAGCATTTACAGAGGTGATACAGTCGTAGAAAGTGGGTTCCAGAACCAGCTCAAGAGTAGTCTCATAGTTTTTGTGAGACAGCTCATAAGTAGAGATCACTTTAGCGCCACGGATCACACTGTCTACATAAGTACGGAAGCGATCGTCACGTAATACCATCGCTTCAACGGTAGATCCACCGCTTACACGAGTACCGTATACGCGTTCAGCCAAGGCGCGATAGGCATCCAGTTTGGAGGCGCGCATCGCCATCAATTGGTTTTGGCCTTTGGACATGCGAGGGTTGTCCAGATAAGCGCCATAGCCTGTTACACGTACGATAATAGGCTCAACTTTAGGTGTGTAGGTGTGCTCAACCTGCTGATAAACAACCTGCTGCTGAGGCATCGCCTGTTGCTGCTGCATGTAAGCTTGGTTCATCGGTCCACAGCCAGCAAGCAGGGCTGCACTAGTCAGTGTCAGGGTGGCCAGTTTTAATTTCATTTCATCTCTCCAGATGTCCGTCACAGAAAACTTGCTTCAGCTTATTTGATCGCTAAACAAAAATATTTCGATATTCTACCGCGTGTTGTTGGAGAATACGCTTTTGTTGTACAGAATTTTTTTTGTTTGGCGATCTGTTAACGTTTTCGAATATAAATTACATCAGGCTGCATTCTGCAGCAGGGCTCCATAATAATCTGCGGGGTCAGTACCCGATGTGTTTCCGTTCGTATAATCACCCTTCTGGGTTGAGGCTGCGGCGGTGGCGGCAGTTTGACATAACCCGGCGGCGGCGCGGCATTATACGGCGCTTGATAATATCCCTGGGGATAAGCACAAGCAGTTAAGCCTGCAATTAAAAGTGTGGTGCCCGCAACCTTAAGTATGTTTTGCATCAACTCAGACCTGACGTTTTATCCTAATTAGCCAAACAAAAGTCTCCAGAGTAAGGCATGCTAGATGCTCTGACTCTTGGTATGAAAAATATCAATAACCGTTGTTTCGCTATGTATTAACACTTGAGCCGAAAAATGTACTGGATATTATCGGCGACTGCGAAAAAAAGTTTAGAAATTATAAGGGTAACTTAAGTATGGCACATCCGGGACAGGTATTTTTAGTGGGCGGGCCGGTTCGCGACCAATTATTAGGTCTTAAAGCTCGCGATAATGACTGGGTAGTGGTTGGTACTACGCCCGAAGAGATGTTGTCGGTCGGTTTTACTCAAGTGGGGAAGGATTTCCCCGTATTTCTACATCCAGAGACCAAAGAGGAATATGCCCTGGCGCGAACGGAGCGTAAGCAGGGGCATGGTTATCAGGGTTTTGTTTGTCATACCAGTCCAGATGTTACTTTAGAGCAGGATCTGCAACGGCGTGATTTTACGATTAATGCCATGGCATTAAGTGACCGGGGAGAGCTGGTTGACCCTTACGGTGGTCAGCAGGATCTTGAGGACAAAGTCTTTCGTCATGTTTCACCCGCCTTTGCGGAAGATCCGTTGCGAGTGTTGCGTGGTGCACGTTTTCTGTCGCGTTTTTATCATTTAGGTTTTGTCGTTGCAGAAGAGACCTTGGCTTTGATGGCTCAATTAGCCAAAGAAGGTGAACTGGCGCATTTGTCCGCTGAGCGAGTGTGGAAGGAAACCGAGCGTGCACTGACGGAACCTGGTGCAGAACAATACTTTTTGCTGCTGCAACAAGTTGAAGCGTTAACTACCTGGTGGCCGGAATTATCAAAGAGTGATTTTGAATTGCCTGATCATCTGGCTTCTAAGAGTGATGGCGGTAAGGAGGATGGTGATCAGAAAGGGTGTGCTCAGGAGAAAACTGACCCGGGCGTAGCGGATCAGGATATCGCTCTGCTGCGTTGGGGCTATCTTTTGCGTGATTTGCCAGTGGCAGAGATAAAAACGCTATGCCAGCGCTTGCGTTGTCCAAAACGTCATCTGGATTTTGCTTTGTTAGTACAAGGTTATTTCGGTGTTTTGCAACAGCCGCAGGTAGCGGAGTCTTGTTTACAGCTATTGGAGAAAAGTGGTGTGCTTAAGCAAGGTGGCTTGTTTAATGAGTTACTGCAGTTATTACCAGAGTCTGGAAAGCACTTAAAAGAACAGTGGCAGCAGTTAGCTGAGCAGGTGTCTGAGGTAAAGGCTCAGGATTATATTGAACAGGGTTTTAAAGGCCCTGAGTTAGGTAAAGCGATGAAGGAAGGGCGTTTGCAGAAAGTACAGCAGTGGTTAGGACATTTACAACCTGAGTCTTGAAGGCGCCAGATAGGATGTTGTTCGTCTTGGTTGATATTTAATCAGCCAAGACGAAATAACTTATCGCAGAGAGGTCTGTTTTGTCGTAAGCAGAGCAGATTAATCCATATAAGGTTGGCTGATATCCGTGCCTTGCCAGGTTAATGGTCGTAACCACAGCTTTTGTTCCGTATGCGGGAAGCTATGCCACAGTTGTTTGCAGCTCAGTTCCTGACTGGGGGGAACCATATCCGGTTCCATCAGTGCCATGGGATAAAGCATATAGCCGTGGCGGAACAGGTCTTTGCGCGGCAGGCTGATCCCATCGTGTTCGCCGGTTAGCTGGTCTACCATCACAATATCAATATCCAGTGTGCGACCACTGTATTTAGGGGCGTTTTCTTCCCGGCCATGATCATATTCGATCTGACGCAGTTGTTGGCTTAGCTGTTTTAATGGCAGATCGCTATGAATGATCGCCATTAGGTTAATAAAGTTATCACCAATAAAGCCCACCGGCTCGCTTTCTACGGCAGCAGAGAGTTCCAGTGAGTCAAAAGAATTAGCTAAGGCATCCAGGCCCTGAAGAATATGTTTTTCGGCCTGGATATTACTGCCCAGGCTGAGGTAGATGCGGGCCATGGTTATAGAGTTCCCCGTTCGATCTGTACGGCAACGTTACCGGCATTGGGTACGGCACCAGGTTTACTGACTTTGATTTTCAGCCAGCTGACACCAAAGTCCTGCATAATCAGTTGAGCGATGGCCTCAGCCTGTGTTTCGATCAGTTCATAGGATGACTGTTGCACAAACTCGGTGACTTTCTGGCTGATAGCAAAATAGTCCAGGGTCAGGCTTAGATCATCGCTGGCGGCGGCCGGTTTAATATCTGTCGCCATCTCGATATCAAAAAACAGAGGCTGAGTAATTTCCCGTTCCCAGTCATATACACCGATTACGGCATCAACCTTTAAACCTTCGATAAATACGCGGTCCAATAGAGTCACCCTGTTACTTAATTTTAAATGCTTGTGGTTATCGCTTGGTTTCTGTACCAGTGATCTAAGCACTTATACAAAAGTTTCTCTTTAGCCGATGGCTTTATTCTTCAGCTGTTGGTCTGAAAAAAAATCGAAAACTTTTGTGTAAGTGTGTACGTCAGAGAGCCTTACTCTGTGTCGGTTACCGGCGGCAGATCGGTCAGTGGCCAACGTGGTTGCACTTTGATCTGCTTATCACTGAACTGACCAGCCACTAAACGCTGACAACCCGCGTAGGCGATCATGGCCCCATTATCGGTACAGAACTCATTGCGGGGATAATACACACTACCGCCCATACCTTTAAGAGTGTTTTCCAGTTGTTGTCGCAAATACTGGTTTGCACTGACGCCCCCAGCTATAACCAGGCGTTTTTGCCCGGTTTGTTTCAATGCACGTTTACATTTGATCACTAAGGTATCAACAACGGCTTCCTGAAATGCCAGGGCGATATCGGCACGGGCTTGCTCTGTTAGAACTCCATCGTTTGCCTCTTTTTCTGCTTCGATGGTATTTAAAGTAAAGGTCTTTAAACCGCTGAAGCTGAAATCCAGGCCGGGACGATTGGTCATTGGGCGTGGGAAGGTATATTTATCCGGTGTGCCTTGTGCGGCGATACGGGCGATATGCGGGCCGCCAGGATAAGGCAGATCCATCATCTTAGCAGATTTGTCAAATGCTTCGCCGGCAGCATCATCAATACTTTCACCCAGCATCTGATATTGGCCAATGCCCTGTACTTCGATCAGCTGGGTATGGCCACCGGACACTAACAGTGCAACAAACGGAAATTCTGGTGGGGTTTCTTCCAGCATAGGGGCCAGTAAGTGGCCTTCCATATGATGCACGCCCAGGCAGGGTTTATCCCAGGCCAGAGACAGCGCTTGTGCCGTAGAGGCTCCAACCATTAATGCGCCAATCAGACCTGGGCCCGCGGTATAGGCGATAGAGTCGATATCCTCGGCCTGGCAGTTGGCTTTGGCCATCACTTCTTTGGTCAGTGGTAACAGTTTGCGTACATGGTCGCGGGAGGCCAGTTCAGGCACAACGCCACCATAGGGAATATGCATATCGATCTGACTGTAAAGAGCATGGGCTAAAAGGCCCTGTTCTGAGTCATAAATGGCCAGGCCGGTTTCATCACAGGAGGTTTCAATTCCGAGTACACGCATGGGATTCACTAACTACTTGAAGGATTGGGGCGATTCTACCTATATAGTCGAAAAATGACACTAAAAGTCGACGAAATCCGGGGTATCTGGTTTGCATGTGCAGGGTAAAGCCTATAGAATCATGCGTCCCCTAAGGCTGCTACCTATATTTATAGAGGTAGCCTCAATTTTTTTAATCCTAATTTATTTAAGGTGGTGAGTCTTTCATGCCTGCTGTTAAAGTTAAAGACAACGAGCCGTTTGACGTTGCTCTACGTCGTTTCAAGCGTTCTTGTGAAAAAGCTGGTATCTTAGCCGAAGTACGTCGTCGTGAATTCTACGAGAAACCTACTTGGGTTCGTAAGCGTAAAGCAGCTGCAGCTGTTAAGCGTCACGCTAAAAAGGTACAACGCGAGCAGAAACGCTTCGAACGTCTGTACTAAGCAACCTCTTGTAGGTGCTCTCTTGTCAGGCTTTGGTCTGCAAGAGGCGAGTCAACCTATACGGTTGTCTTTATAGGGGTTAAAACGGCTGCCTTATGGCAGCCGTTTTTCATTTCTGGTGCTTTTGTCTGGATCTGGTGTAATGGCTGGACGAATCCCCCAATATTTTATTGATGATCTGCTTGCCCGAACTGATGTGGTAGATGTGGTCTCTTCAGTGGTAAAACTGAAGAAAAGTGGCCGCAATTGGCATGGTCTCTGTCCGTTTCATAACGAAAAAACACCTTCCTTCACGGTTAGTCAGGAAAAGCAGTTTTATCACTGTTTTGGTTGCGGTGCCCATGGTAATGCCGTTGGTTTTCTGATGGAGCACGACCACATGACCTATGTGGAGGCGATCGAAGATCTGGCGAAGCAGCAAGGCCTGGAAGTTCCTCGAGAAGAGAACGCTTTCCAATCCAAGCAGCGTAAGGTGGCCCAGAAAAGCCAGGAAGTGATGGAGCTTTCGGCGAAGTTTTATCAGGATCAGTTGCAGTCTCATCCGCAGCAGGCCGTGGCTCAGGCTTATCTGAATAAGCGTGGGCTGAACCCTGACACGATTAGCAAGTTTGGTATTGGTTATGCCCCTGAAGGCTGGGATAACCTGAAAAATCACCTGCTGGAAAAAACGATCAGCGAAAAAGAGCAGGTCGGTTTTGGCATGTTGGTGCAGAAAGAGGAAACCGGTCGTACCTATGATCGTTTTCGTCATCGCATCATGTTTCCGATCAAGGACTGGCGTGGCAAGGTGATCGCCTTTGGTGGTCGGGTATTGGGTGATGAAAAGCCCAAGTATCTGAACTCACCGGAAACCCAGGTCTTCCAGAAGGGTAAAGAGCTTTACGGCTTGTATGAGGCCCGCACCGCACCGGGATCGCTGGAGCGATTGATGGTGGTGGAGGGCTATATGGATGTGGTCGCTCTGTCTCAGGCAGGCATCAACTATTCCGTAGCGACATTGGGCACATCGGCCACCGCAGATCATATGGAGCGTCTGTTTAAGCTGGTGCCTGAGGTGGTGTTCTGCTTTGACGGCGATGCGGCAGGCTTAAAGGCGGCGGAACGGGCGCTGGATAATGTGCTGCCCTTTATGATTGATGGCCGCCAAGCGCGTTTTCTGTTTTTGCCGGAAGGTGAAGACCCGGATTCTTTGGTCGGTAAGGTCGGTAAAAATCTGTTCGAACAGCGCGTGGTACGTGCGGCGCCTTTGTCTGAATATCTCTTCTGGCAACTGCAGCAAGGCCTGCAGATGGATCAGCCAGAAGCTAAGGCGCAGCTAAAGCAGCGGGCGATTCCACTGCTGCAGCGCATTCCTAAAGGATTGTTGCAGACCCTATTGGTGCAGAAGCTGGCAGGTTTAATTGGTGTTAGCGAAGAGCATCTGTCGCCGCTGTTGCTGGAGGTGGCTGAAGCACCTGCGCCGAGACCTACATTTTCTGAGTCGCAATCCGGTCGCGGTTTTTCTGAGCGTGGTGCTACAGGTTACGGTGTTAGCAGTCGGAGTGCTGGAAATCATGGGGGGGGCAGTTATGAGTCAGCTCCGTCCTCAAGTACTGGAGGATCGGGGGCTACAGGCTATGATGATTATGACGTCTATGATAGTTATGTGGGATACGGTGGTGAGGACGGCAGTGAATATGGTGATGCTGGCGAATATGGCGATTATGAGCAGTTAAATGCCGTTGAAAGTTTTTCCCTGCCTTACGCTAAGCGTCTGCTGACCTGGCTGGTGCATCAACCCGCAATATGGGGTTCACTGACTGATGAGCAGAAACAGCAGTTACAGCAGCTAATCGACGAAAACTTGTCCCATCAAGCGGGGCAATTGATGAAAAAATTGGTTGAGTACTTGAATTCTGAACCAAAAGCCACCACTCAGAGTATCCTGGCTCACTGGTATGGCACTCCCGAGGGAGAATTACTGGGACGGGTTTCAGTAGAAGACATATTAATACCGGCTGAGATGCTGGTATCAGAATTTCAGGCATGGCTTCATTCATTGGAGCATAAAAGGGCTGAGCATCAGCGCAGTCGTCGGTTTGATGAGCTGACAAATAAGAGCCGTTCCGGTCAGACTCTGACCCAGGCCGAAAAACAAGAACTGGTTATGCTGATTCAGGCTCAACACGCACCGGCAGGGGCGATTGGGCAAAAGCAATAGCTAGATTAATGACTTATATGAGTACGCGGGTGGAAGTCAAGGGCTTTTTGATGCTATAATTTAACGCTTAGCATTTTTCTCACCTCGTTCTATGCACTATTTTTGAGATAGGGTATCTATGGCTGGAAATGAGCAGCAACAGTCGCGCTTGAAGGAACTGATTGCCCGCGGTAAAGAGCAGGGCTACCTCACTTACGCAGAAGTAAATGATCACCTCCCGGAAGATATTTCTGATCCAGATCAGGTTGAAGATATCATCCGAATGATCAACGACATGGGGATTTCAGTTTCTGAAGAAGCGCCCGATGCCGAAACTCTTTTGATGACCGACGGTGACTCTTCTGGCGATGAAGAAGTTACGGAAGAAGCTGTAGCCGCACTGGCTGCAGTAGAGTCTGACGTAGGTCGAACCACTGACCCAGTACGCATGTATATGCGTGAGATGGGTACAGTTGAACTCTTAACCCGTGAGGGTGAGATTGTTATTGCCAAACGCATCGAAGAAGGTTTGCGTCAGGTAATGCATTCTCTGGCTTATCTGCCTGGTCAGATCGATGAGATTCTGGCGATATATGATGAGACTCAGACCGAAGAAGGTCGTTTGAGTGATCTGCTGATCGGTTATATCGATCCAGATGATGATTCTGCGATTCCAGCGGAAGCTGAAATTAATCCAGAAGATCTGGATGATGAAGAAGACGATGATGAAGATGATGATGAGGGTGGTGACGGTGGTCCTGATCCAGAAGAAGCCCGTATTCGTTTCACGCGTCTGAGAGAATTAAATGATGCTGTTCGCGCAGCTGGCGAGAAATCTGGCACTGACAGTGCTGAATATCGTAAAGCCCAAGCGGCTTTGGCTGAGCACTTCTCTCCAATCAAGCTGACACCAAAATACTTCGATATGATGGTGGCACGAGTTCGTAATGGTATGGAAGGTATTCGCTTCCAGGAGCGCCGCATCATGCAGATGTGTGTACGCAAAGCCAAGATGAACCGTCGTGAGTTTATCTCCAGCTTCCCGGGTAATGAAACGGATCTGGATTGGTTGGACCGTGTACTGGCCGATGAGCCAGCGTATGGCAGCAAGTTACGTCTGATGCGCACCGATATTGTGCGTGCCCAGCGTAAGATTACAGGTGTTGAGCAAGAGCTGAAGCTGTCTCTGAGCGAGATTAAAGAAGTTAATCGTCGCATGTCCATTGGTGAGGCAAAAGCACGTCGCGCCAAGAAAGAGATGGTAGAAGCTAACCTGCGTCTGGTAATTTCCATTGCGAAGAAGTACACCAACCGTGGCCTGCAATTCCTGGATCTGATTCAGGAAGGTAATATCGGTCTGATGAAGGCGGTTGATAAGTTTGAATACCGTCGTGGTTATAAGTTCTCTACTTATGCAACCTGGTGGATTCGTCAGGCGATTACCCGTTCTATTGCAGATCAGGCGCGTACGATTCGTATTCCTGTGCATATGATCGAGACGATCAATAAGTTGAACCGTGTGTCGCGTCAGATGCTGCAGGAGATGGGGCGTGAGCCTACTCCGGAAGAGCTGGGCGAGCGCATGGAGATGCCGGAAGATAAAGTACGTAAAGTACTGAAGATCGCTAAAGAGCCTATCTCCATGGAGACACCAATCGGTGATGATGAAGACTCCCATCTGGGTGACTTTATCGAAGATACTGCTATGGAATCTCCGGTGGACTCTGCGACAGGTGAAGGTCTGGTTGAGGCAACCCGTTCCGTACTGGGTGGTCTAACAGGTCGTGAAGCCAAAGTACTGCGCATGCGCTTCGGTATCGATATGAATACTGACCACACTCTGGAAGAGGTGGGTAAACAGTTTGACGTGACTCGTGAGCGTATTCGTCAGATTGAAGCGAAGGCGCTGCGTAAACTGCGTCACCCAACTCGTTCTGAGCATTTAAGAAGCTTTATTGACGAGTAAGTTGTAAGAGTCGCTCTGATGAAAGAGCTTCGTCTGATAATAAACCCCGGTGCTGTCACCGGGGTTTATTTTTTTGTGCTGTGATAATGCTACATCTAAGAGCTCTGGACTCAATGGTTCCTGTTTGTAAGGATATAGGGAGGTTGAGTGTAAAGCTCTGTAGGTAAAATCTGCCGTAAAAGCATAGACTGATGATGCTTAAAAGACGCTTGCCTTGTAGCGGCAGGCATATAATTCAAAATCTGGTAGGAATATATTTTGCGCTAAAAACGTGTTTCAGAAGTGAGCGTTTCAAAGGGAAGTGTTAATAAGGGATGGTGTTAACGCCGATGTAAAAATGACCCACTAGCGCCGACTGAAAATTGACCCACCT
>CAYFGP010000157.1:0-14457 GCA_964342385.1 uncultured Oleiphilus sp. | reverse complement strand
CTAACCCTGATTTATTTGTAAAAAGAGTGATCAATCATCCGGGACCTGACAATTAAGGCCATTTCTATTTAGAAATGGAGGCGCTTGACTCACAAACGCAGGAAGCAGGAAAGCCACTTACTGCAAGTCGCCAAACCAGACAGTAAGTGGCCAAGGCGTCACTCACAAGAAATTTTATGAGGAACAAAGTAATGTTTACTTCCTTTCCACCGGTTTGTCCAATTACAACCGTAAATAATGCAACAGCTCCAGCCGCTCAATCTCCAGGTTTTGTAAGTCTGCCAGGTTGTGTCTATACAGCCACTACTACAGTTCAACCGACGCATACACACATGGTTAGTCTGCCAGGTTGTGTACATACTGGGCAGACTATGTGCTGTCCTGATACTGGTTCCCAGCCTCAAGCTCAGACTGTTTTCCCAACCTTCCCAACAGCTTCTCCTGCATGTCTGCCAATGACTTTGGTTTGTGGCCCAGGCCCGGTTATTCCACCAGCTCACGGCGGTAATCAAGCTCAGGCACAGGGCATGCTATCTGCTTTCCCATGCCCAACAGTAGCAACTTGCCCCCCTACTTGGAATTGTGGTGGTCAGGTTACGGCTCCTGCACAGGCACAGTTCCCAACGCTAAGCGTTGAGTGCTTGAAAACTGCCACTCATGTTGCTACTGCAGTGTTGGGTTGTAATGCGCAAGCTCAGGGTCTTGTTAGCGGCATCAATGCTCTGATGAATACCGGTGAAGCAACTGCACAGGCGATGGCTTCAGCCTATCCATGCCCAACCGTGGCGACTTGCCCACCTACTTGGAACTGTGGTGGTGCAGCAGCTCCAGCACAAGCACAATTTCCAACACTGAGTCTTGAGTGTGTACGCACAGCTACCGTCGCAGCAACTGCTGTACTGGGATGTAATAGCGCGGCACAAGCTCAGGCTCCAGTTGCCGGTCAGCATATGCTGTCAGCGTTCCCATGCCCGACGGTTGCTAACTGTCCACCAGTTCCTCCTCTATCGGCTCACCCATGCCCAACGGTTGCTAACTGTCCACCAATTCCTCCTCTATCTGCTCACCCATGTCCAACGGTTGATCAGTGTGTACCAACTTGGAATTGCGGTGGTCAGCAGGCAATTGCTCCGGCGCAAGCTCAATTCCCGACTCTGAGCCTGAACTGTGTAACTGTTACTACAGTTACTGTTTAATCGCTTTGATCTAGAAAAATACATCGGCGCACGCCAGTGCGTCGGTGTCTTTCCAAAAGGCACATACCATGCGTTTGACTCTACATAATTTAGCCCACTTTTTGGTAGACAAAGGTTTCCTGCACCCTGAGCACCTGGTTAACGGCAGTTATAAGGTGGTTCAAAAGCAAAGCCGCAACAGTATCTTTCAGGTGTTCTTAGGTGATAGCAGCACAGGGTTATTTGTTAAACAGCTGTTATCCCTTGATCCTACTAACGCCTATCTGATGCAGAGAGATGCTACCGCTCATTGCTTAATTCAGCAGACCGAATTATTGCCTCAAATGCGTGCTTTTGTGCCCAACTATTACGGTTATGAGCCCAATAACCATGTTTTTGTCACAGAGTTCTTCGCTAATGCTATCAGTGTGCATGAACTGATTGTGCAACGTAAGTCACTAGATAACGCCGAATTACAACAGATGGCAACCATTCTGGCATTTCAGCACAAAGACTTATCTGAGCAGATTGATCAAGTGCCTGCATTACAGTTTTTTAGCCGCCAGGCTCCCTGGATTTTATTGTTTGGTGACCCGGAAAACCCACAGATTAAAAGCAGTGGCCAGATGTTTGGTGTCGTGGCTCAGTTTATTCGTCAACAACCGGAGCTAACACGGTTATTGGAAGACCTGCGTTACCAGTGGCAAGGCAGTTGCCTGGTGCACGGTGATATCAAACTGATCAACTTTATTCGGGTAGCGGAAAACGGCGCTGAGTCATTGAAATTAATTGATTGGGAGATTGCTGACTTAGGCGATCCGTTATGGGATGTCGCAGGCTTACTGCAAAGTCTGATTGCTTTGTGGATCTTTGCTCAAAACCCTAATCCTATGCTGCAGAACCGACCTCAGGTCGGCATGGAGTTTCTGACCTGGGAAAGTGTGTTAACCGCCTGCCAAACCGTCTGGCAGCACTATCTGAGTGTTAGAGCGCAGCATAATCCAGATTCGGCATTAAATACCCCCGAAAGTCGTCAAAAGTTAATCCGTTTTACTGCCGCCCGTCTGATTCAGACCGCTTGCGAAGCCAATATGCATACAGCAGAGATTCAACCCCAGAGTAACCGGGTATTGCAGTTGGTCACCCAGATGATCACAACCCCAGATGCCTGGGCCAGTCAGATTTTAGGAGAGCAGTGAGATGAGCTTTGAACATCAGTTACAACAGATCGCTGCCAACGTGGAAGTGACCGGTCCAGATAGCTATCGCCTGGGTGAACACCATCGTAAGGTGTATCAAAAACAGGCCTGGATGGAATATATCGGCCCACTCAATCAATTTGGTCATAATCAGAGTGCCGATACTCAACAGCAGAAACAGTTGCTGGAAGGTCATCTGTGTAATGCTCTATATGCCCACATGTATTGCGGCATGCCTGTGGAGCTGTCTCTGGAAAATATGCCCAGACTGCATGAGCGTGAAGCCTTTATGCAAACCCTGAGTGAAGTAAATCACTCCAGCGATCAACCGGATCAAAACTGGAAGGTATATCACGCAGATGCTCAAGGTGCGTGGGCGAGTAAAAACGGTAAGCTGCGTCAGGCCCATGCCAATAGCTATATTCCTGCTGCTATGCCTGGCGCACAAAATCAAAATGGCCAGCTGGCAGTTAATCAGTTTATTCACTTTCTCCGCCAGAAAGAAAATCGCCATATTCAGCAGGTGTTCTACTACGTACACGGTAATCAGTATTTGGAACACGACGCACCTCAGGTGCGAATCTACTGGCATCTAAAACCGGAAGGTGCTGCCCCGCTGGTTAATCTACTGACTCAGGTTTTAAATGAGCACAAGATCGCTTTTAACTTTAAGTGTTTGAATCACCCCGAACTCTATGTGCGAGCGGATAGCGCCGTGCTCTATCTGGAAAAGCGTTATTTCGATTATACCCTTAGGGTGCTGATGCCTCATCTGGCCAGCCTTGAACCCTATCTGAAATCCGGCCACCCCCTGTTCAGCCAGACCATTATGACCGGAGTCTCCTTTGCGGAAGATCCTGGAAATGGTCAGAGCTTTGGTATGCATCGTTGCCAGCTGCTGGCTCGAGCATTAATGGTGGCTTATGAAAAGCAACTAGTCATAGGGGGAAATCTTAAGTCTGATGAGAATTCCGAAATAAGGCAAAACGTTGAGAGCGGCCAAGGCGCTGAGCAAGGTAAAAATACAAGTTCCGCTCAGCTACGCTTTAGCACCATGCTGGAAGTAATGGCCAGTAAAGGTATCTCTCCGGACCGACTGCATCTTAATCCCAATACGTTGAGTTTACCTGTGGCGTTTCAGAACCCTGACCAATCAGCCCAAAGCGATTCATTAAACGGTACAAATAACGGCACGGAGGCAGCCTAATGAATATGCAACAACAATATCTGGCCGCCGCAGACAGTATCGGCAAACACCTGCAGCGGGAATGTATCAGCTTTAATAATCGCAGTAACTGGCAAGGGGCTGTGGTAGATTCAGTGAATGGTCAGTTTCAGGTGGTCACCCGTACCTTTGATGCCTCTCTCTATAACGGCCTGGCGGGTGTGGCGCTATTTTTAGCTGAACTGCATCGACAAAAGCCTGATCCAATTCTGTTCCAGACCTTGGAAAGCACCGTAAACAATATCCAGCATATGTTGGGGCACCCCCACCAGCTCAGTACCTTCAGTGTGCATGCAGGGCAACTGGGTATCGCTTATGCCATGTGGCGTATCGGTCAGGTGGTGAATCGCCCAGATTGGAAAGAGCAGGGACTGAATCTACTACAGCATATCCATACCTTACCGATTCCTGACGATGAATTGGATGTGATCAGTGGTGCTGCTGGTGCTATTCCGGTACTGCTGAAAATTTACCAGGTCGAAGATGATGATCGCTGGCTATCCACGGCAGTACGTTTGGCCGACTTTCTGATCAGCAAAGCGGAAAAAACCGAGACTGCGATGTGTTGGATCACACCGGGCAATGAAAAAGGTCTGACAGGCTATTCTCACGGTAGTGCGGGTTTTGGTTTGGCGTTGATAGAACTGGGCGTACTGATCCAAAAGCAGGAATATCTGCAGTCGGGTTTGATGGCCTTCAATTATGAACGGGAGCACTTTAGCGCACAGCACCAGAATTGGCCGGATCTGCGTTCATTTAATCAAACACCGCAATATAACCATATGTGGTGCCATGGTGCTCCGGGTGTGGCTCTGTCACGACTGAGAGCCTATCAACTGCTGCAGGAACCATCCCTGTTTCAGGAAGCTCTGGTAGGGCTGAACTCCACCCATCAACAGTTGATGCAAGAGTTAACAACCCAGCCGGATCTGATGAATTTCTGCTTATGTCACGGTGGTGCCGGTAATGCAGAGATCCTGCTGATGGGTGCAGATATGGTGCAACGCCCAGACTTTGCTCAGCTGGCTCATCAAGTAGCGGCGTTTGGCATCCACAAATATCAGCTGACAGACACGGCCTGGCCCAGTGGTGTACATGACCCTACCGGAACGAGCGAATCCGGTCGTGAAACCCCAGGTCTGATGTTGGGCCTGGCGGGTACCGGCCTGTTCTATCTGCGTTTGGCCGATCCACAAAACGTCGAAACCGTACTCCATATTCGCTAAGCGCTAAATTCTATATAGCTCTGGATAAGCCCCTTTATTCTCCGGCTTCCGGCCGGAGAGTTTCGATATTTCTTATTTTGCGATGATCCGCTTAATTTAAGAGGCAAGGAACGATGAATACTCAGACTCAAGATTATTTTCAAACCCTACCACCAGGCTCAACCTATAAGATAGAGGCTGACGGTAATGCTCAGCACCAACTGTCTTTCCATCTGACGCCGGTTTATGACCAGTCGTTAGAGCAGGCAGAAGCAGAGCAGTACAGCGTGCATCCGAAAAAACGCCAATATATGACGGCAGAGGATCATGAACAGCGTTGTGCCGCCAGTGATACCGATGTTCAGCGTATCGTTGATTTTGTCTCCAAGGCGGGTCTAAAGACAGAAAGCCGCTGCAGCATGAAGCGTCAGGTTGTCGCAAGCGGCACGCTGCAACAGTTCAGTCAGCTGCTGGGGGTTGAGTTTCATATCTACGAAGATGATGAAGGCGCCAGCTTCCTGGCCTACCATGGCGTAATACAGCTACCGGCGGATATCCGTCAATGTCTAGCCAGCATTGAGGGCCTGAATGAAGGTCTGCAAACAGCCCGTGTTCCAGCGAAACATCTTAAGTTAAACGATGAACTGGATGAAGAATCACCCGTACAGCGTTTTGCCCCTAAAGCTAAATTAAGAAGGGCTCCAGTGCTGGAATCAGCTCCGGCACCACAAGTAGAGCCACAGGGCTTTTCGCCCCAGGACCTGATTGAGATGTATCGCTTCCCGGATAATCAGGGGGAGGGGCAAACTGTCGCGGTAATCGCTTTGGGCGGCACTTATAACCCTAAGGATCTGGAAATCTTTTGTAAAACGTTCAAACTGCCGATACCGGAAGTACAGGTGGTTGGGAAAGAGCCATGGCAAAACCCACAGTCCCGTATGATCAACGATGTTGAAGTGAACATGGATGTGCAAATGGTGGCTGGCATGGTACCAAAAGCCAAAATTGTGCTCTATTACGCCAGCAACTTCCGGGAAGGTTTCCAGGCAGTACTGAACGATAAGGAAAACAATATCAGCGTGGTCAGTACCAGCTGGGCCAATGGTGAGAACTTTACGCCTCAGGCTCATCGTCAACAGCAGCAGATGTTGGTGCGTCAGATGAGTATGCGCGGTATTACAGTGCTGGCTGCTTCGGGCGATGATGGTATGTTCCAGGTCGGTTCCAATAATAAACTGCCGGGTATCAACCTGCCGGCAGGTTATCCTCAGGTGATCGCCTGTGGCGGCACTATATTACAGCGCAATGGCAGTGAGCAGGTTTGGAATGAGCAAACAAATGCCTCGGGAGGCTCTTTTAGTAAGCTCTATCCTGCACCAACGTTCCAATATGAAGCCTTAAATAACTATGCTCGCCAGTTCCCCTATTATGCAGGCAATACCTGCGCCACACCGGATATGTCGGTGAATGCCAGTGTAGTGAATCACAATATTATGATTCGCAATGGCAAGCCGTTTATGGCGGCAGGCACTAGCGCTGCAACGCCGATTTTGGCGGGACTGGTGGCGCGCTTGAATACGGCTCTAGGCTATCGCTTAGGCTTTTTCACCAACTTCCTGTATCAACTGATGGGCTCCAGTGCCTTTAACAGCAAAGTACCAGGTAATAACGGTTTACCTGCCGCGCTGGATTGGGACCCTTGTACCGGCTTAGGATCTCCCGTAGGGACCAATCTGCTCAACCTGATTAAAGAAACAGAAGCACAGTGGGGTTAAAGCTATGACAGCAAAAGCAGAACAGGGATTTCCTATGGATGAGCTGGTAAAAGCATTGACCAACGAGCAGGGTGAAATCGAAAAATCACAGCTGGTCGGTGGTTTTATGGGCCCCCGCGATGAGGAAAGCGGTAAAGTGCGTTTTTATCTGGATCCGGCTTTAACCTCTTGGCTAGACCTGGCACCAGAGAGCATCCTGCATAGTGTTAAGTTGAAGCCGACGCAGTCAGTGATTGGTGGGACGCTAATTTGGTTAAGTACCAAAGCCACTCAGCAGGAACGTACTGTAGTACCAGCAGGTATTCCTTTGCCAGAAAATGCAGCGGGTGGCACTATGTTTCACGCATATGGGCCACAGGCGATGGGGATTTAGAGTTTAGAACTCGCACAGACTGCAGGGCTAACACTCTCGGTATCCACTCGATTTCTTGAGAGTCGAAATCGAGTGGAGGATAAGCAATCGAGATCAAAGCAGATTAGTTGCCGATAACAATCGGCCCCAGATTATAGCTTCTGGCATGTTGAAGCAGTCGACCGTCCTTTTTGATATCACTGACAAACTGATTTACACGGGCTAACCACTTTGGTTGGCCTTTTTTAATAGCGTACGCGTATTCAAACTGTTGGGTTTTCTGTTGCGGTGTTAGCAGCTTAGCCCAGTCGTAATTGGTGATCATCTTCTGGCCATAAGGGTAGTCCGTGATAAAGACATCGGCACGACCAGAGCGAACTTCCACTTCCCGTTGGCTGTGTTTGATAACGGGCACAACTTCGGCATGCTTCAGACTACTTTTCATCGCATTTTCCATATAGGTGCCTTTTTGCACCGATACCACAACGCCCGGTTGATCAATCTCTTCCCAACTATTGATAATCGGATGTCCCTTGCTCGCTATGGCGTACATGCCACTGGATAGGTAAGGCTCACTGAAATCGATGCGCTGCATACGCTGTTGAGTACGGCCGACACCAAACATAGCGATATCACACTTATCCTGTTCAATATCTTTCATAAAGATACCAAAGTGAGTAGGCACAAACTTCACTTGGGCATTAAGATCTTTGGCAAACTCCTGTGCCAGCTCAATATCAATCCCTTCCAGTTTGCCTGTTTTAATATTTTTGTATGAAATCGAGAAATAGTCAGGCCAGATACAGACTCTGAGTTCGCCGGTATTATTAATCTTGCTTTCGCGCTCAGAGAGGGCAAATGCGGATGAAAAACCACTGCAGCCTAAAAAGATGGCTAATAAATGCGATATAATGCTATGTCTATGTTTCATTGATATTTTCCTGGATAATTCTGACTCTGTTTGTCGTACAATATGTAACACATTGTAAAGCGGCGTCTAAAATGCGATTTGACCTGTGTTAAAAAAGTGGTGGTTTTTACTTAAAAGCGTTGTGATGCATCAGAAATGGGTTTTTCTGGTGGCGACTTCTGTCATCCTGATGTTTTGTCTGTTGCTGCATCATACGTTGGAGAAGGGAGTACAGCGAAGTCTGCAAGAGCAGGTGGTCCGAAATGCGGGACTGCTCCATGCTTTGGAAGATTCTATTATTCGTTCCTTCCAATCGGTCAATGCTGTGGTTAAGACCATGGCAGAAAGTCTGCCGGAATTAAATCAGGACGAGGAGATACGTAAGCTTATCTCTGAACAACTTAGAATCTCACCGCAGATCCGCTCTATTACTCTGTTCGATCTGAAGGGGCGTATCCGTGTCGCCGCAGTGGGTAAAGAAGGGCTACAGTTATCCCCCGCCTGTATTACCCCACTCTTACAGGATCCGTTAAAAGAATACCTGATCTCTCAACCCCAACAGGGGCGTTACCCTGGCGATCCTTTTGCCAGTCGTGTCCCGCATCAATACATCCCTTTTTGTGTGGCGGTCAAAGATGCGTTAGGACAACCCAGTGGGGTTCTGATGGCTGCGATCAATCCGCAGTATTTTACCGCTTTATTTGAATCGGTTATCGAAGAGCAAAATGCGGTGGTCAGGTTGTTTCATTACGACGGCAGCGCATTAATCACACCGGATGACAAACCCGCTCCCGAATTTTTACGCCAACAGCTGCGTCAACAAAGCTGGGGGGAATACCGTATTCGACAAGAGAGTGATGATGGGGCTTTGATGAGCTATCGCTCAACGTCATTACTGCCTCTGATTGTCACGATTGAATCCAGTGAAAAAGAAGCGTTAAAGGCCTGGAAACGGGATGAGCGTATGCTGTCCGTGGTGATGATGGCGCTGTCGGGCCTTATTCTGGTAGTGACCTGCTTTATTGTGTTGGTACTGGAACGACGAGATCGTATCGCTGGAGATAACAAGTTATTGAGTACGGCTATCCGTAGTGCCGCTAATGCCGTATTTATTACGGATCGTCAGGGCAATATCAGCTGGGTGAACGACGCTTTCCTGCGCCTGACCGGTTATAGCTTTGGTAATGTGGAAGGCCGTAATCCCAGGATCTTAAACTCAGGGCAACACGATAAAAACTACTTTAACTATTTCTGGGACACCATTCTGTCAGGTAAGAGCTGGCGTGGCGAATTACTGAATAGACATAAAGATGGTCGTGTGATGACTGTTGAGCAGACGGTAACTCCGATAATGGATCGTGATGGTGAGATCAGCCACTTTGTTGCAGTGCACGAGGACATTACGGCCCGTAAGAATGCTGAAGAAAGGGCAATCTATTTAGCGGATCATGACTCTTTAACCGGCCTGCCCAATCGTCGCTTTTTTGAGAACCAGCTACAGGAGATATTTGGTCGCCCCAGCCGTGATCAGGCTGCCATTTTGTTTATCGACCTGGATCGCTTTAAAGAGATTAATGACACTTTGGGCCATGAAGCGGGTGACGTACTGTTGACTCGCACCACTGATAATCTGACCCTATTGTTATCAGAAAAGCATCTGCTGGCCCGTTTAGGTGGTGATGAATTTGCGGTCTTGGTTAATCCCTCGATGAGTCAGACTCAGTTATCGATTTTAGCAGAACAGCTGATTGAAACGGTTGCAGTACCGTTTGAGTTTGGTGATACCAGCTTTACCGTCACCTGTAGTGTGGGTATCGCCTACGGTGAGATTGCGCAGATGGACGCCTCCTTGCTGCAAAGGCAGGCAGATCTGGCAATGTATCGGGCTAAGCATGAAGGGAAAAATACCTATCGCTTCTTCGATGCGGCCATGGATCAATTGATGAAACGTCGGGTATTCCTGCAGCAGCAGTTAGATTCCGCAGTGAAATCCGGGAAGTCCCTGAGCCTGCGCTATCAACCTCAGATCAGCACAACAAGTCATCGTGTCTGTGGTGCCGAAGCACTGATGCGCTGGGAAGCAGATAATGGCGAGTGGATCTCGCCAGCTGAGTTTATCAGTCTGGCTGAAGAAACCGGGCTGATTCTGGAAGTGGGGAACTGGCTGATGGAGAGTATGTTCAGTCAGATTGCGCTATGGAATAAGCACTCTGTGCCATTTGGCCGTATTGCGATGAATATCTCTGCAGTTCAGTTAGCGCGGGAGAATCTGGCGGAGCGACTGCTTACCTTGATGTACCGCTTTGAGATTCCGGCCAGCCAGGTCTCTATTGAGATTACTGAAACCACTTTGATGGTAGATTCAGACCTGGTGAGTCATAACCTTAAGCTGCTTAAGCAAGCGGGTTTGACCCTGGCTATTGATGACTTTGGTACAGGTTACTCCTCTTTAAGCTATCTTAAGGCTATTGATGCGGACTATCTGAAAATTGATCGCAGTTTTGTCATCGGTATTGGCGAAAACCGTTCTGATGAAAGTATCATTGAGGCCACTATCGCACTGGCCCATCGCTTGAAGTTGAAAGTGGTGGCTGAGGGGGTTGATAGTCCTGCACAGAGTGAGTTTTTGCGCAGTGTGGGTTGCGATGTGATTCAAGGCTATCTATATGCCAAACCCTTATCGGCACAAGAGTTCGAGCGTTTTGTCTTTGAGCAAGCCGAGCGACTGGCGAATGGAGAAAGTAATCTGGAGAATGATGCCCATGAATGTGTTTAAAGGATGGCGTATGTTGAAGGTGTTACGTATGTTTAAGAGTTGCATGGTTGCATGGTTAATGCTGTTTAGTAGCTCAGTGTTAGCCGAGGAAATTGGTTCTGTCAGCACAGTATTTAAGATGTTAGGGGCTAACCATAAAATTGTGATTGAAGCCTTTGATGACCCTAAAATTGACGGTGTCAGCTGTTGGCTATCCCGACCTAAAACCGGCGGTATCAAGGGTAGTCTGGGACTGGCGGAGGATCGTTCAGACGGTTCAATCGCTTGTCGTCAGATTGGTCCAATCGACATCAAAGATGATCTGGAAAACGGTGAGAAGGTATTTAACAAGCGCACCAGTTTGATCTTTAAGAGCATGCAGGTGGTCAGGTTTTTCGATAAGAAACGCAACACTCTGATCTATCTGGTGTATTCCGATAAAATTATTGAAGGTTCACCCAAGAACTCCATCTCTGTTGTGCCGATCCAGCCCTGGCGCCACTAATAACGACGCCCCCTTCTTAACGGTTGATCTCTCTTATTGAGATATATTGCTTGAGACTTTTAAAACGCCCACTTGGGCGTTTTTTATTGCCTGCTCTCCCCCTCTATACTTGCCAATTTACAATCTTTCAATCCCCCAGCCCTACACACTGCTTAAACTATCTAACACAATCCTGACTACCCTCCTGGCCCACCTCCTGGCCCACCTCCTGGCCCACCTCCTGACTATTACCCTTATTACCCTTATTACCCTTTCTCTACGGTGACTTCTTGGTCATACGATTGTTTGATAATCTGGATAAGCTCAGTGCAAAAAATAAACTTCAAGCTTCAAAGCTTAAAGCATTAAGAAACACCTAAATCGATACATTTCATTCAAGATGTGTTGAATATTAGGTCTGTAAAACAATAAAAAAGAGCCGTTATGAAGTCATTGCAAACGTTAAAAGTACTGGATTTTAGCCCCCTGCTACCAGGGCCCTACGCCACCATGCTGTTAGCCGATATGGGAGCAGACGTGTTGCGGGTTGAGTCGCCCACGCGTCCCGATCTGGTGAAGTTTCTGGAACCTCAGGTCAATGGTGCCTCTGCGGCATATCATCAGTTGCATGGTAAAAAGGAAACGATTCAGCTGGATCTTAAGCAAACGGAAGCCGTTGAGCAGGTTTATCAGCTGGTCAAAGAATACGATATTGTGGTTGAGCAGTTCAGACCTGGCGTTATGAAACGTTTGGGTCTGGATTATGACACCCTTAAAGCGATTAACCCTGATCTGATCTACTGCAGCATTACCGGCTATGGCCAGACTGGCCCCTATAAAGATCGTGCCGGTCACGATATTAACTACCTGGCTCTGAGCGGTATGATGGATTATAGCCGCCGCCAGGGACAATCTCCCGTACCCTTGGGCATGCAGGTAGCAGATATCGCTGGAGGTTCTCATCACGCCGTGATGTCGATTCTGGCTTCGGTAATTCACCGCCAGACAACTGGTGAGGGGCAGTATCTGGATATCAGTATGACGGATGCCGCCTTTGCCTTAAATGGTATGGCAGGTGCTGCTGCGTTAGCCGGTGGTGAGCAACCCTCAGCTGAAACCGGATGGCTTAACGGTGGCACCTTCTACGATTACTACGAAACATCTGATGGACGCTTTATGGCAGTCGGTAGTCTTGAGCCTCAGTTTCAGAAGGTTCTGTTGGAAGCATTAGAGCTACAAGATTTAGCAGAAGACTGCGCTAGCTTTACCTCAGATAGTCAGAAGAAAGTGAAGCAAGCACTAACGGAAGTATTTATTAACCAGACTTTTGCTTACTGGTGTGAGTTGTTTGCAGACTTGGATGCCTGTGTTGAACCTGTTTTGACTTTTGAAGAGGCCTGTCAACACCCTCATATTCAGGCTAGAAAACTGGTTCGTACGACTGATGGATTGCAGCAATTAGCGACACCCTTTCAGCTTAAGTAGCTTAATTTAAAGCCTTTCCTATAGGTCTGTTTTACGCAGGTCGTGGGCTTAGTTTTCAAGAACGCATAAAAAACCCGGCAGATGCCGGGTTTTTTATTGGATATTTAATCTGCCTCGGTAGACGATCAGGCTTCCTGCGCCAGAGGGATAAACTTAGACGCCGCGGCCTGGTAAGAACCAATCTGGTCGAAGTTCAGGTAACGGTATACATCGTCAGCCATAGTATCCAGCTTAGATGCGTATTCCATATACTCATCAACAGTTGGTAGCTTACCGGTCAGGGCCGCTACAGCCGCCAGTTCAGCAGAAGACAGGTAAACATTAGCACCTGTACCCAGACGGTTAGGGAAGTTACGTGTAGACGTCGAGACTACAGTGGTGTTGTCACCAACACGGGCCTGGTTGCCCATACACAGGGAGCAACCTGGCATCTCCATACGCGCACCTGCTCTACCGAAAATATTGTAGTAACCTTCTTCTGTCAGTTGAGCCGCATCCATCTTGGTTGGAGGTGCGATCCACATACGGGTCGGCACCATCTTTCCAGACGCATCCAGCAGTTTACCCGCAGCACGGAAGTGACCGATGTTGGTCATACAGGAACCGATGAAGACTTCATCAATCTTCTCACCTGCCAGTTCAGACAGCAGTTTCACGTCGTCTGGATCGTTCGGGCAGGCCAGGATAGGTTCTTTAACGTCGTCTAAATCGATTTCAATGACAGCAGCATATTCTGCGTCAGCATCGCCTTCCAGTAGCTCAGGGTTTGCCAACCAATCTTCCATACCCTTAATACGACGCTCAATGGTACGCACATCGCCATAACCTTCTGCAATCATCCACTTCAGCATGGTGATATTAGAGTTCAGGTATTCGCGAATCGGGTCTTCATTGAGCTTGATAGAACAAGCCGCAGCAGAACGCTCAGCCGCAGAGTCAGACAATTCGAATGCCTGCTCAACTTTTAGATCAGGCAGGCCTTCAATTTCAAGGATTCGGCCAGAGAAGATATTCTTCTTACCCGCTTTAGCAACCGTCAGCAAACCTTGCTTGATCGCGTAGTAAGGGATGGCATTAACCAGATCACGTAGCGTGATCCCCGGTTGCAGCTTGTCGCCCTTGAAGCGCACCAATACAGACTCAGGCATATCCAGAGGCATTACACCGGTAGCCGCTGCAAATGCAACCAGACCAGAACCCGCCGGGAAAGAGATGCCGATTGGGAAACGGGTATGGGAATCACCACCAGTACCTACCGTATCAGGCAGTAGCATGCGGTTCAGCCAGGAGTGGATGACACCATCACCTGGGCGCAGGGATACACCACCACGATTCATAATAAAATCAGGCAGCGTGTGGTGGGTCTTCACATCCACAGGCTTAGGATAAGCGGCAGTGTGACAGAAAGATTGCATGGTCAGATCAGCAGAGAAGCCTAGGCATGCCAGGTCTTTCAGCTCATCACGGGTCATAGGACCGGTGGTATCCTGAGAACCAACAGTGGTCATCTTAGGCTCAACGTAAGTGCCTGGACGAACCCCTTCCAAACCACATGCCTTACCCACCATTTTCTGTGCCAGGGAGAAGCCCTTGCCGGTGTCTGCAGGTTGATCAGGACGTTTGAACAGATTAGTTGGGCCTTGGGCCAGGAATTCACGGGCTTTTTCAGTCAGGCCGCGACCGATGATCAGAGGGATACGACCGCCAGCACGTACTTCATCCAGCAGAACCTGAGTCTTTAGTTCGAAGGTACTAACGACTTCGTCTGTGCCATGTTTGCACACTTTGCCTTCATAGGGGTAAACGTCAATCACATCGCCCATGGCCAGTTTCTCAACGTCCATTTCGATGGGCAGTGCACCGGCATCTTCCATAGTGTTAAAGACCATAGG
>CAYFGP010000156.1:0-14507 GCA_964342385.1 uncultured Oleiphilus sp. | reverse complement strand
AGCTGGGAGCTGGGAGCTGGGAGCTGGGAGCTGGGAAGCCAAACCCTAAAAAACAAAAAAGCCCGAAGCAACTCTTACTGAATCACTCCGGGCCTTTACCTACAGCACGAACAACTCCCTCCCTCTGAGACCTGCCACGCTATCGATAAACTTTTACATCAAATTAGAAAGTATCACCTGGAATACGCAGGTTACCTTCCATAATCACACGAGCACTACGACTCATTACTGCCTTTTTAGCAGTCCAATCGCCGTTTTCCTGCTGAGCAGCTGCAGCACCCACACGCAAAGTACCAGACGGATGACCAAAGGTTACGGCTTCACGCTCACCACCACCGGCTGCCAGGTTCACCAGCGTACCCGGTACAGCGGCTGCTGTTGCGATCGCTACGGAAGCAGTACCCATCATTGCGTGGTGCAGCTTACCCATAGACAGCGCACGTACACAGACATCAATATCATCCGCAGAGATCTGCTTGCCGCTGGATGCTTCGTATGCAGTCGCCGGAGCCACAAAAGCGATTTTAGGCGTATGCTGACGCGCTACCGCTTCTTCGATATCAGAGATCAGCCCCATCTTGACGGCACCGTGAGCACGTACATGCTCAAACCACGCCAGCACATCCGCATTGCCGTTGATATCTTTCTGCAGTTCGGTACCGGTGTAACCGATATCTGCTGCATTAACAAAAATTGTTGGGATACCAGCATTGATCATAGTCGCTTGATATGTTGCCGCAGGCTTATCACCAAAAGCAGGTACTTCCAGCTCATCTACCAGATTCCCTGTTGGGAACATGGAGCCTTCACCATCCGCCGGATCCATAAACTCGATCACAACTTCAGCTGCTGGGAACGTTACACCATCCAGTTCAAAATCACCGGTTTCCTGTACTTCACCGTTAGTAATCGGCACATGGGCGATAATGGTTTTCTGAATATTCTTCTGCCAGATACGTACGGTGCAGATACCATTTTCCGGGATTCGCTCTGGATCAACCAGACCACCACTGATAGCAAAAGCACCTACTGCTGCAGTCAGGTTACCGCAGTTACCGGACCAATCAACAAACGCTTTATTGATCGCTACCTGACCAAACAGATAATCCACATCGTGATCAGGCTGAGTGCTTTTATCCAAAATAACGGTTTTAGAAGTACTGGAAGTCGCCCCCCCCATACCATCGATCTGCTGACCGTATGGATCAGGACTACCAATCACACGCATCAGAATTTTATCCCTTGCTTCACCAGGTTCCTGCGCCACTTCAGGAAGATCCTGACGACGGAAGAAAACACCTTTACTGGTGCCGCCACGGAAATAGGTCGCTGGAATCTTAATTTGAGGTACGTGTGCCATATTTATGCTGTCCTGTATAACTGGGCGGTAAGTAGTTCTTAGTCGTTTTACCGCGATTCAGAAAACACTTAATGATATTGACGATAAAGACCGGGATATTTGGTATTTATAGACAAGATAATTAAGCACTCTCTCGCTATTTTTAAGTTGCTCGTTAAAGCTCGTGCTTCTAGTTAATGCTTTTAATCCCCTTGTCTTTGAAAAGTTTTAAAAGCCTTTGACTAGCAGTGATACAGAAAAGAATCGACCCACTGTGCTGCACGATAAAAACACAGCGGATCGATTGGTAATCAGCCACACCAGGTGCGACTGATTAACACCGCTTAAGCGTTGCTTTGCAGGAAGTCTTTAGCAAACTTCTGCAGTACACCACCAGCTTTGTACACATGTACTTCAGCTGCGGTATCCAGACGACAAGTCACAGGCACTTCAACCTTCTCGCCGTTGGCGCGATTGATGATCAGAGTCAGATCACAACGAGGGGAGATATCACCCTCGATATCAAATGTCTCAGTACCATCAATAGCGTAAGTGTTACGGGTATCACCATCTTTAAACTGAACCGGCAGCACACCCATACCCACTAGGTTAGTACGGTGGATACGCTCGAAGCCTTCAGCAACGATGGTTTCAACACCTGCCAGACGCACACCTTTTGCCGCCCAATCACGGGAAGAACCCTGACCGTAGTCAGCACCAGCTACGATGATCAAGTTCTGCTTACGCTCCATGTAGGTTTCAATCGCTTCCCACATGCGGCTTTCCTGACCTTCCGGCTCGATACGGGCCAGAGAACCCTGCTTCACTTCACCGTTTTCATCACGGCACATTTCGTTCAGCAGTTTAGGGTTGGCGAAGGTGGCACGCTGTGCCGTCAGGTGATCACCACGGTGAGTTGCGTAAGAGTTGAAGTCCTCTTCCGGCAGACCCATTTTCGCGCAGTATTCACCGGCAGCAGAGCTGGCCTGAATCGCATTAGATGGCGACAGGTGATCCGTAGTGATGTTGTCACCCAGTACTGCCAGTGGACGCATACCCTTCATGGTACGCTCGCCTGCCAGTGCGCCTTCCCAGTAAGGAGGACGACGGATATAAGTAGACATTGGACGCCAGTCGTACAGCGGGCTTTCCGCACGCTCAATATCACCCAGATTAAACATAGGAATGTAGATTTGGTTGAACTGTTCAGGCTTAACCGCTTTCTCTACAATGGCATCGATCTCTTCATCGGATGGCCACAGATCTTTCAGCGTGATCTCTTTACCATCAACAATCGCCAGTACATCCTGCTCGATATCAAAACGAACAGTACCTGCGATTGCGTAAGCCACAACCAGAGGAGGAGATGCCAGGAACGCCTGCTTAGCGTGCGGGTGGATACGACCATCGAAGTTACGGTTACCGGACAGTACCGCAGTCGCGTACAGATCACGCTCAACCACTTCTTTCTCGATCACAGGATCAAGCGCACCAGACATACCGTTACAGGTTGTACACGCGTACGCTACGATACCGAAGCCCAGTTTTTCCAGCTCAGGCAGCAGACCCGCTTCTTCCAGATACAGTTTTGCAACTTTAGAACCCGGTGCAAATGAAGTCTTAACCCAAGGCTTACGTACCAGACCCAGCTCGTTGGCTTTCTTAGCCAGCAGACCTGCAGCCACTACGTTGCGTGGGTTAGAGGTATTGGTACAAGAGGTGATCGCCGCGATAATGACCGCGCCATCTGGCATCAGGCCTTCTGCTTCTTCCGCTTTTGCAGCAGTCAGCATCTCTTCGCCAGCAATACCACGCTCGGTCAGCGCAGAAGTCGGCAGACGACGGTGAGGGTTAGAAGGACCTGCCATGTTACGACCCACTGTCGACAGATCGAATTCCAGAACACGCTCGTATTCCGCATTTTCCAGATCGTTCGCCCACAGACCGGTTTCTTTCGCGTACTGTTCAACCAGTGCCACCTGCTCAGGCTCACGACCGGTCAGTTTCAGGTAGTCGATGGTTTGCTCATCGATGTAGAACATACCCGCAGACGCACCGTACTCAGGCGTCATGTTAGACAGAGTCGCACGGTCACCAATAGACAGGGTAGCAGCACCTGGACCGAAGAACTCCAGGTAAGCAGAAACCACTTTCTCGTTACGCAGGAACTCAGTCATTGCCAGTGCGATATCCGTTGCGGTAATACCAGACTGACGCTCACCGACAATTTTCACACCCACGATATCTGGTAGACGCATCATGGATGGCAGACCCAGCATTACGTTTTCAGCTTCCAGACCACCAACACCAATTGCGATTACACCCAGTGCATCAACGTGTGGCGTGTGAGAATCCGTACCAACACAAGTATCCGGATAAGCGATACCGTCACGGTTCTGGATCACTGGAGACATTTTCTCCAGGTTGATCTGGTGCATGATGCCGTTACCAGCCGGGATCACATCTACATTATCGAATGCAGTTTTACACCAGTCGATAAAGTGGAAACGGTCATCGTTACGACGGTCTTCAATGGCACGGTTCTTCTCGAACGCATCCGGGTCAAAACCTGGTGCTTCTACTGCCAGCGAGTGGTCAACGATTAGCTGAGTCGGTACAACCGGGTTAACTGCAGCCGGGTCACCACCTTGATCAGCGATCGCATCACGCAGGCCCGCCAGATCCACCAGTGCAGTCTGACCCAGAATATCGTGACAAACCACACGTGCAGGGTACCAAGGGAAATCCAGGGTACGCTCACGGTTAATCAGCTGTTTCAGGGAATCGGTCAGAGCCTCAGGCTCACAACGACGCACCAGCTGCTCAGCCAGTACGCGAGAGGTATAAGGTAAAGTAGCATAAGAACCAGGTTTGATCGCTTCAACAGCCGCACGAGTGTCAAAGTAATCCAGCGAAGTGCCTGGTAGGGATTTACGGAATTCAGTGTTCATAGCTCGGGAACCCATTAAAAATGGCAGCAAGGACGACAGGCGTAAGCCAGAGGGCTGGTTCCTGTTGGCCTTTTCTGTAATTTATCGTCAGTCAGGCTAATCAGGTCGTTAGCGTGGCTGCCGGAAATCCGGCAGCCAGAATAAAAAAGGCAGGGGCTCAGGCATTTAGAGGCAAGTATCGTATCCGGCCCCGCCTTATAACTCAGTCGCGATCTTCGATAGCAACCCACTCCGCACTCTCTGGACCAGTGTAGTCAGCAGAAGGACGGATGATACGGTTGTTGGCACGCTGCTCCATTACGTGAGCAGTCCAACCGGACGCACGGGAACATACGAAGATTGGCGTGAACAGTTTTGTAGGAATATCCATGAAGTGGTAAGCGGATGCATGGAAGAAATCTGCGTTACAGAACAGTTTCTTCTCGCGCCACATTACCGCTTCAACACGCTCAGAAACCGCGTACAGGTACTCATCACCTACCTGCTCAGACAGCTTCTTGGACCACTCTTTAATGATGGCGTTACGTGGATCAGACTCACGATAGATCGCGTGACCGAAGCCCATGATCTTGTCTTTACGCGCCAGCATGCCCATGATCGCTTCTTCTGCTTCATCAGCAGAACGCCAGTTTTCGATCATCGCCATAGCCGCTTCGTTTGCACCACCGTGCAGAGGGCCACGCAGAGAACCGATCGCAGCAGTCACACAGCTGTGGATATCAGACAGCGTGGAAGCACATACACGCGCGGTAAAGGTAGAGGCATTAAACTCGTGCTCTGCGTACAGAATCAGAGAAGCGTGCATCACTTTAACGTGCAGCGGCTCTGGTTTCTTGTCATGCAGAGTCCACAGGAACTGCTCAGCAATAGAATCCGCATCGGTTTCGACATTGATACGCTTGCCGTTGTGGCTGAAGTTGTACCAGTAGTTGATGATGCTTGGGAATACCGCCATCATGCGGTCGATGTGATCAGTCTGCTCAGAGAAGTCTTTCTCTTCTTCCAGATTACCCAGCATGGAGATACCGGTACGCATCACATCCATAGGGTGAGCATCAGCAGGAATCTGCTCCAGAACTACTTTCAGTGGCTCAGGCAGACCACGCAGAGTCTTCAGCTTAGCCATGTAAGCATCCAGCTCAGCCTGGTTAGGCAGTTTGCCGTAAGCTAACAGGTAGGACACTTCTTCAAACAGGGCTTTTTCAGCCAGTTCTTTCATGTCGTAACCGCGATAGGTCAGACCTGCACCGGTTTTACCAACAGTACACAGTGCTGTTTCACCTGCAGACTGACCACGCAGGCCAGCGCCACCAATTTTCTTATCTACCATTACTATGCTCCTTTGCGACCGCTCAGAGTCAGATTCTTGTTATTAAACGTTCCAATCGATTTTTAACTGCACGCCCCGACCAGAAAGCTCCAGCCGGGGTGATCAGTGTCTCTTACTTGTTTTTGCCTTCTGCAAACAGAGCGTCCAGCTTCTGCTCGAAGTCGTGGTAGTTCAGGAAATCATACAGTTCCATACGGGTCTGCATGGTATCCACTACCGCTTTCTGGTCACCGTCACGCAGCAGGGCTTCGTAGACATTCAGTGCTGCTTTATTAGCTGCACGGAAGGCTGACAGAGGATATAACACCATTGTCGCGCCATTTTCAGCCAGTTCTTTAGTATTAAACAGTGGCGTAGCACCGAACTCAGTGATGTTTGCCAGCAGGTGCGCACCATTGATACCGTCGGAGAACGCTTTATAGTCATCCAGCGTGTGTACTGCTTCAGCGAAGATACCGTCAGCACCGGCTTCCAGACACGCTTGAGCACGATCAACAGCAGCATTCAGACCTTCCATCTGGAATGCATCGGTACGGGCCATTACGAAGAAGTCATCATCAGTCTTAGCATCAACCGCCGCTTTAACACGATCAACCATCTCTTGCAGAGATACGATCTCTTTGTTTGGACGGTGGCCACAACGCTTCTGTGCAACCTGGTCTTCAATATGAACCGCAGCAGCACCGGCTTTGATCATCTCTTTAACAGTACGAGAGATGTTGAATGCGCCACCCCAACCTGTGTCGATATCTACCATCAGAGGCGTATCAACCGCACTGGTGATGCGATTTACATCAGCCACAACATCGTTCATAGAAGTCATACCCAGATCAGGCAGACCGTAGGAGTGGTTTGCAACACCGCCACCGGACAGGTAAATCGCCTTGTGACCTACACGCTCCGCCATCATGGCGTGGTAGGCGTTGGTAGTACCAACAATTTGAAGTGGATTTGTTTCGGCCAGTGCCTTACGGAAACGAGCACCCGCAGTCAGCTTAGTCATGGGTTATTCCTTCTTAGGGTTGTTCTGCCTTATATTCGCGCAGTCGTTGTTCTACATTTTTACGCGAGGCACTGATATGCCTGCGCATTAGCATCTCAGCCAGCTCCTCATCCCTCTGCTCAATGGCATCCACAATGCGGTGGTGCTCTTCAAACGCCCTTTTCGGACGTGAACTAGAGGCGCTGAACTGATAGCGATACATGCGGACCAGATGATAAAGCTCACCACATAACAGCTCGGTCAGCTTTTCATTTTTACTTCCGAGTACAATGCGGAAGTGGAAGTCCAAATCACCTTCTTTCTGGTAGTACGCCACACCTTCCTGCAGTTCTGCCGCTTCTTCATGACGCTGCAGCAACTCTTTTAAACCCTGAATCTCTTCTTCCGACATATTGCGTGCTGCCAGACGACAGGCCATGCCTTCCATCGCTTCACGCACATCGTAGATATCCAAGAGCTCTTCATAAGAAAGTGAGACTACCCGCGCTCCCACATGGGGAATACGCTTGATCAGTCGGCGGCCTTCCAGGCGACGGATCGCCTCACGCAGAGGTCCCCGACTGATACCATATTCTTTCGCCAGTCCCGGCTCGGTAATCTTACTGCCCGGTGGTATATCACCTTTTACAATCGCGGTTTGAATCTGCTCAAACACCCGATCAGCGAGGGTACGGGTCTCACCCTCTTCGTATGCATACGGAACGTCTGACATAGTCATATGTTCTTCTTATTAATTGTCGACAATCTTCTAGATGCAGTGAACTGTAGACACTCTACTGAAAATCGTCAAGCTGAACCAAAGTATAATTTGTCTACAATCTTGAACAGATCGTAAACCAATCAATTATTTTTTCTTTAAAAATCAAATAGATAACAAAAAAGACAATCCAAGACCGATGGGTCACAATTTATAGATTGTCGACGATCTGTCATCAGGGTTTCATAAATTGCTGACACTTCTTTCTATGATGTCGGCAATTCGAGAAGGTTTTTGGAATGGCAGCGAGTGATCACAACCCACCACTTCGACGTACTGCCAGTCCTCAAAACACTCTTGTTGCAACTGGTGACAATCCTTCATCGTCTCCAGACTTTTCTTACCGACAAAGCTGATTACCCGCTGCTGAGACTCTAACAAGGCATCACGATCCAATCGCTGCACTGCTTCTGTCACTGCATCCAGCGCATAGGAGAAACCCAGCACACGGTTTTTCAGCCGATGCACGGTGGCGTGCTCGACACGCAGGGATTTAGAGCGACGGGGTGAAATCTGATCCAGAAACTGAGTAATCCCGGTTTCCGGCTCCGGTAAATCACGCATCATGGCTGCAGCCTGAGAATAGGTTTCCCGCACCTGGCGCATCTCTTCCAGATCCACCCGTTCCATAAAGGCAGGCTCTAATAGATAGGTATTAACAAAAGCGGCTGGACGGCGCTGTTTAAGCAACATACCGGTTAGACCACCAAAGGAATAACCGGCCAGATCCATCTCAAACCACCCCAGATGATCCAGCAGCGCCTGCACATCGTCGACAACGTCTTCTATAACAAAAGCCGTATCTTGTGCTTCAATCACATCAGAGCCTTGATCATGAGCCAGAGGCACACTCTTTCCCATACCTCTTAGATCCGGCACCAACACCTCACTCCAGCTATGTAGATGGTGCAGGGTCGGCTCCCAGGTAAAACCACCATCTACACCTGCACCGTGCAGCATCAACATACGCCGACCGCTATGGCAGTGAGGATTACGATAGATACGATAAAAGATCTGATAACCGTTGGTTGGCAAGTGTCCGGTCTGACACTGGTAATGTTCTGCCATAATTATTCCTAGTTCTGTCTGCAGTGCTTTCTAATGGAATTCTTTCTAGTTATAGACTTACTGAGGCCTGAAAAAAGGAAAACCCTCGGCCATATCAGTAAGACTCGTAACAGTAAAAGTGAAATTACCTGTTAAGACAAGCAGTTGCCGAGATCATTATCACGGGATAGTTACAGAGATATCAGAAGGAAAGATAGGCGACTAAAGTAAAAGCCGTTAGAATGTGCCGTTTTTCCGAGCCGTTGCGTTTCTATCTCTATGCTATCGATTAAAATCACAACACTGCCTTTTAAGGCAGGTAGCGAATATTTCCAGCAGGTGCGTCATCTTCCTTACCCTGTGCTGCTGGACAGCGGACAACCCAAAAGTCCCTCCGGGCGCTATGACATCGTCGCGGCAGATCCCGTACAACTGATTAATAGCCAGCAGCTGGCGGACAGCTCAGCACTGGATTATCTGCAGCAGCAACTGAATAAGTTGTGCCCGGAATCTCTACCAGAGACAGAACTGCCTTTTACCGGTGGTTTTATTGGCGGCTTAAGTTATGACCTGGGACGTGAACTGGAAAAGCTACCTGAGCAGGCCCAGGACGATACTCACTTCCCTGATCTGATCGGTGGTATCTACCTATGGGCCATTGTTGTCGATCATCAACAGCAAACCGCCTATCTGGTTGCTCCAGAGCAACAGCAGAATGAGCTGGAACAGCTAGTTCAAGCAACGCCTGATACCAAGACTCAAGCTAACGGCTTTAAGCTCAGCAAGCCCTTTACGCCTAACCTGAGCCGTGAAGAGTACTGCCAGCGTTTTGAGCAGATTATCGACTATATCCGTGCCGGTGATTGCTATCAGATCAACTTTACCCAGCGTTTTAGTGCCGAGATCACAGGGGATAGCTGGCAAGCTTATCTGCAGATGCGTCAGGCCACGCCTGCGCCTTTTAGTGCTTATCTGGATTTTGGTGATTACAAGGTACTGAGTGTTTCACCGGAACGCTTCCTAAAACTGGATCAGGGCCAAGTTGAAACCAAACCTATTAAAGGTACCGCACCAAGACATTCAGACCCTGAGCAGGACCATGCCATCGCCGAAGAACTTCAGGCCAGCATTAAAAATCGTGCTGAGAACCTGATGATTGTCGACCTGCTACGCAATGATCTAAGCCGCGCCTGCCAACCCGGTAGCGTTAAGGTGCCTCATCTATTTGCCCTGGAAAGCTACGCTAATGTGCATCACCTGGTCAGCACTGTCACCGGTCAGCTTAATTCGGATAAGAATGTCATTGATCTGTTAAAAGCCAGTTTCCCAGGCGGTTCCATTACTGGTGCACCTAAGATCCGTGCGATGGAGATTATCGACGAGTTGGAACCGACCCGCCGGGGTATCTATTGTGGTTCTGTGGCTTATATTGATTTCCGTGGCCAAATGGATAGCAGCATCACCATCCGTACTATCCAGGAAAGCCCAGTGGCAACGACAGAATCAGCAGAGAGCACAGGTAACAAGCAACAAGCTAAAGATGAAAGTGAAGCGGGATACCAAAAGGTGCGTCGATTGGATTGCAGTGCTGGTGGCGGTATTGTTTATGATTCCGAAGCGATCAGCGAATACGAAGAGACACTGCATAAGGTGGGTAAGATTATCAGCTCACTGCAGCCTGATTTTCTTGAGCAATTTAAGCTGGATTGATACTGCCCGGAAAGAATCTATCTAAAGCACTCTAGTTCAAACTCATCGCAAACAGCACAAACAAAAAGCCACTGTTATTTCGCACTCTTGAAGAAAACCTCACAGAGACAGCGAAAAACGGTGGCTTTTTTAGATCTCAACTAAGTTAAGCAGCAAATGCTTACTTAGTCAGATTACGGTTACTGGCACGCAGGAACTCGTCTTTCAGATCTTCGTAGCTGTGAACCGCTGGGAACTGAGGGAACTCAGCGATTACATTATCAGGGGCATGGAACAGAATACCTTCCTCCGCCTGAGTCAGCATAGTGGTGTCATTGTAGGAATCACCTGCTGCGATTACACGGTAGTTCAGCAGCTGGAAGGCACGTACGGATTGACGCTTAGGATCACGCTGACGCAGAGTGTAGTCGGTGATACGACCTTCTTCGTCTACTTCCAGCTTGTGGCACAGCAGCGTTGGGTAGCCCAGCTGCTTCATCAGAGGCGCGGCGAACTCATAGAAAGTATCCGACAGGATCACTAGCTGGAAACGCTCACGCAGCCAATCAGTAAACTCTTTTGCACCTTCCAGCGGCTCCAGCTCAGCAATCACCGCCTGGATATCAGGCAGTTTCAGGCCGTTCTCATCCAGAATACGCAGACGCTGTTTCATCAGCACATCGTAATCAGGAATATCACGAGTGGTTGCTTTCAGCTCTTCAATACCAGTCTTCTCTGCAAATGCGATCCAGATTTCAGGAATTAAAACACCTTCAAGGTCAAGACATGCCAGTTCCACGAAATAGTCCTTCTACTTATTTAGTTAGGGTAAACAGCTCTGCACCAGCACCCCATCCAAAGTGCACTACCAGGCCTTAAGCCTTTAGTAGAATTAAAAGGCCAGAGCTAAAGTTGCGAGCAAGATTACCACAGTTGGCATGACAAGTCAGAGCTCAGGTCAAAGGAATAGGCTTAAACCAAAGCAGGGCTTACAAAACATCAAAGACACGCTAAAACAGGCACTTAAATAAGCTCCTAAGTCTCTTTCCTAAACAACAGGAATAATCATAGAATCACTTTTTATTTATTTTTCTTATAAGTAGCTGATACCTTATAGCCAAAATCACATATAACACCGAAACCTAGCCGCTTAATCTGATCTACGCCCTTTATCCTGAGATACAGAGCATCACTTGGATATAGAGCACCAATAGGCCTTTGCTTGCGGAATTTGCTTTCGGGATAACAACAGCAAACCATCCTTTGCTGACCGTATTGATGAGTTATAACCCGAGTAATGGGAACCAAGATGAGCCAATTTAACGCCAACCAGTTTGCACTGGAATTTGATACCGAATCGCCAAAGAAAATTATCGAGCAAGCCTTGCAACAGTTCGACAACATCGCCATATCCTTCAGCGGCGCTGAAGATGTGGTACTGATCGAACTGGCATGCAAAGTGATCGATGATAAGAGCAAACTAAAGGTTTTCTCTCTGGATACCGGTCGTCTGCACCCTGAGACCTACCGTTTTATCGACAAGGTACGTCAGCACTATGGCATCACTATCGAGATTATGACGCCAGAGCATGAAGCACTGCAGAACTTTGTGCGTGAGAAGGGCTTGTTTAGCTTCTTTGAAGACGGCCATCAGGAGTGCTGCGGTGTGCGTAAGGTAGCACCACTGCGTCGTAAACTGTCGACTCTGGATGCCTGGATCACAGGTCAGCGTAAAGACCAGAGCCCAGGTACTCGTAACAATGTACCGGTTGCCGAAAACGATATCGCGTTTGGTAGTGAAGAGAACCCACTGGTGAAATTTAACCCGCTGGCCAACTGGAGCTCTGAGCAGGTATGGGAATATATTCGTATGTTCGACGTACCTTATAACGAGCTGCACGAAAAAGGTTTTACCAGTATCGGCTGTGAGCCATGCACCCGCGCGGTACTGCCAAACCAACACGAGCGCGAAGGCCGCTGGTGGTGGGAAGAGTCCACGCATAAAGAGTGTGGTCTGCATGCAGGTAACTTAAACAAGTAATCCGGCAGACCTGTTCAGAATTAGCTCAGGCTTTTTCTGAACAAAAGATACAAATAGAAAAGGGACGTTAAGCTAGGCTTAACGTCCCTTTTCTATTTTAAGTCTGGTACAGAGCCAGAGAGATAGAGCCAGATAGTACAACTGCGATTACTAACAGAGCACTCCAGCTCACCCCTGCTCAATCCTCAATCAAGCAACTCAATTAATAAACCGGCAGCTCGATATGTTCAAATAGCGCATCCAGATCTGTTTTTGAACTTGAGGTCAACGCCTCATCAATCAGATCACGATCCAGATGCGGTGCAAAGCGGGTGACAAACTCATACATATAACCGCGCATAAAAGTGCCACGACGAATACCGATCTTAGTGGTACTGGACTGGAACAGATGACTCGCATCCAGTGCAACCAGATCCTTATCCACTTCCTCGTCATAAGCCATTGTCGCAACGATACCGACGCCCATACCCATACGCACATAGGTTTTAATCACATCGGAGTCAGCCGCAGTAAACACCACCTTAGGCTGCAAACCCTTGGCGTTAAAAGCTTCATCCAGCTTGGAACGACCGGTAAAACCAAACACATAGGTCACGATAGGATGTTCTGCTACATGCTCCAGCGTTAAAGGACCCCGTACCTTGGTCAACGGGTGATCCTTCGGTACCAGCACACAACGGTTCCAGCGGTAACATGGCAGCATAATCAGATCGCTAAACAGCTCCATCGCCTCGGTAGCAATGGCAAAGTCTGCCGCACCTTCCGAAACCATCTCAGAGATCTGCATCGGCGTGCCCTGCTTCATATGCAACGAAACATCAGGGTATTTGCTGATAAAGTCCTTGATTACCCCTGGCAACGCATAACGGGCCTGAGTGTGGGTTGTCGCAAGAGTCAGACTACCAATACGGTCATCGCTGAACTCCTGAGCCACCTGCTTAATATTCTCTACCGTGCGCAGAATCTGACCCGCAAGATCAATGACTTCCTGTCCTGCTGGGGTGATACGTGTCAGATGCTTACCACTACGGGCAAAGATCTCAATTCCCAGCTCATCTTCCAGCAAACGGATCTGCTTACTGATACCCGGCTGCGAGGTGTACAAACTCTGAGCGGTAGCTGACACATTCAAATCATGATGAGCAACTTCCCAGATATAACGCAGCTGTTGTAGCTTCATTCCGCCTTTCCTCTCGTAATTAACGGTTTCAGGAACCTCTGAAGAAGTCCTTTCTTGCCCTTTGAATAGGCCAAAATCACTTTTTCAGTCATTCCTTAATTCTATTATGCCATAAAAATATAAATAAACATTACTTTTAAGAATATAGCAGACAAGATAGATTACTCCGATTGTCCACGAACACCTCGTGTATTTAGCTTCAACTATCGGGCTTATATGGATTTTTTACTTTATATACTTTCGGGAGCCGCTGTAGGCTTGGCGGTCGGCCTTACTGGTGTCGGTGGCGGCTCGCTGATGACCCCCTTATTGCTTCTATTTGGTTTTCCGGCGCATATCGCGATCGGTACCGACCTGCTGTATGCCGCAATTACTAAAGCCAGCGGCGTTATTGCACACCAGAAGCAGAAAACCGTTGATTGGAAAATCACCGGTACTTTGGCACTGGGTAGCTTACCTGTATCTGTGGTCACCGTTTGGTTACTGGCGAACTATTTCCCATCACCGGAAAGCTACGCCAGCCTCCTGACCCATAGCTTAGGCGTTATGTTGATGCTGACTGCTGGCGTACTGCTGATGAAAGGCCGTATCCGCAAACTGCATGACACTCAGGATGGCCCAGTACGCCTGTATCTGGAAAAACATAAATACCCTCTAACACTGATTATGGGCACATTATTGGGATTCTGCGTAACTGTATCCTCTGTGGGTGCCGGTGCCTTTGGCGCAGCCATCCTGCTGATTCTGTTCCCGGCATTAAGTGCTATTCGTATTATCGGTACTGATCTGGCTCATGCAGTACCTCTGACGCTAATTGCCGGTGCAGGCCATATGTATCTGGGTAATGTGGATTATCAGCTGCTAGGCGCACTACTGATCGGCTCTCTACCTGCTATTCATCTGGGCACTAAGTTGAGCTCACGTTTACCCAATAAGGTACTACAACCTATTTTATCCAGTATGTTGTTGGGCCTGGGTATCAAATACGCCTTCTTCTAAACAACAAGCGTCATCACAGCGATACACAACAAAAAATCCCCGGAGATGCATCACATCAATACGGGGATTTTTTTGATCAGACAAAATGACTTAGGGCATCAATCTTATAAAACCACACGCGATGTGCGGGTTTAAAGCAGATTGAGAAGACATGGCAATCATCATCTAAGC
>CAYFGP010000155.1:0-14523 GCA_964342385.1 uncultured Oleiphilus sp. | reverse complement strand
GGCAGCGAATAGAGGATAACTCTTTTTGGCTATTTGATCATCCGGGACCTGACACGTATCGAACACCCAGAAAAAGAAACTACAGAAAGCTATCCGTGATGAAAGCGTCTTAATTCAGGAAGACAATGGTGATCTGGTTGTTCATGTAGCTGCCTATCTGGACTACAAAGCGGGCAGCCGCTCAGAACCTTTAGAAGAGATTATTGGTGAAGATGAGCTAGACCTGAGCGCTGAGTTTATTGTGCTGAGCTAACGCACACTGCAATAGGTTCAATCCAATCAATGTCTGGAATAAGCACTCATACAAAAGTTTCTCCATAACGAAGCGCTTCATTCTCCAGCTATTGGCTGAAGAATGTCGCAACACTTTTGTGTCAGTGTGTACGTCTTTCGAAATTCCAATTTTCGGCTCCAGACATTGATGGACCATCTACCGAGCCCGCCTTGCAAAAACCGCTAAAGAAAAATAATGCTTTAACTAGCCGCCTGCATCTCTTCAATCATCCAATCTTTAAATACCTGCATACCGTACGAAAGAGGACGGTTTTTCTGATAAACCAGATAGAAGGATTTATGGGTATCCAGTTTGATATCAAACGGCATCGCTAATCTGCCCTCTTCGATTTCTCTGGAGGTCAAAGTACTATCCGCCAGCGCTACACCTAAACCTTCCTGGGCCGCACCTGTGGCCAACTGACCGCTGGACAACTGAAGGCCACGACTAAAGCCTTTATATTCCACGCCTGCTAATTGCAGCCACTCAGGCCATTCATATAAACGCTTACTGACATGGATTAGACTGTGTTTACGCAGATCTTCCGGTGTTTTAAGTGCCTTAGGGCCTTTTAATAGTTTGGGGCTACACACAGGCACCAGCAGTACATTACGCAGAAAGTGCACTTCAATATCGTGCCAATCACCATGACCGAAATAAACCGCCATATCGGTGTTCTGTTTATTAAAATCGATCAAACCGGTTGAGGCGCTGATCTGCAGCTCTACATCAGGGTATTGTTCCTGAAACTTGTTCATTCGCGGCATCAGCCAACGAATCAAAAAGTTAGGCGCAACACTAATGGTTACCGCATCCCGTTCAGGGTTTGAAGTAATACGGTAAGTCGCTGCTTCGATCTCATCCAAGGCCTGACGAATCGATTGCAGATACTGGGAACCAGCAGGTGTCAGCTCAACCTTGCGCTTATTACGTCGGAATAAAGCCAGACCCAAATACTGCTCTAAACCCTTCATCTGGTGACTGACCGCCGAGGCAGTAATAAACAATTCTTCAGCGGCAGCAACAAAGCTTTCATTTCTCGCTGCAGCTTCAAAAACCTTCAACGAGTTCATTGGGGGAAGACGTCTGATAACCCACCTCACAAAGGATTAGTTTTTTTCATCATTCTGTTAAAAAATCATCGTTTGTTCAAGCCCATTAAACTCTTTAATATGCGCCTATCGAAGCAAAACACCATATCCATTGAGGAAATCACAGTGAAAAACGATATTAAACTAGACCAATTTGATAATCTGGACGTTGAATACTACATTCGTGAAGCTAAGCTGGAACGTGACGCTTATATTGCAGATTTATTCAGCAGTCTGAAAGCAAAGCTGGTTGCTAAACTGGCAATCCGTCTGCCAAAGATCAGCATTCAAATCAGTCGTCCAGCTCACTAATGACTGGATATATAGAGCAACAATACCAAGCACTCAAACAAAAGTTTCTCTTCAAGAAAACGCTGTATTCTCCAGCGATAGACTGAAAAGTATCGAAACCCTTTTGTTTAAGTATGTATTGAAACCTCTATAAACGCTCCAACCAGTGATCCCAAATCACAAACTTTACATAACAAGAGTAACAATAGCTTCCCCTTTCCGGGGTAACTGCTAGTAACACAGAGTAAGCACCAGAATTTAACAGGTGCCTAAAGGTATACACCCAGGCCGCAGCGGCCTCTGTCACAGATCCTCTCTGAAGTTATAGTACAGCCAACAACTGGCTGACTACACTTGCCTCAAGCTTTATCAGGCCGATCTTTTTCAAGAGAGAGGGAACAGTTTAGACTGCCCCCGACTATTCTCTTTCTGTTTCTGATTGCTCTCTCGATTAACCCTCTATTGATTAAAACCCTTGCCTTGCCGTACAGCATAAAGAAACCACTTACAAAGACAGCAGACGAAAAAAAGGGCGACCTAAGTCACCCAAACTACATGAAACGATAGATTTAAATAGCTCTTACGAAGCCTTGTCTCGAACAATTCCGCTGGCTAACACAACGCCCACACTGATTAGAGTAATACCCAGCAACACGTTCTCGCTCAACACTTCACCCAACCAATACAAAGCAATAGCGGATGCTGCGACCGGTGTCATAGAACCAATGGCAGAAGTCACTTCAGCACCCATACGGGAAATCGCAAACGCAAATAGAAAACTAGAGGCCAAACCGGCACCAAAGCCCTGAGTAAACATCTGAGCTAACAGTTCATTGCTGGAAAGTTGCTGCCAACCCAACTCCGGTTGCATAATCAAACCGGCTGCTACCAACGCCAGCCCTGTAGGTAAAGTCACCACAGAAGCCGCTACAAGTGGCGATAAACCGCACTGACGTACAGCAATGGCAAATAGAGCCCAAAAGAAACTCGCGACTAAGAAAATGCCTTGGGCCCGTAAGCTGGCATCACCTAACAGAGAATCCATCAGAAACGCAGCTACACCTGTGGCAATCAGCAATAGTCCTAATAAACGCCACTTAGACAGCGGCTGACGATAGATCACCACTGCAAGACCGGTAACAAACAAAGGGGCAACGCCTGGGATCAACGTGCTACCTTCAGCCACCTGACCAGATTGCATCCCCATGGCCCCCAACCAGAAAAATGGTAAGCCACCACCCACTAACATCCCTGCCAGATAAAGCTTGGGTACCTGGCGAATCTGCGCCAGATGTTTAAAAAACAGTGGTGCCAATAACAAGCCTGGAATCGCAAAACGAAATAGCGCAATTTCATAGGTGGTCAAAGGCGATGCAGCACCGATACGTAGCGACATAAAATAGCTCGACCATACCAAAACCATCATCAAAGCAGCAGCCAGACCTAAAGCCTTTTGCTGAGTGGTGACCTCTAACTCTTTTACCTGCAGCACAGAGGCTGAACCTTGAGAAGATACACTGGACATAACACTGAATCCGAAAATGAAAACAGCGCTATTGTGCGGGATTAGTAGTAACGAAAGTGCTCAAATATCGGTATGAGATACGCTCTAATTAGCAGATTTCACCAAAAAACCAGCCTTATAAAAGTCAGAAAGCACCAAAAGCCAGAATCTATCGTAAAATCCACTACTAAAATTCTATTTTAAATTTCAGGTTAGCCAAATGAGCCAACTATCTGGGACAAATACCGACACCTTTAGTCTTTTTTATGACGGTGCCTGCCCTCTGTGCCAAAAAGAGGTCCGCTGGTTAAAAAAGAAAGTGACTAACCAAGCAGTCCAACTGACGTTTGTTGATATCAGCACAGCAGACTTTGATGCCAAACAGCACGGAAAAGAGATCAGTGAGTTTATGGCCAGCCTGCACCTGCGTGATCCTCAAGGACAATGGCTGCAAGGGATGGAGGCCACAAGAAAGATTTATCAACTGATAGGACTAGGTTGGTTAATGGCACCTACTGGCTGGCCGTTATTAAAACCAGCATTTGACTGGGCGTACACCACTTTTGCCCGTTATAGACCTCGACTACAAAAACCGGGATCAGGTAAAGACAGCTGTGATCGCTGTGTTCCTTAAACATTCTCCACTTATACCAATTTCATAAAACAAAAAACCCGCTTCTACTTTGCAGTAAAGCGGGTCTCTTTGATGAAATCAGCAGAAGGAGCTAATTTTAGCCTTATCTGGCGGCAGTCAGTGCCTGTCTGACATCATCCTGAATATCGTTAACTGATTCCAAACCGATCGACAGACGCACCAGGCCTTCAGAAATGCCGTGGGCCATACGCTCTTCAGGTGTGTAGGTAGAATGCGTCATACTGGCCGGATGCTGACACAGGGTTTCCGCATCACCCAGACTGACCGCACGCTTAATCATCTCCAGATTGTTCATAAAGCGCTTGCCCATCTCCAGACCACCTTTCAGTTCAAAGGCGATCATACCGCCAGGCAGTGCCATCTGTTTTTTAGCCAGGGCATAAAATGGACTATCTTCCAGCCCTGGATAATAAACGTGTTCAATTTCCGGTTGTTCATCTAACCATTGCGCTACCTTAAGAGCCGACTCACTATGACGCTGCATACGAATCTCAAGGGTTTTCAGGCCACGCTGAATCAGAAACGCCGTCATTGGCGAGATCACCGCACCGGTCATATCCTTAATACCTTCCAGGCGGATACGCTGCAGTGTCTCAGCATCGCCAATCACAGCACCAGCAATCAGGTCACCATGACCACCAAGATATTTAGTCGCCGAATGAACAACCAGATCAGCCCCCAGAGTTAATGGGCGCTGCAATGCTGGTGTGCAGTAGGTGTTATCGACAATTACTTTAATCTCAGTGTTATAAGCGTGCACTCTTTCGCTGATTGCTGCGATATCCATTACTCGCAAGGTTGGGTTTACTGGCGACTCAAAGTACACCAAACGGGTTTGAGCAGTTAATGCCGCTTCAACTGCTTTAACATCACAGCAATCCACATAGCTTACCGTAACACCAAACTTGGTTAAGCCATGCTCCAGCAGTGCAAAAGTGCAGCCGTAAAGGGTCTTATCAGCAATAATATGGTCACCTGCACTTAACAGCGTCCAGAAGGTGGCACTGATTGCCCCCATGCCAGATGCCGTTGCCAGTGCTGCTTCACCTTCTTCCAGATCAGCCAGGCGTGTTTCCAGAATATCCTGAGTAGGGTTGCCTAAACGGGAGTAGATAGGGCCTTCACTTTCACCGGCAAAACGCTCTGCGCCCTGCTCTACCGAGTCAAAAGCAAAGGTTGAAGTCATATAGATGGGCGGGGTTAATGATCCCATCTCACTACTTGCATCATACCCGGAATGGATAGCCCGAGTTGCAAAACCAGCCTTGTGAGCCGTATCAGCCTGTTTCATAAAACACCTATTCAGTTTCTTATTTTTGGATTTAATAATAAGTTTTGATCTCTTTTTAAAAGCTTAGTGCACTCACCATGGCCTTTTGCACCAAATAGACGGGTAACAAAACGGATGAATTAGTGATTTTCACCAACTAAAAGGTCTAAGCGTCAAAAACACACCACAAAACTGAAAAACAAGCGATAAGCCTACCAAGTGATAGAGACCAAACATCAAACTCAGAAAACAAGTCAATCAGGGGAAATGGCTTAACCTGCAGAAGTGGACAAAGAAGAAAAACAAGGGAAAAGACTATCCCTACAGAGATTATAAAATTAGGGAGAAAAGGAAAAAGCCAGCCAGAGCGAATCTGGCTGGAAGAGTCTAGCGAAATAATTCGTTAAACCGAAGACTATTCATACCCGGCTGAAGGCTATTAATGTCCAACAGAAGGCTCTTTTTGGTTGGGCAACGCCAGGGAGACACCTGTTGCTACCAGCAGCATCCCACTGGAAACCCACAAGCAGGCTTCAAGCCCTGCCATCTGGAAGATCCAACCAGACAACACCGTACCCAACAGACGCCCCGCAGCATTGGCCATATAGTAAAAGCCCACATCCAGCGATACGCCATCACGTCCGGCATAACTGACGATCAGATAGCTATGCAGTGATGAATTCACCGCAAACAACGCACCAAAGATCATCAAGCCGCCCAGTAAACTGATCTGTGGGCTAATCTGATTGCTTAATGCCAATGCGATCAAAGCAGGTGTTAACATCAGCACACCGGCCCAGACAAAAGCCGTTTTACCATCAGGCACCTGACCACTGCGCTTGCCGGTCACATAAGGTGCCAGTGATTGCACGATACCGTAACCGATCACCCACAGCGCCAGGAAGCCACCGACATAGGCGTGATCCCAACCAAACTCAGCAGCTAGATAAACCGGTAGTGCGATAACAAACCAGACATCACGGGCACCAAACAGAAACAGGCGCGCTGCAGAGAGCATATTCACCGGCTTGCTCTTGGATAACATATCTTTGAACTTAGGTTTGTTTTTGGCTTTGCCCAGATCCTTTTTCAGGCTTAAGACACTAAACAGCCACACCACGGCCAGCATAGCCGCCATAGCCCCAACAGCTCCGGTAAAACCTAATAATGCCAGCAGCAAACCGCCCAGGAAGAAGCCAACACCCTTAAGAGCATTTTTTGATCCAGTCAAAATGGCGACCCACTGATACAGACTGCCCTGAGCATTTTCTGGCACCAGCAGCTTGATAGAGCTTTTGGCGCTCATCTTGTTCAGATCTTTAGCAATACCGGACAGTGCCTGAGCCGCCATCACCCAGGGTACTGTCAGCCAACTGGCAGGTACCAGTAGCATACACAGGGCGATCACCTGCATCGCCAAACCGATATTCATTGTTCGGTTTAGCCCCAGATGAGCCCCCAGCCAGCCACCTACCAGATTAGTGACCACACCAAAAAACTCATAAAACAGAAACAACAGAGCAATTTCCAACGGGCTATAACCCAAGGCATGGAAATGCAGTACCACCAACATGCGCAAAGCACCATCGGTTAAGGTAAAGGCCCAATAGTTTCCAGTCACGATCAGGTACTGACGCACCTCTGGTGACAGCTGGCTTAACATGCTTTTTCTCCGGTTGGTATTACTGTTGTGTTTTTTCTGTTTGGACGTTACTGATCCATTAAACCGACCATACGGGCCAGTTCAACGGTACGATTTGCGTAACCCCATTCGTTGTCATACCACACATACAGTTTCACCTGTGTACCATTCACCACCATAGTCGACAGCGCATCAACCACACTGGAACGAGGATCGGTGCGGTAATCAATAGAGACCAGAGGACGCTCTTCGTAACCCAGAATATCTTTCAGCTCACCTTCTGCAGCTTCTTGTAGCAGTGCATTCACCTCTTCTTCAGAGGTCGCTTTTTCTACCTCAAACACACAGTCGGTCAGCGAAGCATTGGCCAGAGGAATACGTACCGCGTGACCATTCAGCTTACCTTTCAGTTCAGGGAAAATATGGGTGATCGCAGTTGCAGAGCCTGTCGTGGTCGGGATCAGACTCATGCCACAGGCACGGGCACGACGCAGATCCTTATGAGGCGCATCCAGAATAGTTTGCGTATTGGTGATATCGTGGATGGTGGTCATAGAACCGTGTTTGATACCCAGTTTCTCGTGGATCACCTTTACAACCGGAGCTAAACAGTTGGTAGTACAGGATGCCGCCGTCACAATCGGGAACTGCTCAGGATCATACAGGTGCTGGTTTACACCCATGACCACGTTCAGTACACCTTCTTCTTTAACTGGTGCAGTCACAACCACACGCTTAACGCCCTGATCCAGATAAGCCTGTAGCAACTCTTTAGTTTTCATCTTACCGGAGGCTTCAATCACCAGATCACAATCGGACCAATCGGTTTCTGCGATAGTTTTATTCTGAGTGACCGTCAGTGCCTGACCTTCAATCATCATTTGATCGCCTTCGGCACTGGCCTCTTTCCAGCGACCATGAATAGAATCAAAAGTGATCAGATGCGCCAGAGTTTCAGCATTACCCGCCGGATCATTGATGCGGATAAACTCCATCTCAGGCCAATCCCAGGCCGCACGCATTGCCAAGCGGCCCATACGGCCAAAACCATTAATACCTACTTTGATTTTTTTTACCGAACTCATCTTTGCTTCACCCTAATTTTTAGCTGACAGGTATGAAAAGTCATATATATGAAAAAACAGATATCTAAATCAAAAATTTTTAGCTACAGCAGCTGGATAGTCGTTCCGGACGATCACCCATCTTATTCAGATTGTCCAAGTTAGATTGCAGAAAATGGACATTGGCGTTAGCCGTATCGGTCAGTACCTGTCTTGCCCATTGCGGTAGTTCTGGCGATAGCTGATAAAACACCCACTGACCCTGACGACGATCCATCAAAATGCCGCACTTGCGCAGCTGGGCCAGATGGCGGGAGATCTTAGGCTGGCTCTCTTCCAGTGCTGCCATCAATTCGCAGACACACAATTCCTGCTCCTGTTCAATCAACAGTAGACAGCGCAGACGGGTTTCATCCGCTAAACACTTAAAGAATTGAACCGTCTCGACGCTCATCAATGACCTCTTATGCTACAGCCTTACCCACATACCCAAAACGGCATAGCGGAAATAATCTCAACCTTATTGATCGCCGATAATATATGGAATTTCGTATATTTCAAGCATTATTGAATTTGCGATTCAGACAATCTCAACCATACTTGAATGATACATACTGAGTGAATGCTCTTACCCACCCCATCACACAAGGAAATGAACTGTGTTTAACCAGACTCAACACATCTAGCTTGTTGATTTAAATATATTTAGTGCTCCACTGAGAAAAAAGAATGATGAAAGCCTTGATGGAATATCTTCACTATATTTTGCTGTTCATACTGCTTTACCTCGCGGCAGCCGCGATCGCAGTTCATGCCTCAGAGGTTCCTAAACGCTTAAATGCCGCGACACTAGACTACCCGCCCTATGAATATATGGAAGATAAAATCAGCAAAGGCATTGCCGTTGAGTTGATTCAAGAAGCGGCGATACGGGTGGGTGTTGAGGAGGTAAAGTTTCGTTTTTTCCCCTGGAAACGAGCTGTAAAAATGGTGGAAAGCGGCCAGTTCGATATCCTGTTTAATGCTGGAAAAAACAAAGCGCGTCAGGAATGGGGCGACTATGTGGATAGTGTCCTGATACTACAGCGCTATGTACTCTTTAAGCGCAAAGGAGATGACATCAAGGTCAACGCTAACTTTGATAATGCATTTCGTTACAGCATAGGTATACGCGCAGGTTATTTATATGGCAGCGGTCCTTTCCGCCAAGCGTTGGATGACAACAAATTTGCCTATCAGATCGCGTCTGAATCGACGGCTCATAACGTAACCCTACTATTACATAACCGAATCGATATGTTTGTCGGTGATATGCTGCCAGTAATGCACTATATCAAACAGAACTACCTGACTGACCAAATTGATATCGTGCTGACTGATGGCAACAGTACTCAGGTAGTACTCACCTGGCCTACTTATATCCTGATGTCGAAACAAACAACAACTCCAAAATTGGTGCAAGCCTTTCATGAAGCCATGGAAGAGATGAAAGAGGATGGCACCTACGACCAGATTTTTATGAAATATCAATAAAAGCCTCCCTCCGCTAGAAAAGCTCATTAGAAAGCATGGAAGGGAGGCTAAGAGTTATATCGCTTTCATCAAATCGCGCACATATACACGTTAAAGCCCGCTTACCAGCTGCCGGGTCAACTCAGCTGCAGATATCGCTTTAAGATTTCGGGTATTCTGCCCTGCCCACAACGGCGAGAAATCACCACTGCCCTGCTTTTCAGCAGCAGCTCTTAGCGGGGCTATTGCAGATGTCGCTAAAGGAAAAGCAGGAGCCTGAGAATTGATCTCTCCCATCTCTTTAATAAAGCGGTTCACTATGCCGCGCGCTGGACGACCAGAAAACACGTTAGTCAGTGCTGTATTTTGAGCCTGGTCCGACTGCAAAATCTGTCGATGTATCTGAGATGTCGTTGCTTCCGGTGTCAAAAGATATGCTGTCCCTACTTGTACGGCACTGGCACCAGCCCTAAGAGCCACTTTAGCATCATCGACACTCGCGACACCCCCAGCCGCAATAACAGGCACTGAAACCACCTGACTAATCTGAGCCACTAACTCCAGCGTGTTTTGTTGAGTGGTAAGATCTTCGGTCAAAAACATACCTCTATGACCACCGGCTTCAACACCCTGAGCAATAATCCCATCGACACCCATTTTTTCTAACCAGATCGCCTCTTCAATGGTTGTTGCACTGGATAGCACTTTAGCTCCCATCTGCTTAACCGCTTGTAATAAGCTGTCTTCAGGCAAACCGAAATGGAAACTCACAACCCGAGGTTTATATTTAAGCAGCACATCAGCCATTTGCTGATCAAAGGGTGCCCGCCCCCGACCCGACGGAATATTATCTCCATCAATCCCCCATTCTCGATAATAAGGCTTCAGCTGCTCACGCCATTGCTTTTCTATCGCTGTATCGGTAACCGGTGGCGTATGGCAGAAAAAGTTCACGTTATAGGGCTTATCGGTCTGCGTCGTGATGTTTTCCAACGCCTGATCTAACTGCTGGGCCGTCAACATGGCACAGGGTAAAGAGCCTAAACCACCGGTTTTTGATACCGCTATGGTCAGAGCTTCATCTTGCACACCCGCCATTGGCGACTGAATAATGGGTAACTCTATGCCTAGCAGGTTAAGTAAAGCAGAGGTTCTTTGTTGGCTGGATAACGGCAAATCAGACATCGTAAATTCCTTGCATAAGCGTCGAAATAAAAGCGGCCTCGGCAAGAGATGTCAACTTCCTGGCATTCAGAATGAAGACTATCGCTGTTAGCACTCACAAAAAAAATTCTCTTTAGCAGATAGCTTCATTCTTCAGCCGGTAACCGAAGAAGATCGAAATACTTTTGTGTAAGTGTGCACCAGTCCTTTATTTCACAGTGGTTTCGCTATATGTACAACTACTTGAAAGCTCAATCTTATGCTAAGCTACCTATCATTAAAAATGATCATTAATGATAATAGGATCTCAAAAAAAGATGGCATTAAATAATCTTGATCTGGATGCGCTTGAGATCTTCCGTACCGTTGCCACAGAAGGGGGAATTACACGAGCAGCGCAGCGACTGAATCGAGTTCAGTCCAATATCAGCACCCGCATTATTCAGCTGGAAGAGCGCTTAAATGTCACCCTGTTTAATCGCGTTAGTCGTCGCCTGGAACTCACCGCAGAAGGGAAGTTATTGCTCACCTATGCAGATCGTTTACTGCAGCTCGCAGAAGAGACGGAAGAGGTTTTTAAGGGTGGGATAGCCCGTGGCAGCTTCCGCCTTGGCAGTATGGAAAGTACAGCTGCAGCGCGCCTACCGGAGCTATTATCCACTTACCACTCCCGTTGCCCGCAGGTCCAGATGGAATTGGTTACGGATACAACAGCCAGTTTGATTGCCAAAGTGGCAAATTGTGAATTGGAAGCAGCCTTTGTCGCGGGTCCTGTCTCGCAGCGTGCCCTGTCCTCGCCCCACTCCCAACAGGAACTCAGCACACAATTGGCTTTTCGGGAAAATCTGGTACTGATTGCCCCTCGAAGTAAAAACTTTACTCAGGCACAAGATGCCGTAAATGAACATCTGATCACGTTTCGCGCTGGTTGTGCCTATCGCAATATAGTCGAAAACTGGTTAATAGATCAGGGGGGAACGGTTAAAAGCGGTATGGAGATGAGCTCCTATCACGCGATTGTCGCCTGCGTCGCTGCAGGTACGGGGGTCGCTCTTGTGCCTGAGTCCGTTTTGCAGGTGATCACAATTGGCAAAATGATTCAGCGTCTACCGCTACCAGCAAAGTATGCTAATTCAGAAACCTTACTGATCTGGCGTCAGAGCTACCAGCCACCTAAAATCGATGTCTTAAGGCAGTTGATACAGAATCAATGGGATCATCAAGCCACACAAAGTGCTTGATGATCCAGTATGTCTACTCGCTGATCCAAGTTCTATGAGTTAGCAAGGGCTAACTCTGTAGTTTAAAAGTCCCTGCGCTATTGCTCAGGAAACCCGCCAATTTAGCCAGTTCTTCACTGACTCGGGCAATCTGTTCACCATTGCTCACTGTGACTTCCGCTTTCTGTGCAATGCTGCTGGCGCTACCCGCAATATCATTGGAAACAACAGCCTGTTGCTCTGCCGCTGAAGAGATCTGCATAGTCATATGCTGGATCTCATTTATGGCACTAAAAACAGTCTCCAGTGCATGAGCAACTTGCTCTGTCAGCTCTACACTTGTTGCCATCTTTTCCTGACTACCCTGAATAGAGCCCGAAGCGATACTGACATCTTTTTGCAGTATCTCAACCATGCTTTCGATTTCTCCGGTTGAATCATGGGTTCTTTGCGCCAGATTACGCACCTCATCGGCCACTACCGCAAAACCACGCCCCTGCTCACCAGCTCGAGCTGCCTCAATCGCTGCATTCAATGCCAACAAATTGGTTTGCTCTGCGATATTTTTAATGACGTGTACCACTTCTGTAATTTTCTCACTGCTTGAACTAAGCGCGAGAATCTCAGTGTTAACCCGACTGATCTCTTCCGTCAACAAACCAATACTGCGCACTGAAGACTCGACTGCTTGCTCAGCTTGTTCAGATTCCGCTTTTACCTGTAAAACCGAGTTATTCACTAGTTTCACCCGGTTAGTAACTTCACCAACAGAAACACTCATCTCTTCAATAGCGGCACTAACCGACATGGTCTGTGTCAGCTGCTCCTGTAAAGAGTCAGCATTTTCACTGGTGGTTGCCGAAGTTTCTTCCGCGGCCGCCGCCAACTGGCCGCTGGCATTACGGATATCGGCAATCAGCTTACCAAAGTCTGTCATCATGAGATTGAAGGCACTGGCAACCCGCCCCACTTCATCCTTACCTTTATATTCTGCTCTTAACATTAGGTCTTTGGTGCTGGCAGCAGTACTGATTTTCTCAGCAATCTCCGCTAACCCCAGCTCAATGCGCGACATTGACGTAACAATAAAATAGGCCGCTACAATAATTATCAGTAACAAGACACAGGTGACGATCAGGGTTGTGCTGTATTGCTCAGAAGCCTTGTGTTTAATCGCCATCGCCTGAGTATTAACATACTGATTTAAACGGTCCTCTCCCTTCTTCATTAGATTAATGCGCTGGGTAGCCGACTTAAACCAAGTCGCAGAATCTGTTTCCACCTGACGGGCCAACACCTGCTTACGTACAGCCAGAACGGGAGCTACATCGCGACCTTCCAGTGAAGCAGAAATTGGATTGGCTTCTGTAGCAGGCATATACTTCTTAAACGCCCGATAATAAGCATTCTGAGCACTGATTAGCTCAACAATACGAATCAAAGCACCATCATTGACCACTTGACGGCTTAAAGCGGCCGAAATAACAGCCCGTTCGATACCTGCACGCTCCTTCATCTCCAGAAAATTATGATATCCCGCCAGGGCCGAGCTCAAAGCCGCATCTGTATTACGTTCAATCACCTTAGGCAGTATCGATAACAAGGTAGCGTTCATACCCGTGTAGTATTTAATCGCTTTTGGGGTCTGGATATCACCCTGATCAATCTGATATTGAATACCCTTACGCTGCTTGAGCTGACTTGCAAAATCCTGATACAAGCTTTTTAGCTCAACTGGCACCTGCTGAAAACGTTCACTTTGTACAAAATGATCCAGAGCCTGTAAGGCCTGATCACTCAGCTGACGCTGCTTTTCCAAAGTGGAACGAAAAGCCTCATTGCCCGCCAGTAAACCCGCCGATGCACCTCGCTCTTTTTGTAGTTCATGTAATACGACATTACTACTACTTAAAAAAAGCGCAGCAGATTCGATAGTTTCTGAGTTCTGGATCGATTGTCTGGCATCAAACAATGATAAGGAAGCAAAAACGATTAAGCTGATCACCAGAGGGGCTAATATCAGCAGCATCTTAGTCTTTATTGAAAGGTTCACCCGTCAGTCCTTTTGGTATATTGAAATTACCCTTCCATATCAGGCCCATATGCTATTAAAGCCCTATGGTTACACCATAAAGCATCTCGTTTGAGCCCAAAACACGGAACATAGAGTGTAGCCGCAGCATTAGAAATAGAGTTCCAGCTAATACACTTCTTGTGTATAGAAGCATGCTATTTTATTTTTTTGGTGTGTTTAAGAATAACGAATACTTCCCTGTATCCTGGTCTTATCCGCAGTTCGGTAAGCCAACTATTGAAAGTATATTGAATTAGCAGTCACAAAACCACCATATCAAATATATCTTTTAGATTCCCTGTATGAAAAGAATAATAAAGGAAAAGATCTAATCAGAGCCTCCACCATCTCCGCTATCGCCATCATCACCAAAGCCATTATCATGCTCGACACCATGGTTGCGGCGTTTTGAGCTTTTTCCAATTTGCTTTTTGCCTTGTTTGTTCTTTTTACGCACTACCGCCAGTCCAAAAATCAAAGCAAAAACGATAACAGCGATGACTTCAACCATACACAATATCCTTTAAAAATTTTAAACCTTTAAGCCCTCAAGTCTTAAAGGTTTAAGAGCTGAAAATTTAGAGCCTAACTGAAGCTTAATCTACTCTGGCACTTTTTTTCCATATTGAGCATCACTCACGCAAAAGTTTCTCTTTAGCCAATGGCTTCAGCCGCTGGCCAAAAAATACCAAAACACTTTTATGTAAGTCCTGAATCCGTGACTTCAAGACCTGCTCACAGGACGGCAGACCTGCAATGACG
>CAYFGP010000154.1:0-14770 GCA_964342385.1 uncultured Oleiphilus sp. | reverse complement strand
TCAAAACTACGAGCAGCTGCTTGAAAATGTGTCCGGAAAACTGTTGCCAGATCAACATGGGAGATTAAGAAGGGATAAGAGCAACACAAAATGGATGCACACCATCTTGTGTTGTTCTACATAAACTACAGACTCTTTGAACTCACCTGCACCACAACCTTCATGGCGTTATGCAGCCAGAACTCTTCGTCGATCTCCAGAAATTCACCGTTTTGATCGCGACAGACACGACGGATATACAATCCGGTTGAACCGGTATTAACACCCAAAGCTTCAGCCACTGGCGCATCCAATGTTTGCGGGTAGATCTCCAGATCTCGCTCTGCCGGGTCCAGTTGATATTCGGTACGCAGCAGCTGCCATAATGACTGATTTAGTGAGTGCTGCAGAAGCCCCGGACAGTTTTTAGGATTCAGATAGATCTTCTCAATCAAACAAGGCCGCTCATTAATATAACGGCGACGGAAGATCTCATACACGGGCGTGCCACGGGGGATACCACCAGCATCGGCTACCCAATCCGGTACCTCAACCAAGGTTTTACTCAATGTTTCGGTACGGGCACTAAAACCCTGCTCTTCCACATAACTGACAAAACCGATATCTCGGCTGGGGTCATAATTAATACGTTGTGGAGTCACAAACCAACCACGACGATTAGAACGGAAAATCAGCCCTTCAGCTTCCAACTGAACCAAAGCCTGACGTGCGGTAACCCGGGTAATGCTAAATTGCTCTGACAACTGCCGCTCCGCCGGAAGCTTCTCATTGGCCTGCCAAATACCCGACAAAATTTTATCTGCTAACTCATCTCTTACCTGCAGATAAACCGGACGCTTTTCCATGGTGTTCATCATTACTGATCCGAAAAACCCTTAAAAATTGATGTATATGGTATGACCTTGCTATGACATTGCCATGACACTAAAGCACTACATCTGACTAACTGTTTGATTTCACGAAAAAACAAAGAGAATTAATCAAATCGATGTAAATAGATTATACATGCTTAAACCAAAGCATAAAAAAACCCCATCATCATCAATGACAGGGTTTTATCACAACAGGCTATATTGATCATGCAATAGTGCTTGTTAATTAACGCGCGATACTCTGCATAATCAACTTCACGTTATCAATCAGATTGTTAGATGCTTCTTTGGTACGAATGGACGACTCGGTTGCTTCTGCTGCTGCAGCGTTCACTGAATCCAGATTATTGCGAATCTCTTCTGATGCCGCACTTTGCTCTGTAGCAGCTGCTGCAATCATCTGACTCATATCAGTAATGGACTGCATGGTGCTACTGATCGCATCCAGAGTCTCACCGGCCACTTGCGCCTGATCAACACAATCTTTAGCACTCTGTTGGCTGGAATCCATCACTTTAACGACTTCTTCAGTCTCTTTCTTCAGACGCTCCAGCGTGCCGTAGATCTCACCGGTCGAATCCTGTGTCCGTTGTGCCAGTGCACGTACCTCATCGGCTACAACCGCAAAGCCACGCCCCTGCTCACCAGCACGAGCCGCCTCAATCGCCGCATTCAGTGCCAGCAGGTTGGTTTGATCGGCAATCTCAGTAATCACACTAATAGCAGAAGAGATATCATCCGTCGCCTGATGCAGGCTGGTTACCTGAACAGAAGCACTTTCAATAGCCGTAGCCAGCTCATTAATGGCGCTTGCTGTATCGCTCACTACCGTTTTACCTTGATGAGCCAACTCGTTGGCCTGGTGAGTGGCATCAGAAGCACTGTTAGCATTCTGTGCGACATCATCAATCGCACCAGACAGCTCACCAATTACCGTAGCGATCTGTTCAACCTCTGCCGCTTGACGGTTGATCGCTTCAGAAGCTTTATCTGCAATATGGGTGGTTTCATCACCCAAAGCATACAACTCAGTCGCAGAGTGTGTAATACGAGTGGTCATGGCACGAACATTAGCTTCCCGCATCACCGCTGCCAGATATAACTGACCCGCTTCAGCAGTACAGTTGCCATACATCTCTTTAAGAAGGTCACTGTCGACATAATCTTTTGCCCGCTGAGTCGCCATTTTCAAAGGGCGCAGGAAGAAGTTCACCAGCAGAATAGCCAGTACCGCCATCACTGCGGACATGCCAAAGATTACTTCATGGGACAGCTTGAAGATCCAATCAAGAATACCAGGAACCAAAGCCGTCAACAGGGCAATAATCGGCATACTGACTGACAGATTCACGTCATATAGACTAAAACGCTTCTTACCGGCATTAACACGCTTATAGATCTCTTCAGCCCGTTGAACCTGATTTGTTTTTGGCTTGGAACGAACGGATTGATAACCAACAACCTGACCATTCTCAAGAATAGGGGTCACAAAAGCATTGACCCAGTAATGATCACCATTACTACAGCGATTTTTTACAATGCCCATCCAGGGTTTGCCTTTTTGTAGCGTCTTCCACATATCGGCAAATACAGGGGGCGGTACATCTGGGTGACGTACCATATTGTGCGGTTGTCCCATCAACTCTTCACGAGTGAAACCTGAAACTTCCACAAAGGCATCGTTTACAAAGGTAATCTGTCCCTTCAGATTGGTGGTGGACACCAGGGGCACATTATCGGGATATGATCTCTCAACCTGGGTGACTGGCAGGTTACTTTTCATACTGAAACTTCCTGTTGCTAAAAATACCCTGTCTGCCGACTAACTATGGGCAGCCTGGGTTGATTGTGTCTTTTTAATTGAATTCCGGGAGGTCAGACCAATAGCTGGACTGAGGAAAGCTTTTTTATTTTTTCTTATAGTACATAACAAAGTGTTACATTGTGTAAGTATTCTACCTTTATTGTTCTGACGAAGTCACCCGAAAAAAAGTAGTGATTAATTATAACAAATATTTTAAAGACAGCATTAATGCCTAGGTCGAATTAGCTAAAGACCGATTTAATACACATCTCCCAGACAAGGAAAAAACCGCACATAAAGGCGCTAAATATCAGATTAAAGACGTTTTTTTACCCCTGATGGGCTTTTCATTTAATTACCGTTCACATGTGTTATGCTGGGCCATTAAGCTGCTTAAATTCATAGCTAAGAGATTTTATTCATGCAAATTCAAGACAATGCCGTTGTATCCATCCACTACACCCTGACCAACGAAGCGGGCGACACCATCGATAGCTCCGAAGGTGCTGAGCCATTAGCGTACCTGCACGGTGCAGCGAACATTATTCCAGGTCTGGAAAACGCTCTGCTGGGCAAAGCTGCTGGCGACAAACTGACTGTACAGGTTGCTCCTGAAGACGGCTACGGTGAGCACGTTGAAGAGCTGGTACAACAGGTTCCTCAAGAGATGTTCCAAGGTGTTGACCAGGTTGAAATCGGTATGGAGTTCCACGCTGAGTCCAACACTGGTCAGCCTATCGCAGTAACAGTAACTGAAGTTAAAGATGGCATGGTTACTATCGATGCGAACCACCCTCTGGCAGGTGTAGCACTGAACTTCGACGTTGAGATCGTTGAAGTACGTGAAGCTACTGCAGAAGAGCTGGAGCACGGTCACGCTCACGGTGCTGGCGGTCATCAGCACTAATCGCTGGCAGCATGCACCTGCGATGGCATCGTTCAATATAGAAATATGATGCGACCGTGTTAGTGCAGCAATGGCGATAAGATAATGCTTTAAACGGATAGAAAGCTTTCCTACTCATTTCAGGATGAGTGGCATGACTCAGGGAAGAAGAAAAAACGGCATTATCAAAATACCTATGCCCAGTTACTCTAATGAGAACTGTGTTCAGGTGGAAAAAATCCCGCGCATCTGATCTCTGATGATTAAGAAGCGCGGGATTTTTTATGTCACCGGATAAACCTTATCGGGTGACATTGTTGCCGTTGCCGGATACAACCTTTAAGACTTTTTGGATTCAAGTCATAAGTGCAGTCCACTTTAAGGCAGCGCCTTAGAAACCACTTCAAACAGATCTTTTGACAAATCGGCTTCAGCAATACGCTGCAACTCTGCCTGCATCAACTGTTGACGTTTTTCATCAAACTTCTGCCAACGGGTCAAGGGTGTAATCAAACGAGATGCGATCTGAGGATTCATCTGATCCAGTTCCAGTACCACATCAGCCAGGAAGCGGTAGCTATGGCCGTCCAGACTATGGAAGTTAACCCTGTTCTGGTTACAGTAAACCCCAACCAGTGAACGCACCTTATTAGGATTCTTCAGGCTGAAGGCCTCATGCTCCATCAAAGCTTTAACCCGTGCCAATGCATCTGGCTGTGGTCGACTGGCCTGAACCTGGAACCATTGATCCATCACCAGAGCATCCTGTTGCCAATCCTGCTCAAACTTCTCCAATGCTGTCTTGGCTTTCTCATCCTGAGTTGAGTGCACCAGCTGTACCAGCGCGGCTTGTACATCGGTCATATTGTCCGACTGCTCAAATTGCTGCCAGCAAGTGTTCACCACATCAGCACCTTCCAGTGCCATCAGATAGGACAGGCAGGTGTTTTTCAGACGACGCTTGCCGATATCTTCCGCCACTGGACGATAATCACCAGTGAGCTGATTGTCGGCCAGACATTGTCTAAACTCACTTTCCAGGGCTTTAGCCAACGTTTTGCGCGCTAACTTACGACAGGCATGAATGCCATCAACAGGCACAACTTCATACTGTTCACCCAGATAGGCTTCACTCGGCAGAACCAGCATCTCCGCCAGAATTGCTGCCGACAGCCCCGCATTAAACAGGCTGCGGTAAGCTTCTACCAGTGTGTTATCCAACTCAGGGACCTGACCGGCTTCAAACTGCTTAACCATCGCTTTAATGGCATCAACCGCCAGACGCTGCCCCGCATCCCAACGATTAAAACCATCACTATCATGGCTCATCAGATGCAATAGCTGCTCCTGACCATAAGCAAAATTCAGTTTCACGGGTGCCGAGAAACCTCTCAGTAGTGACGGTACCGGTGCTTCCTCCACCTGATCAAAAACAAAGGTTTGCTCCGCTTCTCTCAGGTGTAGTACCCGACAGCTATCACCCTGTGCACCAGAAGCTTCGCCTGCTGACAACACTAATGGCAGATCAGAACCCTGAGCCCCCAATAACCCAACCTTCACGGGAATATGCAGCGCTAGCTTCTCATCCTGCCCTTGAGTAGCGGGTGTGGTTTGTTTGATGGTTAAACGATACTGCTGTTTATCAGCATCGTAAGCATCACTCACGCTAAGCTCCGGTGTACCCGCTTGGCTATACCAGTTCATAAACTGAGTGAAATCGATACCGGATACATCCGCCATCGCCGCAACAAAATCTTCTACCGTCACCGCCTGACCGTCATGACGCTCAAAATAGAGATCACTGCCCTTGCGGAATAGATCAGGCCCTAGCAGGTTGGCGATCATACGCACTACTTCGGAACCTTTCTCATAGATGGTCAGGGTGTAAAAGTTAGAGATCTCGATAAAGTGATCAGGACGTACCGGGTGTGCCGTAGGACCGGCATCTTCGGCAAACTGTGCAGTACGCAGCATGGCCACATCTTCGATACGTTTTACCGCCGCATCATTCAGGTCTGCCGAGAAACTCTGATCACGGAAAACCGTAAAACCTTCTTTCAGGGACAGCTGGAACCAATCGCGGCAGGTAACTCGGTTACCGGACCAGTTATGGAAGTATTCGTGCGCCACCACCGCTTCAATACGCTGGAACGCACCATCGGTGGCAGTGTCTGGTCGGGCCAGCACACAGGAGGAGTTAAAGATATTTAAGCCTTTGTTCTCCATGGCCCCCATATTAAAGTCATTCACCGCCACGATCATATAGATATCCAGATCGTATTCGCGGCCATAGACCTCTTCGTCCCATTTCATCGCCGCTTTTAGCGAGTCCATGGCATGATCACACTTGGTGATATTCTCCGGCTCTACCCAGATCTCCAGCGCTACATCACGCCCCGTCATAGTGGTAAAACTGTCTTTTACCACTTGTAGATCACCGGCGACCAAGGCAAACAGATAGGCAGGTTTACGGAACGGGTCCTGCCAGGTAACAAAGTGGCGATTATTATCCAGTTCGCCGCGTTCAATAGGGTTACCGTTAGACAACAGGATGGGATACTCATCCTTATCGGCAATCACTTTGGTGGTAAACGCCGCCATTACATCCGGACGATCCGGGTAATAGGTGATCTTTCGAAAGCCTTCCGCTTCACACTGAGTACAGAACATAGTATTGGAGCGGTACAAGCCTTCAAGCGAAGTGTTATTGGCCGGATCGATCTCTACCTCTGCCTCAAAGATAAAGTCATCAGGCAACTCAGGAATCACCAGCTGTTCATCACTGATCAGATACTCTGTTTCATTCAGAGCGGTACCATCAATGCTCAGACTGATCAGTTTCAGATCGCTGCCATGCAATTCCAGTGGCAATCCCGCTTCCCGCTCGTCATTACGCTTAAAATGAATACGTGATTTTACCCGGGTCTGATTTGGGGAGAGGTCAAAACAGAGTTCCACCTGCTCAACCCAAAAGGCTGGAGCCAGATAATCCTTCAGATAGATAACACTGTTAGTGGGCTGTGAAGTCATAAAATACTCAAACTTAATTTAATGATCTTACACACTTACACAAAAGTGTTTCGATATTTTTTGGCCAACAGCTGAAGAATAAAGCCATGTGCTAAAAAGAAACTTTTGTGTGAGTGCTTATAAACTTTTATTTCGGTGCTTACGCGACTAAAAAAACTGGACTTATAGCTTGGATTACTTAATCTATCCCTAACTGATAAAGTCTTGTATCGGCTTTTAATTGTCGTCTATTCATCCATTTTTCCGATGGATAATACATGACTGACCGGCGTTTAAAGAGATCTTACTGTCTATATGCCAGATCAATCTGTTACAGCAGCACCCAGCAATAATTATTTGTCGATCAAAGTAGCGGCCATATATATGTTTTTTTCACTGTTGTGGATCTACTTTTCTGACCGTATTCTGGATAACTTGGTTCAAGACCCAGAGCTTATCCTACAGCTGCAAACCTATAAAGGCTGGGCTTTTGTTTGTATCTCAGGTCTGCTGATCTATAGTCTGACCCATCTTGGCATGCGCCAGAAACATGACATACAGCACCAGCTTGATCAGAAATCCGAGCAACAGCTGCAAGTACTCAATACCCTGTCCCATAGTATTATTCAATACTCGCTGGACGGCCAGATCAGCTATCTGAATCCAGCGGCGATGAGCCTTTATGGCAGCCAAAATGATCATCCCGACCATCAGCAGCCTACTCTGCATCTAACAGATATCTGTCATCTGGAAGAAGATGTCCATCGCCTAACCTCTTCATTATTTAACCTTGCCAAAGACGGACAGATCAGTGGTCAGCTACGTTTAAGCCAACGCAGTTTAAATGATCACCTCTTTACAGCATCCTTTGATTGGACCGTGCAAAAAGATGCTCAGGGCTTAATTACCGGTTTTATTGCCGCAGTCACGGATATCAGCGAACAACAGCGTCATCAGCAACAATTAGATCAAGCCGCTCTGGTATTTGATGTCGCAGACGAAGGCTACATGATCACCGACGCCCAAGGCACTATTCTGAATGTAAATCCCTCATTCAGCCGCATTACCGGTTACTCAGCAGAACAGATTATCGGTCAATCACCGTCATTGCTGAGTTCAGGTAAACATGAAGAGGCCTTCTATGAAGCCTTATGGGATCAGTTAGTGCGCACTGGCCACTGGCAAGGTGAGTTTGTTAACAAAAATGCGACTGGTGACGAACAACATATCTGGCAGAAAATCTACGCATTAAAAGACAGTCAGGGCATCGTACAAAAATATATCGCCATTCTTTACGAGATCAATAACCTTAAACAAACGGGCATTGATGACCTGACCCAACTGCCCAATCTGCCTCAACTCAGGGATCGTCTCAGTGCCTTAATTCCTGAAGCTGAGAAACGCCGGGAGCATTTCTGTATCGCTTATATCGATCTGGATAATTTCCAGGGTATCAACGATAGTTTTGGCCATCAGACAGGAGATCAGCTAGTTCAGGAAGTGGCTCAGCGCCTGGCTGAACTGTGTGGTCCAGAGGATATTATCGCCCGCCAGGGTGGTGACGAGTTTATTATTTTGGGTCGGGATATGACTCCGATTCAGGGTAATGTGGAGTTTGCCGATAAGTTATTAGCCAGCTTTACCGATCCCTTTGAGCTACAGGGTCAGAAACTGTTTATCACCGCCAGTATCGGCCTGTGCTGCTATCCAGAGGATGGCGAAAACACCAGCACTCTGTTAAGAAACGCCGATACCGCCCTCTTCCGTGCCAAAGACACCGGCAAAAACAATTACCAGTTCTATACCACTCAGCTGACCAGTAATGCGGTACAGAAGATGGAAGTTGAGATTGATCTGCGCCGGGCCGTTACAGAATCACCACAAGAGTTTGTCGTCTTTTATCAACCCCAGATCAATCTGGAAACGGGCATGATCGCCAGTGCAGAAGCTCTGGTTCGCTGGCAACACCCAGATGGCAAGCGAATAGGCCCAGATCAGTTTATCCCTGCGGCCGAATCGACCGGTTTGATTATTCCACTGGGTAAACAGATTCTACAGCAGGCCTGCACCGACTTTCTTGCCTGGCAAGCCGCTGGACTGCCTCTGGATAGGGTTTGCGTCAACGTATCCATGATCCAACTGCTAAGAAGCAATCTGCGGGATGATGTACTGGAAGTGCTGCAAAAAACAGGCTTGGCAGCCCATCATCTGGAGTTAGAAGTGACCGAAACGGCACTGATGAAGGAAAATGAGCAGGTTGCCGAGATTCTGTCTCAGCTGCAATCCTTAGGCATCGCTATCGCAATTGATGACTTTGGTACCGGTTACTCATCACTGGGACGATTGCAGAGTCTACCGGTAGATCGCTTAAAGATTGATCGTAGCTTTATGCCGGAAAGCGCTGATGATCACCATGACCACGCCTTGATTACCTCGGTACTTTCCCTGGCTAAGAACTTGGATCTGGAAGTGGTCGCGGAAGGGGTTGAGACTGAGTATCAGGCTGAACTGCTTATCAAAAACCGCTGTCAGCTGGCACAAGGTTATCTCTATAGCCCACCAATCAGTCAGGTAGAGTTTATTCGCTGGGCCAGTATGTACTCTCAGGTTATGAGTGCCTGATAGCATTACAGATCCTGTATAGCTATCAGGCGACAACTCCCACCTAACTAACCACTTATCAGACAAGGGCAAAGCCAGCAGAGCGAAAACAGTCAGCAAAAACTACTCTGACGTTTCCAGTTCGACCAGATAGGAACCGTATTTACGGATATTGATCACTCCGGTATCCAGGATCAGATACTGCCCCTTAATCCCCTTCAACACCCCTTCAACCTCAGGTGTTTTATCCAGATTATGAGTGCTCACCTTGGTTGGGTGTTCCAATACCGGATAACTAAAGACAAAAGGCTGAGCATCCGGCAAGGTGTAAATCGCATCAACACCATGTTCTTCTTGCAGTTTTTGCAGATCATCGGCACACAGCGCTAACAGGCGATCGCGCTCTGCCAGTAGGTCAATCTCTTCGTATACACCTTTCAGCATATTACGCCAGTTGGTTCGATCTGAGGTGTGTTTACGAATAGCATCTTCCACCAGACCGGATTGCAGACGGGTTTTCACTCGCAGAATCGGCAATGCGGTCATCGCGCCCTGATCCATCCAACGGGTAGGAATCTGAGTCTCACGGGTGATACCCACTTTCAAACCGGAAGAGTTGGCCAGATAGACGATGTGATCCTGAAAACAGAACTGCTCCCCCCACTCCGGCTCACGACAAGTGCCGGCATGGAAGTGACATTTTTCCGGACTCATAATGCAGGTATCGCAGCGGGCCAGCTTGGTGAAACAGGGATAACAGTAACCCTGAGAGTAACTCTTTTTCGTTTTGCGGCCACAATGGCTGCAATTGATCGTACCGCTAAAGTTCAGACGAATCTTTTTGCCCAACAGATCATTCATCGTGATCATCTGATCACCCAGTTCCAGTTGGTAGCGCACAGGTTGATCGTCCTGAGTGTGCATCTTATGCAGATGCCCGGAATACACGGTCATGGTCATACCTTAGAAAATAGCTCAGAGAGGCAGTGGGCATCCATACACAGTGGAAGCCCTTATTATAGACAAGCCTTAAATCACGTTTTAGGTGTTAGCAGTACAAGCTGCACACCACTAATCGTTGTTAAGCACTCACACAAAAGTTTCTCTTTAACGAATGCCTTCATGCTTCAGCCATTGGCCAAAAAATATAGCAACACTGTTGTGTAAGTGTGTATTGATCAGTGCATAATCTTGATGATATCCGCGTGATCTTTATCGCTTTCACACTGATCTTCCATAAAGCCCACACGATCCTGGGCTGGCAGGTCATGCTGGAACTCGTAACGAATCACCGCTTCCATGCAGATCTCAACCTGTTCTTCGGTCAGCTTTACACCGTTTGGCCATTTTCTCAGCTCAACAGCCTGGCGCAGGTTTGCGTAAATGTCCGGTGTCATATTCTGAATTAGATCTTGCAGGGTCATGGAACCTCCAGTCATAGAAATAGGTCGTACGACCTGAATACCTGATAGCAGGCGTAGGATTATAATGATTCCGAAGCATTTACCCAACGCCTACTTTTAGACCATCCCAGAGGGATGTTAGCGCGGTGAATCGATTTTTTGTTTAAACAATCTGTCCAGGCGGAGCCCCTTCGCCCACCAGCTGGATACGCAACCAGGCCAGTAAAGTACCGGCGATCAAACCACCAATATGAGCGGCATTGGCAATATTGCCTAATCCCAGTACACCAGCACCACCGACCAGACAGAACACCAACCAGATCATCAAAGCGATAAAGACTGCTTTACGTACATGAAAACGGGGCACACGGGCGAACTTGTCCCAGAACCAGCAGTATCCTAACAAGGCATAGACTACGCCGGACAAACCGCCAAACAGCACATCACCCACCATATACTGGGCAAAATTAGCGGCCAAACCACTGATGAACACCACTAGCAGTAATCCTCTGCTTTTCTGATGCTCTTCAATCATTCGTCCCAGCTCCCACACCCAGAGACTGTTAAAGGCCAGATGCAGAATACCAAAGTGCAAAAACATAGGACTGATCAAACGCCACAGCTCCCCAGACTCCAATACCTGCTGCAAAGAACCATGGATCAACTGCTGATTTTGCATACCGACGGGGACAAAGGTCATGGTGCTGAAAATAGCGCCACTGGTTTCCAAAAATATTCCTGCAGTAACCAGAGCGCTGACCAGCAGTAAGGCAATGGTCAGCGGCCAAACTCTTAAACCATAACCAATACGATCCAGCATACTGCGACGATTAACCACCACCTGAGTATTGGCCAGATTACCCTGCTGCCAATCACGAATCATCTGCAACAGTTCCGGGAAGTAAGCGGGATCTGCCAGCCAGATCTCCTGATGATCGCCTTTATGTCGAATCTGGTGACCAATACTTCTGGCCCAAAGCTCACGACTGAGCTCAGACAGATCCTGCTCTACGGGTACATCTAACACTTTAATCATGAGGTTAAGTGTCCTTAACGGGTACTAAAAATCTGCATAGCCCTAAACCAGTTTTGCCTCAATCTGAGAATCGACAGACAGTACTCTTATACGAGGAAATTCAATGTTTAGCTTAGTGGCTGATAAAGGATATCACCGCAAAAGTTAGCCAGCGGTCATCAGGTCAGTTGAGATTTTCACCGCCCAGAAACTAAAAATCCGGCAGCCTTGGGAGGTGCTGCCGGATCAACTCGCTGGAGGAACATCCTGTTACTCGGTATTCTGGTTTTGGGATAACCATATACTTAGTATGCGGTCATTTAGCAAAGTTCCAAGTCTTTTTGACAAAACTTCACAAAAAAATGGCCAGACCACTCAAAGTGCGCTGTTTCGGGTCATTCTTCCGGTGTTTTTTGCCTATTTGCGACACATCTTCCCTGGAGACAATCCCCTCCCAATAAGCAAAATATCAAGAATAGGGTTAACTTTCATCCCGCTCAACAGAGACCCAAACAAAGTTATTGGCATCCAATTGTGACTCACCACTAAAGCGATAGCTCACCAACTTGCCATACTTCACCGCACTATAATCCAGACAAGCAATGTTTGGCGTCACCAGTGCAGGTACCCCTTCACACCAATAGTGCCCAATAAACAATGGACGCTCATCTCTGCCATAGTAGTGCAGCTGAGCTTTTTCCTGCTCCGTCATCTCGCGATCTTCCAGATCACCCGGCAGATTATCCGGCTGGAATACCACATCACCATAGGTTTCCGGGTCTTTGGCCCAAAAGTGAGTTCTAAAGGTGCGGCGGGTAAAGCCATCACCACTATGAATCTCAATCCCCTCAGGCAGATGCATATGTGTGCCCCGGGTCAGTTTCTCCATCAAAGAGAAACCAAAGGTTTCACGCTGCACCGATTCGATCAGCAGAGATTCGTCCAGCAGAGCCGTACCTGTACGCTGGGTCAGTCCTTCAATCAGATCGTGTTGCCAACAGGCATGGACCACTCGGAACTGCTCATGCTCCAGATAAAGGGGCAGAGTCTTGAACCACTCCAGATACATCGCCCACTCTTCCGGATAGTCCTCAAACTGTTCCAGGGTTTCTTTAATCAGACGATTATGGCGCTCGGTGTGTGTACGCAGATACTCACTGCCAAACCCTTCCGGTGCTTTGGTGCAATAGGTCAGGTTATTATGCTCATGGTTACCCATAATCATCGCTGCCTGGTCATTTTGCACCATGTTGTACACAATCTGTAAGGCTTCACGAATACGGGGACCACGATCCACAATATCCCCCAGAAAGATCACCTTGCGTTCCGGGTGCTGCCAGACACCATCAATACAGCGGTAATCCATCAGGGTTAACAAACGTTCCAGGGTATGGGCACAACCGTGCACATCACCAATCAGGTCATAACCAGCAGCCTCCGGGATGACCTGAGATCTATCAGCATCAGTCGACAAAACTACTACTCCAACCTAACTTAGTGCGGCAGATCTCGTAGAAATTGTGATCTACCGGATGAATCAAACGCAATTTGTAAGGACGCTTTTTCACGTACAGGACATCACCGGGTTTTGTCACCAGGTGTGTTTGACCGTCGCAGCTGACATGGGGATAAGCATCATTATCTTCAGAGATAATAATTTTCACTTCACTGTTGCCATCCACCACAATCGGACGGCTACTTAAGGTGTGCGGGAACATAGGCACCAGCACGATAGCATCCAGCTTAGGATGCATAATAGGACCACCACCAGACAGAGAATAAGCGGTAGAACCCGTTGGTGTAGAAACAATCAAACCATCGGAACGCTGGTTGTAGACATACTGACCTTCGATATAAAGATCAAACTCGATCATACGCGCCGACTTACCTGGGTGCAGTACAACATCGTTCAAACCGACGGCATTACCCACAGGCTCACCGTTACGGTACACCTCGGCATCCAGCATAAAGCGTTCTTCACTGATGTACTTACCGTCCAGTACTTCACCGACCTTCTCTTCCAGATCACCCGGAGAGATATCGGTCAAAAAGCCTAAACGGCCACGGTTTACACCCAGTACCGGAGTTTTGTATTTAGCAATGGAGCGTGCAGCCCCCAACAGACTGCCATCACCACCCACAACAATCACCAGATCACTGATCTCACCGATCAGCTTACGATTCGCTTCCTGCAAACCATGTCCCGGCATCACTTCACCGATCTGATCCTCAAGGATAATATGCAGGTTTCGCTCTTGCAGATAGCGAATCAAGCGCTTCATGGTGTCCACTACTTTGGTGCTGCCCAAGCGCCCGATCAGGCCAATATTTTTAAATTGTTCCATCTGTCGTCTTTATATTCGTTGTGGGTCAGATAGCGATAGCCACTGGCAGATTAAATCGCATCAACAAAGATCCGATTAGATCCAATCAGTGGGCTCTGCGCCTACCAGTTTATCAAGCACCGAAACAAACACTTTTCTGGGGCAACCCCCTATGCTTTAGCCACAGACCGATGCATGCGGAGTAATACTCAACAATACATAGAGTCAACGGCTTGTGTCGGTATGTATGGTAGCCACTCAGAAGCTGATTGGACTGTATACCCGCCCATTCAGTTCCTCTAAGTCTCTACTCTTGGTTTTAATCTAGGTTTTAATTGCCAAATACAGGAGAATAGGGACAAATTTGTTTTGCTACCCTGACACCTGTCTAATCACGGATTGATCTAATCAAAGATCTAAAGACCCAGCCTAAAATAAATAAGCTAAAAGGCAGCTGAGTCAGCACTTGTCCGGTCAAAACAAGTCACTGCCTTAAAAATCCATCATCCAATAAAGCCTAACTATGTTAAATACCGATGAATTTCAAAATCAGACCGTTCGAGATCTCATTTGGTTATTAACCAGCCCGGCGTTATGCCATTGTACTGTAGAACAGTGGCAAATACCCAATCCCCACAGGGATACCTTGGTACAACTGGAGCAGGACTCTGGTCTATTAGAAAACTTTGTTGGTCTAAATAAGCCTCAACGCCTGGGTCATTATGTAGAAAAACTCTGGTTATTTTACCTCAGCCACCACCCTGATCTTCAGCTGCTGGCCCATAATCAGGTGGTTTATGACAATCGGGTAGCCGAGGGTATCTAGCCCTCAGCCCCCACAACACCCTGCATGCGG
>CAYFGP010000153.1:0-14841 GCA_964342385.1 uncultured Oleiphilus sp. | reverse complement strand
TGTGCTGGAAAAGGCCATTGAGGCACTGGCATGCATGACTCACCGCGGTGGTATCGCGGCTGATGGTAAGACGGGTGACGGCTGTGGTTTGCTGCTGAAAAAACCAGATACCTTTCTTCGCACCATTGCAAAAGAGCAGTTTGCCGCTGAGCTTTCTGACAACTTTGGTGTGGGCATGGTATTTCTGTCCCAGGATAGCGCAAAAGCAGAGAAAGCCCGCACGACATTGAATGCCGAGCTTTCTGCCCAAGGACTGTCCGTTGTTGGTTGGCGTGAAGTGCCAATCAATACCGACGTTTGTGGTCCTATGGCCCTGGACTGCCTGCCTCAATTTGAGCAGGTATTTGTAAATGCCGAAGGTCTGAACAAACAACAACTGGCGGTTAAGCTGTTCCTGGCCCGTCGTAAAACCGAGATGGCACTGAAAGACGATGCAGATTTCTACATCGCCAGTTTGTCCTCTCAGGTGATCTCCTATAAAGGTCTGGTAATGCCGGCGGATCTGCCGAAGTTCTACCTGGACCTGAGCGATGAGCGCCTGGAAACTGCAATCTGTGTTTTCCACCAGCGTTTCTCCACCAATACCGCGCCTAAGTGGCCACTGGCACAGCCTTTCCGTTACCTGGCACACAATGGTGAAATTAACACCATCGAAGCCAACCGTAACTGGGCCAACGCCCGTAAGAGCAACTTCAATAACGACCTGCTGAACCTGGATGAACTGGATCAGGTTGTGAATACTACAGGTTCTGACTCCTCCAGTATGGATAACATGCTGGAAGTACTGCTGACCGGTGGTATGGATCTGTTTAAAGCTGTACGTCTGATGATTCCGCCTGCGTGGCAGAACAACGACACTATGGATGCAGATCTGCGTGCGTTCTACGAGTACAGTTCCATGCACATGGAACCGTGGGACGGTCCTGCCGGCCTGGTTCTGACCGATGGTCGCCATGCCGTGTGTATGCTGGACCGTAACGGTTTGCGTCCTGCACGCTGGGTTATCACCAAAAACGGTTATATCACCCTGGCTTCCGAGATCGGTGTATACGACTACAAACCAGAAGACGTTGTGGCTAAAGGCCGTGTTGCGCCGGGTCATATGCTGGTTGTAGATACCGAAACCGGTGAAGTGATGCACCGTGAAGATATCGATAACCGTCTGAAGTCCATGCATCCGTATAAGCAGTGGATGCGTGAGAAGGCGACCTTCCTGGAGTCCACCCTGGGTGAACTGCAAGGGCCTAAATTTGAGCCTATGCCACAGGAAGACCTGCAGGCGCACATGAAGATGTTCCAGGTCAGCTTTGAAGAGCGTGACCAGGTACTGCGTCCTCTGGCAGAAAGCGGTCAGGAAGCCGTGGGGTCCATGGGTGATGATACGCCAATGGCGGTACTGTCCCGTAAGAACCGTCTGACCACTGATTACTTCCGTCAGAAGTTTGCTCAGGTCACCAACCCACCAATCGATCCTCTGCGTGAAGCGATCGTAATGTCGCTGGAAACCTGCCTGGGTACCGAGCTGAATGTATTTGAAGACAGTATCGATCACGCCAACCGCATCGTACTGACGACGCCTGTACTGTCACCACGTAAGTTCAAGACCCTTGAGCTGCTGGATGATAAAGGCTTCCCGGCACAACGTATCGAGCTGCAGTACAAGCCTGACGAGACTGGCCTTAAGCAAGCCCTTGAAAACGTGTGTGATCAAGCGGAAGAAGCGGCACGTTCCGGCAAGGTGATCATCATCCTGTCTGACCGTGATATCGAAAAAGGTCAGCTGCCGGTTGATGCCACTATGGCAACCGGTGCTGTTCACCACCGTCTGAGCGCTAAAGGTCTGCGTTGTAACGCGAACCTGGTGATTGAAACCGGCCTGGCTCGTGATTCTCACCAGATGGCTGTTATGTTCGGCTTTGGTGCCACTGCGATCTACCCATACCTGAGCTACCAGGTACTGGCTGATCTGCAACGTACCGGCGAACTGCTGGGTGATCCGGCTGAGATCCGTGAAAACTACCGTAAAGGTATCCAGAAGGGTCTGATGAAGATCCTGTCTAAGATGGGTATCTCGACTATTGCCTCTTACCGTGGTGCCCAGCTGTTTGAAGCCGTGGGTCTGTCGGAAGAAGTGTGTGACCTGTGTTTCAAAGGCGTGGCGTCCCGTATTCAGGGTGCTGAGTTCAGCGATTTCCAGATGCAGCAGGAACTGCTGTCTGAAACCGCATGGAAACCACGCAAGAAGATTGAACAGGGCGGCCTGCTGAAATACGTACACGGCGGTGAGTACCATGCGTACAACCCGGATGTAGTCCGTGCAGTTCAGGAAGCAGTACAAACTGGTAGTTACGAAGCCTTCCAACGCTTCGCCAAGCTGGTGAACGAGCGTCCTGCGGCGACTATTCGTGACCTGCTGAAAGTGAAGCAAGCGTCTAACCCGATTGCCCTGAGTGAAGTTGAACCGGCAGAATCTATTCTGCGTCGTTTCGACTCTGCAGCGATGTCTCTGGGTGCACTGTCTCCGGAAGCACACGAAGCTCTGGCTCAGGCCATGAACGAGCTGGGCGGTCGCTCTAACTCCGGTGAGGGTGGTGAAGATGCTGCCCGCTTCGGTACGCTGAAAAACTCTAAGATCAAGCAGATCGCATCTGGTCGTTTTGGTGTTACACCACACTACCTGGTGAACGCTGAAGTGCTGCAGATTAAAGTAGCTCAGGGTGCGAAACCCGGTGAAGGTGGCCAGCTGCCCGGCGGTAAGGTCAACAGCCTGATTGCTCGTCTGCGTCACTCAGTGCCAGGTGTAACTCTGATTTCACCACCACCGCACCACGACATTTACTCCATTGAAGATCTGGCTCAGCTGATCTTCGATCTGAAGCAGATCAATCCAGATGCGCTGATCTCAGTGAAACTGGTATCCGAGCCGGGCATTGGTACGATTGCGACCGGTGTAGCGAAAGCCTACGCGGACCTGATCACCATCTCCGGTTACGACGGCGGTACTGCGGCCAGCCCACTGGCGTCCATCCGACATGCGGGTTCTCCATGGGAACTGGGTCTGCCGGAAGTGCACCAGGCACTGCGTATCAACAATCTGCGTGATAAAGTACGTCTGCAAACAGACGGCGGTCTGAAAACCGGTCTGGATGTGATTAAAGCGGCCATTCTGGGTGCAGAGAGTTTCGGCTTCGGTACCATCCCTATGGTTGCTCTGGGTTGTAAATACCTGCGTATCTGTCACCTGAACAACTGTGCGACAGGTGTTGCCACTCAGAACGAAAAACTGCGTGAAGAGTACTTCATCGGTACCGTGGAAATGGTGAAAAACTACTTCCGTTTTGTGGCTGCCGAAGTACGAGAGATCATGGCCGAGATGGGTGTACGCACCTTTGAAGATCTGGTGGGTCGTACCGATTTGCTGGAAGCGATCTCTGATGATACGGCACCCGCTAAGATCCAGAAACTGGATCTGACTGATCTGCTGAATAACGATTTTGTACCTGCCGATGCACCAAACACCTGTCAGGTAGCTCGTAACGAACCGTTCGATAAGGGTGAACTGGCAGAGCGTATGGTTGCTGAGACACTGAGCGCCATTGAAAGCGGTAAGGGCGGTGAATTTGCCTTTAACGTGACCAACTGTGACCGTTCAATCGGTGCCCGTCTGTCTGGTGAGATCGCCAAGCGCTGGGGTGACCAGGGTATGAGCGAAAACCCACTGACTCTGAAACTGAGCGGTGTTGCCGGTCAGAGTTTCGGTGTATGGAACGCCAAGGGTCTGAACCTGTATATCGAAGGCGATGCCAACGATTACGTGGGTAAAGGCATGAACGGTGGTAAGATCGTTCTGCGTCCACCAATGGGTAGCCCATTTAACTCCAACGAAACCTCCATCATCGGTAACACCTGTCTGTATGGTGCGACCGGCGGTAAGCTGTTTGCAGCAGGCCGTGCCGGTGAGCGTTTCGCGGTACGTAACTCCGGTAACCACGCCGTGATCGAAGGTGCCGGTGACCACTGCTGTGAGTATATGACAGGCGGTATGGTGACTGTACTGGGTGAAACCGGTTACAACTTCGGTGCTGGTATGACCGGTGGTTTCGCCTACGTGCTGGACCTGGATCGTACCTTTGTCGATAAATACAACCATGAGCTGGTCGATATTCACCGTATCAGCTCCGAGCCGATGGAAGCTTATCGTAACCATCTGCGCAGCGTTATCGCTGAATTTGTTGAAGAAACCGGTAGTGAGTGGGGTCAGGAACTGCTGACCAACTTCTCTGATTACTACCGCCACTTCTGGCTGGTGAAGCCAAAAGCAGCCAGCCTGAGCAGCCTGCTGGACAGCACGCGCCAGCGCTCAGAGTAATTCAACACGCAGATTAGTGATTAGCTTTCAAATGAGGTGAGGCTGCTATGGCTGAACGTTTAAGTAACGATTTTCAATTTGTTGAAGTGGGTCGTAAAGACCCACAGAAAACAGCGGCGGACGTGCGTAAGAACGAATTTAAAGAGATCTACGCACCGTTTAAACAAGATGAGGCATCTGCTCAGGCACACCGTTGTCTGGCTTGCGGTAATCCTTACTGTGAATGGCGTTGTCCAGTACACAACTACATTCCAAACTGGCTGAAACTGGCCACTGAAGGCAATATCATGGAAGCAGTTGAGCTGTGTCACAGCACCAACTCACTGCCAGAAGTGTGCGGTCGTGTTTGTCCACAGGACCGTCTGTGTGAAGGCTCCTGTACGCTGGGCGAAGGTGGCTTTGGTGCGGTAACCATCGGTTCCGTTGAGAAGTACATCACCGACACCGCCTTTGCTATGGGCTGGCGTCCGGATATGTCCAAAGTAGTGTGGACCGACAAGAAGGTAGCCATCATTGGTGCCGGTCCTGCCGGTCTGGCCTGCGCGGACATCCTGGTCCGTAACGGTGTTAAGCCTGTGGTATTTGATAAGAACCCAGAGATTGGTGGTCTGCTGACCTTCGGTATCCCTGAGTTCAAACTGGAAAAACACGTAATGTCCCGTCGTCGTGAAGTCTTCTCCGACATGGGCGTGGAATTCCAGCTGAATACCGAAGTGGGTACTGATGTCACTATCGACCAGCTACTGAGCGACTATGACGCAGTATTTATGGGTATGGGTACTTACACCTATATGTCCGGCGGTATCCCAGGTGAAGACCTGCCGGGTGTTCATGCTGCACTGGACTTCCTGATCTCTAACGTAAACCACTGCCTGGGTTACGAAAAATCACCGGAAGACTACACCAGCATGGAAGGTAAACGCGTAATCGTTCTGGGTGGTGGTGACACCGCCATGGACTGTAACCGCACCTCCATTCGTCAGAACGCTGAATCTGTGATCTGTGCGTATCGTCGTGACGAAGCCAATATGCCGGGTTCCAAGCGTGAAGTTGTAAACGCAAAAGAAGAAGGCGTACAGTTCTTGTTCAACCGTCAGCCTGTGGCTATTGTCGGTGAAGACAAAGTTGAAGGCATCAAACTGGTAACGACCCGTATGGGTGACCCCGATGCCAACGGACGTCGTCGTCCAGAGGTTGTGGCAGGTTCCGAAGAGATCGTACCAGCTGATGCGGTACTGATTGCATTTGGTTTCCGTCCAAGCCCTGCCGAGTGGTTTGATCGCTGCAAGATCAATACTGATGACGGTGGTCGTGTGATTGCTCCAGCCGAGTCCCGTTACCCATACCAGACCAGCAACGAAAAGATCTTTGCCGGTGGTGATATGGTGCGTGGTTCCGACCTGGTTGTGACAGCAATAGACGAAGGCCGTAAAGCCGCTGAAGGCATTCTGGATTATCTGGACGTTTAATGCAGTGCTTAATACAAAGCCAATAAGCATTATCAATAGATAACCTGAACTTGCTCCAGAAAAACCGCACCTGCTCCAGGTGCGGTTTTTTCACATTTAAAGCTCGGTTATTTCACGCCCAACCTTTATTAACCTCTCAGTTAAATCTTTCCCATTAGATTATTTCACTGATAATTTCCACTTCAGTCACAGCTCACTTAACCTTCTGATTTAACTGAATAAGATACAATCTCAATTAGAAAAATTAATCACTCGAAAGGATACGAATGATTTTTACCTATTTGCTTTTTAGGCTAAATACTCTACCCTAGCTTTTAATCAAACGATTAAAATGAAGTAAAGCCAATGAACGCTCAATTTAAGCCAGAGACAGCAAAGAAGAAACGTGGACGTCCTACGACTAAGAGCGCCCGAAATGTACGCGAAAACCTAATTGCTGCGGCCCGCGCCTGTTTTATTGAAAAGAACTATCAACAGGTGACAACACGTGAGATCGCGGCACGAGCGAACTCCACCATGGCCATGATTCACTATTACTTCGGTAATAAAGAAGGTTTGTTCCAAGCGATGTTTGTGGAAACCTTCGAACCCCTGCGTCAGATGACCAAACAGGGTGTCGAGAACCCACCAGAAAGCTTTGCCGAATTCTTTAAACACTACTATGCCATCATGACTGAGCATCCAGGCTTTGTAGTCGTTATTCTAAAATGTATGCTGTTTGAAAACGGTCCGCTAGAAGAGAGCTTTATCCATCAACATCTGCGTGAAAAAGCAGAGCCGATGGAACAGCTGCTGACCAAGATGCAGGAGAAGGGTGTTATCAATCCTGATATGGATCCTAAGATGCTACACATCAGCATTGTCAGCCTGATGAATATGCCATTCCTGATGGAGCCCAATATGGAAGCTACCATGAACATCACCCCGGATAAAGCGTTCTGGGAGAAGATGGCAGAGCATCAGTGTATGTTACTGGAGCAGGGCTGCCTAAAAAGGGCCTGATTGATATAGGCTGTTCAACGAAAAAAGTACTCAGAGCAGCCTATATAAACGCAGCATAAAAGAGTCAGTATAAACGGACGAGGACCTGCAATACGATCCAGGCGTAAATACCCGCCAGCAGGTCATCAACCATAATGCCAAAACCACCTGCGACACGACGATCGGCCCACTTTACCGGCCAGGGTTTAAGCACATCAAAGAAGCGGAACAGCACAAACCCCACCAAAGCCCATTCCCAACCCTGCGGCGCCAGAAACATCGTCAGCCAGTAGCCAACAAACTCATCCCAGACAATCCCGGAATGATCATGCACCCCCAGGTCTTCCGAGGTTTTTTCGCACAGCCAAACACCGACGACAAAGGTCACCACTATCAGCGCTAGAAACCAACTGAGCGACCAATACTGGAACCATAGCAGATAAGGAATAACGGCTGCTGCTGTGCCTACGGTACCCGGTGCCCACGGAGCCGCACCACTGCCTAAACCAAAGGCCAGGAAATGGATCGGATTACGCCAGACAGAGCTTGGGGCTCGGTTCATGCTTTAGGCTCCTCAGGGTAAAAATGTTCAAACCCTTTTACAGCATAGTCGTCTATGCCTTCAATGCCCTGTTCTTCCGTAACAACACCCACAGGAAAAAGCTGAAGACCACTCTGCTCAGCACTGACTTCCAGCTCCAAGCGTCGCTGAGGCGTTACGGTAAAACAGAGTTGATAGTCATCACCACCACTTAAGGCATACTCTAATGCCTTACGATGACCGGCATAATCTTCCAGCGCATCAGAAACGGGGATACGAGTCAGATCCAGTTGAGCGCCGACCTTACTACCATCCAGGATATGTTTAAGATCGACCAGGAAACCATCAGAGATATCAATCGCACTGCTGATACGGCTGGAGAGTAAACTAATCAAATCAAAGCGCGGCTTGGGCAGTAGATAAGCATCGACTAGCTCCTGCCAAATATCCGGCGGCTCGATACCTGACTGTACTAAAGCTAAACCACCGGCCGCATTACCCAAAGGGCCCGAGACATAGATAATTTCGCCGGGTTTCGCTCCCGAGCGTAACCAAGGGGAACCTGTGACATAACCCTGTACCTGTACCGTTACCGTCAGATGACCACGAGTGGTATCACCACCCACCAGGGAGATGCCATATTGCTGCGCCAGATCCGATATACCTTGAGCAAAACGGCTCAACCAGGCCTCATCGGTCTCTTCAAGCGTTAAGGCAAGGGTAAACCAGGCGGGCTTAGCTCCCATAGCAGCCAGATCACTCAGACTTACCGCTAGCGCACGCCAGCCAATACAATAGGGATCAGAATCAGGAAGGAAATGCACCCCTGCCACAGAGGTATCCACAGAAACCGCTAACTGCTTGTTCTGAGGCACTGTGATTAGGGCACAATCGTCACCCACAGCCAGACCGACATCACGTCGGGCTGGCTGTAGTTGATCAGAACAGAAAAAGCGGCGAATCAATTCAAATTCACCCACGCAATGTTATCCCTTCAGGCGAGCATTGGCTTCTGCACTGCGCAGACGAACGGCCAGCTTATCCAAAATACCATTGATGTATTTATGGCTTTCCGTTGCACCAAAACGCTTGGCCAGCTCAATACCCTCATTGATCACGACCTTATACGGTACATCAATGCGTTTACTGAGCTCATAGGTACCAATGCGCAGAATTGCTAGCTCAACCAGATCCAACTCATCCACACGGCGGTCCAACAAAGGTGCAAAGTGCTCATCCAGCTCGTTTTTACACTGCGGGATGTTATGCAGCAGTTCGTTGAAATAGGCCAGATCCGCGATCTCAACCGCAGCACTGATGTCCTCATGGGACTCCAGGCCATCATCGGGTTGAGCCGAACGGATCTGCAGTTCAACCTGCTGCAGCGATGCACCTGTCATCTGCCACTGGTACAGGCCCTGTAGCGTAAGTTGACGGGCGGCACGACGTGCTTCTGTTCTACTGGTTTTTTTACCTTGGGACATTCTGTTAACCGAAGATTAAAGGTTGTTAAATAAGCTGACCATTTCTAGGGCACACAGAGCGGCTTCACCACCTTTGTTACCCGCCTTGGTACCAGAGCGCTCGATCGCCTGCTCAATAGTATCAACAGTCAGTACACCGTTGGTGATCACCACGCCGGTCTGCAGCGACAGCTGACCCAGGCCTTTGGCACATTCACCTGCAACGTATTCAAAGTGTGGCGTACCGCCACGGATTACTGCACCCAGCGCGATAACCGCATCCGGCTGCTGCTTTTCGATCACTTTCTTAGCTACCAGCGGCAGTTCCCATGCGCCCGGCGCACGAACAACGCTGATGTTGTCTTCATCAACACCGTGACGTTTCAGAGTATCGATCGCACCTTCTACCAGGTGATCAACCACAAAGCTGTTAAAACGGCCAACAATCAGAGTGTATTTGGCGTTACAGCCAACAAAGTTACCTTCAAAGGATTTTACAGTCATGGTGTCCTGTCCTAATTATTCTTCGCAGGGAATATATTCTTCAATCTCCAGGTCAAAACCTGAGATTGCATTAAATTTCATTGGTGAACTCAGCAGGCGCATTTTACCCACACCCAGGTCACGCAGAATCTGAGAACCGGTACCTACGGTCAGGTAAGCCCCTGAGTAACTAACATTCACCTTAGACTGATGACGATGATTCAGCATCAGTTCTACTGATTCGCTCATATCGATGCGGTCACCGGTATCCAGCAGCAGCACAACGCCTTTGCCTTCTTCCGCTACCTTAGCCAGTGCCTTACGCATGGTCCACTTCATACCACCTTCCGGCGGCATAGCACCCACTACATCACGCAGCACTTCCGCACGGTTGTGCACACGAACCAGAGTGGCGTCATCGGCACTGATATTACCCAGAGTCATCGCCAGGTGTGTACAGTTCTGGATATCATCACGGTAGGTGACATACTGGAAGTCGCCGTATTCTGTGCTCATCACACCTTCCTGATCACGCTCTACGGTATGCTCATTGGCAGTACGGTAGTGAATCAGATCGGCAATGGTACCGATTTTCAGGTTGTGCTTCTCGGCAAATTTTTCCAGATCTGGACGACGAGCCATAGTACCGTCTTCGTTCATGATCTCAACGATCACACCTGCCGCTTCAAAGCCTGCCATACGAGCCAGATCACAACCAGCTTCGGTATGACCCGCACGGCTTAATACGCCACCTGGCTGAGCCATCAGCGGGAAGATATGGCCTGGCTGTACGATATCTTCTGGCTGAGCGCTGGCTTTTACCGCAGTACGTACGGTATGGGCACGGTCCGCCGCAGAGATACCTGTGGTCACGCCTTCAGCGGCTTCGATCGACAGGGTAAAGTTGGTTGAGAACTGAGCACCGTTACTTTGTACCATCAGAGGCAGTTTCAGCTGTTCACAACGCTCGCGGGTCAGGGTCAGACAGATCAGGCCGCGCGCATGGGTCGCCATAAAGTTGATATCATCGGCGCGCACCATCTCAGCAGCGATCACCAGATCACCTTCATTTTCCCGGTCTTCGTCATCCATCAGGATAACCATCTTACCCTGACGAATATCTTCTAATAACTCTTCAACCGTGTTTAATTGCATCACACTACTCTTCTTGGGATTAACCCCGGTAAAAACCGTGCTGGGCTAAAAATTCAATACTCATACCGGAGGAATCACTGTCCGGTGTTTGATTGGCGGTTAACAGGCGCTCCAGATAACGTGCAATCAGATCCACTTCTAGATGAAGCTCCTGACCAGTGCTATACCCCTCCAGAACCGTTTCCGCCAGGGTGTGCGGCACAATATTCAGCTCAAAGATATCGCCGTCCAAGCCGTTGACGGTCAAACTCGTGCCATCAACGGTAATAGAGCCCCTATCAGCAATATACTTCAGCAGATGTTTCGGTGCCTGAATTCTAAAACGTACAGAGCGGGCATCATCCCGACGCTCCACTACTTTACCTACACCGTCCACATGACCACTGACAATATGGCCACCCAGACGGGAAGTTGGCATCATCGCCTTTTCCAGATTGACCTTACGTCCTGCCCGGAAGTGGGCAAAACAGGTATGGCGAACCGTTTCCAGTGATACGTCAGCGGAAAAACTTCGGCTATCAAACTCGATTACCGTCAGACAAACACCGTTTACCGCGATGCTGTCGCCCAGATTCACGTCGGCCATATCCAAACTGCCGACATTGATCTTAACGCGATAATCTCCACCGGAAGGCTGCAAAGATTCAATTGTACCAACCGCTTCAACAATTCCGGTAAACATTATTTAGTTTTTCCTTTAAAACGGGCGGTCAACATCAGGTCATTGCCCACCACACGACAATCTTTTAATTCCAGCGGTACCTGGTCCGCCATTTTGTCTATACCCGGCAAGTGCAACAAGCCTCGGGCACTATGCCCTAATAGCGTTGGCGCCATAAAGATGATTAATTCATCAATCAGTCCCGCTTGTGCAAAAGCACCGGCCAGAGTGGCACCAGTCTCCAACAACACATCATTGCATTCACGCTCGGCCAGATATTCCATTAACGATGGCAAGGCTACCCGTCCCATAGCATCTGCAGGCAGACGCACACAGGCCACGCCCAGCTCTTTCAACTCCGCCAACTTTTGTGGCTCAGCCTGACAGAAGACAATGACAGTCTCACCGGGCTGTCTCAATATTTTAGCGGTTAACGGGATTCTTAGCTGCGAATCCAACACAATTCGTAGCGGTTGACGCTGGCTGATGCGTTCTGCGTCATCAAGCTTCAGCTGATCCGCACGTACGGTCAGTGAAGAGTCATCATAAATAATGGAACCGACACCGGTAATAACGGCCGAGCTACCCGCTCTTAACTGCTGCACCTGACTTCTTGCGGCAGGTCCGGTAATCCACTGACTTTCGCCGGATTGCATTCCAGTACGACCGTCCAGACTCATGGCCAGCTTACAGCGAATAAAAGGTCGATTATGGGCCATACGGCTGATAAAACCGGTATTCAGCTGCTCCACTTCTGCTTCTAATACACCGCTGGTAACTTCAATACCCGCCTCTTGCAAAATCTTGATACCACGACCAGAGACCAGAGGATTCGGATCTTGCATACCGATCACGACACGACTCACGCCAGCAGCCACTAAGGCATCGGCACAGGGCGGTGTTTTACCCTGATGAGAACAAGGCTCTAACGTGACATAAGCCGTACAGCCACTGGCATCTTCTATCTGAGCCAGCGCATTAACCTCAGCATGACCTTCACCGGCCTTCTCATGCCAACCTTCAGCCAGGATTTCACCATCCTTTACCAAGACACACCCCACTCTGGGGTTTGGAAAAGTGGTATACCATCCCTGACGCGCTAAACGAATCGCCCGCGCCATAAAGTGCTGATCTAGCTGCATAATGAAAGGTTTCCTGAAACGATAAGGTTCGCGTCAAACGAATAGGGCGGACGAATAGACCGCCCAGAGCTAACGACTACTCTTTGGGCAGATGTTCACCCTTAATAAACGGCGGGTCCTGTGCCAGGCGGTCAATCTCGGCTCTGAATTCATCCAGATCCTGGAAACTACGATAAACAGAGGCAAAACGGATATAGGCCACCTGATCCAGTAATCTCAGCTGAGCCATCACTTCTTCACCAATTAAACGGGAAGCAACCTCTCGTTCACCGCGGGCTCTGAGACGCTGACGGATGCGCTCGATAGCTGCTTCAAAAGATTCTGTACTGACAGGGCGCTTTTCCAGTGCCCGTTGCATACCGGCTCTGAGCTTTTTCTCATCAAAGGCTTCTCGTTTGCCATCATGTTTGACAATCCGAGGCATCACCAGCTCAGCCGTTTCATAGGTGGTAAAACGCTCACCACAACCTAAACACTCACGGCGGCGGCGAACCTGATCGCCATCAGCAACCAGACGGGAATCTGTAACTTTGGTTTCTTGCGCCCCACAAAATGGACAGTACATAAGCGGCTCATTAGTCAGAACGGAACAAGACGACCTCAGACTCTCTTACTATCAGGCTATAACTTAACCTAATAGATATGAAAAACAGTCGCCCATTCGGACTATTTTAACTGTTAGTGCACCACTTTTACTACTGTCGAAGGCAATATGCCTGACAGAAAATCGCTACAGAATAGACAATTCACGGGGGATGCAGAATGGCACGGACAGATCAGTGAAAAATACGCGGGGGAAACAGGGAAAAGATATAGAAAACAGAGATTCCAGAATGCAATAAACCCGGCAGAACCGGGCTTATTGTTGCAATCTATCCAGATCAATCTATCGGATACTATCAGACCTATCAGCACTGATATTCAATCCTGACAAACTGCTATTAAGCGTAAACAGGCAGCTTTTGACAGATCGCCTTAACTTTCTCTTTAACGCTCTGGATAGTCTCTTCATTGTTGATGTCATCCAGAACATCACAGATCCAGTTAGTCAGCTCAACAGACTCAGCTTCTTTAAAGCCACGACGAGTAATCGCTGGAGTACCGATACGCAGACCAGAGGTTACGAACGGAGAGCGTGGATCGTTAGGTACAGAGTTTTTGTTCACAGTGATGTTTGCACGACCCAGAGCCGCATCCGCATCTTTACCAGTGTACTCTTTATCGATCAGGTCAACCAGAAACAGGTGATCATCGGTACCGTTAGAAACGATCTTGATACCACGAGCCTTAAAGGTTTCAGCCATCGCCTGTGCGTTTTTCACAACCTGAGCTTGATACTCTTTCCACTCTGGCTCCATCGCTTCTTTAAAGCATACGGCTTTAGCTGCGATGATGTGCATCAGAGGGCCTCCCTGGGACTCAGGGAATACGGCAAAGTTCAGCTTCTTCTGCAGCTCTTCGTCAGCGCGTGCAGACAGGATCAGACCGCCACGTGGACCACCCAGAGTCTTGTGAGTAGTGGTAGTCACTACATCAGCAATACCGATTGGAGATGGGTAAACACCCGCAGCAACCAGACCTGCAACGTGAGCCATATCTACAAACAGGAAAGCACCTACTTTGTCTGCGATATCGCGGAAACGCTGCCAATCAACAATACGAGAGTATGCAGAGAAACCTGCAACGATCATTTTTGGCTTGTGCTCTTCAGCCAGACGCTCAACTTCAGCGTAATCGATCTCGCCAGTCTCTGGGTTCAGACCGTACTGAACCGCATTATAGATACGACCAGAGAAAGAAACGGTTGCACCGTGAGTCAGGTGACCACCGTGTGCCAGGCTCATACCCAGAACAGTGTCGCCCGGCTTACACAGCGCCATGTAAACAGCAGCATTTGCTTGAGAACCAGAGTGAGGCTGAACGTTTGCGTAAGTCGCACCAAACAGCTCTTTAGCACGATCAATTGCCAGATCTTCAACAACGTCTACGTGCTCACAACCGCCATAGTAGCGCTTGCTTGGGTAGCCTTCAGCGTACTTGTTAGTCAGTCCAGAACCCTGCGCCTGCATAACACGAGGACTGGTGTAGTTCTCGGATGCGATCAGCTCGATGTGCTCTTCCTGACGAGTTTCTTCAGCCTGCATAGCAGCCCACAGTTCATCATCATAGCCTGCGATGGTCATGTCACGTGTGAACATTGTTTACCCTCTAACCTGCAAAAGTTGAGTAATTTCGGGTATTAGAACCCGCTCAAAAACTGGAAACGCGGATTCTATCGTACTTACACACAAGGTTCACTTGAAAAGAATCAATTTTATCCACTAAAACATTCATTCAGAGAAAATTGCGACATTGCTTATACATAGAAACAGGTTATTTGGATGTTAGAGGGCAAGGAGAAGAACGGAAAGAAGCATCCAATCTGGCTGTATGTAGACAACATCATCAGGTTGATATTAGATGATTCTGTACACAACTCACATTTTACTCCCTTTGATCCTATTCCAGGCTTTTCTTGCGCTCATACGAAAAAACCCTAACTGTTTCCAGTCAGGGTTCTTATTAGGCGCTTGACGA
>CAYFGP010000152.1:0-15059 GCA_964342385.1 uncultured Oleiphilus sp. | reverse complement strand
GCTTTTGGGCTGAGAATATTCATCAACACACCGGAGCGGAAGCCAAACTGAGCGCCAGTCTCTAGGATTAGTCCTTGGGCAACATCACCTTGTGCAGCTTTACCCTGTCCAGCCTCTCCCTGCTCAACCGATTCCTGTTCACCTTCCACCGGTTGGCGCAACATACGCAGCGCCATAACCAGAATAAAAACGCCGCCGATAATCTGCATAACCACTCTGGCTTCGGGCCAACGACTGAACAGCGTTAACATGCCCGCGCTGGTCAGTAGCCCCGTAAGCAGAACACCTGTGATCAAGCCCAGTATCAGCGGCAAACCCTGACGGAAACTATGACTGGAACCCGTGGCCGCAAGCGCCATCGCAGCTGGCCCCGGTGAGCCGATCAACAGGATTGCCATCAGGCCTAATGTGATGATCGACTCCCACATCATGGATACCCCTTTTATCTCATCAGCAAGCTAAATAATCCGATCAAAACCACAGCGATTAATCCACATCCAACTGATAGGTCTGCCACTGAGTTTTACTGGCTAAACGGTCATACACCGCCCGGCCACGGTAGTTATCTTCTGCAGTAATCCAACGTACAAAAGGCCAGCCCTGAACCTGAGCTTCCTGCTTTAAGCGTTCAAACATCAGATCTACAGTGCCCTTACCGCGACAATCTGGGTCCACAAACAGATCATCCAGAAAGCCCACCTGAGCGCCACGCAGCGGTGAAGGCATCTCGCGGTAATGCATCAAACCGACACCATTGCCCCACTCATCCTTGGCAATCAGTGCAAAGAAGCGATTATTAGGATCAAAGACCCAACTCCAGACCTTATCCAACGTCTCTTGGGTCATTGGCATCTGATAAAAATCCGCATAACCGTAATAGAGTTTTTCCCATTGTTCCCTATCGTTTGGGTTCAGTGCAGAAACAGTAATCGTCATCTCAATCTCCTTAGTCCAAAAAGTCCTGCAAAGCGCGCTTTCGCTGACCTGCACTGTCAAAGTTGTCCGGATGTAACCAAGCCTGGAAAGCCTGCTTCAAACGCGGCCATTCAGAGTCCAAAATAGAGAACCAAGCGGTATCCCGATTACGGCCCTTATAAATAGTGGCCTGACGGAAAACACCTTCAAAGCTAAAGCCCAAACGCTCAGCCGCCTGCTTAGAGGGCCCATTGCAGTTATCACACTTCCACTCATAACGGCGGTAACCCAACTCATCAAAGACACGCTGCATCATCAGAAACATCGCTTCCGTCGACATCGGCGTTCTCTGCATCAGAGGCGAGAAATGGATATGCCCCACCTCGATCACTCCGACCGCAGGCTCAATACGCAGATAACTGGCCATACCTACCGCTTCACCGGTAGAGCTATCCACCACCGCATAAAACAGAGGATCATCGCCACAACACCAATCCTTCAACCACGCCATAAATGGCTCAACGCTATCAAATGGGCCGTAAGGCAGATAGGTCCAGTTACCAGCGTCAAGATCCAGCACAAAGGCTTTAAATAGCTGGGCACCATGGATCTCTGGATTGAGAGGCTCCAACCAGCAATACTCACCTTTCATCGCTGTTTTTGCCGGACGGCTACGTGGGCTCCACTCAGGCAGCTCAGCACCAATAGCCTGCCCCAGCGCATTTTTGCGAATGTTCTCAGTCATCTCTTTAATCCTTCCCAACAAGCTGTGGTTTAGCTTTCAAATGATTCTGGGTGTAGATTAAAGCGACAATTGGAACTAAGTAAGACCCACTTAGTAACAAATAGATAGGCCCACTATCTTATAAAGGTGTAAATAAGCGGATGCTCACACGGAACCTGAAGCAGGAATGAAAACGAAGGCTACAAAAGAGGCGTATTCGAAAGGAATCTACCCTCAGGAAATAACTATTCCTGGCGTAGATTCCATTGACTGGGGGCGATATTAAAACGCTGCTTAAAACGTTTAGCAAAATGACTGGGATTGGCGTAACCCACGGTCATAGCAACATCGGTGACCTTACTGCCCTGAGCTAACAATGTCTTAGCTTCATTCAAGCGGGTTTCTTCCAGATAATTATGGACGGTGGACTGCACCAAGCGGTGAAAACCGGTTTTCAGTTTGCGCTCATTTAAGCCCACTTCTCGGGCGAGACGGGAGATGGTCCAGGGAGATTGGTAATCCTGATCAATCAGCTGAATGGCTTGCTGTACCTTGATCTGATCGATTTTACTCAGCTTGGGCTGATTACTATCCGGTTGCTCGATCACCGCCAACACCTGAGACAAGGCCTCTAGAGCCTTCGCCTGCAGAAATACATTCCGCGCCAGCCCTGTCATCGAGCAATGCATAATTTCCTTGGCAATGCTCATCAAGCGTGTTGAGGTTGGGCGGGCCAACATCATCAGATCTGCCACACTGCAATTGTGCTGAAACATGGGAATCAGGCGGGTTAAGGAGTCGATACCAAAGCTACACAGGTAATCCAGGCTAAAACGCATATCCAGACAGTGCAAACGATGATCTCCCAGGAACAGGGTACGACCTTTAGCACTGACCGGGGCATGGAAAACCACCGTCATGCCCGGTTTGATATCCAGAGTGGGGCCATTGTCTATCGACAGCTGACCATAACCTTCTAAAAACACGGCAATGCAGAAGGTCGGTGGCCCTACTGTTTCGATCACATGATCATTCTGCAGACGCAGATCCAGAGTATTAATTTCAATATTATCGCTCAGGCGTTCAGTCTGCGCCGCTTCGCGAATTGCACGACTTATACCGTCTGGAAAAACACCCTGTTCTGCACTCGTATCGAGTCTTTGATTATAGATAGTATCCATAACTTGATTACTTATTGACCAGTCAGAATATTATGCCTAATAAGAATGATTTTCAATTAAAATCCCGATAACGTCTATTCTGTCCCGATTGTGTTAGCGAACCAAGCTGAAAATACGCACACTGCCGCCATTGATCGTAAACAGGAGTCGATATATGTCCCGGCAGCACCTCAACTGGCTGAAAATCATGGGTTTAAGCAGTACTGGTTTGGTTTCTCTACTCGCCACTCAAGTACAGGCACAATCCGATCAGGCCGCAAGCTTATCATCAGGTTCTGTAGCAATACAGGATCAGATTCTGGTGACCGCCAATAAACGCGAGCAGTCTCTGGCTAGCATTGACAGCAGTGTGCAGATAGTGACTGCCCAGGAATTAAAGGCCGCTGGTGTTACCAAGATTGCGGAACTGGAAAAGGTCTTTCCAGGTCTGTTGATTCGCAGCCGGGGCAATCGAGCCTACCCAGGTATTAGTGTTCGCGGCATGAGTTCACCCAACTTCTATAGTCCAACGGTACAGCTCTATCTGGATGGTGTACCTCAGGATATGGCCTTTATCACCCAGCAACTGGTTAATGTGGAACGGGTCGAACTGCTGCGCGGCCCTCAGGGTACTCTTTATGGCGGTAATGCTTACGCCGGTGTGATTAACGTCGTTACTCAGCAGCCGGAGCAATCTGCCAAGGTACGTATACAGGCTACGCTGGCAAACCAAAAACGTCTGGCGGATTTGAGTGTCGCTTCAGCGCGTACCGATTCAGGCCTGTATGCGGATGTGAATCTACGCTGGGAAGAACAACCCGGCCGTATCGAGGATACTTCCTCGGGTCGTGACAATATTGATGACAGTAAGAATAAAGCGGCTCAGATCCGTCTGGGTTACGCACCAGAAAGCAGCCCTTTATCTGTACAATTCAGCCTAGGCCGCGATGAGCTGGAAAGCCACGAGGAAGTCTACGTACGGGAAAGCCTGCTGGACGAACGCGAATACGATTCCTCCACTCAAGGCCCCGAGGGTTACTTGGATCGCCAGGTCAATAGCTACGCCCTCACCGCCAGTTATGATTTTGATCAGGCCACTTTGACCAGTATCTCAGCCTGGCAGGAAAGAGAAATGGATCGTTTCCTGGGTGGTCTGAATTACCCGGAACAACAGGAGAGTTTCTCCCAGGAACTGCGCCTGAACTTTGATACCGACAGCACAGAGAACCTGATCGGCCTGTGGTTAGAGAATCAGGAGTTTACCCGCCGTGATCCTGGCTATCCCGGTTATTTTGGTCCATCGGTCAACAGGGTGGAGAAAGACAATCTGGCCCTGTTTGGTGAAAGCCGTATTCAGTTAAGCCCTCAGCTGGATCTGACCGCAGGTCTGCGCTGGGAGAAAAGCGAAAGCAGTATCGATTTCCAACGTTCCGATACCGGGGCATTCAGCTTTAGCAATGATGATGGCTTCACCAATGTCACACCTAAACTTTCTCTGGGTTGGCAGCACAGTGCACAACATCGCTTCTATATCAGCACCAGCAAGGGTTACAAACCCGGTGGCTTTAACCATGCGGTATCCAATGCCGGAGATGAAGTCTCTTTTGACCCGGAAGAGTCCATCAACGTTGAACTGGGCTGGCGTGCTAACCTACTGGACAACAGGCTACAGCTGAACAGCGTGGTTTACTGGGTGGACACTCAGGACAAACAACTCTACGTAGGCCCGCTGGGTATGCAGGTACTGCGAAATGTGGGTGACGCCAACAGCTATGGCTTGGAACTGGACGCTCGCTGGCAGGCCAGTGATGCCCTGATGGTAAAAACGGCTCTGATGCTGGGCCGTGCTGAACTGAAAGACGCTGTTGATCCTGTGACAGGTGTCAGTTACGACGGTAAACGTCTGCCCTACAGCCCAGATACTCAGTTACAACTGATGGCCGATTATCGTATCGACCAGAACTGGCTACCTGGTGACCTAAGCCTGAATGCCGGTGCCCGTTACTTTTCAGAGATCTTCTTTGAAGAATCCAACACTCTGAGCCAGAAAGCTTACACTCTAGTGGATGCCTCACTACAACTGGCCCTACATAACGGCCTGGAAGTGCGCTTGTTTGGCGATAACCTGACCGACGAAATCTGGCGCAGCTCCAGCTTTATGTTTGGCCCTGGTGATGTACGCAGCACCTTGGGTGAAGGTCGGGTACTGGGTGTCAGCGCTGCGGTTAGCTTTTAATTGAGGCGATGTGATGACCAGTCAAAACGTCTCAAATTCAGCCTCGGCATCCGCCGAGGCTCAGGCTTCAACAGCATCGCCTCAAAAAAAGTCTTCAGCGGGCTTAAAAACAGGCAGCGCACGTTTCCTGTTATTATTGGCGGGTATGTACACCCTGCAAAGCACCCTGGGTTCTATCACCTTTCAGGGTATGCCCGCCGTGTTCCGCCAAGCCGGTGTTGAGCCCGAAACCATAGGTCTGATCTATCTACTGATGCTGCCCTGGGTGCTTAAGTTCCTCTGGGCCGCCCCCTTTGAAGCCTGGCGTTATCGTAACGCCCAAGCCACCCGTTTGGTATTTATGCTCGGTAATGGCCTAGCCATTGTGGGTTTGCTGGGTCTAACACAGGTTGATCCCGCCTACAGTTTTGGGCTGATCTTCGGCGGACTCACCCTGATCGCTCTGGTGTCATCAACTGTTGACGTCGCCATTGATGGTTACGCTATCGGCCAAAGCAGTAGCAAGGGACGCAGCTGGGTCAATACCATGCAGATTGGTGGTGGTTACCTGGGTTCAATTCTGGGTGGTGGTGTCTTTCTGATCCTGATTGAACAGATCAGCTGGCAGTTAGCGCTGGCTGGTATGGCGCTGTTACTGATTATTCTCTTACTGCCCGCAATCACCGATCCACACCTGCGCCAGCTACCTCGCCCTTCAGGTCACCCGAGTCTGAAAACAGCCCTGAGTAATAAAACACTGCAACAGGGATTATTGCTGGTAATCATCGTACAAGCGGGCCTGCGTTTGGTGCAGGGTATGAGCATGCCTTTTATGGTGGATCAGGGTTTGTCGCTGACAGATCTGGGGATGGTCGCCACCTTTGGTAGCTCAGTGGTTAGCTTATTGGCGGTGGCGATGGCCGGTTATCTGGTACGTCGTCTGGGCGCTTGGCCCGTATTGATTGCTCTACTACTGGTGCAAATCATTATCTATGGTCTGTTTTATCTGGCCAGCACTCAGACACAGCTGCAACTGAATCATGCCATTGCTCTGCTACTGGCCAGTTCTGGGGCCATGGCAGCTTCCTTTGTTGCCCTTTATACCCTGATGATGGGCTGGTCTAACCCGGAACAAGCCGGTGTAGATTTCACCTTATTGCAATGTACCGACAGCGCTGTCGCCCTGGTGGCAGGTGTCACCAGCGGCATACTGGTGCAGCACTTGGGTTATGCCCAGTACTTTATCACCGCAGTCTGCCTGACCCTGTTTGCCCTTATCGCCTTACCCCTCTTTAACCAACGTTATGGCATCGCCAGGGAGGCCACAGTATGAAACAACAATCCGTTATTATTTCAGGGGCCGGTGTCGGTGGCCTTAGTGCCGCTTGGTGGTTATCTCAACTGGGCTGGCAAGTGACCCTAATCGAAAAAGCCCCCGACCTAAGGGCCGACGGCTATATGGTCGGTATCTCAGGACCGGGTTATCAGGCCGCTGAAAAGATGGGCATCATCGATAATCTTCAGCAGTACAACCACCATATCCACGAGAATCTGTACCTGAATACCGAGGGCAAAGAGCTGCTGCGGGTGCGCTATCACGACCTACTGGGTTCTTTGGATTGGCTAACCCTAGCCCGTACCGATCTGGTAAAAGAGCTGCATCGCAAGGTGACAGAAGAGACCGATACCCGACTCTGCTTCGCCAGCCAGATCACAAGCTTTAGTCAGCAGGATCAGCAAGTAGAGGTTACCCTAAACGACGGTCAGCAACTGACGGCAGATCTGCTCATTGGCGCTGACGGCATTCACTCCAACACGCGCAAGCAACTGTGGGGCGACAAACTCGAACATTTGGAGCACCTGGGCTATCGTGTCGCCGCCTTTCAGATGCCAGACTCACTAGGATTGAAAAATGACTTTCTCTCCTACGCTCAACCGGGACAACTGGTGGAGTTTTATACCCTCAGAAAAAACCGCTTGGCGAGCCTGTATCTGTGGAAAGATGACGCCATCGAACGGCCACAATCCCGCCAACAAGCCAGAGAATGGCTGGAGAAACAATATAGCGAATCCCATCCACAAACCCGGCATTGCCTGCAGCAACTGCCCGACGATGAACCGCTGTTTTTTGACAACCTGACCATGGTAACCCTACCGAAATGGTCTCAAGGACGAGTGCTGCTACTCGGTGACGCCGCACATTGCCTGACTCTGCTGTCGGGACAAGGCGCGGGTATGGCGATGATGTCCGCCTATATACTGGCAGAAAAGCTAAAACAATACCCTGTAGATGAAGCGCTACAACATCATGAACAGCAGCTACGCCCAGCCATTACCAACCTGCAACAACGTAGCCGGGATATCGCGCCCTGGTTTATCCCTGCCACTCCAAGAAGTTTCCGCTTAAGAAACCTGATACTGAAATGGCTGCCAAAACGCATTATCGGTTGGTATCTACTGCGCTCAGTTCGAGCGGATATTCTGGCGGCTAATGCTGTAGAAACTGTGAAAGGCTAATGATTAATCAAGAGGAAAACAGAAAGGGACTTAAATCAACTCGCGTATAATCTACAATACTGATCCTAATAAGCTTTTCTGAAGAACGATTCAGGGACATTCTCTTTTAGCTATTGATCTCTATAGACTATTTGTTGGATGTCCCCCATTATTCTTGTCTGCGGAGGTCCAACAGTATCTGGAACGCTTAGGCTTGCCCCATCAGGAAAACGATTCTCCAAGCATCATCATAGAGTGGCCAGGTTATCAAAACAGTCTATTGCCAGCTGAGTCAAAGAGCACTGTTAAAGCAGAGCTTCCCGACATTATGCATAACGCCACCACAGCAGGCATTCAAAACACTGCAAACGATAAGCTTGCCGGTATTTGGCAGGGTTGGATGGGCTATGATGCCCATATTGATGTGAAAGTCGCTATAGTTATCACATCTGACGACAATATCATGGTTGATTTCGCTCAGGGCGATGAGAACAATGGCCGACACAACAGCAAAGCAATAGTGAACCTCCATGGCGATTTACTTCTAGGCTATGATGCCAATGGCTCTATTCTCTTTCTCGAATTGCGCCCTGATGGCTATATGAATATCGGCAGGCAGCATAATGCCAACACGTGTACTGGCGTTTTAAAACAAATTCAGAGACTACCTGTTGCTCTTTAACGCTATACAGTTACATTCTTCACATCACACACATTTGATCTCAAGGAGGAGCGATGAAGTTATCCCTAATGGCAGCCATGTCTGAAAATGGTGTGATCGGATCAGGCTTAGATATTCCTTGGCATGTCAAAGGCGAGCAGCTGCTGTTTAAAGCAATGACCTACAATCAATGGTTATTGATCGGTCGAAAAACCTTTGAATCTATGGGTAAACTCCCTAATCGAAAATATGCGGTGATCACTCGCTCTGATATCACATCGGATGATCCTGATGTTATCTATTTCACCAGCATTGAGTCTGCACTTAATCATCTGGAACAGAACACCCAACATGCGTTTGTTGCCGGTGGCGGCGAAATCTACAAATCACTGATTGATCAGGCTGATACAGTCCATCTTTCAATCATTCATAAGGATATTTTAGGCGATGTAGTGTTTCCTGAACTACCGAATCATCTAACACAAGTTTTTGAGCAGCATTTCAGTTCAAATATCGATTACACCTACCAGATTTGGCAAAAGAGCTAAATCTCCCCAGCTATCCTGATGCCATCAGCCCAGCCACTACAACCAGAAATTCTCTACTTATAACTCTTTAGTACAACATTTTGCCGCGTGATGGTGTAAGCTTAGCGCGGCCAATTCCGACTGCGGAAGTTGGTTATTTAATCGACCGTTAACACCAAAAACTAACGCCTACAGGTTAACGGCTTTTCTGGATCACATTGCGACGAATTTACGCTTCGTTTAGCAGGGGATACTGTTTTGACTAACACTGCACCAAACGCTTCTACTAATACATCTACAACCACGACTACATCTACAACCACTGCCCCAGCAGCCATTACGGTATGCGCGCTCTACAAGTTTGTCCGTTTAGAGAATTTTGAACAGCTACGTGAACCTCTACTGCAGCAGATGCAGAACCATGAGGTGAAAGGTACTTTGCTACTGGCTTCTGAAGGCATTAACGGCACGATTGCCGGGCCTGAAGCGGGTATTAAAGCGGTGCAGGACTGGCTGAAAAGCGACGCTCGTCTGACTGATATTGTCAGTAAAGAGTCCTACCATGAGCACAATCCTTTCAACCGTACTAAGGTGAAGCTGAAGAAAGAGATCGTCACCATGGGTATTGAAGGCATAGACCCACGTCATGTGGTGGGTACCTATGTGAAGCCCGATGAGTGGAATGATTTAATCAGCGATCCTGAAGTGCTACTGGTGGATACCCGTAATGACTACGAGGTTGAGATCGGCACCTTTAAACATGCTGTTAACCCCAACACCAAAACCTTCCGCGAATTCCCAGATTATGTAAAAGAGAATCTGGACCCGGAAAAGCACAAAAAGGTGGCGATGTTCTGCACCGGTGGTATCCGTTGTGAGAAGTCGACTGCATATTTGAAAGAACAGGGTTTTGATGAGGTTTACCACCTGGAAGGCGGTATTCTGAAATACCTGGAAGAGATGCCGGAAGACAACTCCCTATGGCAAGGCGAGTGTTACGTATTTGATGGCCGGGTTTCCGTTAACCATGATCTGGAAAAAGGCCAGTACGATATGTGCAACGCCTGTCGTCTGCCGATCACTGAAGAGGATAAGCAATCCGAACAGTATGAAGCCGGTGTCAGCTGCCCTAAGTGTTATGGCACGCACAGTGAAGAGCAAATCCAGCGCTTCCGTGATCGTGAAAAGCAGGTTCAACTGGCCAAAGCCCGTGGTATTCAACACGTCGGCGGTCAGGCTCAACAGTTTGCGGAACATAACCGTGAGCTGAAGCAGCAACAAAAGGAAGCGCAGCGAGCTAAAAACAGCTAAAAGCTCAGAACTAAGCCAAAACAAAGCAGTACGATTGCAAAAAACTGAAATAGGCATCCACTTGATTGTAATAGGTCATGCTGTGGATGCCTTCCATAATGCCAATCTATTAGACATTCCCAAACTATAAATTACTAAATAGCTGTGATATTTGAAAACCAGCTGATTGCCCAAACACTATTTTTCAAAACGATAACCCACATCACGCACCGAGATAATCAGCTGCGGACGCTGAGGGTTGTCCTCTAGCTTTTTTCTTAAGGTATTTACACAACGATCCACACTGCGAGTCGTCGTCAACACATTCCGATTCCACACACGATTCAGGATGGTCTCACGGGTCAATGCACGTCCGCTTTTTTCGCAAAACAGCGCCAATAAGCCGTATTCTTTTGGCGTCAGTTCAATTTCTTCGCCGCGCTTAAAGCATTGATGGGATTCTGCATGCAGCTCACAATCGCCAAAACGCACGATACTTTCTTTGCCTGCTCGACGACGGCGTAAAAACGAATTCGTCCGCGCCAGTAACTCCGCAATACCAAAGGGCTTAGTGACATAATCATCTGCACCGGCATTAAGGCCACGGACAATATCTTTTTCCTGCCCCTTAGCCGTTAACATGATAATCGGCATATCCAGACCAAGATCACGGATATGTTCGCACACCGCATAGCCATTCAGTTTAGGTAACATAATGTCCAACAGGATAAGATCCGGTAGCCATTGCTGAGCCTGATCAAGCCCTGCCATACCATCCATAGAGGATTGGACGTCATACCCCTGAGCTACAAAGTTGTCCACCAAACCACGCAGTAGAGTACTGTCATCTTCTACAATCAATACTCGACCTTCTGCCATGATCTCTCCTATTTTATTTCGTTAAGCTTTCTTCTACTCTGCAAGTGATCGTTCTTATTCACACGTCTTTGAGCAGTTGTTCAGCAGCAGCCGAATCCACTAGCGGCAGGTAAAGGCTAAACAAACTCCCCTGACCTTGTTCACTGTCTACCACAACACAGCCACTGTGGGATTTCACAACGAAGTCCACAATATTAAGGCCCAGACCACAGCCTTCCACTTCTTGGGAAAGCTGCTTATCCACCCGGTAGAAGCGTCCAAAAATCTTATTCAAATCCTTGTCCGGAATACCGATACCAAAATCTTGTATCTGAAAACACACCATCGCCGTTTTGCCTGCTTTACCTGAGCGTTCCTTACTTAAAGCTCTTTTGCCTGAGCCTTCTGGACGGGTCGATTGCTCAAGCCTGAACTGGATTTTTCGGCTATCACCGGAGTATTTCACGGCGTTGTCCAACAAATTTACCAATGCAGTAACCAATAAACTTTCATCGGCAACAATTTCGGGTAAATCTTCTGAGATACTCACTTCGATGGAAAAGCCCTGTGCCAGGCTTTTTTCACGTACTGCATCCAGCGCCAGCTGTGCTATAGCCTCTGGATGTTGGTATTGAAAATCAAAGCGATGGGATTGCTTCTCCAATCGGGAGAAGGTCAGAAGATTATCCACCAACTGACTCAATCTAAGGTTCTCCCGTGCGATTAGCTGTAGATACTCGCGCGTAGTCTCATCCAGTGCCCGCCTATTCCCTTGAGAGCTATTCTGTTGATGGTTGCTCGGTTGATGGCTATTTCCTTGAGTATGACTTGTTCCTTGAGCATTACTGGGTTGATGACTCTCATTCAGTAGAGTATCCACCAGCAAACGAATGGAGGCTAAGGGCGTTTTCAACTCATGAGAAACGGTATCTACCAGATCTCGTTTTAAGCGACTGTTACGGAGCTGGTGTCCGACAAAACGCGCGGTGACCACCGCCAGTACAATCAGGGTGAAAACGATCAGAATTCCAACCCATAGATAAACAGAAATCTGTTTACTTGCTGCGCTGCTAAAGGGCGACTTATCTGTAAAGCTAAAGCTCAGATACCAGCCATACAGGGGGGCACCTGCAGATAGAATCGTTATAGCCTCATCCTTGGTTTCCTCTGAGGTTAAGACCGGAGTTACAGTAGAGGCAGAGATTGTCGCCGGTGGAAACAACTTAACGTCAACACCCTCCGGGATTTGCCAATCGACCTTTAAACGTTCAAATTCCGAGATTATTGCTTGTTGGGTGTATAAGGCAACGAGCCTATTGTTCTCAGTGATATAGTGCAGCACACCTGGCAACGGCGTATCACGCAATCCACCCGGATTTGCCCCCGCAGAACCAGATGCCAGATAACGAGCAACAAGCTTTTCCGCCTGATAAGTCGGTAAGGCCCGAGTTCTTAAAGGCGTCAGAGGTATTGAAGGTGTCAGAGGTATTGAAAGCGTAGTATTGGTAAACAAGGCTTGATCTCCGACAAGATCAAGCAGCTGTCCCATCAAAAAGCGTCTCTGGCTGGCCTTTAGTTCGTGATCTTCATAATTATTCAGACGCTCTGCCAGAGTATTGAGTGCTTGCTGTTTGTAGTCAGCAAGCGAAGGATTAGCAGCGGTTGGGTTCTCAGGCCTTTTAATTTCGCTTTCTTCCAGTGATCGAATCAATTGCAAAGCCCTGAGTTGGGCATTAGGTTGAATCAATCGACCCAGTGTGTCCTGTGCACTATCAAAACGTGCCTCGGCCAACGTTATCGTAAGCAGCTTAAGCGCCTCAGCATGTCGCTGTGACTGAATAAGCACACGCGCCAGAGCCAGATAAGCTCGCGCAGCTACATCGATGGATGTAGCCGATTCAGCAATGGCTTGATAGGCCTCTTCAGCAGTCACGAGATCTTTATCACGGTACTCGATGGTCTGCGCTTGCTCCCAGTCAACAGGCATCTGTTGACCAGATTCTACGTTGTGGCTTGGGTAACGAACGCTCCCACGCGGATCACGAATCAGCACACTACTGGCAAGGCCCTGACGCACCACATCGGCAAACAACTTGGCCTCATTTTGTAAAGGCTCCAGTGCTTCCAGTACGTCAAACTTTTGCAGCCAGTGTTCATGTAGCCGTTCTTGCACCTGCTCAAAGCGCTGCTGATAAAGCGCCGCGACTTTCTGATTGACCGCCAGGCGTTCGTTATTCATCGCCTCGCCCATAAACCAGATCACACAAGCCGTAGGCACGAATACCCCCAGTGCCAGCACCAGTAGGAGTTGCCAGGGGTAATCGTGCAACTTCATGTTCAAATCGCCTCGAAACTATCAACCAGAGCATCGAACTGAGGGCGATAGTGCTCGAACTTTTCAGCCTCCACCCGGAAGACAAACCAGTAGATGCCTTTTTTACCCAGTAGATAGGTACGGTACTCCACCATATTCTGGCCGTTCTGAACATAATCACCGATAAAGCTTTGCGCAGGCAGACTGACGCTATCACGGTAGTAAGGACTGTTATCCCGTAGCTTATAACCCTTCAAGAAGCCCTTAATAGCTTGTAGATCACCCGCTACAACCCGCTCGATATTCAGATCAGGGATAGCCTCAGTATCCATAAATTTAGTGATAAACAGCGCCCAAGCCCCCATTTCCGGTGGCAGCGCATAGAGGTAGCTGTCGTAATGAGGAGAAGGGGAACCGGCATCAAATAAGCGCCAGCCTTCCGGGGCTTTTAGGGATAATTGCGCCTGCTCCAGAGAGTATAATTGAGAGCCAGCCCCATGCTCATTGCGGATATCCGCCAACTCTGCGGTAAAGAAACGGTTCTCAAATTTCACCACCTGACGCGCTGCGTCCTTAGCCACCCAGAACGTGGCTTCCTGGCTGGGATTATCCAGGTGCACCTCATAGGTATCAAAGCTCCCAGCGGGGACATCAATAAGCTGCGAGCCCTTAACCTTGAGATCAGCTGAGATCATCGACTTGCTCAAATTCTCAAAAACATTGAGCTGGATTTGATAGCCTTCTTTCAGCGGTAGACGGCGCAACAGATACAGCATCTGTTCGTTGTCAAAAACAGCACCTTCAGTGACGATAGGCTTGCCCGTGCTTTGCCCGTTGGTGGAAAGATTGATAGTTCCCTCGCCATAGCTGGCAGAGTGCTTGCCCACCTGATTGCCTTCCAGTCGAATATAACGGGGTCTAAAGCCCTCATCTGTCGCCTCGACATGGCGGAAAATCTGGTTATCCAACATCGGTAGCACAGTGTAAGCCTCAATATCCCATAGGCTCTGACCCTCTTCCATACGGTTATTGACCGTAAATTCCAGCAGGCCTAGAGAGGCACCGCCGTTGCCCTTCAATATGTATTGAACGGTTTCCCCGTCTTGCCAAGGAGCGGCTTGCAGTATCAGATCCACCCTATCCACTGTACCCAGATCTTGCAGTGCTTTAGCGGTATACAGAGTCTGTTGAGGGTATTCCCGCACCAGCGTTTGCAAAACATCCCGTGACTGATCGTGAAGACCCAAACGCTGATAGCACACGGATAAACGGTATAATGCTTTAGCTGCCAAAGCCCTGTCGGCTTTGTGACTCTCCGCCACCGCTTCATAAAGCTTAGCCGCCGCTTGCAAGTCGCCAACGGTTTCTTCCTGATAAGCCGCCTGTTCCAGCAGCTCGCTGACAGGCTGGGCCCAAGCCGACGTCATCATTGCGCTGGCAACGCATATCAATGCCATTTTTTTCAACATAATCTATTCCTTTGGTAAATTGCCTGGGGTTGCACAAAGTGCTGAATGATTTAGGGGCAATTTACCGACCTCATGTTACCTCTGTGTCACCTTTATGTACCGGTATTGTTCCGCCAAACGGGACATATTGTGACAGCAGGGGTTAAACAGAGTCATGAGTTTAAAAGAACATCTTCGCTTAAACCTTCCGCTAATTGATAAGCTACAAACGTGGTTGGTTTAAAGGAGTTTTTAGGGGAAAGACACCTTTTACGCTTTGATTTTCCTTGAATATTCTTTGAATGCTCTGTGTTTGTTATTATGCGCCGAAAGGTTTGTTTTAAAAGAGGTTTCTGATCATGATGTTCTTTCCTGCTCAACAAGAACTTGATTGCATTACTAGACAGTGCGTAGTTCTGATTTCAATGAACTGCGCATATCCAGTCTAAAC
>CAYFGP010000151.1:0-15083 GCA_964342385.1 uncultured Oleiphilus sp. | reverse complement strand
CATCTCCATCGCGCTTGTAATCTTACGCGTGTTACCGATGCTCGCGATCTGGTTTTTAATCTCTTTTCCGACTGCCATAGCATCTCGCCTTATTCAAAAAACAAACTTGAACTCAGTAATGGGTGCCCACAGCTAGACACTGTGGGCAAACGACTTACCAGGTTTGAGTTGCTTTGAATTGCTCAATACCAGCTTTAAAGCCAGCTTTGATATCGTCGTTGAAAGCACCAGATTGGTTAGTTGCTGCCATAAAGTCTGCTTTTTCACTGTTCATGAAAGACAGCAGGCCGGCTTCAAAATCACCAATTTTGTTTACTGGAACATCGTCCAGGAAACCTTCGTTAGCGGCGTACAGTACAACACCCATTTCTGCGATAGACAGAGGGGAGTACTGTTTCTGCTTCATCAGCTCTGTTACACGCTGACCGTGTTCCAGCTGCTTACGAGTCGCTTCATCCAGGTCAGATGCAAACTGGGAGAATGCCGCCAGTTCACGATACTGAGCCAGTGCCAGACGAATACCACCGCCCAGTTTGGAAATCAGCTTAGTCTGTGCCGCACCACCTACACGAGATACCGAGATACCAGCGTTCATTGCAGGACGGATACCTGCGTTAAACATACTGGTTTCTACGAAGATCTGACCATCGGTAATGGAAATTACGTTGGTCGGTACGAATGCAGATACGTCACCACCTTGAGTTTCAATGATCGGCAGAGCCGTCAGAGAACCAGTCTGGCCTTTCACTTCACCATTGGTGAACTTCTCAACGTACTCTTCACTTACGCGAGAAGCACGCTCCAGCAGACGGGAGTGGAGGTAGAAAACGTCACCTGGGTATGCTTCACGGCCTGGTGGACGACGCAGCAGCAGGGAAATCTGACGATATGCCCATGCTTGTTTAGTCAGATCATCATAGATGATCAGAGCGTCTTCACCACGGTCACGGAAGTATTCACCCATGGTACAACCGGCGTACGGAGCCAGGAACTGCATGGAAGCAGGATCAGATGCACCAGCGTTTACAACGATGGTGTGATCCATAGCACCGTGCTCTTCCAGCTTACGTACTACGTTAGCAATAGTAGACTGCTTCTGACCAATCGCCACGTAGATACAGGTAATACCTGAATCTTTCTGGTTGATGATTGCGTCAATCGCGATTGCAGTCTTACCAATCTGACGGTCACCAATGATCAGCTCACGCTGACCACGACCTACTGGTACCATAGCGTCGACCGCCTTATAACCAGTTTGAACTGGCTGATCTACCGACTTACGCCACAGTACGCCTGGTGCTACCTTCTCAACCGCGTCAGTTTCTTTCGCGTCGATTGGGCCTTTACCATCGATTGGGTTACCCAGTGCGTCTACAACACGACCTTTCAGTTCTGGACCTACTGGAACTTCCAGGATACGGCCAGTACATTTAGCAGTCATGCCTTCTTGCAGAGTCAGGTAGTCACCTAACACTACAGCACCAACGGAGTCACGCTCCAGGTTCATCGCCATGCCGTATACGCCGCCAGGGAATTCAATCATTTCCCCGTACATTACGTCAGCCAGACCATGAACGGTCACGATACCGTCGGATACGCTTACAATTGTGCCCTGTGTGCGGGCTTCAGAAGTCACATCGGTATTTTCGATGCGCTTCTTGATAATTTCGCTGATCTCAGATGGATTCAGTTGCTGCATGCCATGTCCCTCAAACTCAGGAATTCATTGCCTCGGCCAATTTCGCAAGCTTTCCACGTACTGAACCGTCAATAACAGTATCGCCAGCATGGATCAGAACGCCGCCTATGAGGCTCTTGTCGACCTGAGTCTGGATTTTAATTTCACGATTCAAACGTTTTTGCAGAGCTTGTGCCAACTTGGTCTGCTGTGCTTTTGTCAGCTCGTAGGCAGAAGTAATTTCTACCTCAACCATTTTTTCCTGTTCCGCTTTCAGCGTTTCAAATTGCTCAGCAATTTGAGGGAACAGAGACAAACGGCTCACTTCGCTCAGAGTTTGTACAAAGTTCTTGCCACTTTCATCCAGACCTGGGCAGATATCGTTAATGACACCTGCTTTCTGGTCGTGGGAAACGGCCGGATTGCTCAGTACAGTCTGAACAGCTGGATCAGATACAGCATTCGCTGCGGCTGCCAGCATATTAGACCATTCAGCCAATTTGCCCTGGCTTAAAGCATGCTCAAAGGCAGCTTTTGCATATGGCCGGGCAACAGTGCTTAATTCAGCCATCGGTCACCTCGCTTATAGCTCAGCTGCGAGTTTCTCGACAAGCTCAGCATGGGCTTTTTCGTCAATAGATGCGTTCAGAACTTGCTCAGCGCCTTTCAGTGCCAGTGCAGACACCTGGTTGCGCAGATCTTCTTTAGCGCGGTTTACTTCCTGCTCAATCTCAGCTTGAGCTGCAGTCAGTAAACGTTCGCCTTCAGAACGTGCATTTTCTTTCGCTTCTTCAACGATTTGGTTAGCTCGCTTATTCGCTTGCTCAATAATCAGGGCTGCTTGTTCTTTACCTTCACGTAATTGTTGACCGGCTTTTTCTTGAGCCAGTTCAAGGTCACGTGCGGCACGACTTGCAGCATCCAAACCATCCGCAATTTTTTTCTGGCGAGCATGCATGGCTTCCATTACAGGAGGCCACACGTACTTCATGCAGAACCAGACAAAAATCGCAAATGAGATGGCTTGGCCTACCAGTGTTAAGTTCAGATTCACGCCATCACCCCTTGCTTTCCAGTGTTGATCGATTAAGGGTTAAAAAAACCAGCTTAATGATTAACCAGCAAGTTGAGCTACGAACGGATTCGCGAAAGTGAAGAACAGTGCGATACCAACACCGATCATGGTTACAGCATCCAGCAGACCCGCAACGATGAACATTTTAACCTGCAGCATAGGAACCATCTCTGGTTGACGAGCAGCGCCTTCCAGGAATTTACCACCCAGCAGACCAAAACCAATCGCGGTACCCAGAGCACCCAGACCGATCAGCAGAGCAACAGCAACGGCGGTTAAACCCAGTACTTGTTCCATTTTTTTCTCCCAGTTTTTCTCAAGTTGAAGTTTAAGAAATTAAATTTCAGTTAAAGTTTAAAGTTAAAGCGATAAAGCAAAATCTTAGTGATCTTCGCAAGCCATGCTCAGGTAAACGATAGTCAGCATCATGAAGATGAATGCTTGCAGTACGATTACCAAGATGTGGAAGATTGCCCAAGGTACAGACAGTGCCCATTGGATCCAGAACGGCATAATAGCGATCAGGATGAAGATCAGCTCACCTGCGTACAGGTTACCGAACAGTCGCAGTGCCAGAGAGATAGGCTTAGCGATCAGGCCAACACCTTCCAACAGCAGGTTGAAAGGAATCATCTTCTTACCAAAAGGCTGCAGAGTCAGTTCGCCAACGAAACCACTCACACCCTTTACCTTGATGCTGTAGTAGATGATCAGAGCGAATACGGACAGGGACATACCCAGAGTCGCGTTCACGTCAGTGGTTGGTACCACCTTCATGTAATCAACGCCCAGAACCATAAATAGAGATGGCAGGAAGTCTACCGGCACCAGATCCATCAGGTTCATCAGGAATACCCAGACGAAGATGGTCAGTGCTAACGGAGCAATCAGGCTGCTACGACCGTGGAAGGTGTCTTTTACACTCTGATCAACAAACTCAACCAGAATTTCAACAAAGTTCTGTAAACCACCCGGAACGCCAGTTGTGGCACTCTTAGCTGCTTTACGGAACAGAGTGATAAAGATTAAACCTAGAAATAGTGACCATCCCAGAGTATCTACATGAATCGCCCAGAAACCCATCTCGGCTGCTTCCTTGGCACCGTGAGCAAAGCCCAGGCCATTTTCAGGATGCAAACCATATGTCAGGTTTTGCAGGTGGTGTTGTATGTACTCGGAAGGTGTCGGATTTGCGCCTGCCATTGTCTTCCTCGATATTTTCCGGTGGTTGTCCGTAACGAATCAGCGTTTAATCACCAAAGGCGATAACCAATGCACCACTTGAACCACAGCGTAAGTTAAAAAGAAATAAATTGGGTTTAAGGGACGTACTAAGGCAAAAACCAAAGCAAATAATACGGCCGTTAAACCAAACTTCACTGCTTCCGCTTTATAAAACGAGCGAACGATCTCTTTTGCCGCCTGCGCGCCCTGATGACGGAAAGCCGCCCAGGCAAAATACAGGTTGGGTAAAAAACAGACCACGCCACCTAACAGTGCGGAATATGCTTCAACCGGACCTTTGGCTAAAAAACAGCCCAGAGTCACCAGGAGGGTTACGACAACCTGCAAACCTACGACACGTAAAACCTTAGGTCGTTGTAACTGTGCGCTTTTGGCGCCCATCGTCTCTCCTAATAAAACAGCGGCTTAACCGATGTTTTGTAAGTTGTAATTCACACTACTGTCCGATTGTGACGGCACAGGATTATAGGGGCATTGCCTGTACCATTCAACATAATTACCCACAGAAAAGCGTTTAATAAGACCAATAGATGAGTTTTCTTCCCCATGTGGATAACTTATTCGAGTCAACTTATTTAATGTGCTCGAGAATCCCGTCCAGTTCATCCAGACTGGCATAGCTGATCACCAGCTTGCCCTTGCCTTTCTGGTTGTGGCTAATCTGTACCGCAGCACCGAGACGCTCACCCAGTGTCCGCTCCAATCGTTCCACATCGGCACTATGAGTCGGTTTAGCCTTCTCAGCTGGGGGTTGCTGCATCTTGCGCACCAGAGCTTCGGTCTGACGTACAGACATGCCCTTGGCGACGACCTGACGCGCGGCATGACTCTGCTGCTCCAGTTCCAGACCGAGCAACGCACGAGCGTGGCCCATCTCCAGATCGCCATACTCCAGCATCTTTTTCACATCGTCAGGCAGGGCTAACAGACGTAACAGATTCGTTACGGCTGAACGGGATTTACCCACCGCATCAGCCACCTGTTGCTGAGTCAGTTCAAACTCCTGCTGCAGACGCTGCAAAGCAAAGGCTTCTTCAACGGGATTAAGGTTTTCACGTTGGATATTTTCGATCAACGCCATGGCCACTGCAGCGTCATCACTGACATCCCGTACGATGACAGGCACCTGATCCAGTTCCGCTATCTGGGCCGCACGCCAGCGCCGTTCACCAGCAATAATCTCAAACTGATCTTTGCCTTCCAGTGGACGCACCACAATAGGCTGCATAATGCCTTGGGCACGAATGGAGCTTGCCAGATCTTCCAGAGAATCCGGGTCCATATCGCGACGGGGCTGATAACGACCACGGTGCAGGAACTCCACCGGCAGATGCTTCATCTGACCGTCTTTGATCTCAGTGGAGTTTTCTTGAGTAGAGGCGGTTTCTTCTTCAACCGGAGGAGTAACTGGCACTTCACGGGGCTCATTTGCCTTTGCCATACCTGAGCCAAGCAGGGCATCAAGCCCACGTCCTAAACCACGTTTTTTTGCCGACATTGTTACTTCAAACTCCGTTAAGTCATTAAAAACCTAAATCGAATCACGGCGCTCAGGCCGATTTTTTCTTTTTCTTGTTTTTGCGTGCCAGCTCACCGGCCAGCGCCAGATAAGCCAGACTGCCTTTGGACTTCTCGTCATAGGCCAGCACGGGCAGACCATGACTCGGCGCTTCTGCCAGACGCACATTACGCGGGATCACGGTGTTGTACACCTTGTCACCAAAATGCTCGGTCAGCTGAGCCGAAACATCACGGGTCAGGCTATTGCGCGGATCAAACATGGTGCGCAACAGGCCTTCCACCTGCAGATCTGGATTAATGCTTTCACTGATCTGTTGAATGGTCTGAATCAATGAGGAGAGACCTTCCAGCGCATAGTACTCACACTGTACCGGAATAATCACACCCCGCGCTGCAGTTAGCGCATTCACCGTCAGCATATTCAGCGATGGCGGACAGTCGATCAGAATAAAATCGTATTTCGACTGATTCTCTGACAGCGCGGTTTTCAGGCTCAGGCCACCGTTGTCCTGCTGTAGCAGATGCACCTCTGCTGTGGTCAGCTCTGCATTCGCAGGCAGAATATCGTAGCCCGCCGGATCGGTTTGCTGTACCACCTCGTCAAAGCTGGCTTCCCCCAGCAAGAGGTCACACACGGATACTTCACAGCTGTATTTATCCACGCCACTACCCATAGTGGCATTTCCCTGGGGATCCAGATCAATCAGCAGTACCTTGCGTTTGGTCGCAACCAAAGAAGCCGCCAAGTTAACGCAAGTGGTGGTTTTACCCACACCGCCTTTCTGATTGGTCACTGCAAAAATATTGGCCATCACTTTCTTCCTTACGGATTAAGACACCCGCTTCAGCTCTACCAGGTGCCGCTCCCCCTCGGTGCCTGGTACATGCAGGGTATGTACAGTCTGACAAAGAATATTATCGGGTAATGCAGCCAGCTCATCATGAGGATAAACCCCTTTCATGGCCAGCCATTGTGTATTTTCATCGGCAAAATGCAGGGTCCAGTTGACCATATCTTCCATCGAGCTGAAAGCCCGGCTGATAATTTGGTCGTAGCCCTGCTCCGGCTGGAACGCTTCCACCCGTTTGTTTTCTACCTGAACATTGTTCAGTTGCAGCGTCGTGACGGCCTGAAACTGAAAACGGCTTTTTTTACCGTTACTGTCCAACAGGGTGATGTCCAGATCGGGACGAATAATCGCCAGCGGAATCCCCGGTAAGCCGCCACCAGAACCGACATCAATACAACGCGGGCCTTTGACGTAGGGCAGAATACTTAAACTGTCCAACAGATGACGGGATACCATCTCTTCCGGATCACGCACAGCGGTCAGGTTAAACGCCTTGTTCCACTTGGCCAGCAGATTGAGGTAGTCCATCAATTTGCTCTGCTGTTCTGCACTGATATCCAGCCCTATTTGGCTGATGCCTTGTGCCAGTTGTTGCTCCAGTGTCATGCTCGTTTATGCCTCTGCCTGCTGTGCTTGAGTGTTCTGTTCTTGCGGGTGCTTTGCTTGTTTATCGCTATCCTGAGTGCTCTTTTTCAGCATGGAACGCTTTTTCAGATGGATCAGCAGCAATGAAACCGCGGCGGGTGTCACACCTGGGATACGACTGGCTGCGGCCAATGTCTGAGGTTTCGCCTCACTCAGCTTCTGACGAATCTCATTGGACATGCCATCGATACCGCTGTAGTCCATATCGGCCGGTAACGGCGTATTTTCATGGCGACGCAGTTTTTCGATCTCTTCCTGCTGACGGGCGATATAACCGGCGTATTTCACCTGAATCTGCACCTGCTCGGCCACTTGCGGATCTTCAACCGCTTTACCACGCAGATTAGCGACATCGTCGTATTCCAGTTCAGGACGCTTGAGCAGATCCAACAGGTTGTATTCCCGTGCCATCGGCTGGCCAGTCTTCTCCTGGATCTTTTCCGCTTGTTCGGTTTTTGGCTGAATCCAACTGCTGGCCAGACGTTCGGTCTCCTGCTCAATGCCTTCTTTCTTGGCACTGAATGCGGCCCAACGCACATCATCCACCAGACCCAGTTCACGACCTTTTTCCGTTAGACGCAGATCGGCGTTATCTTCACGCAAGATCAGACGATATTCCGCCCGACTGGTAAACATGCGGTACGGCTCATTGGTACCCAAAGTGATCAGATCATCGACCATAACACCGATATAGGCTTCATCGCGGCGTGGATACCAGCCCTCTTTGCCCTGAGCGCGCAAACCGGCATTCAGACCGGCTAACAGACCTTGAGCACCCGCTTCCTCATAACCCGTGGTGCCGTTGATCTGACCGGCAAAAAACAGGTTGTGGACAAATTTGGTTTCCAGAGTGTGTTTCAGGTCCTGTGGATTAAAGAAATCGTATTCGATGGCATAACCCGGACGCATGATATGGGCGTTTTCCATACCGCGCATGGAACGCACCAGCTCCAGCTGCACATCAAACGGCAGACTGGTGGAAATACCATTCGGATATAGCTCATGGGTGGTCAAGCCTTCCGGCTCGATAAACACCTGATGGCTGTCTTTATCGGCAAAACGGTGAATCTTATCTTCGATGGATGGGCAGTATCTTGGCCCAACCCCTTCAATTACCCCGGTATACATCGGTGAGCGATCAAGACCGGCACGGATAATATCGTGGGTGCGCTCATTGGTATGAGTGATATAGCAGCTGATCTGCTCAGGGTGATCCGACTGTTTACCCAGGAAAGACATCACAGGTGTCGGCGTATCACCGGGCTGTGCAGTCATCACTGAGAAGTCGACCGTTTTGGCATCGATACGCGGTGGGGTACCGGTTTTCAGACGTGCCACACGGAATGGCATCTCACGCAGACGATTAGCCAGCGCAATAGAAGGTGGATCACCGGCACGACCACCGGAGTGCTGTTCCATCCCTATGTGGATAATGCCGCCCAGGAAAGTGCCTGCAGTCAGTACCACTGTTTCAGAATGGAAACGCAGACCCGATTGCGTCACTGCACCGGTCACCTTATCACCTTCCATAATCAGGTCATCAGCAGATTGCTGGAAGATGGTCAGGTTTTCCTGATTCTCCAGTACATAACGAATCGCCGCTTTATACAGCACACGATCCGCTTGTGCACGGGTGGCACGAACAGCCGGGCCTTTACGGCTATTCAAAGTACGAAACTGAATCCCGCCTTTATCTGTAGCCAGTGCCATAGCACCGCCTAAGGCATCAATCTCTTTCACCAGATGGCTTTTACCAATACCACCAATGGCTGGATTACAGGACATCTGTCCCAGAGTTTCGATGTTATGGGTAAGTAACAGGGTAGAGCAGCCCATCCGTGCTGAAGCCAAAGCAGCTTCTGTTCCCGCGTGACCCCCACCGATCACAATGACATCAAAGCGGGTTGGATAATCCACTATTTCACCTCTATTTATGACTGTTCGTGCAAAAAGGACACAAGTATATACCTAGCCAGAGAAATGAGAAGTAGTAGGGGTGTGTATAACGTGAAGATTTTTCCAGAAAGTTAACCACAGTAATCAATAAACTTATTTTAAAAGAAGATAAATATAGTGATTGTTATTGTGTGGATAAAATTTGTGGATAACTCACGTAATCCTCGATTATAGAGGGCTTACGTGATGTGATTAACCATAGGCATTAGCTATCAGCAATATGGTAGGAAACGGAGGGCAGGGTGTGCATAAAGTAGTGAGTTATACACAGGGCTATTTATCCTGAGTTTTTCCCAACAGCTCAGTCACAATTATACCTGGGGTTATACAGAACAGGAAAGTTTGGTTTTAGGGCTGGAAAGCGGGAGGCTTAAGGCTGAACGAAACAGCCAGGATCTGGGTGACTCAAACGAAATCGATTTTGTATGAGATGATTTGGCATTGAGTAAGTAGGTAAATAGGAGAGTAATAGCAGATGAAATGCACAATAAGCTCTAGAAGATAAAAAGACAGCGAAGGTATGAAGGACAAGAGCGCAGAGCAGATCGGTAAGATAAAGTGAAAGACACAAAAAAACCCGCAGGGCTAACCATGCGGGTTTCTTTAAACGCTCTAAGAACAGAGCCGTTTAGCAGATCAAAGCTGAATCTCTATAAGATTATTCGCCCTGATTACCACGGTTCTCTCTTCTTGGACGTGATTGGCCATCGTTGTTACGAGGGCGACGATCGCCACCGCGTTCGCCACGGTCACCTCTTGGGCCACCACGACGCTCGCCACGAGGGCGGTCACCGCGCGGACGATCGCCACGAGGACCACCGCGAGGGCGATCACCACGGGGACGACGTGGACGCTCTTCCGGCTCAGGACCAGTATCCACGGAGATATTCATCTCAGACTGACGTACACGGGTCTTCTGCAGATGCTTCATTACTTCATCAGGCATACCTTCCGGCAGCTCAACAGTACTGAACTGATCGTACAAACGGATATTACCGATATAACGGCTTTCGATGCCCGCTTCGTTAGCAATCGCACCCACTACGTCACCCGGCTGCAGGCCTTCATTGCGACCCACTTCAATACGGTAACGTACGAAGTTAACACCTTCCGGACGCTCACGACGTGGACGACGCTCTCCGCGTTCACCGCCACGCTCACCTCTGTCACCACGACGATCGTCACGATCACGGCGGTCACGACGCTCACGCTGAGGACGTACTTCTTCTGGTGGCAGAATCAGAGGACGCTTAACCTGAGCTTTCCAGGCCAGTGCCGCTGCGATATCTTCCAGAGACATCTCATTTTCTTCAGCCAGTTCTTTAACCAGGTTGCGGAAGAAGTCCATGTCAGAACCGACATTGCCAACCATCTCAACCACATCGGTCTTGAACTGCTTAACACGCTGCTCAGCCACCATTTCACGGGTTGGCAGATCCATACGCTCGATACGCTGACGAGTCGCACGCTCAATAGCACGCAGCAGACCGCGCTCACGCGGCGTAACAAACAGGATCGCTTCACCGGTACGACCTGCACGACCGGTACGTCCAATACGGTGTACGTAAGCTTCAGTGTCGTAAGGAATATCGTAGTTGATAACGTGAGTGATACGCTCAACGTCCAGACCACGGGCCGCAACGTCAGTCGCAATTACGATATCCAGCTTACGTTGTTTCAGCTGATTTACCGCACGCTCACGCAGTGCCTGGTTCATATCACCGTTCAGTGCAGACGCACTGTAACCACGGGCTTCCAGCTTTTCAGCCAGCTCAACGGTCGCAGTTTTGGTACGTACGAAAATAATCGCCGCATCAAAATCTTCCGTTTCCATAATACGGGTCAGCGCGTCCATCTTATGAACACCGCTTACCTGCCAGTAACGCTGGTTGATGGTATCAACAGTAGACGTTTTCGCTGCGATACGGATCTCTTGCGCACCGTCCAGGTGACGACGTGCAACCTTGCGGATCTCTTCCGGCATGGTTGCAGAGAACAGAGCAACCTGACGTGGTTGTGGCACTTGCTCCAAAATCCAATCTACGTCATCAATGAAACCCATTTTCAGCATTTCATCGGCTTCATCCAGAACCACCGCCTGCATAGTGCGAGTGTCCAGAGAGTTACGACGCAGGTGATCCATCACACGACCTGGCGTACCCACGATAACCTGTGGACCACGCTTCAGCTGTTTCAGCTGCAGTGTCATGCTGTGACCGCCATAAATCGGCAGTACGTGGAAACCTTTCATATCACGAGCGTAACGCTGGAAAGCTTCAGCAACCTGAATTGCCAGTTCACGCGTAGGGGTCAGAACCAGCACCTGAGGGCTGTTCTTTTTCATATCAATACGGGCCAGCAGCGGTAATGCAAACGATGCTGTTTTACCGGTACCCGTTTGAGCCTGACCTAACAGACTCTTACCTTCCAGCAGTACAGGAATACTGGCAGCCTGGATTGGGGAAGGAGTTTCATAACCAATTTCTTTTACACTGGAAACCAGTGCTTCGGGAAGACCCAGCTCGTCAAAGCTGGATACAACAGTCTCTTCTGATGACATTCAAGGATTACCTGAGTCGTAATACAAAAAACGGAACCCCTGGCATCTCATCCAAGCATACTGTCGCGGTATCAAAAACGCTCAATATCAAAATCTCGGGTTCCACTCGGCTTAGTTAAAAGCAAGCTTGTGACTAGCTTTAACATCACATATAGGCAGGTGATGCGCTGTGCGCAATCGGGCTGATCATCGACGTGATCAGGATGGAGAAAAACAGCAGTCTCACCTTAAGGGGCACGCATTGTGCCTGTAAATATTGCCAAAATCCAATTTTGTTTCGACTTTCTGCTGAAATCCGCCTAAATTTGCCCAAAATCCGCTTTAAGCTTAGCTGAAGCCGACATTTCCCGTGTTTTTTTGCCTAGTTTTGTCACAGTTTGGCCACCATCTTTCCAAAAACAGCCTAATAAATCCTGTTTAAGGTGGAAGCTAAAAGGTGAAAACCAAAGAAAGAAGAGGCAAGTGTGCAGGGCTATAAAAAGTAAGGGAGCAATGGTAGGGACAAGTGAATGGCAGCTGTATGACGATAAGCTACGCGATAGCGGACAAATAGATAGAATCGATAAATCAGGTAACAGGGTAAAAGGTAAAGGTCATCGCTGTGTACATCGACGCGTTTCAACAACTGGATCAACAGCTCACCGAACTGCGCGACTTCTGGCAGTTCCAACCCTTTCACCACAACGAAATGCCCTGGCAGGATTTCTTTCCCATGGGCAACTCCAGCACCACCAACAAACCTCTTTCTCTGGCGCAAGCACTGCAAGAATTAGATCAAAACGAGTTAGAAGCATTACAGCAGGATGTGCATAACTTAGCGTGCTGGCTCAGCCCCTGGATTCCACAAGCCACAGCTCTAGTTTCACTCACTGAGCAACTGGTTAACTTTGTTGATAACTTAACCACAAGGCAAATAGAAACTGAGCAAGATCAGTCAGTTCAGAACCAGAAGCCTGTGTTTAACTTATCCACAGCAGCAAGACAAAATTTCTTGTCCACTAAAGATGAATTGCCACCGGAATCGGCGCAACTTAAACGTTTTGCACAGGGTATCCCCGGTCGAAAATGGCAACAAATGCGTTATTTTGCCCGTCATCTACAACCCTGGTTAGCTCAAGAACAGAAACAGCCGCAACAGGTAAAAACCTCAGATCAGTCAGTTAATACTCGCAGCGACAGTGACTGTAAATGTAAGCCAGAAAACACCCGCCATATTCTGGAATGGTGTGCTGGTAAAGGTCATCTGGGAAGACTAATCGCCTACCAACAACAAGAAAGCTCAGAAAAGATAACCCCACAGAATAACTATCAGATTACCAGCCTGGAATGGCAACAAAAGCTGTGTCAACAAGGGGAGCTGGAAGCTCACAAATGGCAACTACCACAGAGCTTTGTTCATGGAGATGCCTTCGACCAACAAGCCGCTGAGTTAATCCAACCCCATACTCATGCTGTTGCCCTCCATGCCTGCGGTGATCTGCACTGTCAATTGATTCATCATGCCAGTCACAGGCAAGCGAAAAGCCTGTTGATTGCGCCTTGCTGCTATCATCTGATCCGCGCAGACAGCTATCAACCACTGTCACAATTGGCTCAACAATCCGAGATCAAACTCAGCAAACAAGATCTGAAAATCCCTCTGCAAGAAACAGTGACCGGCGGTCAACGTATCGGCAACCTACGTGATACCGAGCTGCTATGGCGAATGGCCTTTGATCAACTGCAGAAGCAACGGCTGGGCAGCAGCAACTATATGCCACTGTCCACGATTCCCAAACACCTGCTAACCGGCGATTTTAAAGACTTTATCGCTTGGGCGATCAACAATCGAAAATTAGATCAGTGTATAAGTGTGGATATGGATGTAGATGTGAAAGCAGGTGTGGATAAACTCAATCTGGACAGCCATCTAGATCGTTATCTGGAACTAGGCCAACAACGCGTACAGCAGATTCGTCGTATGGAACTGGTCCAACACCTGTTTCGTCGCCCATTAGAACTTTGGCTGGTACTGGATCGTATGCTGAATCTACAGGAAGCAGGGTTTCACGTGGAACTTACTGAATTCTGTCAGAAAAAGCTCACGCCCAGAAATCTCTTGATTAAAGCGATCAGGCCTTAAGAGTTAATCGCTGATAAAAGGATGAACGCTTAGAGAGATTAGGAGCGGACAGGAAAAGTTAAGGAAGCACTGTTAGGGTAGAGTAGTATCGGAAGCGGTGATATTGCTCTCCAGCGCTTGCTCACCCAGATATTTCACTCTAAGTCGAGTCAGCTCACCTCGCTTGATTAAACGCTCATAGGTCGCGCGCAGTTTATCGACATCAATACGCTCCAGGCTCTTACGGGAGATCTGCACCCAGGGTGTGCGCTCATCCACCACCAGAGGACAGCCAAAACGAATAGTCTTATCTCCTTGCTCTAATAACGCAGCACTGAGTATAGGATCGATGGGGCCAATAATGGCATCGACACGGCCCCGCAGTAGCATCTTGATCCCTAACTGAAAGTCTTTGGTTTCCACCTTAATAATGTCAGGGTTCTGATCAATATCATCACTGAACTTGGCCCCACGCAGATAAGCCAGTTTCTTACCCACCAGACTATCCAACGAATCAAAGTTAATACCTTCCAGGCCAATAACAATAGTTTGCAGGGGAGGGAGAGGGGAGACATAAACCACACTGTTTTGCAGTTCACGGTACTTAAACATAATGGTCAGATCTGTTTGACCCGACTTTAACTCCGACATGATACGCGCATAGGGATAAAGATGATTGGTATTGGAATAGCCTGATTCCTTTAGCAACACATTGGCCAAATCAAAATAGATACCCTGAACCGCCTCATCCGTACCCATGCCATAAGGCGATATTGAGATTGTCCGAACCTGCAGTGGTTCCTCAGCCCAAACAAGAGAACTCCATAACAGGCACAAGGATAATGTCAGTGTTTTTAGCAACGGGATCATGGTGCTGGCAGCATCCTCCCGTTCTGAATCCTCATAGATTAAAGCCAATGGCTTAACCCCTCTCTTAACCTATATATAGTGTAGCCCTATCAAGCGATCCAACGTACTGAACCCGATCCACAGAACCCGGTATTCACGCTGGAGAACAGCCAAACCAGCCCAAACACCGTATGATCGCTTTGAACAACAAAAACAACAAAGTGAGTCGAACATGCAACCTTTTGCTGAGTTTTTACCGAAAAACCCTAACTACCAGCAGGAAGTCGAGCGAGTACTGACTGCCGCTCCCTTCATCCAATTCCTAGGCCTGCAAGCTGACAAGATTGAACCGGGCCTGTGCTACACCAAACTAAAAGTCCGGGAAGATCTGCAACAGCAGGACGGCTTTGTCCATGCCGGAGTACAAGCCACTATCTGCGACCATACCGCTGGCACCGCTGGAGCCACTCTGATCGCCGAAGGCAAAAAGGTGCTTACCGCCGAATTTAAGATCAACCTACTCAGACCCGGTGCAGGTAAATATCTGGTATCACTACTGTCCGGTTAAGCATAAACCAGCTCCATTGATAGCTGATCAGGAG